>JBEKCJ010000054.1:0-29451 GCA_050014935.1 Candidatus Korobacteraceae bacterium
CGCGGCGCTTGCCGTTGTACGCGATATCCACCGCGGCATCGAACACCCGCACTGACGCTTTCCAGATGTCGCGCCCGGTGCCGTCGCCCTCGATGAAGGGAATGATGGGGTTGTCGGGAATGACGAACTTACCGTCAAAAGTGATTTTCGCCCCGCTGGACGGTAAAGGAATTCCATTGTAAGAAGACGCCACGCCTCACCTCGAAAAATATGAGTAGAAAGGACCCAGGCTCTACTGAGCCTCGCGTCGGGAACCGGGAGTACGCGCAGACCCGGCTGATTCGCCGGAAGGCCAGATCTTCTAGCATGACAGCGACGGGTGATTATGCTTCCGCAAACATCTGCCGCGACCGGATCAAGAGCGCTAACCGCCATATCCCGAACTCATTAACGTTATCACCAGCGGTTGTGAGGTTCAATGAAAACCACTGTTCATGCGTCACACATTGGTGTGACCCACGAACCAGGCGACCCAGAACGCCGCTCGAATCAAGGCCCGCCCCGGAGCTTATAATCACCATCAATTGCATCTCTGTTCCCCCACTTCCGAGTTTGTGTATGCGTGAGAACTAACGGTGCGTTTTCCGCCGTGGAACGGGAAGTTCAGGAATCGAGCGCCGGCAGGCGCGAAGTCTAGCCCATCACGGAGCCGGAGGCGCAGTGCTGGGTGAAGTGGGATAATTCGCTGAGTCCCGTGGGGACGGCACAGTTTTCACCCAGAGCTTTCGGGGTCGCGCTCAGGGGTTTTTCGCTGGGCTTCGAGATAAATTGTCCAAACCATATTAATTTCCCGTCGCCCAGTTGAAGCCGGGCGGGTTGGCTGATAGCTTCAACAAGACGATCTTCGAGGTGAGGAATGAAGGCAACGCAAGCTTTGCACGATCTCGGCCAGAGTCTCTGGCTCGATAACATCACGCGCGACCTGTTGAACACTGGCACGCTAAAGAGCTACATCGATGATTTCTCCGTCACTGGACTCACATCGAACCCGACTATCTTCGACCAGGCCATCAAGAAGAGCGCGTCCTATGATCCCGCAATCCAGCAAAAACTCAGCCAAGGGAAATCCGGAGAGGCGCTGTTTTTCGAGCTGGCGCTGGAAGACTTAACTCGCGCCGCCGACTTGTTTCGCCCGGTCCACGACCAGACCAGGGGCGTAGATGGTTGGGTCTCGCTCGAGGTCTCGCCTCTGCTGGCCTACGACACCGCGAGCACGCTGACAGCGGCGAAACAGTTGCACGCGCGCGCCGCGCGTCCCAACCTCTTCATCAAGATTCCTGGCACTCCGCAAGGTTTGCCGGCCATCGAGGAAGCCATCTTCGCTGGCGTTTCCGTCAATGTGACCTTGCTGTTCTCGCGCGAACACTATCTCGCCGCGGCCGAAGCCTATCTGCGCGGAATCGAGCGCCGCATCGCTGCCGGATTGGACACGAAGGTTGGTTCTGTCGCTTCCATCTTCATCAGCCGCTGGGACGTTGCGGTCGCCGGCAAAGTTCCCGACAATCTGCGCGACAAGCTCGGCATCGCCATCGCCGGACGCGCTTACAAGGCCTATGTCGACCTGCTCGCAAGCCCGCGCTGGCAGGCCATCGTGAAGGCCGGATACAATCCTCAGCGACTACTTTGGGCCAGCACCGGGACCAAGGATCCGCGCGCCTCCGACACTCTGTACATCAAGGCGTTGGCCGCGCCCAACACCGTGAACACCATGCCGGAGCCGACTCTGAAGGCCTTTGCCGATCACGGTGAACTGGGACAGGTGATGCCACGCGACGGCGGCGACTGCGAGGACGTAATCGCTGAGTTCGCCAAGGCCGGTGTCGATGTGGATGCCCTCGCCGCCCAGTTGCAAGCCGAGGGAGCCAAGGCGTTCTCCGATTCGTGGAACGAGCTGATGAAGGTGATCGAGTCTAAGAGCATGGTGCTGACCCAGGGCGCATAGCAGGACTGAAGACTTGACCGCTGACGCGTTTGAAGGGGGCTGCCGTCCTGGTTTGAAAGGGCATGCCTTTAGGCGTGCCGCAAGAGACCATTTATTCTTGTCATCACCGCCGACTTTAGTCGGTGAGGAATTTGCTTTTCGGGCTTTCCTCGTAAGCTGTAAGGTGCGTTGGATACAATTTCTTGCAACAGGAGCAAACGATGCAACTAGGAATGGTAGGTCTGGGACGAATGGGCGCCAACATGGTGCGCCGCCTCATGAAGGCGGGACACGACTGCGTGGTCTATGATGTGTTCCCCAAATCAGTAGAAGAACTGGTGAAGGAAAAGGCCGTCGGCTCCTCTTCCTTGCAGGACTTCGCCAAAAAGCTGAACAAGCCGCGCGCGGTCTGGCTGATGGTTCCTGCCGCTGCCGTGGATGAGACCATCGCCGGCATAGTTCCCTTCCTGGAGTCCGGCGACATCCTCATCGACGGCGGCAACTCCTATTACATTGACGACATCCGCCGCGCCAAAGAACTCGCGCCCAAGGGCATCAACTACGTCGACGTCGGCACCAGTGGCGGCGTCTGGGGCCTGGAGCGCGGCTACTGCATGATGATCGGCGGCCCTGACAAGGCCGTGCAATATCTCGATCCCATCTTCAAAACCCTCGCCCCGGGCATCGGCAACATTGACCGCACCCCGGGACGCGAGAAAGCCGGCGGCACCTCCGAACAAGGCTACCTGCACTGCGGCCCGAACGGCGGTGGTCACTTCGTGAAGATGGTGCACAACGGCATCGAATACGGCATTATGGCCGCCTACGCGGAAGGGCTGAATGTCATCAAGTCGGCCAACGTCGGCAAGCACAAGGCCGAGGTGGATGCCGAAACCACTCCCCTGCGCGATCCTGAGCACTATATGTACGACTTCAATCTGCCCGACGTGGCCGAAGTTTGGCGACGCGGCAGCGTCATTGCCTCCTGGCTGCTGGACCTGACGGCGTCGGCGCTGCTCGAAGATCCCCAGTTGGCCAAGTTCGCGGGACGCGTCTCCGACTCCGGTGAAGGCCGCTGGACCATCAAGGCAAGCATTGACGAGGGCGTGCCCACATCGGTGTTGACCACTGCTCTGTACGAGCGCTTCAGCTCGCGCGGCCAAGCCGACTTTGCCGACAAGCTGCTCTCAGCCATGCGCTATGAATTCGGCGGACACCTGGAGAAAACGGGGGGGAAATAGAGCTCGATGCTTCTTCGTCATCCTGAGCGCAGCGTCCGCCGCGGTTTTCCGACCCGCTGTTTTGCGGGGCGGGTGGACGCATAGTCGAAGGCCCCTATAGCGGCATACCGTATCCCGACGCAGAGATCCTTCCGCTCTACATGGCAAAAAGGAGCGCTGCTGGGCTCAGGATGACACCTCTAAACCCAACTTTGGGAGACACCATGAACGTCGAAATCCTTCCTGATGTCGATTCGCTGGCCCGCCGCGCGGCCGCGGTCATTGCTGCCGATGCGCGCGCCGCAGTTGCTGCGCGCGGCCGCTTCGTTATGGCAGTCAGCGGAGGCAAAAGCCCATGGCTGATGCTGGCTGACCTCGCCGACGAAGACGTGCCCTGGGCCAACGTCCACGTCTTTCAAATCGACGAGCGCATTGCCCCCGCCGGCGATCCGGATCGCAACTACGTTCACCTCCGCGACAGCTTGCTCCAGCATGCTCCCATCCCGCCAGAACAGATCTACGCGATGCCGGTGGAGTTGCCCGACGTCGAGGCCGCGGCGAAAGAGTACGCCCACACCTTAGAGGGCGTCGCCGGCAAACCTCCGGTGCTCGATCTCGCCCATCTCGGCCTCGGTCCCGACGGCCACACCGCGTCCCTCATCCCCGGCGATCCCGTGCTCAACGTCACCAATGCTGACGTCGCCATCACCGGCGTCTATCAGGACCGCCGCCGCATGACATTGACCTATCCTGTCATCAATCGCTCCCGGCGCATCCTCTGGCTGGTGAGCGGCAAGGATAAGGTCTCGGCGTTTCCTAAGCTGCGCGCTGCCGATCCGTCGATTCCCGCCGGACGCATCAGCCAATCGCAAGCCCTGTTACTGGCTGATCGCGACGCCGCCGGGCAGTAGCGGCAGCGGTTTGCGTCGGCCATTCCATTCCCTTAAGCTGGCGGTTCATGTTTCAGCGCCGATTTCTCCTCGTTTTGTTCCTCTGCGCACTTGCCATCTCCGCAAGCGCGAACCCACCCATCTCCGCTCCCGCCGATAGCTATCAGCTCGTCCACGCGTATCCGCACGATCCCAAAGCCTTCACTCAGGGACTGCTTTACGTTGATGGTCATCTGTATGAGAGCACCGGCCTTAATGGCAGATCGTCGATCCGAATGGTGGACCTGCTCACCGGACGGGTCCTTCAGAAATACGATTTGCCGTCCGAGTACTTTGGCGAAGGCCTCACCGATTGGGGCAGCACTTTGGTTCAGTTGACCTGGAAAGCGCAAAAAGGATTCGTCTACGATCGCTTCAGCTTCTCCTTGCTGCGGACGTTCCCATATTCCGGCGAAGGGTGGGGCATCACGCACGATGACAAGCAACTGATCATGAGCGATGGCAGTGGCTACCTCCGCTTTCTCGATCCTAAGTCCTTCCGCGAGACCCGGCGCATCCATGTCACGGACAGCGCTGGCCATGCGATCGAGAACCTCAACGAACTCGAGTACGTTCACGGCGAAATCTACGCCAACATTTGGCAGAGCGACATCATCGTCCGCATCTCGCCGCGCACCGGCAAGGTCCTGGGATGGCTCGACCTAAGCGGAATCATCGATAAGCGCTCCTTGGAAAGCTCGGATGCTGTCCTGAACGGCATCGCCTATGACTCGAAGTCGGACCGGCTCTTCGTCACCGGAAAACTTTGGCCCAAGCTGTTCGAAATCCGGATCCAGCCTCATCGCTAGACGGCTCTGCTTTACTCTTGCTTCTCCCTTTCGGCTTCTTTCGCACGAAGGTATGCCTCAACCTCGGTGCGGCCTTCGTGCCTAGCCCAGTCGGCAGGCGTGGCTTGCCATAGTGTGTCCTTCCAATCCGGTCTTGCTCCGCGTTCCACCAGAAGCCGGACCATGTCCAGGTGGCCGCTCACTGCGGCCCGGTGCAATGGTGTGGAGTGAGAATGTCCGCCGAGCGGGTTGTATCGGTTGGGATCCTCGCCCGCGTCAAGCAACATCCGCACGATTTCAACATGACCGAACTGCGAGGCCAGCGCGAGTGCCCAGTGGCGATTCTCAGCGTCGGCATGGGGAAGCAGGCGACGGGCTTCCGCAATGCGCCCCAGCGCCCCGGCTATGGACAAATCGATCCGGGCGCCGCGGCGGATCAAGGCGTTCATCCCGTCGAACTCGGCAAACGCCGCCGCAGTTCGTATTGCGCGGTTGGGATCGGCTCCGTAATCGCATAGCAGGTCGATCAATGCAAGTTGCACGCCGCATTCACGCGCCACATTGCTGCTGGCCGCCAGCTCAAGCGTCTCGTCCAGCGCGGATTGTGTGGTATCGGCGTCAAGAATGACCTTTGTTACTTGAACAATGTTCCCCGGCAGAGTTCCGCGGCGAGTTGGGTTTTCCGCGACGAATTCCAGCAACGTGGGATTGCGAAAGTAGTTTCCGCCCTCGAAAACCACGTGCTGCTGCGCTACTTTCGGATATTCGCGCAGGTGAGCACGCAAGCCCGCTACGTCCCCTGCATCCAGAAGGTCGACAGCGCGGCGAAAAATGGCGTCTTCGATGCGCTCATGGTGCGGCAAGTTCAGTCGATCGGAAAGGGCCGGTTTTTCGATATGAGCTTTCAATCGAGGCCAGCTCGGAAAACCAGACTCACGAGCGATGGCGAGTTGCGCGTCGCTGAGGCTGAGCGTTGCGCCAAAGATCTCGACGTCCGTGGCATTCCTGAAACGCGGATGGAACTCCCTGATTCGCTGGGCCACTCCCGGATTGCGGCTGGCATGGCCCTTCAGCAGGTCTTTGGCTTGATATTTGAGGTGGTCGAGGTCGGGATTTGAGGGGAGCGGTCTTACCGGCATGACGAACTTCCTTTCGTACGCCCGAGGTCCGCATCGATGGGCAGAAAGTTAGTTCGCGACGGCGAATTGTTGTGATCGGGTGGACTTCTGTCCTTTCCGCGGACCGGGTGCGCCCCTCGCGCTCCGGCCATCTTAGCACGATGGGGCAAGTGGCTAAGGCACGCCCTACCACACCGCCCGCGCCACCCCCCAATATGCCGACAATGCTTCTCCCATCGGCACATTCCCCGCGCCAAACAACGCCGCCACCGAACGCAGTAACATTCCCTTGATAATTGCCGTGCGCAAGAAAAAGACTTGCCCTTTGGAGAAGTGTTTCCTCGCGTACCGCAGCATGTTCGTGTACCAGAAGACTTGCTTGTCACGAAACGACAACTGTCCCACACTGTGGGCGCCACTGTGCCGGAAACGAGCCCCCGGACAGTAGAAAATCTTCAAACCGCCATCGAGCAGCCGCTTACACAGATCGACATCCTCAAACCAGACGGGAAAGAACTGCTCATCAAAGCCTCCTATGCCGTCCCACGCTGTACGAGTAATCGCCAGACACGCTCCCGCGGGCTGCTCGACTTCCTGTTGCTGCGAGTAGTCGACGTCCACACAGCGGTAACGCCGGTTCACGGAATTTCCCGGCCAGAGATGGTTGACCAGCAGCACCTCGTAAGCCAGTGTCGCAAGCGTCGGTAATCTGCGAAAGACGAAGCCGCGCGCCGGCTGGCCGTCGGCTTCCAGCAGCGCACCACCCACCGTGTCCGCTCCAGTCGATTGCAGGCAGCGGAGCATCGCGGCTACCGCGCCCGGCTCCGCAATTGCGTCGGGATTCAGGATCAGCAGCACCTCGCCCGTCGCCTCGCGCGCGCCCTGGTTCACAGCCGCCCCGAATCCGAGGTTTTCCTCGTTCGCTATCAGGCGAACCGGATGCCACGCGACGAACTCTTCAATGCGCTGCACCGTGTCGTCAGCCGAGGCATTATCGACGACCACGATCTCGCACTCCTCGCCAACCAGCGCCTCCAGGCATGGCCTGACGGTCGCGCCGGAGTTGTGCGTCACGACAATAGCCGAGCAGCTCATAGCTTTCGAGGAAGCACGCATTATAATCGTCCGTCGGGTAGTTGGGGTTTGGGGATCAGGGATTAGGGACTGGGACTAGGGATTAGGGCTGGGAGTCAGCCGACCCACACAGCGGTAATCTCGCTGATCTCCAGTCCCTGACCCCAAGTCCCTAAGCCCTTACCCTCAAAATGCATGCCATCGCAGCCACTCCAGTATCCACGAGCGCAAATTTGCAGATCATCGAAACCTCACTTCCCGGAGTACTCCTGATCAAGCCACGTGTCTTCGAAGATCCGCGCGGCTTTTTCATGGAGACCTACCGCCAGAACGTTCTCGCCGACGCAGGAATTCGCGAGACATTCGTGCAGGACAATCATTCCCATTCCTCCCGCGGGGTGCTGCGCGGGCTGCATTACCAACTTCGCAACCCACAGGCCAAGCTGTGCCGCGTCGCAGGCGGCGAGGTCCTCGATATCGCCGTTGATGTCCGCCTCGGTTCGCCGCACTTTGGCAAGTGGGTCAGCGTGGTGTTGTCGGGTGAGAACCATGCCCAGCTTTACGTCCCCATGGGCTTCGCCCACGGCTTCGTGGTGCTATCCGAAACGGCCGACTTCCTCTATAAGTGCAGCGACTACTTCGACGCCGCCGACGATCGCGGCGTGCTGTGGAACGACCCGGCCATTGGCATCGACTGGGACACGCCTTCGCCCATTCTCTCGGAAAAAGATATGCGCTACCTTCCGCTGGCTCAAATCGCTCACGATCAATTGCCGAGGTACCAGCCATGAGTCTTCGACTGCTCATAACCGGCGCGAACGGCCAGGTGGGATGGCACCTCCAGCGCACACTCGCTCCCATGGGCGAAGTGATGGCCATCGACATCCAGGAAGTCGACTTGACCGATTTGAATGCCGTCTCCCGCACCGTCCGCGATTTCGCGCCTGACATCGTCGTCAACGCCGCGGCCTACACTGCCGTTGACAAAGCCGAGAGCGAGCCGGAACTGGCACGTGCTATCAACGTCGCTGCTCCGGGAAAGATCGCCGAAGAGTGCGTGCGCACCGGCGCCCTGCTGGTCCATTACTCCACCGATTACGTTTATGACGGCAGCAAGCCGTCCCCTTACGAAGAGGGCGATGCCACCGGCCCACTGAGCGCTTACGGCCGAACCAAGCTGGAGGGCGATCAGGCGATCATGGCCAGCGGCTGTGCCCACATTATTCTTCGCACCACGTGGGTCTATGACATTCGTGGCAAGAACTTCCTGCGCACCGTGCTTCGTCTGGCGCGCGAGAAAGAAGAACTTCGCATGGTCGGCGACCAATATGGCGCGCCCACCTGGGCCCGCAGCTTGGCTGAATCCACCACCATCATTCTCGCCCGCTTACTTGAGCGTAAATCCAGCACAAAGTCGTGGCAGAGTGGCTTGTTTCATCTGACGGCGTCGGGAACAACGTCGTGGGCCGGGTTCGCGCAAGCGATCCTGGAAGACTACGAAGACCTGCTCGACTGGCCGGCCGAAACCGGCGAGTTCGGCGGCGAGCTCAAGGCCAAACGCGTGGTCGCAATTACCACCGAGCAATATCAAACTCCGGCCCGGCGGCCGCGTAATTCCGTGCTCTCCAATGCGAAGATACAGGCGGCATTCGGCATCGCGCTGCCGGATTGGCGGGCGCAATTGCGGCTTGCCATGCAGGATGCCATTCGCTGATAATCTTCAGTTACCAGCTGTGGAACAGTTCATCCCCTTGCGCTGCGGCAGCGCACTCCCGCCGGCTCCCAGGCGGAGCCTGTAGCTCGCACTGTTCGCTACTAATGAACGGAGACCTATGAAGGGCATAGTCCTGGCAGGCGGTATTGGCTCGCGTCTTTATCCGCTCACCCGTGTCACCAACAAGCACCTGCTCCCGGTGTACGACAAACCCATGATCTTCTACCCGCTACAGATCCTGGTGGACGCCGGCATTCGTGACATCCTCATCGTCACCGGCGGCCACAACGCCGGCGATTTTCTCCGCCTCCTGCAAAACGGCAAGGAGTTCGGGCTTCAGCAGCTCAGCTTCGCCTATCAGGAGGGCGAAGGTGGAATCGCCGACGCCCTCCGGCTGGCCGAGCCGTGGGCCAAGGGCGACAAGATCTGCGTCGTGCTCGGCGACAACATCATTGAAGCCGACATTCGCGAGACCGCAACCCGGTTCGAGCGGCTCGAAAAGGGCGCGATGGTGATGCTGAAGGAGGTCACCGATCCCGAGCGCTTCGGCGTGCCTGTCTTCGAGAATGGCCGCATCATTCGCATCGAAGAGAAACCAACCGAGCCGCTCTCTTCGTTTGCCGTGATCGGCGTTTATTTCTACGATGAGTCGGTCTTCGATCGCATTCGCCGCCTTAAGCCTTCGGGACGCGGCGAGTACGAGATCACCGACGTGAACAACAGCTACATCGAAGAAGGCTCGCTGCACCACGGGATGCTGAATGGCTGGTGGACCGATGCTGGCACATTCGAATCGCTTTGGCATGCCAGCAACATGGTCCGCGAGAAAGTCTTGCGTAACGCGAGCGCCGAAGAAGCAGTTCAGGTGCGTGGCGCATGAAATTACTAGTTACGGGCGGCGCAGGATTCATTGGCTCGAATTTTGTTCATCAGATGCTGGCCAAGCACCCAGACTGGAAGCTGGTGGTACTCGACAAGCTGACCTACGCGGGCAATCTCACAAATCTGGAGCCCGAACTGAGCCAGGGCCGTTGCGCCTTTGTGCAGATGGACATCTGCGATCGCGGCGTGCTCGACCATGTCCGTGGCTGCGACGCTGTGATTCACTTTGCCGCTGAGAGCCATGTGGATCGCAGCATCGAGGATGCCTCGGCCTTCGTTCGCACCAACGTCGAGGGCACATACAACATGCTGCAAGCGTGCCGTGCAGCAGGTGTGCCGCGCTTTGTACACGTCAGCACCGACGAAGTCTATGGCAGCCTCGGCGAGGAAGGACATTTCTTCGAAGACACGCCGCTCAGACCCAACAGTCCTTATTCAGCCACCAAAGCGGCGTCCGATCTGGCGGTTCTGGCCTATGTCCACACGCACAAGTTTCCCGGGCTGATCACGCGCTGCTCCAACAACTACGGACCTTACCAGTTCCCCGAGAAGTTCATTCCGCTGATGCTTGCCCAGGCGATGGCGGGCCAGCGACTGCCGGTCTATGGCAAGGGCACCAATGTTCGCGACTGGATTCACGTCAGCGATCATTGCAGCGCGCTGGATACGATCTTGCAACATGGCCGCGAGGGTGAGGTCTACAACATCGGCGGCGGTTGCGAAATGCAGAACCTCGACGTGGCCAAGCTGATCCTCAAAGCGCTGGGCCGCTCCGAGGATTTGATTCAGTTCGTCACCGATCGCCCGGGCCACGATCTGCGCTATGCCATCAATTGCGAGAAGCTGAGCAGCCAGTTGGGGTGGCGGCCGAAAGTGCAGTTCGACGAGGGGCTGGCGGACACCATCACGTGGTATCGCGACAATCAGCAGTGGCTGGATGACGTGCGCAGCGGCCAATATCGCGACTACTTCCAGAAGCACTACGTGCAGCGCGAAAAAACCTTCGCGCAGTGAGGCACGAAGGCTCGACCTATCCTAGGGAACCCTTCACTTGCCGCAGCTCTCTCAGTAGCTTCCGGCTGCGGGCCTTCATTGCTGCCGTGCCGGTAGCGCAGAAATGTTCCAACAGTTCGACCATCTCTGCCTCCATGGCTCTGTTGCCACGAGATAATTCTGTCAGTCCCTGGATTGCACAGGTTCTCACGATCGAGCTGCGGTCATCGAGATAGCGGCGCAGCGTCTCCATGGCCCGTCTGCGGTCGGCTGCTGCCAGTTGGAGTCGCGGAATCATAAGCGCCAAGTGCCAGCGCAATTCCTGCTGGCTGGCTTCCTCGGCTAGTCCCATTAACTCGGCCCGATACGGTTGCAGCAGCTTCGGTCTTGAGACCGAGATCTTCTCCACCGCATCGGCGGCACGCATACGCAAGACGGGATCGTCGCTCCACATGCATCGCAGAAGCTCGGGGAAGCTGTCCGGCTGTCGCAGCACCGCAGCCGCCACCTCGTTAGACCTTCCTATCGACCTGCGATCGCCACTCGCCAGAAGCGATGCAAAACTTCTGGATTGCATGGCTGTAATGGTACCGGAGACTCTGGATTTCGCGCGCCTCTTCCCCGGTACTATAGATTCATCTTTATTGGTGCGTTTCTCGGCCTGAGAGTAGATAGAACTTATGGAAAAAATCATTCCTCGTTGGGAGTGGCGGACCTTCGGCGAAAGCTTTGGCAAAGCGGATGCCGCGTTCGCTGAGCTCCACCCAATCGAAGTCCAGGAAAGTGACGAGATTTACTTTCTTTCGTCGGCCAACAATGAAAACGTCAAGGTCCGCGACAAGCTGATGGACATCAAGACGCTTCAGCAGGTCAACGCCGACGGCCTCGAGCAATGGAAGCCCGTGATGAAGGGATCTTTCCCTCTAACCGCCGCGGAAGTAACAAAAGTCCTTGGCGCGCTTGGCATCGCCCCTCTGCCATTGACCCGCGACGGCTACACGCTTGAGCAATTCATTGACGAACTGGCAAAGCCAGGCGACCGCTTGCGCGTCGTGAATGTGCACAAGAAGCGCGCCCGCTATACCGTCGACGGCTGCATGTCGGAAATGACTGACGTAATCGCCGAAGACAGGAGCACAAAGACGGTTGCCCTCGAGCTCGAAGATCCAGCTCATGTAATTGCCACCGTGCGCAAACTCGGGCTGGACCGCTTCGAAAACATCAGCTATCCGCGCGGCCTGAAGCAGTTGATCGGGCTGAAAAGCTAAGGAGTCTCGCCATGCCACGTTATGCGGTGATTGACGTCGGTACGAACTCGGTAAAGTTCAATATCAGCGAAAGGCTCGATGATGGGACTTGGCGCACCCTGGTGGACCGTGCCGAGATCACGCGACTCGGTGAGGGGTTGGAACAGACCGGTGAGATCAGCAGCCAAGCCATGGAGCGGACCGTTACTGCGATTGCCACGATGGCAGCTGAAGCCAAAGAAAAGCAGGTGACGGCCATCGCGGCGGTCGGCACCATGGGCCTTCGCACTGCGCGTAACAGCCAGCAGTTTATCGACGCGGTCGAGCAGCGCTGTGGCATCCGTATCGAGATCATTCCCGGTGAAGAAGAAGGACGGCTAGCCTATCTTGCAGTCAAATCCGGCCTCGGCTTGGCGGAGGGCTCGCTGGCTGTATTCGACACTGGCGGAGGAAGTACCCAATTCACCTTTGGCCGTGGTTCCGTCGTCACCGAGCGCTTCAGCCTGAACGTCGGCGCTGTGCGCTATACCGAGGTGTACACTCTCGGCGGCATCGTTCCTCCCGGGCAACTCAGCGCCGCGCTCGCTGCCATTGCTACTGATCTTGCTCGTCTGGACAACAGGCCCTCGCCGGATGTGCTGGTCGGAATGGGAGGCGCGATCACGAACATCGCGGCAGTGAAACACCAACTTGCGAAGTACGATCCCAGCATCATTCAAGGCTCCGTGCTAGAGCGCGCTGAGATCGAGCGCCAGATCGAACTCTATCGGACGATGTCGCTGGACGACCGCCGCACCGTCGTTGGGCTTCAACCGAAGCGCGCTGATGTTATTCTGGCAGGCGCTTGCATCGTCAAGACGGTGATGGACAAGCTCAGGAAGGACAAACTGTCGGTAAGCGATCGCGGCCTTCGCCACGGGCTGCTGATCGATCGATTCTCGCACTGAGATTACGGAAGAGTCGACCGTGGTCTGGCGTGCCAACGCATTTCAATATCCTTGTCATCACGACGAAGCCTTTAGGCTGAGGAGGGATCTGCTTTACTTCGAGAAACCGCTAAAGCACTTCTCCCGCAGCTATCTGCTTCACCAGCGTACGGTCCGCGTCCAGAAAGTCCAGCGCGGGCAGCTCGCGGCGATTCACCCAGCGGATCTCACGGAAGATGCGGTTCTGCATCTCGCCTTCGTACCGCTCCACCACAAAGAAGTGCAGCTCCACCGCGTTGCCGTTCTGATAATGATGTTGAAGTTGAGCAACTTTTGGGCCAACCTCTGCGCGCACGCCCAGCTCCTCTTCCAGCTCGCGCTGGAGCGCCTGCGGCGGCTCCTCTCCAGCTTCGATCTTGCCGCCAGGAAACTCCCATTTGAGCGGCAGCGCCTGATATTCGGTCCGCTGACAGCAGAGAATCTCGTCACCGCGTACCATCAGCGCCGCCACCACTTGCTTGATCATCTCATTTGCCCCGCTGGACGGCAGCAGCAGCCCGTCATCTCGTCGTCTCCAAGTAAACGCCAACCAGGCTGGCGCAGTGCTCCACCAGCTTGCGATCGTCCTCGTTGAAGGCCGCTGGCGTATGACTGTCGATGTCGAGTTCGCCAACCACTTTGCCTTTTACCAACACGGGCGCCACAATTTCCGACCTGGTTTCCAGCGAGCAGGCCAGATAGCGCGGGTCGGACTTCACGTCATCCACTATCACCGTCTCCCCGGACGAGGCAGCCGCTCCGCAGATGCCCTGATTCAGCGGGATGCGCGTGTGTTGTGTCACAGCGCCGACGTAGGGCCCAAGCACCAGGCTCGGCTCTTCGCCGAGACCGCCCTTCTCGATCATGTAGAAACCAACCCAGTCGAAATGGCCAAGCCGCTCTTGCAGGCGGCCAACGATGACACTCATCAGGTCCTCGACACTGGGCGCGGCCTCAGCTAGCGTGGTCAGCTCTTCCGCAATCTTCTGTTGACTCGTAGGCATGCGCTTCCTTTTCTACCACTAAATGCTAAGTGCTGGTTGCAATCTGCCGGATTCCCGTTGGCCGCTCGAAGCGCTCGGAATGAAGCGCCCACGCAATGGCTCTCAATCCGGCGAGCAGAGTGGTTGATGGCGTATTCAGCAACTCGTCCCGGATGCAGAAGACACGATGGCTTTGCACCGCCGGCAGATTCTGCCACTGGCGCTGCTCAACCATCTTCTCCAGCGGAACACGATCTCCTGCGCCGCACCACGCCGCCAGGACCACGTCGGGTTGCGCAGTCGCGATTTCCTCCGCCGTCGTGCTCTTGCCCGGAGCGCCAATGAACTCGCCGCCTGCGATCTTCACCAGTTCGGCGACCCACGGCTCTGAAGCTATGATCGGGTTACCCCATTCCTCGCAGAAAACCTTCACTGTTGCAGATCCTGCCGCACGCTCTCGCACTTCTTCGATGCAGCCTTGCATTCCGGCGATGACCGCTTCGCCTCGCTCTGCCGCTCCCATAACTCCCGCGATGGCCGCGATGTCGGTGTAGATATCGGTCAGCGCTCGCGGAGCGAGGCCGAGAAACCGCACTCCCGCCTTCAGTATCTCGGAAATGGCTTCAGTCTGATATGGGACTGAGGCCAGCACCAGGTCAGGTCGCGCAGCCAGAATCTCCCCGCACTGTGCCGACCAGGAATCCGAGACAATCAGCCGCGAGCCATCAGCGACTTCGGGGCACACGTCGACGCAATACTTGGTGCAGGCGACAATCCGATCGAGCAGGCCCAAGTCACGTAAAGTGACGGTGGCACTCGGTTGCAGGGAAACGATACCTCGCGGCGCATGGTTTGTGGCGTTCACATCAGTTTGATTATACGAAGCGCACCGCGTCCACCGCAGAAGCACCTCTGAATTCACGTTCACCACCGAGACGACGGAGCACACTGAGTGAATTCCATTGCTCCGTGCCCTCTGTCTCCGAGCCTGCCCTGAGCGCAGCCGAACGGGTGGTGAAGTGATTTTTCTCTAGTCTGCGTCTCTGTGCCGGAGCGAAGCCGAAGGGTGGTAAACAAGTCCGCCGCCGGGATAGTATCTTCTCGCGCTTATGTACTCTGCCGAGCTTCTTGATCACTTCGAGCATCCCCGCAATTCAGGCGAATTGCCCGACGCGTCCGCGCAGGTGCGGGTTGAGAATCCCGCCTGTGGCGACATACTGGAGCTGGCAGTGAAGATTGCCGCCGGTTGCATTGCCGAAATCCGCTTCCGCGCCAAGGGGTGCGTCCCGGCCATGGCCTGCGCGTCGGCCATAACCGAAATGGCGAAGGGGAAATCAGTTGCTGACGCCCGCACCATCGACAAAGATGACGTCATTCGCACCGTCGGCAGTCTGCCACCTGCTTCGGGGCACGCGGCGCAGTTGGCGGTCGACGCGCTGCGGGCTGTTCTCAAAATCGCAAGTTGAAGGACGCTCAACGTGCCTCGTACGCAGACTCAGACGGCGAAGTCCGGCAACGAGTGTCGACATCGCGAGCCGGAGAACCTGATATTGGACATCGACCCAAAATTAACAACACCCCTTTGCCAACTGGGTGCATCCTAAGTAGAAGCCAGCTTTTATACTTGCGTTCCAGCCGCAAAGCTGGGTACGATAGGAGCGTCCTCCAAATCGCCTCACTTCCCGTGCAGGCGTTCCTCGCGCCCAATTTCCGAGCGCCAGATGGACGTAACTGAATCGATTTCAGCGAAGTATCCAACCGCAGCCACGCCAGCGAGTGACCAGTACGTTCAGCGCGGAACAGCGGTTCATAAATGTGGGAGCCCGCTACCTGCGGGCCAAACAAGAGAGAAGCATGAATCAAGGATCGAATCCTCCTTCCGGCAATCCCGGAGGGAAGGGACGCAGACGGCGGCGCGGCCGCCGTGGACCCGTCGCGCACGGGGCGGCACAACCACCACAACAGCCGGGACAGCATCGTCATGGAGCCGGCAAGAACCGGCCTCCCGGTCGTAAGTCCGGGCCGCGCCCGGCCGGGCAGAACGCGCTCGCTGGCGGCATCTACAGTGCTCCCATGGACCATAGCTATCGTGCGCTCCAGGGCAACAACAACGGTAATGCTCGCAAACCCAACCGCGGCCGCATGGGCCAGCCCCTGGGCAAGCAATTTGTTCCGCCTGATCCGGAACCTCTGCCTGCGACGTCTGAGGCCTCGCCTACCCGCATCTTTGCCTTCGTTGACGACCTTTTCTTTCTGGCAAAAATCCAGGAGACGGCGCGCAAGATGAACGTGAAGGTCGAGTTCGTCAAGACCGAGAAAGATCTTCAGGAAAGAATCGGCCAGAACGGCGACGACAAGCCCTCACTTATCATCTTCGACCTGAACAACGTCGCGGTAAAACCGCTCACCATGATTCCCAAGCTGAAGTCGAAGCTGAAGAAAGCCACCAACATCATCGGGTTTGTCTCTCATGTGCAGGGCGAGTTGAAGATGAAGGCGCAGGAAGCGGGATGCGACATGGTTCTGCCGCGCTCCGCGTTTTCACAGAATCTGGCGCAATTGCTGCGCCGGCACGGCGCTCCCGAAGAAGCTCCCGAGCAGAGCCAGCAGCCCGAACCACCGCAGGCGCCCTAAGTTGTCCAGCGCAGGATGGTTCCCAAGCCACCGTCCACATCGGGCAAAGCGCGAACATGATTGACCACGACACAAAAACCGATCCCACGATCATTCCTATAACCGTGCTCACCGGGTTTCTCGGCGCCGGCAAGACCACCCTGCTCAATCGTATCCTCAACGGCGATCACGGACTTCGCATCGCTGTCATGGTGAACGACTTCGGCTCCATCAACATCGACTCCAACCTCGTAGCTGGCGTGGAAGCATGCGGAGACCTTATCAGCCTGGCCAACGGCTGCATTTGTTGCAGCATGCGTGATGACATGCT
The DNA here is from genome assembly GCA_050014935.1 of Candidatus Korobacteraceae bacterium. Taxonomy (GTDB): domain Bacteria; phylum Acidobacteriota; class Terriglobia; order Terriglobales; family Acidobacteriaceae; genus Bog-257. Next base: position 16,779 of record JBEKCJ010000054.1, read on the forward strand.
TACCGCGGTAGAGCAAATCACGGAACGTCCGGAACAGCCTCAGTACATCATCGTTGAAGCCAGTGGCGTGGCCGATCCTTCAAGAATTGCCTTCACCTTCATCAACGCGAGCCTTCGTGGACGTGTCCGTCTGGACAGCATCATGTGTCTTGTGGACGCGGCGCAGGTCTTCGCTGTGCCCGAGCAGATGGAGTTGAAGACTCGCCAGATCGCCTACTCGGACATGCTGATGCTGAGTAAAACGGATCTCGTCAGCCGCGAAGAAGTTAGCCGAATCAGGGCGTGGCTCGACGACCGCTTTGGCCGTTACCGTCTGGTGGAAGCGCCCCTCGGCGAGGTCCCGATGGAAATCCTGCTCTCCAGCGGACGCTTCGATCCCTCCCAGATGGAGGCTGACCATGCGCCCGCCGACACATGCGCCAGCGGAAACCGCGCTCACGAAAACCACCAGCATCATCCCTCAACCTTCAGCACCTGGAGTTTCGAGACAGACCGTCCCCTTTCGCTCGATGCGTTGCGCTCCGCTGCCTCGAAACTTCCAGCGAGCATTTATCGAGCCAAGGGTGTGGTGCATTCTTCCGATGCTCCCGACCGTCGCGCCGTCTTGCAAGTGGTCGGCAAGCGGGTTGATATTTCGTTGCAGGATGAGTGGGGTGAGCGCCCTCCGCTGACCCAGATTGTGGCTATCGGCGCACCCGACGGCATCGATGCAAATGCGTTGCAGGACAGATTCGAGCAGTGTTTTAGCGTGTAGGCCGCGGTCTGCCGGTCGAGGTTTTAGAAAAGCTGTGCTTCTGCGCTGTACAATCGCCACTGCATGAGCGGGCGCGCACCATCCCTCACATCATCTCAACTTCGATCCCTTCGACGCACTTTGCTGCGCTGGTATGACACCAATCGCCGTGACCTGCCATGGCGCCGTAATCGCGATCCCTATCGCATCTGGATTTCCGAAATCATGTTGCAGCAGACCCGCGTCGCGGCAGTACTGGACCACTACGCCCGCTTCCTGCGCCGGTTTCCGACAATCAAATCGTTGGCAGCCGCTCGCGAGTCTTCCGTCCTCGCCATGTGGAGCGGCCTCGGCTACTACCACCGAGCCCGGCGAATGCACCAGGCCGTCAAATTAATTGCACGCGAGCGACGTGGAAGGTTTCCGCGGACTGCCGAAGATTGGGCATCACTTCCCGGCATCGGCCGTTATACCGCGGCCGCAATCGCCAGCATCTCGTTTGGTGAGGCCGTCGCCGTTGTGGACGGCAACGTGGAACGCGTTCTCCAACGGCTGCACGGAGAGGCGCAAGGTAAGGAAGCTGCCTGGCAACAAGCCGGTATCTTGCTGGACCGCAAACGCCCAGGCGATTTCAATCAGGCGATGATGGAACTGGGCGCGACCATCTGCACCCCTCGGGCGCCGCAGTGCCCTCTGTGTCCGCTGAACCTCTTCTGCGAATCTCGCGGCGCCGAACGCCCACGCCTGCAAGCCGCCAGAAAACGGCAGGCCATCAGTTATGCTCTCGCGCGGAGAAGCTCTTCCCTGCTCCTCGTCCGCCGCCCAGCCGAGGCCTCGCTCATGGCCGGCATGTGGGAACTGCCATCGCTGCCTCCGGGCCTAACGAATGGAGCCGTACCGCTTCTGCAACTTCGCCACTCCATCACCGACACGGATTACCACGTCGCCGTCTTCGCCATGCTGCCCGATCAATTACACGATGCAGCAACCAACGCGCAATGGTTTACTTACCGGCAGTGCCAGCGCTTGCCACTTACCGGCCTCACGCGAAAGGTCCTGCGCCGATTGGCGCTTGCGTCCAATGACAGTACGGTTGAATCTATATGTCGTTAACAAGATTCCTTCGGAGGTTTCAGCGAGTGGTTACATTGACCGCAGGGGTCCGCGCGCCAGAATTTTCACTTCCTACACTCGACGGCAAACATGTGTCCTTACAAGAGGCGCTAAATAAGGGCCCGGTCGTGCTGGCATTCTTCAAGGTCAGCTGCCCGGTCTGCCAGTACGCCTTTCCGTTCTTCGAGCGCATGTACCAGGCGAACCGCGATGCCAGCGTCACCGTATTGGGCGTTTCGCAGGACAACGCAGGCGACACGGCGTCGTTTACGAATAAGTACGGTGTCACCTTTCCCGTCGCGCTCGACGATCCCAAGAATTACGCCGTATCCAACGCCTACGGGCTTACCAACGTTCCCACCCTCTTCTACATCGATCCCAGCGGCAGCATCGAGATCTCTTCGGTCAGCTGGTCGAAGGCGGATGTGGAAGCCGTGAACGAAAAGCTGGCCACACTTCGTCAGCAACCGCCGGCCGTTCTGTGGCGCGCGCATGAGGATGTGCGCGACTTTCGCGCCGGTTGAAGCTCCAAAAACTGATCCGCGGTCGCGGATCCAGATATTTCTTTTTTCCGACAATCCAGGATCCACCCCACACCGTAAACAAGGTGGAAGAAAACTGCCGCCTTCGGCGTGACGGCTACGCCAGGACGTCAGTCGTCTTCCTATTCCTGCAGTGGAGGAGATATCCCATGGATTCTTCCGAAATCACCACCCTCGCGGGCAAGGCCCTCAACCGGCGTAAATTCCTCAAAGGCACGGGAATGGCAGGACTGGGAATTGCATCTGCCACATTGGTCGGCGGCAGCTTGAATTCGCTGATCGCACAGAACTCCATTGCGCCAAACAAAATTGCTTTGAATGGCGGCCACAGAAGTCCCACCACCGTTCACGATACCCCCACCGACATTTTCACCGCGGCGCTGATCGCTGAAGATCTGGCTACAACCTTCTACTACAACGGCCTCGTCGGCCCGGTTATTATGGACCCCAACCTCGCTGGGCCGGGCGGGTCTCCCCACAATCTCAATCCCACGGACTCTAACCCTGGAAATGTCGCGTACTTGCAGGCTGCCTTTACCGAGGAGATCGATCATGCCGATCTCATGCGCTCCTTGCTTGGGCTTGGCTCCTCGCAGCAGGACCCTTACCAGACCTTCTACTTTCCGTCAGGCACCTTCGACACCCTTGGGCCGTTCCTGGCATTGCTGGACGCGCTAGAGAACGCATTCATTGGCGCGTACCTCACTGCGGTGCAGGAGTTCGCGGTGCTGGCGGTGAATGGAGCGGCAGGTTATACATCGGACCAGTTGGAGTATTTTGCCAAGGTGGCAGCTTCCATCGGCTGTGTGGAAGCTGAGCATCGCGTGCTGGGACGCGTCATTGGAAACCTGAATCCAGCGAACCAGAAAGCCTACGAACAAACGGACGGCCTGACCAGCCTGGCGAATGGCCCGAACTCAGCCGAAGACGCACTCGCGCCATTCCTAAACCCGGCGACTGGACCGGCGTATTCACTTCAGCAAGCGCTCGCGAACCAGGGAAGCGTGATCTATAGCACACCCATTCAGGACGTATTGCCCGCCAGCACACTCTATTAGCTGCCCGTGAGTTGCCTAACCGCAACAAACTCGAATGCCCGCCCTTCAGGGCGGGCATGACTCGAAATCTAATTTTACTGATTACGCTTTTTCCAGGTTCAACGCCCGTTTGAACGATCCGCGATCGTTCTTGATCTTTTCCTGCAGCAGCATAATTGCGTAGATCAACTGCTCCGGTCGTGGTGGGCAACCCGGCACATACACGTCCACCGGGATCCATTGATTAACGCCCTGCACCAACGCATAGTTGTTGAACACGCCGCCGGACGTTGCGCATGCCCCCATCGAGATCACCCACTTCGGCTCGGGCATCTGCTCGTAAAGCTCGCGAATCACCGGCGCCATCTTCTGGGAAACTCGCCCCGCGATGATCATCAGGTCTGACTGCCGCGGCGAGGGACGAAACACCTCCGCGCCGAAGCGCGCGATATCAAAACGCGACGCTCCCATCGACATCATCTCGATGGCGCAACACGCCAGACCAAAAGTCATCGGCCAGATGGAATTGCGCCGCACCCAGTTCACTACGGCGTCCATCGAGGCCATCACCACGCCTTCGTGCTGCTGCTCGCCGAACGTCGCGCGCAAAATGGCGCGCCGGCTGTGTTCCGGGCCCACCAGATTCTCAAAACGCTCGTGCCCTGACTCGGGATTCTCGAAGTGCGGAAGACGCTGCTCAGCCATATCGTCCACCATTATACCTGCTGTTTTGGATACTCAGCGGCATCGGACAGACGCAACTCCGCCGCGAGTGTCGACGACCAGGTGGAAGAGCTGGCCTTTAGGCCAGCGTCCCAGTGCGCTAATCGATCAGGCTTTAGCCTCGGACCCAAAGCGTTCGTCAAACCGTCAGCACCACCTTGCCAAACATTTCACTCTTAGCCAGATACTCGTGCGCGGCCCGCGCCTCGCTCAGCAGGAAGGTACGATCGACCACCGGCTTCAACTTGCCGGCGAACACATGCTTCAGCACTTCGTGCAATTCACTCATTTCCCCCATGTAGGAGCCCAGCAGCGAAAGCTGCTTGGCGAATAGCACCCTCAGATCGAGGCTGGCTTCGTAGCCGGTGGTCGCGCCGCAGGTGACCAGCGTTCCTCCCGGCTTCAGCGAGCGCACGCTGTCCGGCCACGTCGCCACACCCACGTGTTCGAATACAACATCCACGCCGCGCTTGCCAGTGATTCGTCTCACTTCGTCCGCAATCTTCTGCTGGTAATGATCGATGGTATAGTCGGCGCCAAGTTCGCGTGCCTTGGCCAACTTGCGCTCGTCGCCTGCAGTGGTGATGACTTCAGCGCCCAGCATCTTGGAAATCTGGATGGCAGCCGATCCCACGCCCGATCCCGCGCCCAGCACCAGCACTGTCTGTCCGGCCCGCAAATGCGCGCGGCCCAGCAGCATGTGCCATGCCGTAAGAAACACGAGAGGAACGCTGGCGGCGTTCACGAAATCCAGCGCCTCGGGAATCGGGATGACGTTCACCCGCGGAACAGCAATCAGTTCGCAATTGCCGCCATCCACCGCGTTGCCCAGCACCGCGAACTGTGGGCAGAAATTGTGGCGCCCGGCCAGGCACTGCTCGCAGTGATTGCAGAAAACCATTGGCGCCAGCAGTACTCGCGTGCCAGGCCTTACATCCGTGATGTACTCGCCGCTCTCGACTACCTCGCCGGCGATATCGCTACCGAGAATGTGTGGGAGCCTCACGCCGGGAAGACCCTTGCGGACCCACAGATCAAGATGGTTCAGCGCGCAGGCCCGAATCCGCACCAGCACCCGATCCTTGCGCAGAACCGGATCAGGTGCATCTTCGTACTTGAGGACTTCAGGACTACCGAATTCATGAATGCGAACTGCTTTCACGGGTATTCTCCTGCTTGCATTGTCCAACTAAATCGACGCGGGTCCCGGAGCTACCAGGCGCCCAGCCATTTCACAGGCAAATACGCGGCGGTTGCATTCGCCAGCTTCTCGTCGGCAGTAATCAGTTGCGCGCGGGATTCAACCGCCAGGGCAACGTAGATACTGTCGTAAACCGTGCGGTCGTATCTAAACGCAATTTCCAGGGCAGCGTCGAGCAGCGCACCCGAGGCAACCGTAAGCAATCCGTGTTGTCTAACCTCACTAAGACCAGCTTCTGCGGTAAGCCGCGTGCATCGGCCACAGCGAACAGCTTTCCAAACTACGTTTCCTAGCTCAACCCAAAAGAGGTCGGGAACCGCCACTTGGATTTTGCCTTCGGTCTGCCTTAGCAATATATCCCGCGCCTGCGCAACCAATGGCTCATCCGGACCTCGTAAAATCCACTTGACCGCTACGCTCGCGTCGGCCACGAACAGCGTCACCGCGAGCGGTCCTCGCGCACCATCTCCTCAGCGGATGGGAACGGTCCCAGGGAAGGGGAAGGCCGCGATGCGATTTCCTCCAACCGGCGGAAAGAGGCACGCCGCGCCTTCAGCTCCCGCTCGGTCGGAACGAATTGCTCCAGCAAACCCAGCACTTCAGCGGCGATGGACTTGCGGTTCTTGCGGGCCCGTTTGCGCAAGGCCTCATACAAGTCATCAGGAACGTTTTCCACGTATAGGGTTGCCATAGGGATTTCCTAGAGTAGTCTAGCATGAATCTTTAGTCATCGGACTCATGAATGCGAATCGCTTGCATCGCTCTTTCGCTAATGCCGCAACCCCATTCGTAAACCAGGGCCCCAATAGGAATATTACTCTGGGTCTCAGCAACGCTGTACCATTAGGCGTGTAGTTGCACCGGCTCTGTCTCGCAAAATCGGAGAGCATCTGATGCATCGAACGACTGCCTTCGTCCTTGCTCTAGCCTTGGCGCTATTCGGTCCGACCTTTCTCGCAGCCCAGAACACCGCCGCCTCCAAGTCATCTCAGCCGCGCGCCCGCGATCTTGGCATTCCCTTCGACGGCACGCCCGGGCCACTGAACGCGATCACCGATGTTCCCGGTGTCGAGGTCGGCTACAAGACGTTGATCTCGGGCGAGGGACGTCTCGTCATCGGTAAAGGTCCAGTGCGAACCGGCGTGACGGCGATTTTGCCGCGCGGCAGACAGAGCAGGAAGAGCGTCTTCGCTGGTTACTTCGCCGGAAACGGCAATGGCGACATGACCGGAACACACTGGATCGAGGAAAGCGGGGTTTTGGAGACGCCCATTCTGATTACCAATACCGGCAGCGTGGGAGTGGTCCGAGATGCGGCGGTGGCGTGGATGGTGAAGCGCGGACAATTCGGCGCGTTCTGGTACCCAGTGACGGCCGAGACTGCCGATTGGCCGCTCAACGACATCCGGGGCCAGCACGTTACCGCGCAGGACGCATGGGACGCGCTGGATTCCGCCAGCGGCGGTGCCATCCTGGAGGGCAATGTCGGCGGCGGCACCGGGATGGTCTGCAACGGCTTCAAGGGCGGAACAGGCACCTCATCGCGCAAGCTCGCACCCGAGGCTGGCGGCTACACCGTCGGCGTGCTGGTGCAGTGCAATTACGGATACTCGAGCGGCCTACTTGTCGCCGGCATTCCCGTCGCGCGTGAGATGAAGTTGCAGAAGCGATGCGTCGAGAAAAAACTGGACCCCCCGATTACCAATTGGGATGGCACCTCGGCACCAGTTTGCGAGCCCAACATCACCAGCACAGCTGACGGTATTCGACCGCCGGAAATGGGTTCCATCATCGTGATTGTCGCCACTGACGCGCCTCTCACTCCGGACCAGTTGAAACGCCTGGCGCGTCGCGTTTCGGTTGGATTGGGCCGTCTGGGAGCGATCGAGGGCGACAGCTCCGGCGATATCTTCCTGGCATTCTCCACCGCGAACCTCGGCGCGGACGAGGGCAACAGCACCGCGGACTTTACCCAGCCGAATGCGAAGCTGCAGCGCATGCAGAGCTGGAAGCTGAACCCGATTTTTGCTGCCGTGATCGAAGCGACCGACGAGTCGGTCATCAACGCCTTGATCGCGGCCAAGACCATGATCGGCGCAGATTACTGGGTCGTGCCGGCTCTGCCACACGACCAACTCCAGGAGGTACTGCGCAAGCACGGAGTGCTGAAGTAAACTCGATAAAATTCGATAAGCCGATTCCAGATGCTTAGAATCACATCTAAACTGTGGTGAGGCCATCCGTATTTTGGCTGATTGCTAAGGGCTAATTGCGGATTACCGCTTTCATGGACATCTACGAACAAATCGTTCAGCTTCGCCGCGAAGGACGTCGCGGAGCTGTCGCCACCATAACCAACGCTCGCGGTTCCATTCCATCCTTCCAGACCGCGAAAATGCTGGTGCGCGATGACGGCTCCATTGCGGGCACCATCGGCGGCGGCTGTGTTGAAGCCGAGGTCTGGCAGGCGGCGCGCGAAGCGATGGAACAAGAAAAGCCGCGCTCGCTCACCTTCAACCTCAACAACAATCCCAAGTACGACACCGGCCTGGTTTGCGGCGGCACGCTCGAGGTCTTTATTGAGCCCGTGCTTCCGCCCGCGGTTCTCTACATCTTTGGCGCCGGGCACGTCGCGTACAATTTGTACAAGATCGCGGCCACGGCCGGGTTCGAGGTCATCGTGACCGACGATCGCGAATCGTATGCCAATCGCGAGCGCTTTCCAGATGCCCGCGAGGTCATTGCCGGCGATTTTGAAGAGGTGACGGCACGCCTTTGTCCGCCTGAAGGTTCGTACATCGTCATCGTAACCCGCGGACATCGCGATGACATGCGCGTGCTGCGCTGGGCCATCAATGCGCGCGCGCGCTATCTGGGGATGATTGGCTCCAAGCGCAAGACGATCTCGATCTACAAAGAACTGGAGAAGGAAGGCGTTTCGGCGGAAAGATTCGCTAACGTCCACGCGCCCATCGGACTGGAGATCGGCGCGGTTACCCCCGAAGAAATCGCCGTCGCCATTGTCGCGGAGATGATTGCCGAGCGCCGGCACGCAGCACCCAACGTCGCGAGCAAGATGTATTCTTATCCCGCTGGCCGGGTAGAACAAGACGCGATCGAAGAAGAAACCACTCGTAATTCCTGACTTTACTTCTTGGCCGAACTCGCCGCGACCGGCTGTTTCTTTGCCTCACCCTTGCTCACCAACTTCCGAACGTTTTCTCGCTTCTTCTCTTTCGCCTTGCGCAGCCGATTTTCCCGGGACTTGTCTCCATTACGAAACGACATGTTTTCACCTCGCTGCGATAGTACAGCAGTTTTCGAGTCTGCGTCTGACGGGAAAAGCGCCGGCGGCTGAATGCCAGGCGCTAGTACGGTGCAATGATTCCACCCATGTTCCGCGAAGCTGGCAACTTTGCCGGCGCCGCGAATGCTTCGACGCCCCAGTACTTCGCGAACACATCCAGATATTTATAGCCTGAGCCGGTATTGAACAGTACAATCTTGTCGGCAGCAGTGAGAAACCCACTTTCAAGTAATTGCTTGTATGCGGCCAGCGCAGCTCCCCCTTCAGGCGCGGCAAAGATGCCTTCCGTCGACGCCATCTCCTTCACGCCGTCCATAATCGCGTCATCGCTCACCGCGATTCCGGTGCCGCAGCTCTTGCGCACGATGTCGAGGATGATGAAGTCGCCGTAGGCTTTAGGGACGCGCAGTCCGGCAGCCAGCGTGTGCGCGTCCGGCCACATTTTCGACACCGCCTCGCCTTCCTGTAGTGCTTTCGGAATCGGCGCGCAGCCATCGGCCTGAATACAGATCATCTTGGGCCGCTTGCCGCTTTCAATCCATCCCAACTCTTCCATCTCTGCGAACGCCTTCCACATTCCAATCAAACCAACCCCGCCGCCCGTGGGATAAAGAATCGCGTCGGGCAGGGTCCATCCCATCTGTTCGGCCACTTCGTATCCCATGGTTTTCTTGCCTTCTACGCGGAATGGTTCCTTCAGCGTCGAGACATCGAACCAGCCCTGTTGCTCTTTCCGCTCGGCAACCATGCGGCCACAGTCGCTGATGAGTCCATCGACCAGCGTCAGGTGCGCCCCTGCGGCCTCCACTTCCAACCGGTTCGCGATGGGCACATCCTTCGGCATGAAGACGTACGCTTCCAGACCGGCGGCAGCTGCGTAAACGGCAAGCGCCCCTCCAGCATTTCCGGCCGAGGGCGCAGCCACCTTCTTCAGCCCATAGTGTCGGGCCATGGTGATCGCCGCACTCATCCCCCGCGCTTTGAATGAGCCTGTGGGATTCAGCCCTTCATCTTTGATAAACAGGTTTGGGAACTTGCGGCTAGGCAGAAGCGGCGTAAATCCTTCGCCAAGAGTTACCGGCTCCGCGCCAGGAAGGACCGCAGCGTAGCGCCACATATTGGCTGGCCCGGTGGCGATCGAATCGCGGGCTGTGGCGCCGCGGATCGCCTCCAAATCGTAACGCACGTAAAGCGGGCCACCGTCTTTGGGGCAAATAGTTGGAGCGGATTGCGGAGGATACTTCTCCCCGCACTTACTACATTCGAAAAGCGTGATGGTTGCCATGAAGCATTGACTCTAGAAGGCAGGGACCTGAATTGGCAAGATGCACAGCGGCATTTTTTCGGCTGCTATAATCCGCGCAGTTCCCTCCTATGACCGAGCCCTCCACACCGCTGATGCGGCAATATACCGCCATCAAAAAAGAGCATCCCAGTGCGCTTCTGTTCTTCCGCCTGGGTGATTTTTACGAGCTCTTCTTCGAAGATGCGGTGGTGGCCGCGCGCGAGTTGCAAATCACGCTGACCTCGCGCAACAAAGAAAAGGGCATTGCCATTCCGATGTGCGGCGTGCCTTATCACTCCGCCGACAACTATATCGCCAAGCTGATTCGCAAGGGCTTCAAGGTCGCCATCTGCGAGCAGATGGAGAATCCGCGGCTCGCCAAAACCTTGGTGAAGCGCGAGGTCACACGCGTCCTCACGCCGGGAACGGCCGTGGACACGCATCTCGACTCGGAAGAGAACAACTTTCTCGCCTGCGTGGCGCGCGCAGGAAATGCGGTCGGTTTTGCCGCGCTCGATCTCTCGACCGGCGAGTTTCGCGCCACGGAGTTTGTAGGTGACGATGCCGAGCGCCGCATTCGCGAGGAACTGCTGGTCCTGCGTCCGCGCGAGATGCTATTCGCCTCCTCGCTGCCGCTCTTCGATCAGCCGCGAGCCACGACGTCGCAAGCGGCTGCCGCCCCGCGCATCACGTCAATAGAGAATGCCAGTTGGGCCGAGACGCCTCTCGACGACTGGGTTTTCGCGCCAGACTACGCCATCCCGCAGGTGGAAAATCACTTCGGGGTGCTGTCGTTGGAGGGCTTTGGCCTGGCCAACCGCGCGGCCGCCGCGACGGCAGCGGGAGCGATCCTGCACTACGTTCGCACCACGCAGCGCGGCTCGCTCGATCACGTAGACCGCATCGGATTCTACGAGCGCCAGAACTGCCTGGTACTCGACGCCGTCACTGTCCGCAACCTGGAGTTGATCGAGCCGCTCTTCGCCGGCTCGGGCGAACAGGCCACGCTCTTTCGCTCCCTCGACTGCACGGTAACCCCCATGGGCAAGCGCCTGCTGCGCGCCTGGATGCTGCGGCCATCAATCGACCCGGGGGAGATCAGACAGCGATTGGACGCGGTCGAGTCCATGGTCAGCGACCTTGTCGGCCGCGAAGAGCTGCGCCGTTCAATGGAAGGCATCCTGGACCTGGAACGCCTGCTGAGCCGCGTCACGCTGGAGACCGCCAACCCTCGTGACCTGCTGGCACTGGCGACATCGTTGGCCAAACTTCCCGCGGTACGAACCACCCTGTCCCACTTTCCTGCTGAAAGATTGCAACTGCTGCACGCCCAATGCGACGAGCTAGCTGATCTGCGCGTGCGCATTCTCTCTTCATTGGAGGATGATCCGCCGCTTACGCTCGCTGACGGCGGCGTGATTCGCATAGGTGTCGATGCCACGCTCGACGAGCTTCGCGACCTCAGCCGTAACAGCAAGCAATACATCGCGCAGATCGAGCAGCGCGAGCGCCAGCGCACCGGCATCGGGTCGCTGAAGGTAAAGTTCAACAACGTCTTCGGCTATTACCTCGAGATATCGAAGGCGAACCTGCATCTTGCTCCTGCTGACTACGAACGCAAGCAGACACTGGTAAACGCCGAGCGTTTCACCACGCCCGAGCTGAAGGAATACGAAGCCAAGGTGCTCGACGCGCAGGAAAAGATGGTAGAGATCGAGCGCCGGCTGTTTACCGAGCTGCGCTCCGCCATTGCAGCCGAAGCGCGCCGCATCCGACAAACCGCGCTGGCACTGGCTGAAATCGACTTGCTGGCTGCCTTCGCTTCGCTTGCGGCGAATCGCAACTATTGCCGTCCCAAGCTGGACGACAGTGCTGATATCGAGATCGTCGAGGGCCGTCATCCCGTCATCGAGCAGATGGAGATCGCAGGCGTCTCCGATCGCTTCGTGCCCAACGATCTTTATCTGAACAGTGCCACTCATGCCATCCTGCTCATCACCGGGCCCAACATGGGTGGCAAGTCCACTTACCTGCGGCAGGCGGCGCTGATCGTGCTGATGGCGCAGATGGGATCGTACGTCCCTGCTCGTTCCGTTCGGCTCGGATTGGTGGACCGCATCTTCACCCGCATCGGCGCGGCTGACAATCTGGCGCGCGGCCGCTCCACCTTCATGGTCGAGATGACGGAGACGGCTGCGATCCTTAACACTGCGACTCCGCGCTCGCTCATTTTGCTCGACGAGGTGGGCCGCGGCACCGCGACCTACGACGGGCTAGCCATCGCCTGGGCGGCCATCGAATACATTCACACCAACACTCGCGCCAAGACATTGTTCGCAACTCACTACCACGAACTGACGGAGCTGGCCGACCGCCTGAGCGGCGTGAAGAACTATCACGTGTCGGTGAAGGAAAGCGGCGGCGGAATCGTCTTTCTGCGCAAAGTAGAGGAGGGCGCGGCCGACAAGAGCTACGGCATTGAGGTCGCGAAGTTGGCGGGGCTGCCCATCGATGTCATCAACCGTGCGCGCGAAGTTCTGGCCGAACATGAAAGCGCCGAGCGCAGCGCCGTCAAACATCTGGCACACGACGAAGCGCTCGGGTCTGCCCCGATGCAGCTCACCATCTTCACTCCGCTGTCACAGAAGATCGTGGATCGCCTGAAGCAGACCGACCTCAATCAACTCAGCCCGCTGGAGGCGCTGAATTTGCTCTACGAATTGAAGAAGCAG
>JBEKCJ010000055.1:0-28597 GCA_050014935.1 Candidatus Korobacteraceae bacterium
GCGGAACTTTCCGCCGCGACCGGCCGCAGCATCGAAGGCTTCGCATGCGACGTGCGCTACCCCGAGGACGTCGACGCGCTGATCGAGAAACTGTGGGCCTCGGGCCCGCTCGACGTGCTGGTAAACAACGCCGCCGGAAACTTCCTGGCAAAGACGGAAGAGCTTTCGCCGCACGCCTTCGATGCCGTCATCGGCATCGTGCTGAAAGGCTCCATCAACATGACGCTGGCCTGCGGACGGCGCTGGCTCAAGGAGCAGCATAAGGGCGTTGTCCTCAGCATCACGACCACCTACGCCGATACTGGATCGGCCTACGTGGTGCCCAGCGCGGTGGCAAAAGCTGGCGTCGCGGCGCTGACGCGCAGCCTGGCCGTGGAGTGGGGAGGCCGCGGCGTTCGCTTTGTCGCCATCGCTCCCGGAGCGATCCGCACCGAAGGAGCTTTCTCGCGGCTGCTGCCCACGCCCGAACTGGAAAAGGCGTTGCTGGATCACAACCCACTTCACCGCTTTGGAACGCTGGACGAGATCGGGAACCTGGCGGCATTTCTGGTCAGCGATCAGGCCGGTTACATCAACGGCGAGATGGTATACATGGACGGAGGCGAGATGCTGGCCGGCTCCAGCAGTTTCAGCATGATTGGCCGCCGTCTGCCCGACTCGGCCTGGCAAATCATGAAGCCGAAGAAATAACTCCCGTCACGTCATGAGCGAAAAGATCGCCATATCCGATCTCGGCCCGCGCCAAGTGCCGTCGCCGCTGCGGCTGGATGCGTTTGGTTCCATCGAAAGCACTTTCATTCACGATGGAATGTATTACCGCCATCCCTTCGAGAGCGATGGCCGGTTGTTCGAACGCGCCGGCCCGCGCGAACACCTCTTCTTCGAGCCGGCCAAGACCAAGGTCGCCATTGTGACCTGCGGCGGGCTGTGTCCCGGCCTCAACAACGTTATCCGCTCGGTCTACTTGCAGTTGCATTACCACTATGGCGTGCCTGCGGTGTTGGGAGTTCGTTACGGCTACTCGGGCTTCTCGTCCGAGGCTTCCAAAGCGCCGATGTGGCTGAACGCCGAGATCGTCCAAAACATTCACCAGTTCGGAGGCACGCTGCTGGGCACCTCGCGCGGCCCGGTCAGCGCCGACATCATCGTCGATTTCCTGGAGCAGCGCGGCATCAACGTGCTGTTCACCGTCGGCGGCGACGGCACGCAGCGCGGCGCACACGATGTGGTCACGGAAATCCAGCGGCGCAAGTTGCAAATCTCGATGATCGGCATTCCCAAGACCATCGACGACGACGTGCAGTATGTGAACCGGTCGTTTGGCTACTTCACGGCAATTGAGAAGGCCAAGGACGTGATCGATTCAGCCCATGTGGAAGCGCACTGCGTCCACAACGGCATCAGCATCGTGAAGGTGATGGGACGTGACTCGGGATTCATCGCCGCTGGAGCTACGCTGGCCAGCCAGGAAGTCAACTTCACCCTGGTTCCCGAAGTGCGTTTCAAACTGGAGGGCGACGGTGGGCTGCTCGCCGCGCTGCATCGCCGCCTGCTGGAGCGGCGGCACGCGGTCATTGTGGTCGCTGAAGGCGCGGGGCAACACTTGATGCCGCCAGCGGAGAGGCGCGACGCTTCCGGCAACCTGCTGCACCGCGATATCGGAACGTTCCTGCGCGACAAGATTCGCGATCACTTCCAGACGCAGCGTTTTCCGGTGACGATTCGCTACTTCGATCCCAGCTACTACATTCGCAGCGTGCCCGCGTCTACCGTCGACTCGGTGCTGTGCGACTCCTTCGCGCGTCACGCCGTTCATGCCGCCATGGCGGGCAAGACGGACATGATCGTTGGCTTGCAGCATGGCGCATTCATCCACGTGCCCATCCCGATGGCTACAACGCAGCGCAAACGGCTCTCCAGCGAAGAGTGGGCGTCGGTGGTGACGGCCACCGGGCAGCCGGATTTAGCGTGATCTGCATGTGGGTGGAGTACGTCTTCAGGCGTGCATAAAAAAGCTGTTAGAGCAGTCGGCTTCAGCCGCTGAGGTAAATTCCGCAAGCGAGTGACCTCAGTGGCTAAGGCCAGCCAAAGTTCTGAGCTGCATTCATGCACTCCTGAAGGAGTGCTCCACCCGGATGCACGAATTGTGATTGTGCTCCAATCGCGCCATTAGAACTGACTGTTGCCAAACATGGTTCTTCTTGCCTTGAACGCAGCTGACAGCTTGTGGTTCGCGGCTATAATCCGTGCCATGAAAAAGGTGCTGTTGCCGCTGCTTCTCGTGGTGATGGTCGTGATTGCCGTGCCGGTCCTCGCGAGCCATCACCATCACCACAGTAAGAACCATCACCACTCCAGTCACCACCATTCGCATCACACGAATTGACGCACGGTCGCGAGTTGTAGGCGACGAACTGTGAGAATCGGGCCGGCATCGCGCTGGCCCGAATGCATTTGAGCAAGAGCAACTGCAGGTTTCAAATGGACGACGCTACTCCGGCCGGATGCCGATGACCGCCATCATGCGGCCGGTCTTGCCGAACTCGGCGCGATGTGAGAAGAAGCGCGCGGTGTCGCACGCCGTGCATCCCTTAATCACGCTGATGTGATTCTTCCGCAAGCCGGCGTCTATCAGTTGACGCCGATTCGCTTCCACCAAATCAAGATGGATCTCCGGCCCAAGATCGCCGTGTCCCGGCGCGCGCTGGTTCAGGAACAACAGCGGATAACGCACATGAATGGCATTGGAGTCGAAGACCTCTTCGAAGAGCTCGCCGGCATAGGCGAATTGCGACTCGAACTCGGCGCGCACCTCGGGGCCAACCTGGTAGCAGCAGCGCCGGATCGATGGCCCAATCGCCGCGCGCAGATCGCGGGGCACGCTGCCGAACTGGCGCTGCATCTCGCCCACGCTTTTCTCGACGATGCGCGCAACCGTTCCGCGCCATCCAGCATGGAAAGCGCCCACGACGCGCCGTTTTACGTCAGCTATCAGAACAGGAACGCAATCGGCGGTCTTGATTGCCAGCAGCAGCGCGGGGGTGTTGGTGATGATGCCGTCGCCGGCCAGCGGCTCCGGCGTCGCGGCGATCACGCGATGCACAATCGCCGAGTGAATCTGGCGGACTTGCGCCAGCGGCCAGAGTTCACCCTTGGCGTCAGTCGCGCCCAGCGCAATCAGAAACGCTCGGCGATTGCGCTCGACGTTGGCCTTCGCATCGTGCGACGTCAGACCGAGGTTCAGCGTTTTGCCTCCGTAGCAAGTGGAGACGCCGCCTGGCCGTGTGCTGAAGCCATGCACCAGCCACGGCAATGATGCGAAACTCGGCGCGCACAGGATCTCAAGCGCGACGCCGGCCGCTCGAGGCTGGCGAATAATATCCGGCGCTAATTCAGGTTTGCGACGAGAGACAGGCACAGTCCGATTCTAGCCGAACGTCAACAACCTCCACGGCGAATACAATCGAGGGCGGCGATGCTGCTCTACTACATAACGGGCCGCAAAGGATTCGCGGGAACGGCCACAGGCCAACGCACTGCATTGCTGCATAAGATTGCCGGGGCTGCTGGGGCCGGCATCGATTACATCCAGCTTCGGGAAAAGGACCTGCCGCCGAGCGAACTGGAATGCCTGGCGCACGAAGCGGTACGCGCCGTCCGCGACAATTCTCCCACGACTAAGCTACTGGTCAATGGCCGCGCCGACATCGCGCTGGCCTGCGGCGCTGACGGCGTGCATCTGCCCTCCGGCGAACTGTCCGCTTTCGAGATTCGCGCGCTATGGATGAAATGCTGCGGCAGTGAGCCGGTCATCGGAGTGTCCGCTCACTCGTTGGCCAATGTGCGCGACGCCGAGGCGCAAGGTGCAAGTTTCGCCGTACTCGCTCCCATCTTCGAAAAGGTTCAGACGGACGTGAAAGGAATAGGCCTCAATGCGCTGCGCGAGGCGTGCTCGGCAACGAGCAAGCGGGGCGATGTCGAAGGGTCGGGTTCGGGACGACTCGCTGTGCTGGCGTTGGGCGGAGTCAATCTCACGAATGCCCGCGCCTGTCTTGCAGCCGGTGCTGCCGGCTTGGCCGGAATCCGGCTGTTCCAGAGCGGCGACATACGCGAAACTGTCCGGCGGTTGCGCGAGTTCTAAGATTTTCTGAGGAAAGCTCGCCCACCTTGGCAACTACTCTCTCTCCGCGTCCCGCGCCAGCGACTTCAGCAGCATATTGATCAGCGCCAGCACGATGGCTCCCCAAAACGCCGGCCAGAAGCCGCGCACCGAAAAGTCCGGCGACAGCAACGCCGAGGCGAACATCAGCATCAGGGCGTTGATCACAATCCAGAAGATGCCCAGCGTAAGAATGCTCAGCGGAAAGGTGATGATCTTCAGGAACAGGCCGATGGTGGCATTCACCAGGCCAATCACCACCGCTGCTATCAGCGCAGCCACGAAACCGCGCACGTGAAATCCCGGCACCAGGTGCGAAACGACCAGCAGGCTGATCGCGCTCAACAACCAGTTCAGCAACAGACGCATTGCGTTCCTTTCGGCAAGGCAAAATCCTTATGGATAAACCACACGAGCATACCGGCTAACCGCCAGGTTCGACGACTCACGACTTCGGCGCGGCCATCGCCTGCTCCAGAGCCTCCCGAATGAGTCGGGTATAGGGAATGCCACGTGCCTTGGCCCTGGCTTTCAGGGCCGCCAGCAAACCACTCGGTATCCGCATGTTGATCTGCTCGTCCTTCTTCTCAAATTCAAACCGCGCAGCTTTGAACTGGGAGAAATCCAGGCCCGACAGATCTCGCGCAAGAAAGGCTTCCGCGTCCCTATCGGTCTTGAGTCTCGGGACTTTCCTTTTCATAGGTACGCTCAGATGGCTTCCAGCACCGCCTTCAGATACTTCCAGAAGCCTTCCACTGAGGATATCTCCACGCGCTCGTCGGGGCTGTGCGGACCAACGATGGTCGGCCCGAACGACACCATCTGCATTCCCGGATACTTTTCGCCGATGACGCCGCACTCCAGGCCGGCATGCATGGCGATCAGCTTGGCGGGATGCCCGAAGACCTTCTCGTGCACCGATTGCAACTTGCGGACGATGTCGCTGGTGGGCTCCGGCTTCCAGCCGGGATAGCTGCCGGTATATTCGGTCTCGAATCCCGCCAGGCGGCAGGCGGTTGCCACCATGCGCGCGGCCGAATCTTTGCTGGTTGCAATGGCGCTGCGCTGGCTGGTGACAATCTCGACGACATCGCCCTTGGTCGCCACGGTCGCGAGATTAGTAGAGTTCTGCACCAGCTCGGGCACGTCAGGACTCATCGCCAGGATGCCGTGGTGCAGGCTGGCCAGCAGATGAACCGTCGCGCTCGCATCCTGGGCGTCGATTACTTTTTCCGGACGCACGACTTTCTCAACCGTGATCTGCAATTCCGAATCGAAGCCGCCGAGGTCGGCTTTGTACTCGGCTTGCAGCGTAGCCACCAGCGCCTTCAGCTCTTTTTCGCGAGCGGCATCGAGCACGATTGTCGCCGAGGCTTCGCGCGGAATCGCATTCTGCGCGCTGCCGCCGGTCAGATCGGCAATCTCGACGGGTAGGCTCTCCATCAGGGTCTGCAAGGCGCCGCCAAGGATTCGCAGTGCGTTGCCGCGTCCCTGATGGATGTCCACACCTGAGTGGCCGCCCTTCAGCCCGAAAATCTTGATGCGCCAGCCGGTGTCGCCCTTTGCAGGACGCAGCGTAACTTTCCGGCGCGCGGTGGTCTTCACGCCGCCGGCGCAGCCAATGCAGATGGTGTCCTTCTCTTCGTTGTCCAGGTTGAGAAAGTATTTCGACTTCAGCATTCCGCCGGGAAACTCGGCCGCGCCGGTCAATCCCGTTTCTTCGTCGATGGTGAAGACGAATTCCAGCGGGCCATGCGCGATGTCGGTGCTCTCCATGACGGCCAGCGCAGCCGCCACGCCCACCCCGTTGTCAGCGCCCAGGGTGGTGCCTTCCGCCTTCAGCCAGTCGCCTTCGCGCCGGATCTTGATGGGATCGGTGTCGAAGTTGTGCGGCGTGCCTTCGTTCTTTTCGCAAACCATGTCGAGATGTCCCTGCAACAGGGCCATGGGCGCGGCTTCCCGGCCAGGATGAGCGGGTTTGCGGACGACGGTGTTGCCAACCTTGTCGTGAACGGCTTCCAGCTTGTGCTTCGCGGCAATGGAGAGCACGTAGTCGCGCGCCGCGGCTTCTTTTGTCGAGGCGCGGGGTATGGCCGCCAGCGCGTCAAAATGCTTCCAAACTTGCTTGGGTTCCAGATCTGTAAGTGCAGGTGTCATCACACGCTCCAGTAGTGCACACCAATCGTATCGTGCCGAGGCGAGGCTGACGAGTGCGGCGATTCCCATTCCGAAACTCGGGGCCCAATTTGCGAGGTTAATTCTTGTTCGCCGGCCGGGCTTGCGCTAACGTCGACTTAGATAGAGCTTCAGCACAGGTAGGTCACGCTACGAGCTGCATAGGCCCATTCGCGCCGATGCAGTCGCAGGGCAATTGTTCAATCTCCCTTCGGCCGCCGGATGAAAACGCCGGCAGCAATTCCAAGACCCTCCCGGAATCGTGAGCGGGGTGAACGACGGTCACGCTTTCACGGGCGTGCGGCCCATCGCGCCCAAGCGTACGAATGGAGGTCAGCGGATCATGAAGAGACGGCCGGGAGAAGCGCTCTGCGAGAGAATCATAATCACCGTCCTTGTCCTACTGACCATTTCCCTCCCGGCTGCCGCACAAACCCTCATTACCACGGTAACGGTGGGAACTTATCCCGTCGCCCTCGCGGCGAACCCCACCACCAACAAAATTTACGTTGTCAACCAGAACAGCAATAATCTGACCGTCATCGACGGAGCGACCTATGGCACAACCACGGTGCTGACCGGCGACTTTCCTAACGCCGTCGCGGTCAATGCCGTGAGCAACAAAATCTATGTTGCCAACTGGGGCAGCGGCAGCGTGACCGTGGTCGACGGCGCCACCAACGTGACGACCACGGTTGCCGCAGGCGATCATCCCTTCGCGCTTGCGGTGAACGCGGTTACCAACAAGATTTACGTCGCCAACTACAGTTCCAGCAATGTGACGGTAATCGATGGCGCAAGCAATGAGACCACAACCGCCAGCGCCGGACGCAACCCTTTTGCCCTGGCCGTTAATCCTGCAACCAACAAGATTTACGTTGCCGATTCCGGCAGCAACGACGCGGCCATCATTGACGGAGCCACCAACCTGACCACGATGGTCGCGGCGGGAATTTACCCCCGGGCGGTCGCGGTGGACCCGTTCGCCAACAAGATTTATGTAGCCAACTACAGTTCCAGCAATGTCTCGGTGATCGACGGGGCGACGAACCTTGTCACCACTGTAGCGGCCGGGACATATCCTGACGCCGTGGCCGTCAACCCGATTACGGGCCAGGCCTATGTAACGAATAGTGGAAGCGGCACGGCAACGGTAATTGACGAAACCACGCTTGCCACCACTACCGTGGCCGCCGGTAGCTCTCCCACGGCAATCGATATCGACCTGATGACCAACAAGGTCTACCTCACCAACGATAGCTGGAGTGGCACGGTGACAATGATCGACGGCGCCAACAACTCCACCATGTCCATTTCGCTGGGGAGTGGCACCTGGCCGGTTGCGATCGCCGTCAATCCACTGACTAACGTGGTTTATGTGGCCAATCCCGAAGCCGACAGTGTCTCCATCATCGCCGGAGCAAGTTCAGGCGCGGTGCAGTTTCTCCCGGTCACTCCTTGCCGTGTGGTCGATACCCGGCAGCCGAATGGCCCGTTTGGCGGACCTTCTCTCGGCAGTGGAGGGTCGCGCAGCTTCGCTGTCCCGCAGAGCAGCTGCAACATCCCGAGTGCAGCCCTCGCTTACTCGCTGAATGTCACGGTGGCGCCTCTGCAAGGTGCGCTGGGATATCTCACCATCTGGCCCACGGGATTACCCCAGCCGGTGGTTTCGACGCTGAATTCGCTTGACGGGCGAGTCAAGGCCAATGCGGCGATTGTTCCTGCCGGGGCAGGCGGAGCGGTCAGCGTTTATGCGACTAACTCCACCAATGTCATTCTGGACATCAACGGATACTTTCTGCCGCCGGCGGGGAGCACGCTTCAGTTTTATTCCCTGGCGCCGTGCCGCGTGGTGGACACTCGCAATGCGCGGGGAGCGCTAGGCGGGCCGTCATTATCCGGCGGACAGGCGCGCGACTTTCCGGTCCTGGCCAGCAATTGTCAGGTTCCCTCCAGTGCTCAGGCTTATTCGATGAATTTCACGGTTGTGCCCGTAGCGGGACAGGCGCTGGGATATCTTACGGTATGGCCGGCAGGGCTGCCTCAACCGCTGGTCTCCACCTTGAACAATCCCACCGCGACCATTGTGGCCAATGCCGCCATAGTGCCGGCGGGAGCAGGCGGCGCGATCGCGGTTTATCCCAGCCAGAATACCCAGCTGATTGTGGACATCAATGGCTACTTTGCAGCGCCGGCTTCAGGTGGCTTGTCGCTCTATCCGGCGGCGCCGTGCCGTGTGCTCGATACGCGTTCGACTGGAGGAGCCTTCAGCGGTGAGCGTAGTCCGCCGGTCAACGTGGCCGCCAGTGCCTGCAACCTCCCGAGTACGGCGCAAGGATATGTTTTCAACGCAACCGTGATTCCCGTGGGTTCGCTGGGATATTTAACGTTGTGGGCCGATGGCGATCGTCGGCCGACGGCCTCCACGCTGAATGCCGTGGATGGAGCAGTGACCTCCAACATGGCAATCGTAGGTAACCAGGATGGCCAGACCGATGCCTATGCCGACGGCCTCACCCAACTGCTGATCGACATCTCTAGCTACTTCGCGCCGTAGATGGGTGGCCGTCGGGCTCGGGGGCTTGACCCCGGGCAAATTCCTGGTCCGTCACCGGGCCTCTCAGTGGGGCAATCGGCGATTTTGTCTGACGCCCCGATGCCGACCGGACCACCGAGACGCAAGCCGCCGCAATTGTGTTCAAATCCGCAATAAATTGCCCGCACTAGCGCCAGCTACTATCGTTTCCGTTGACTTCGGAGGCCGTACAGTTTACAGTTTGTACGCTTTGACGGTGGTCTCGTCCTCCTCCTGTCCAGCAGAAGTGTTCACGCCCCACACATCAATAACGGCCCCAAACAATAACAACGAAGAAGGAATATCTCACATGACAGCATTGCAATCGTTCCCCGGTCGTGGCAGCCGCCCGGCCGTATTGACCCTTGCGCTGGTACTGGCCCTGGCCTTCACCAGTGCTGTTCCGGGCCACGCGCAAACCTTGTTCCGGCAGCTCAGTCAGGACACGTTTACCAACAGTAGCAGCCAGCACATGTCGGAAGTGGAGCCGGGTGCTGCCGCCTACGGTCCGGTTATCGTAACCGCCTTCCAGGTGGGCCGTATTTTTGGCGGTGGCGGAGCTGATATCGGCTGGGCAACCTCGCTCAACGGTGGAATTTCCTGGACCAATGGATACCTTCCCGGGATCACCGAGTACGAGGGGGGTGGAACCAACAGCGCCGCCAGCGATGCTGCTGTTGCCTATGACGCCAAGCATGGCGTGTGGCTGATTTGCACTTTGCCCCTGGGCAACTACGACACCGTCGCCGTAAGCTCCTCCAGCGATGGCATTCACTGGAACAATCCGGTTTACGTCATCCAGAACCGCGATGCCGACAAGAATTGGATTGCGTGTGACGACACGGCCACCAGCCCCTACTACGGAAACTGTTATGTGGAATTTGACAACCCCGACGTAGGCGATCTGTTGTACATGAGCACCTCGCACGATGGCGGGCAGACTTGGAGCACGCCGGTGACCACCGGCAACGAGGACTACGGAATCGGCGGCAATCCCGTGGTTCAGCCCAATGGAACCGTGGTAGTTCCCTTTGCCGATTTCAACTGCGGAATGTCGGCGTTCAATTCCACCAACGGCGGCCAGAGCTGGACGGGCGCCGTCGAAATTGCCTGCGCTCCCAGCCACGGAGAGGATGGCGGCCTGCGTAGCGCCGGTCTTCCTTCCGCGGCCATCGACGGCGCGGGTACGGTGTACGCTTCCTGGTCCGATTGCAGCTTTGAAAGCAACTGCTCGGCCAACGACATCGTCTATAGCAGCTCAACCGACGGTGTTCACTGGGGCTCCAAGGTGCGTGTCCCGCTCGATCCCATCGGCAGCGGCGTCGATCACTTCATCAACGGCATGGGCATTGACATACGCACCTCCGGAAGCAGCGCCCATTTGGGAATGACTTACTACTACTATCCCGTCTCCAACTGCGGCAATAGCTGTCAGCTGATCGCGGGCTTCAGCATCTCCAACAACGGCGGCTCAACCTGGACTGCGGGTCGGCGCATCTCTCCTTCTGTCATGGAAATCAGCTGGCTGCCCAATACTTTCTCCGGTTACATGGTCGCCGATTACGTGGCCACGGTATTCCCCGCGGGCGGCCGGGCGTTCCCGATTTACGCTCAGGCTTTTGCGCCGGTCGGAGATTTGCTCCAGGAAGCCATCTACACCTCAGACTACGGCTACACCCAGGACGAGATGAACGGGCCGCTCATGAGCTCGGCGGGCGAGAAGCCGATTCCGGGCATCAAGTCTGACCATCCGATGAGGACCTACGGGGAGCTCGACAACGAGCATCCCAACCATCCTCCGTCAGATCCCAATACTGTGCACGTGCAGAAGTAAGCGAACCTCAAGTGGCCGCTGGTGCTGATGCCGGCGGCACTGCAACCTGACTCCAAAGGCCGTCCGTGCAATTGCGCTGGCGGCCTTCTTTCTGCGGCGACGGAAGCGCATCCAAGTAACAGTAACGCGATATTCCAGAAGGGTAGCTTCGTCAGCTACTATGCTGTTGCCGTGGGGATTGTTCGCGGGCTGTCCTTAGCGGTGCGCCATCGGAGAGAGATCAGGTGAAAATTGCAGACGCGCTATTCGGTCGCCCCTTGGCCACCGAGGAAGACAAAGCCCAGCGAATCGGCCCGCTGAAAGGTATACCGATATTTGGTCTTGATGCTCTGAGTTCTGCCGTTTATGGGCCCGAGGCTGCCTTGACTCTGTTGATCCCTCTGGGAATGGCGGGGGTGGCGTACGTATGGCCCATCACGATCGGCATCGTGATCTTACTTAGCATAGTCTACTTCTCCTACCGCCAGACTATCTCGGCTTACCCGCAAGGAGGCGGCTCCTACACCGTCGCGAGTGCGAACCTCGGCGACCGAGCCGGACTACTGGCTGCGGCTGCGCTCATGATCGACTACGTTCTCACCGCCGCGGTAGGGATTTCCGCGGGAGTGGGCGCGCTGGTTTCGGCCGTGCCCTCGCTGCAAGGCCAGACCCTTCGCCTATGTATGGGGATTCTGCTTATCATCACCATCATCAATCTGCGCGGGGTGCGGGAAACAGGCGGCATTTTTCTGCTGCCGACGTATGTATTTATCGCCTGTCTTCTGGGCCTAATAGGGGTAGGTATTTTCAAGGCGGTAGCGGCAGGAGGTCACCCCATCCCGGTGATTGCGCCTCCTAAGTTAGTGGGGGTTACCAGCGCGGTGAGCGCCTGGCTTATCTTGCGCGCCTTCTCCAGCGGATGTACGGCAATGACCGGGGTCGAGGCCGTCAGCAATGGAGTCCTGGCGTTTCGCGAGCCCACGGACAAATACGCCAAGCTGACGCTCACCATCATCATTGGAACTCTGATCGCGATGCTGCTGGGTATCGCCTATCTTGTACCTGTCTACGGCATCGCGGCCACCGATCCGGGAAAAGCCGGATACGCCAGCGTGCTCTCGCAATTACTGGCCGCGATTACGGGCCGAGGCGCGTTCTATTGGCTCAGCATCGGCTCCATCCTCGTCGTGCTGTCTTTGTCGGCCAACACCGCATTTGCCGATTTTCCCCGCCTGGCCCGCGCGATTGCGGAAAACCGATACCTGCCCCACGCTTTCGTGATCCGGGGGCGGCGACTGGTGTTTGCCCAGGGCGTCTACGCTCTTGCCCTGCTTACCGGCTTGCTGCTTATCATCTTCCGCGGTGTTACCGATCGCCTGATTCCGCTTTACGCGGTAGGCGCGTTCCTGGCATTTACGCTTTCCCAGGCAGGCATGGTGATGCATTGGAAGCGAGTGGGCGGACGCGGTGCGGCGCGAAGCATGTTCTTGAACGGCCTGGGCGCCGTGGCAACTGGAATTACTACGGCTGTGGTGCTGGTGGCCAAGTTTACCGAGGGTGCGTGGATCATCGTGCTGTTGGTGCCGGGCCTGATTCTGATGATGCGTTCGGTTAAGCGCCACTACTCACGGGTAGCGCGGGAAATTAGCGCGTGTAGGCCCGTCCATACGGACAACTTGGTTGAACCGATCGTGCTGTTGCCAATCGACTGCTGGGACCTGGTATCGGAAAAAGCCCTGCGCTACGCATGGACACTCTCGCGGGAGATCCGTGTGCTGCATGTCAACTTCGGAGACAAGACCGCCGAGCTGCGCAGCCAATGGAGCGAAATGGTGGAAGCGCCCGCCCGGGCGGCTGGTCTGCCGCTGCCACAGCTGGTTGTGATCGATTCGCCGTACCGCTTCATCGTGAAGCCAATCGTGGACTATGCCATTGATCAGCAGATGGCCAACCCGGACCGCCATATTACCGTACTGATACCGGAACTGATCGAGAGCCATTGGTACCACTACCTGCTGCACAACAATCGTCCAGAAGCCATCCGGGCGCTCCTGCTATACAATACCAACCAGCGAATCACCGTCGTCTCCATCCCCTACCATTTGCGCGCGTGAAGTCAGACCTACTACCCTTGTGACCTTGACTTCCTCACGGCTCTGAGCTATGTAAGAGTCGTATACAAATTAGTAGCAGGGTGAAGGAGTTCACCCCCAACCGCTGTCCTACCAAATTCCGGACAGATGATGACTCCTGACGAGAAGGCTTGTCGCGGAGTCATGTCCCCGACGAGTTTCCAGAAATCATTCAGCAGTACCGTTCATGTCAAGTTTCTGAGGCGTGGGCGCGGATAGAGCAGAGCTTTTGGACGAGAATCACATCACGCTGAACCCGAACCAACGGCAGCGCTTGCTGATTACCTGCAAGCACATCGATAAGCTGCTGGAAGACATTGAGGAGACGATGAACGCCACCGCGTCCAGGAGCGTCTTTCCCGGTTACACTCCCGATATCACTCCCCGGCAGCGGAAGACCATTGAGGAGTACATTGCGCGGATCCGGCAGCAACTTTTGCAGATCCTGGCCACCCAATCGCTGGCGCCGGAGACGCCGCACATCGCGGCGTCCCATGCCATCCATGTGGGACTAACATTTGTTGAAATCGCAATTGCCGAGCTTGCTCCGCGCTACATGCGGGGTTATGGTCCGATATCGCAGGAGGGTGCGGCCGATCTGGACGAAATCGTCACCCAGTTGCAGTCGGCCGTGAAAGAACTGCATCGCTACATGCTGCAACCCAGCTCCGGCGACCATCAGGAAAGAGTGCAAGAGCCGGCGAACCGGGAAACTGGCAAGAAATAAACGACCAGCTTCGGCGGCGAGAAGCCGTGACTCAGTCGTTTTCGATAGGGCTATATACATAGAGAGAGGATCTCAAGCTTGCTGAAATATGTCATGGTCGGGGTAGGCGGCTTTATCGGTGCAATCGCCCGCTATGTGGTGGGAAATTACATTGGGAGCCGCTTCGGAGTTCGGTTCCCCTACGGCACATTCGTAATCAACATGAGCGGATGCTTCTTCATTGGATTAGTCGTTGCCCTACTGACGAGGACGACGGCCAGCCCGTATTGGCGCTATCTGATTCCGATTGGATTCATTGGGGCCTTCACCACCTTCTCAGCTTTCGAGTATGAGACACTCCGAGCGGTCCAGGATGGCCAAGCCATTACCGGGCTGTTGAATGTGGCTCTCAGCGTAATTGTGGGCTTCATCGCCGTATGGGCGGGGGATGCTTTGGGACGCATATTGATATGAGGCGAGGTGGGGGCTGCATGTTGTTCCGTCACATCCCTAAGTTTGGGGTGTCTCAACCAGGCAATACGCACCAGGAGGACAAGTGCTGACAACGGGACCAGCAAAGAAGGTGGCAGTGTACGTGATGGAAGGCCAGAGCTATCACGGGACCGCTTGCTATGCCGCGATCCTCGATTATCTTTTCTTTCGCGGAATATCCGACGCCACCGTGGTGCGTGGCATCGCCGGCTTCGGCACAGACCACAAACTTCACTCCAGCCGGCTGGTGGAACTGTCCGATCAGATGCCCATCAAAATCGAGTTTCTCGAGACCCCGGAGCGAGTGCAGGAGGTGTTGCCCAAGCTGGCCGAAATCGCTTCTCACGGATTCATCGAGGTTCACGATACCAGTGTCATTCGACCAACGCCGCCCGGAGAGAAGCCGGCCTCCGATGTGCCGGCTGTGAAGCTCGAGTCACAGGCCAAGATGATGCGCATCCTGATCGGCGAACATGATACCTGGGGCGGCAAGCCACTTTATCAAGCCCTGGTGCAGGCGCTGCGGGCCAATGACATTGCGGGGGTGACGGTTTACCGCGGCATCCTGGGATACGGCGCCAATCGCCGCATCCATAAGGACTCAACTCTCAACCTTTCTCACGACGCGCCCATCTTGCTCACCGTCGTCGACAGCGAAGAAAGACTTCGTGCAATCTTTCCCGTGCTCGATCAGATGGTGAAACAGGGGCTGGTGGTGTTGTCCGATGTGGACGTGATCAAGTATTCGCACGCTCCGTCCCTGCCGGAGACACAGGAGACACGGAAATGAAGCTCGAAGGTAAGGCCAAGATGTTACGCATTCATTTCGGGGAGGACGATCAGTGGCAGGGCCGTCCCCTGTATGAAGCCATCGTCGAGCGTTGCCGCAAACTTGATATCGCGGGGGCCACCGTGTATCGCGGCATTGAAGGGTATGGCGCCAGTACCATCATTCGCCGTTCCCATATGCTCCGCTTTTCGTCGGATGCGCCCATCCTGGTCCAGATTATCGATACGGAAGAGAACATCCAGCGCCTGATTCCAGTGCTGGACGAAATGGTTGGGGAAGGCTTGATCGCGATGTCGGACGTTGAAGTCATCAAGTACGCGCACCAGCAAGGCCAGCATCCACAGCGATGACGGCCAGAACACAAGACGACCTACACAGCCAGCGTCCCAGGCGCCTCCACAAGACCAGACCAAACTCGCGCCTCGCTACATTGATTTCAGGATTGCAATGATGAATCGTTAGGCTGCCGGTCGATGGAAGCTCGCTGAGCGAACCAGGGATGCATAAGGTGGAAGACATACCGATTCCCAAGCAAGCGCCCGTTGCCCAGTCAAGCAACGCGCCAGCCCTGGATCGACTGGCCGCGATGGCCGAACAGTTGGACGAAGGTTCGGTTACTGCCGACCTGCGGCAGCTGGTGGCACGCATCAAGGAAGGGCGTTTCTTCGTCGCTTGCGTGGGCCAGTTCAAACGGGGCAAATCCACACTGCTCGATGCCCTCGTGGGAGAGCCGATACTTCCAACCGGGGTTGTGCCCGTGACTGCCGTGCCCACGGTGCTGCGTTATGGAGATGAGCGAGGGGCGCGGGTCCTCATCGACAGCCGCTGGCAGACGATTCGGCCAGAAGACTTGCCGCAGTATGTTTCGGAAGAACTAAATCCGGAAAATTCCAGGCAGGTCGCCGGCGTGGAGGTCTTTCTTCCTTCGCCGCTGCTGTCCAGTGGAATGTGCCTGGTGGATACGCCGGGAATCGGTTCCGTCTTCTCCGGGAACACCGCGACTACGCAGGAGTTTCTACCGCAAGTCGATGCTGCCATCCTGGTCGTGGGCGCCGACCCGCCGATATCCGGCGAGGAATTGGCATTGATTGAGGCCGTAGCCGCCAACGTCGATGAGATTCTTATCGTGCTCAACAAGATTGACCGCGTCTCGGCCACGGAGCGACAACAAGCGGCGCAGTTTGCCGCCAAAGTTCTTGAGGGACGTCTCCAGCGGCCTGTCGGAAGAATTTATGAAGTCAGCGCGCTAAACCGGCTTAACAACCCTGCCGGTGCCGATGACTGGGTTGATCTGGTCGAGAATCTCAAACTGCTGGCGGACAAGTCAGGCGCGGCAATGACGCGTTCGGCGGCGGAGCGTGGCGTGCGTCGATTCTCGGCTTTGCTGCAACGCTCGATCGACGAGCGCATTCGCGCGCTAAGCGAGCCTATCGCGGACTCGGAACGGCGAATTGCGAATCTTCGGCAAACCGTAAACCAGACCGAGCAATCCCTGCGGGACCTGGGCGCGCTGTTTTCTGCCGAGCAGATGAGACTCTCAATGACGCTGCTGGGCCGGCGCAAGGAATTCCTGAAGCAAGTTCTACCGATGGCACAAGGAGAGTTCAAAGACGAAATCGGTGCTGCCGCCGGCAGGTTTGGTCCGAATGGCCGGCGCGAGCTCATGGCCATCGCCCAGGCGGTTGCCCGCTGCCATGTCATGCCCTGGCTGGACACGGAGGAGACGCAGGCCGAGGAACTCTACCGCGCGGTCACGCAGCGCTTCATCAAGCTGGTCAATGATCTTCTGGAGCGGCTTTCCGAGGAGCAGGCGGCCGACTTCGCGCACTTGCCAAAAGCGTTGGACACCGAACCTGGCTTCCTTACACGCTCGCGATTTTTCTTTCACGACCTGATTACCATTGCGCAGCCGGCGTCCCTGATGCTGTATGCCACCGACTGCGTTACGGGAGCTCTTCACATCCGTCGCTGGGTGCAACACGATGCGGCGAGCTTTCTGGAGAAGCTCCTGGAGACGAACGCTTCACGCGTGCAAGGCGATGTGGAACAGCGAGTGGTGGAGAGCCGCTTGCATCTTGAATCCGAGGTTCGCAGGCTGCTGCGCGAGGTGAGCGCATCGGCTGAGCAGGCGCTTTCAAAAGCCCGAGAGCTGATGGCCGCCGGCAGCAACGCTGTCCAGAAGGAGCTTGCGTCCTTACACAAGTTGCGCGCCGAGCTCGATACGCTTGCCGCCAGTCGATAGAGCAGCTCGTGTCCGGGTAATTGCCGCCGGCAAAGTACAACAGCGTGCCAGAATTGGCCGTTGGTTTTCGCGGCATACTCGCCGAGGAGGTTGTGCGGGGTGTGACAGCCGTTGCAGGTTGCCAGCGAGTGGCGGCTCGACTTCGGCCACGGGCCATGCCGCGCTTGCTGACTCAACAGAATGCGGAGATGACCTTACTGCTGCCCTGGCATTGGGTGTTGGCGCTCGCTCGCGCCGGGTACGAGTTGCAGGTAAATTCGCTTTGGCAGGGCAGTGTTCCAGTGGTTGGTCACTTTGGCATAGCCGACCAGGCCGACGAAGATGACGACGATTCCCGCTGCCATGCTCCAGGCCGGAACAGCGCGGCGCTTCCGCAAACCTACAGGCGTGCTCATGGTCAACGTGTCTTTCGCCGGACAAACAGCGACGCATTCCAGGCAGCTGGTGCACTCGGCCGAGCGAATCTGGATGAGCTTGTCGACGGGCAGTGCTGCCGGACAGGCTTTGGCACATTTGGCGCAGTCGATGCAGGTGTGCGGGTTGCGCGTTATCCGTAACGGACTCAGCCATGAGGCGAGTCCGAGGAAGGCTCCATAGGGACACAGATAGCGGCACCAGAAGTTCGGAATAAAGATGGAAGCGATGCCGATCCCCAGGATAAGCAAGGCTGTCGTGCTGCCCAGGTAACGGAAGAAGTTCAGCATCCGCACGTCGACAATGAGGGCGTAGGGGCTGCCGAGGAACTCAGCGATGGCCGCCGCCGACATACTCGCCACGGCGTAGACGAAGAAGCTCAGCAGCAGGTATTTCAGCGACCGCAGAGCAAAATCTGCCCAACGCGGCAAGTGAAACTTACGCCGGAAGATGGCGCGGCCCAGCTTCCACAGGTATTCAGAAACCGTTCCCACCGGACACAACCAGCTGCAGAAGGACTTGCGGAAGACGACCGACATCATCAGAAACGAAACGAACAGGAAGAGCCCGGCAGCATGGACCTGGGGCAATTGCCGGGTAAGGAGGAAATACTTCAATTGCATGAGGCCTTCGATGGGGAGCCAGCCCTCGACTCCAGCCGGACGCGAGACTTCCATGGCTATCCCGCCGCTTTCGGCCCAACGCACCCAGAGATAGAACTGCACGCCGATCCACAGATTCAGCATCATCAGGAAAAGCTGAACGCCCAAGCGCATAGGCTGCGAATACTCGCTATCCATGCGGCGAACCAGCTTCTTACGAGCGGGCATCGAAGCTGGTCCGGCGGCGACCAGAAAAGGTGGCCTCAGGCCGGGAGAGTTCTGCATCCCATGCCGCACCGACACTGGCGATTCAGACCTGTTTTGTGAGACTGCCGGCACGGTAATGTTCCTCTCACTTGCAGGTTACGGAACAAGTACATAGGGAGCCAGTGACTTAGGTCACAGTCCGGGCGATTTATATCGGAGTGCTCTTGCCGGCCAACTGTTGCCCCCACAACGGAAGGCTTGGGAGAGGGCGAGGCGGTCAGCCGTCAGCTGTCAGTCGTCGGCGCCGCCCCGGCTGGGAGAACCTGTGCCGCCGCGAGGTATCATGTCCATGCAGCGCCGCAGCAGGACAGGGTCGCGATTGTTTCGCAGGACAGATGACCTGATGGCTGAGAGCTGACAGCTTCTTTATGGCAATGCAACTTCCCACATCCGTCGACGTGCGAGCCTTCCTGCGGCGCGTGCTGCGCCCACGATCGAAGCTGGGTAAGACCACGCTCTGGTTCGGCTATCTGGCCATTGCTCTGGAGATACTGAACGCGATCATTCGCCCCGCTCCGGGAGGCATTCTGAGCGGTTGGGCCAGCTTCATCAGCCTCCTGTTTGTTCTGTTTGCGCTCCTGATGGGCTTGCGCTGGGTGCGGCGAAAGCTGTTGTGGCGGCTGCGCAACCGGCTCATCGTGACCTATGTTTTCATCGGCGTGATTCCGCTGATTCTGCTGGTGGCGATGGCGCTGGTCGCCGCCTATCTCTTCGCCGGACAGTTTGCCACTTACGCGGCCATGTCTGACCTGCAATCGGAGCTGGAGCACATGGAAGCCACCAACCGTTCGCTGGCGACGCAGTTTCGCAATCTGGCCCGCGACGGCAAGTTGAATCAGCAGCTGGCCGGCGAGATTGCCAGCGCGTCGGACGAGAATTTCCGCCACCGCTCGGTGAGCATCTGGGAGGGCGGCAAGGGTTTCGTGCTGGCGGATCCGGCGCAGGCCACCATGGCGCCGATTAAAGCTTCGGCTTCGTTGGCGGGAGATTTTGCCGGCTTCGTTCTGGAGGACAACCGCCTGCATCTGCGCGTGGTCAGGCGCGTGGACGAGGGCCAGCATCATCTGACCGTGATCTCCGATCTGCCCATCACGGCGGAGCTGCTGCGGCACGCAACCTCGGAGCTGGGAGCAATAACTCTGTTTCCGCCGGACAAAGATCGCACGACCATGACCACCAAGGCCGGTGGTCCGAACCCTATGTCGATCACCATTTCCAACAACGCCCTCAGCGGAGCCAAGCGCTTGCAAGCCGGCAGCGTTCCCCCGCCCAGCAACAGCCTGGACGTGCAGTTTCCCTTTGCCACCAGGCTGGGCGTTACCGACTGGGAGAGCGGGAAGTCGTACAACGGGCTGCTGGTCGTTGATACGCGGCCGTCGCGGATCTATGCCACGCTGTTCAGCACTCTGGGGGAAAACGCGGGCATCTTTCGTGACTTGCTGATCGTGATCGCGGTGGTCTTCGGCGTTATCGAGTTGATCGCGTTGTTTATCGGCGTGCGCCTGACGCGCAGCATGACAAAGTCGGTGGCCGAGCTGTACACCGCGACCGAGCACGTCAATCGCGGAGAACTTCAGCATCGTATTCAACTCCGTACCAGCGATCAGATGGCGGCGCTGGAGCAGTCGTTTAACTCCATGACCCAGTCGCTGGCCAACCTGATTGCCGAGCAGAAGGAAAAGCAGCGGATGGAGGGCGAGCTGGCGATTGCGCACGAGGTGCAAGACCTGCTTTACCCGGACGACTTGAGCGGCCTGCTGGGGCTTGAGGTGCATGGCGTGTGCCGCCCGGCGCGCACGGTGAGCGGCGACTATTACGATTTCATTCCGCTGAGCGAAGACCGGTTGGTGCTGGCGGTGGGCGATATCAGTGGCAAGGGCATCTCGGCCGCGCTGCTGATGGCCACGGTGCACGCCTTTGTTCGCGCTTATTCGCTGGAGCCGGAGCGGACGCTGGCTTCGGTGGCGCTGAGCGCGGGAGTCTCGGAGAGTACGCTCTTGACAGCGAGCGGCGGCAACGGAAATTGCCACGGGGAACTGTCGCCGGCACTGCTGATGTCCACCCTGAACTACCAACTGTTTCGCAGCACCCCGGCGGCAAAATACGCGACCATGTTTTTGGGTTGCTACGACGCTGCATCGCGCGTGCTCACTTACTCCAATGCGGGACATCTGCCTCCGCTGGTGCTGAGCGGCGCCGGCAATGTGCGGCGACTGGAAACTTCGGGTACGGTGGTTGGACTCTTCGACGACGTGACGTATGACGAAAGCGCGGTCGCCATGCAGCCGGGCGATATTTTTGTGGCCTATAGCGATGGCATTACAGAGCCGGAGAACGAGTTTGGAGAGTTTGGCGAGGAGCGGCTCATCGAGCTGATCTTGCAGCATCGCGACCAGCCGCTGGCGCGCATCAGCGACGTTGTGACCACGGCAGTTGCCGATTGGATTGCCGGGGGCGAACAGCCCGACGATGTGACGCTTGTGCTGGCGCGGGCGCGGTAGATTGAGACCGGTGCGCGGGTTGAGCGCCGCTGTATTCGGGCGGAGCACGGTCTCGGGTTGTGCGGCGCCTTTCGACTGCTCTCAGGGCAGGCTTTCAGCGCTGCGTTCCGCTCGCATCCTTGCATATCGGCCGGCTTCAGCCGGCTCGGAAACGTCCCTGCCGCCGGCTTCAGCCGGCTCGAGCTTGAAAACTGCAGTCTCGACGCTGGCCTGAAGGCCAGCACTACCCGAACTCTACCATCCCGGGTTTCCCGCAGCGGCTAAAGCCGGCTGCGATTCCTGCACCTGTACGGCACGACTTGAAGTCGTGCCCTGACACAAACCATGACGATTTCTGCGCCGGAGCTTCAGCTGTTTCTCATGCGGTGAGATCCAGTCATTTCGGCCATTATTTCCACAGCGATGAGCCCTGATGAAATCGCCGGCAATCGTGATACGCTGAGGGCGCGCGCACACCTGAACAAGGACACTGACCTCCAAAATGACAGACGTCGCCCAGTTTCGCTCGCCAAACATTCTCGCGTCGAACTCGCAACTTCAGGAAAGCTACGCTGCCTTCAAAGGCAAGGGGATGCGGCTGAACCTGACGCGGGGCAAGCCCTCGCCGGAGCAAATGGGCTTGAGTTCGGAGTTGCTGACGCTTCCTGGTGCGACGGACTATGTGGCCGAAGACGGGACCGATTGCCGCAACTACTTTGGGCTTCAGGGAATCCCAGAGGCGCGCCGGCTGTTCTCCGGTATTCTGGGCGCCCCGCTGGAACAAGTCGTCGTAGGGAATAATTCCAGCCTGGCGTTGATGCATGATGCTGTCGTCTACTCGCTGCTGAAAGGAACGTGCGACAGCTCCGGGCCGTGGTCGCAGCCGGGCGAGGTTGCGTTTCTGTGTCCCGTTCCCGGCTACGACCGGCATTTCAGGATCTGCGAAGACTACGGTATCCGGATGATTTCGGTGCCGCTCAACGATGATGGGCCGGACATGGACGAAGTGGAGCGGCTGGTGGCGCAGGACGCCTCCATCAAAGGGATGTGGTGTGTTCCCAAGTACAGCAATCCGACGGGAACAGTGTATTCGGATGCGGTCATCGAGCGTCTGGCGGCGATGCCAGCCGCGGCCCCGGATTTTCGGATCTACTGGGACAATGCCTACTCGGTGCATCACCTGACCAGCGAACGGATTGAGATTGCCAACATCCTTGAGCTGAGCGCACGTCACGGACATCCCAACCGCGCCTTCGTCTTTGCGTCGACCTCGAAGATTACGCTGGCTGGCGCTGGGCTGGCGCTGTTTGCATCCTCGGCGGAAAACGTGAAGTGGCTGCTGGCGCGATTCGTCCCGCGAACCATTGGCCCGGACAAGGTCAACCAGTTGCGTCACGTGCGGTTTCTGAAGGATGAAGCGGGAATTCACCGGTTGATGGACAAACATCGCGCCCTGCTTGCGCCCAAATTTCAAAACGTGCTGGACGTCTTCGATGAGAAGCTGAGCGGTGTCCCCGGCGTAACCTGGAATCGGCCTAAAGGCGGTTACTTTATCGCGCTCGATGTTCCGCAGGGCTGCGCCCGGCGCGTGGTGGCGCTGGCCAAGGACGCTGGCGTTGAGCTGACTCCGGCTGGGGCGGTTTATCCCTACGGAAAAGATCCCGACGATCGCACGCTGCGCATTGCTCCTACATTCCCGGCGTTGTCTGAGGTGGGCCTTGCCGCCGAGGGTGTGGCCCTGTGCGTTCTGCTGGCAGCGGCGGAGAAGAATTCCGCGTAGTTGCGGACGTGGGGTATCAGAAGTCCAGGGCAGGGAAGACTTCGGCGTTCGATTCACTCCATAGCTGCTACATTTACTTCTATGCCCGCTGCCCGCGAGCCTGCCCTGGCCGATGCGCCGACAACTCCCGCGGGAATCTCGCGAGAACAGGCTGCCATCCTGGTTGTGCTCACCGTCGTGGGAGCGTGGCTGCGGCTGTCGCACCTGGGCGGCAAGAGCCTGTGGCTGGATGAAGGCGCGACCGTCGCGCTGGCCCGCACTTCGTGGCAGCACTTCGCGTGGGTGTGGTGGCACGCCGAAGCCAGTCTCCAGACAATTTATTTTCTGCTGATGCGCGCCTGGATTCTTCTGGGCGACAGCGAAGCATGGCTGCGTTTGCCGTCGGCGCTATTTGGAATTGCGTCGATCCCGCTGGTGTACGTGCTGGCGCGGAAGTTCATGGGAGCTGCGCCGGCATTGGCCGCCGCGGCGCTCCTGGCTTTCAATCCCAGCGCGGTGTACTACTCGCAGGAAGCCCGCAGCTACACACTGGCGATTCTGTTGGTGCTGCTGTCGACGTACTACTTCGTGCGCGCCGTGGAAGAGGATCAGCCTCGGGATTGGCTGCGGTGGACGCTATTCGGGATTCTCGCGTTCTACAGTCATGATTTTGCTGCCTTAGTGCTGGTAGCGCAAGCGGTGTCGGTGTTGTTCAAGGCGCCGCCCATTCCATGGCGCCGGTTGGTTACGTGCGGCGGACTGATTTTTCTGTTCGCGATACCTGGGCTGACGTATGTCTTCCGCGCCTCGCCGGAGAACCTGCATTTCCTGTGGATGCCGCGAGCCAGCACGAAGGAGTTTTTGCATCTGGCGATGTTCTTCGGCGGCGCAGGCGTAAAGGTCGCAGTGGCGGGCGTGCTATGGATCGCGGGCGCGATTGCGGTGTGGCGCAACCGGCGTGCCGATGCCGATGCGTTCTGGCGGGGAATGCTGATCG
The DNA here is from genome assembly GCA_050014935.1 of Candidatus Korobacteraceae bacterium. Taxonomy (GTDB): domain Bacteria; phylum Acidobacteriota; class Terriglobia; order Terriglobales; family Acidobacteriaceae; genus Bog-257. The sequence continues at coordinate 23,604 of JBEKCJ010000055.1, forward strand.
TAGTGTGGGCTGTGTTGCCGGCCGTGATTCTCGCGGTGATCTCGCTGCGCCAGCCGATGTTCCTGCAACGCTACCTGATCTTCTCGCTGCCGGCGGCGATCCTGCTGGCGGCGCTGGGCGTGGGCACCTTGCGGAAGTGGGGAATCGGCCTGGGGTTGGTAGCCCTACTCTGTGGGATGTCGCAGACGGCGATCACCAAGGAATACGGGAAACCTCGCGAGGACTGGCGCGGAGCCAGCAATGCCGTGCTCGCCTCGGCTGCGCCCGGCGATGCGGTTGCGTTCTTTCCTTTCTACAGCCGCGTAATGCTGGAGTATTACCGCGGTCGCTATGGCGCGAGTGCGCCTGCTCTGCATGTTTTCGCGCCGGGGTATTACGACGGTGGGGAAGATGTTCGCGACCTGCTTAAGGCGCTGGATAGCGATCCGCATGGGTTTCGCCATGTGTGGGTGTTGATCGCCGGCGACGAAAGGAAGTTTTATGGCGGTGCGGTTGAAGAGAAGCTGCAGTCGATTTATGGAGCACCCGCGGTGCAGAAATTCGCGGATGTTGATGTGCTGGAGTACGGACGGTAGACGGTGCGGCGGAAGGCATTGGCGCCGGGAAAAGAAAAGCAGATACCTCGTCGGCCGGAAAGCCTCCTCGTGATGACAAATCCAAAGAGCCTGTAACGGCGCAGCTGACGCGACCCTCCTTCAAAACGCCGAAGCTGCATTCCTGCAAAGCGCTGAACTCACGCCCCCTTCAGGGGCACTCATATCCCACAGGGTGGGACACAGGCGGACATCTACAATCAGCCGCTCCTAATGCGGCAGTTGTCACGGGCCGATGGCTTTAGCAGGCGGCGTGGTTCCGGACTGCCCGGCGAACTTCTCGAAGGCGTTCCGCGCATTATGCAAGTGAGGAAAGATCATTTCCGCGCCAATCACCTCGGTGATGTGGTGCCGGTCGAAGTCGGCCTGGAGATAGGGTGACACCCGCGCGAAGCCCAGCGTCACTCCCGCCTGGGACAGTCCCTGATGAAGCTGGCACAGCATGCGCGCCGCGGTGTAATCGATATTGGTGATGGCCTCCGCATCAACCACCAGCCAGCGTACCGGCGAGGGTGCGTCGCCGACGATGGTTCGAATCTCTTCCGTAAAGCGGCCGGCGTTGGCGTAGAACAGCGGCGCGCCGAAGCGATAGATGGCCAGGCCGGGCAGGCTCATAGCGCCGGCAACCGGCGGGCTCATACGCCAGATCGAATCGCCGTCGGCCACCAGTACTCCGGTGTGCGGGCGATAGCTGTGGCCCACAATGCGCAGCAGCGACAGCACCATCGCCAGAATGATGCCCTGTTCCACGCCGATGAGCACGACCACCGCCGCCGTGGTCACCGCCAGCCAAAATTCCCCGGGACTCTCGCGGCGAATGTTGGCCAGTTTGCGCAAGTCGATCAGCTTGATGGCGATGATGAAGACGATGGCGCCCAGCACGCAGCGCGGCAGATACTGCAACGGCTTGGTGAGGAAGAGCAGTACCAGGGCGACCACGATGGCGGTGGAGATCTGGGCCATTTGGCTACGTCCACCGGAGCGCTCCACCATCGCGGTTTGCGTGGGACTTCCGTTGACCACGAAGGTCCCACTGATGGCGGCGGCGGCGTTGGCTGCGGATAGTCCGACCAGATCGGCGTTCTCGTCCAGCGACTGCTGGTGCCGTTCGGCGTAGAAGCGGGCCGTGGCGGCGCTTTGCGCGACGATCATGACGAAACACGATCCCGCGATGCCAATCAGCATCTGGAGCTCTTTGCCGCTGGCGTGAGGAATGCCCATATGTGGCAAACCGCCCACCACGGGCCCGATGATGGTGATGCCGCGACCGGCAAAGTTCCAGATCCGGCTGGCCGCTATGGCGGCAACTACTGCCACCAGCGGCCCAGGAAACTTGGGCAACCAGCGTATGAGCGACAAGACCCCGACGACTACGACCGCCGATAAAGCGACCGTGGGCAGATGCACGTGCGGCAGATTGTGCAACACCTCGCTAAGTTGAAGGATGGTCCGGTGCGAGGTGATGTTCAGTCCCAGCATCCCGCCCAGCACGGCGATGCCGACTTGAAATCCCACGCCAGTAAGGAAGCCGATGAGGACAGTTTGCGAGAGAAAGTCGGCCAGAAAGCCGAGCTTGAGCAATCGCGCCGCCAGCAGGAACAACGCCGTCAGCAGCGCGACCAGGCTGGCCAGCTCTACATAACGAGCGCTGCCCAGTGGGGCCATGCCGATGAGTCCGCCGGAGAGGATCGCCGCGGTCGCCGAGTCGGCGGCAACCACCAGGTAGCGCGACGAGCCAAAGGCGGCGAAGGCCAGCGGAGGAAGCAGCAGCGTGTAGAATCCCGTGACCACCGGTGTGCCGGCGATCTTGGTATAGCCCAGGGCCTGCGGGATGTTCATGGCCGCAAGTTGAAAGCCGGCCAGCGCATCGCGAAGGGTCCGCGACCCGCTCAGCGGGCGCACGCTCTGGAAGAGGTTCCAGCGGCGCCGATCTTGCGTGTCCTCGCTCACTTCTTGGCCCCCGGGTTGTCCGGCGTATCCGTGTGTCCCAACGCCTCTTCGTCGCTACGTTCCTTCTGAAGGATGCTTTTCATCTCCGCTACGGCCGCTTCCCGCAGATCTTTTTCATGCCGTTTCTCTTCCTTCCGAATTCGCCAGCGCTGGAAGAACGAGGCGCCGGCCGCGCGTTTGCGGGCGTCCAACCTGGCGGCGCGTTCCACATCTTTCTCGCGGTGCAGAACAGCCCACGCGGCTTTTCGCGCGACCGCGCGCATATTCAACTCTTGCAGCCGCTCCAGCTCCAGCTGCTCCACCAGCTTGAGGTAGCTGGACAAAATGCTGACCAGCGAGCTGGTGGTCCAGGCGAAACTAAACAAGCCGGAAATGGCGATGATGGGAGTGATGTTTCGCCAGTGCTGATCCAGATCCACCGTGCCGTAGCCCACCGTGGTGTAGGCATTGGCGCAGAAGTAAATGGCGTCACTGGGACGCAGGATGAGGCCAAGCCACATGAGCCCGAAGGCCCAAGCCGTAATCTGCACGATGTGCAGGGAAAGCATGAGGAAGACGGACCAGCCGAACAGAAACCCAGCTCTGCCCAGATGAGGGCGGCCCATTTGCAAACGCACCTGAGACCGCTTGAAGCGCACCACAATGCCATGCAGGCCGACGCCGTGAACGAGCACGAGGATCACGAGCAGCAGGGACCCGATGCCGATCGCAGCTCCGGGCTTGAATTCGTCGGGAATTTTAAGCAACAGCGACGAAAGGTTGGGCAAGGCGGTGTGTCCCCTTTGGCTATTGGGTCAAGGAGAGAATGTAACACTTCAGGTCAAGTGCGGGGACGAGATGTAGAGGCTGCGGGGTGCTCGCTTACTGCTGGACCATCGGCGACGACTTCATACTCATGGCGGGATCCAGCTCCAGCTTACGTCCATCGGGGCTGAAGCGGGGCAGATGCAGCACTCCCCAGTTGTGCAGCTTGAATTGCACCGAGGTCCCCAGCACGCCGAGGCCATATTTCACGCTGCGGCGAAAATTTATGGACGATGCCTCGGCAAAGTACTTGGTGGGACACGACACTTCGCCGATGCGGAAACCGAACTGCACGCATTGCGCCAGCATCTGGTTGTCGAAGACGAAGTCGGGCGAGTTTTCCAGCAGCGGCAGCTTAGTGAGCACCTCGCTGCTGAAGGCGCGATATCCGGTGTGATATTCGGAAAGTTTGACGCCGAGAAACATATTCTCGAACGCGGTGAGAAAGCGGTTGGAGATGTATTTGTACAGGGGCATGCCGCCGCGCAGAGCCTGACCGCCGATGATGCGCGAACCCAGCACCACGTCGTAAACGTCATAGGCCACCATGCTGGCCATGGCGGTAATCAGCAGCGGGGTGTACTGATAGTCGGGATGGACCATGATGACGACATCGGCGCCGGCGGCCAGCGCCTCGCGATAACAGGTCTGCTGGTTGCGGCCATAGCCGTAGTTCTTGTCGTGAACGAAGACCGTGAGCCCCAGCTTCTTGGCCACCTCCACGGTTTTGTCTTTGCTGTAGTCGTCCACCAGGATGCGGATGTCGACGAGGCCGGGGATCTCCCGCACCGTCTTCTCCAGCGTAAGCTCCGCATTGTAGGCCGGCATGACGACCGCGACCCGTTTGCCGTTGATCATGAGGTGGTCCCTGAAAGTCCTTTTACATGATAACGCGCAGGCGGCGTCGCGGGCAGGTCGCCGCGCGAGTCCCCAGCCTTGTTGGGGAAGGGAAGCGGTGTTCAGGTTTGTCGTTTCCTAGCCGTTTGCCCTCTCCGCCACCAACATGGACTGGAGAATCTGGTCGGAAACATCCCTGACAGCGGCGGGTGAGTGAGCCAGAAACAACGTGCTGGTTTTGTCATTCTCGCCAATAGACTTCAGCGTGTCGAAATACTGCGTGACCAGCACCAGTTGCATGACTTCCTTCGCGGACGCCCCCTCCACCACCTTCTGAAACTGTTCGATGGAGTTCTGTAGCCCCTCGATGATGGCTTTCCTCTGGTTCGCGATGCCCTGTCCCTGGAGGGCCTTACTCTCCGCTTCGGCCTCAGCCTTTTTGACCACCAGAATCTTCTCCGCCTCGCCCCGGGCGTTGGCTGCCACCTGTTCGCGCTGGGCCGCGTTGATATCGTTCATCGCCGACTTCACCTTGGCATCGGGAACAATATCGGTCACCAGAACATTGACGATTTCGTAGCCGAATAACGCCATATCGGCGTCCAACTCCAGCTTGACCGCCGCTGCGATACTGGACTGCGAGGCGAACACCTCGTCCAGGGTCATTCCCGGAACATGTCCCAGGATCACCTGCTCGACGTAGGATTTGATCTGCGCCACCGGATCGGACAATTTATAGAAAGCATCGTAGACTTTTTCAGGACACACCCGGTTCTGCACTGAGATAGGAATGGTGACGAACACGTTGTC
>JBEKCJ010000056.1:0-27387 GCA_050014935.1 Candidatus Korobacteraceae bacterium
TCAGCATTTGCAGCAGGGGCGCTCTCGGCACAACCTGCGCGGCTGGCTTTTTCGGGTGGTCCACAATCTTTCCCTGAAGCGACTGTCGAGAAATAAACGATGCGGAGATGTAGTCGGGTTGGACCGCAGCCTGGCGGAATTCCATCTGGATTCCCGTCCCAATCCCGAAGAGCAGGCCAGCTTTAGCCAGCGACAGACCAGGCTGCTGGCAGTGCTGCGCGCCTTGCCTGCCCAGGACCAGCATTGCCTTCGACTGCGCGCCGAAGGGCTGCGATATCGCGAGATCGCCGAAGTGCTTGGGAGGTCGCTGGGCAGCATATCGGCGTCGCTGGCACGGTCGCTGGCGCGCCTGGGACGGGCCGACGGAAGGTGAATCATGGGAAACGCTTACACCCACCTCACCGATGAAGAGCTGCTGCGGTTCGCCGACGGCGAACTGTCGCCGCGGCAAATTGCAGGAGTCAACACCCATCTGACCTCATGCTGGGACTGTCGAACGCGCCTGCGGCAGCTCGAAGACACCATCGTCGATTTTGTTCGCGTTCATCGCGACACTCTCGACCATCAGTTGCCGCCCAGTGCGGGACCACGGGCGCTACTCAAGGCGCGACTGACGGAGTCCGCGGTCTCCGCTCGCCAGGAAAGTTGGCTCCCGTCGTTCCAGCGGGCCTTCCCTTTGCGAAAACTTGCTTACCTGGGAGCGTTGCTTCTGGTTGCGGCTTTGGTGACGGCCATCGTATCGCTTTCGTCCCCCACCACCGGAGGCAGGACGGTCCGCGTCATCCCTGATCCTCGCCTGACGCCAGGCGCTACTCGCCCGGTTAGCGCCAACGATGTATGCACCGTCAGCTACAGCGACGATGCCCGGCTGCTTCCGGCTTCAATTCAACATAGAGTGTTGCAGGAGTACGGAGTGGCTGGCGCTCAAACCCAGGGCTACGAACTGGACTACCTTATCAGTCCGCAGTTGGGAGGCACCGACGACATTCGCAACCTTTGGCCGGAGCCAGAGTTGTCCACGGCATGGAATGCGGATGCGAAGGACGCCCTGGAGGGCCGGCTCCATCAACTGGTCTGCCAAGGCAAGATCAACCTGGCCACCGCGCAACGCGATCTGGCCACCGACTGGATCTCGGCCTACAAGCAATACTTCCACACCGACAGGCCAATCCAGCCGTTGTGATCAGGGCTGAGCGACCAGCTCGGTCAGGCGAGTATCGTAGGTCTCAGCCGCCAGCCAGCGCACAAACTCATTGTGCGGCCCCAGGACAATCTGCTTCGACGCAACCGGCTTATCGGCCAGCTCGAAGCCCATGATGATAATTTCGTCGCCCTGCTTGATGAGGTGGGCCGCTGCGCCATTCATGCAGATCGCGCCGGAGCGGCGCGGGCCGGGAATTGTGTATGTCTCCAGCCGGGCGCCGCTGGTGTTGCTGACCACCAGCACCCGCTCGCCGGGTAGAAGTCCAACCATCTCCATCAGTTCTTCGTCGACCGTGATGCTGCCCACGTAGTCGAGATCGGCTTGGGTAACTGTGGCCTGATGAATCTTGGAACGTAACATCCATCGCATGACTCTCGTGTTCCTCTCCGTGTCCCGCTCTCGCATGGCGGATGCGGGCACTTGCCTATATGTTAGCAGGCGGCGCAAGACCCGGTACCTATGATTTTGCCGGCACTGGCCTAAAGTTGTAGTGCAAAGCAGCAAATCATTCCCGCAGCCGATAGCAAAGTGAGGCCATCGCAGCCAGTCCAGCTTACTGTGCGACACCCGGTGGCGGCGGGATGTTCCGGTTCTTCATCCACTCCACGTTGATGCGGCGATTGGCCTCGGTGCGTGGCACCTTCTCGATGTCGGGCATGAAGATGCGCAGGCCCGCCTGCGGCGTCATCTGAATGCGGCCGTTGACAAGTTGCTCCTGGTAACGCGTCAGATCGAAGCTGAACCACTGATCCGCGGAGGCATCGATCAGGAAGATGTCAGCCTGGCTCATGGTGAGTTTTCCAAGATTGACGGTGCCGCCCAACAGTCGTATGAAGTTCCGCCATTGCTTCACCTCGTTTGCCTCTGTCCGAGCGTCCCCGAAAATGGTGACCAGATCGCCCGTCTTGCTGCCGATATGCACGTCGGTCAGCTTGCCGCGAATCGCCGGCGCCGGCAGGATCTGTTCCGGGTCGAGATAGATATCGTCGCCGGAGACTCGAACGTTGGCGGCACCCTGGGCTCCAATCAGGTCGCTGACGTTCACATGAAAGGCCTGCACCAGCCCTTTGACGGGTAGCTTTAGAACACGCAGCTTCACCATGTGCAGCCGAACTTGTCCGTCGGGTGAGGCAGACACATCGCTGACCATCTCGATGGGGAGCGGCACTATTTTGTGCAGCGTTCCCTTCAACTTCAACTGCTGGCCGTCGGCGGCGAGCGAAACTTTTTCCAGCGGCGAACCTTTCAGCAGGCTCCCATTCAGGATGCCGGTAATGTCGGAGAGGCTGGTCGCGATCACTCCCGCCTGAATGTTGAGGACAAACGAATTGGGTTCGTCAAACGAAGGGATGCCGCCGGGCGTAGTGGGGTGCATCTGGCCACGCAGCCAGCGCACCCGCAGTTGCAGCCCCGGACGCTCGTTCAGAATGACATTGTGCATCAACACTTTGGTTTCGGGACCGGCAGGAGCGGGCGCCTGCGAAACGGGCTGTGCCGGCGCCAAAGGCTTAGCGGCGTCCGTGGTGCTGATAGTGCTATCCGGCGGCGAAGTGGTCGCCGCGTTCTGCTGCTGCGGCTTCGAGCAAGCACTCAGCAACCCGAGAGCTAGAAGAATCAGAGGAAGAATAAGTCGGGTCAACACGATGGCTATGTCTGGCCGTCCGGCGGACTTTGCGACGGTTCGACGCATAACGCCGACTGATTTATCGCGAGCCGCAGGAAGGAATTCCTTCGAATAGTGAGATGCTGACTTGCTCTGCCGGGGCTGGATGCCGGGAAGTAAATTGACGCTGGTTGACCTTTATTCGCTGCGCAGACGGTCGAGTAGGACTCCCTTGGCATCGATAAGCGAGATGTCGAGCGCGGGCACACCTATCGCGTGGGTGGAGCAACTGAGGCAGGGATCGTAGGCCCGCACCAGGGCCGAGACGCGGTTCAGCATTCCCTCTTCGAGCTTATCGCCGTGGATGAAATGCTCGGCGACCTGGCGCACGCCGTCGCCGATGGCACGATTGTTGTGGCCGGTGGCGACGATGAGGTTTGCCCAGGTGATGGCGCCGTTCTCGTCCACCTTGTAGTGGTGGATCAGAGTGCCGCGCGGCGCTTCGATCATGCCGACGCCCTCCAGCGCGTTGACCCCGGCTTCGGCGCGGACGTGGGTGTCGAGAGCGTCCGGCTGCTGGAGCAGCAACTGCATGGCTTCCAGGCCATACACCATCTCGATGAGCCGCGCATAGTGATAGAGGAACGAACTGTGCGCCATGCGGCCAAAGCGCTGGCGAAATTCCTGCAACTCGGCGTCGGCGCGCGGCGTCCCTATGGCCTCAGCCACGTTGATGCGGGCCAATGCACCCACGCGATAAATTCCCTCCGGCCAGCTCTGGGGGCGATAGAACGGCGCTTTCAGGTAGGAGTCGCTCACGGTGGCTTCGCCGATGAACTTCGCGTAATCGGCCGCGGCAACGCCCTCCTGCACGACACTTCCGTCGGCCGCGCGGAAGCGCAGCAGGCCATCGTAAAGCTGCATGTGGCCGGCGCTGTCGACCAAGCCGGCGTACATGGTGGGCGCGGAACCGAAGTTGGCGATCTCCTCCGTGAAGGAGTCGAGCAGGCCTTTGAAGATGCCGAGGGTTTTTTCGGTGGTAGCCATCGCCTGAGGAATCGCGGCCAGAAAACGGTCGCGCGCCTGCGCCGTCATGGGCGACTTCACGCCGCCGGGCACGATCCATGCGGGATGGACACGCTCCTCGGCCAGGCCTTCGATGACCAGCAGGCCGAACTTGCGCAGCTCGATGCCGGCGCGCGCCAGCTCAGGATTGGCCTCGATGAGGCCGGCCACATTGCGTGTAGCAGGATCGTGGTCCATGCCGAGAAGCAAATCGGGTGCGGAAAGATAGAAGAAGCTGAGGGCGTGCGACTGCACCACCTGCGCGCAATGAATGATTTCGCGCAGCAGTTGCGCGGCCGGCGGAATGCGCACCGCCATGATGGCATCGCAAGCCTTGGACGCGGCCAGTTGGTGGCTGATGGGACAGATGCCGCAGATGCGCGAGGTGATACCCGGCATCTCGTAAAACGGGCGGCCTTCGGTGAACTTCTCGAAGCCGCGGACCTGCGTCACCTGAAACTTGGTATCAGCAACCTTGCCGGCATCGTCGAGCTGAATGGTGATCTTGCCATGGCCTTCGATGCGGCTTACCGGCTCAATCGTAATGCGCTTCATCGCCGCTCCTTCAAAAATCCTTTTCACCACGGAAGATACGGAATTTTTCCCTTTTTTGTATTTTCTTTTCTTGTTTTTTTCTTGTTTATCTTTCTTCTTCCGTGATTTCCGCGCTTCCGTGGTGAAAATTCTCTTCACCCAAACTTGATCTTCTGGTTTGCCTCTGGCTTGCGGCCCTCCAGCAGGTTGTTCAGGAACCCGGCAATCACTTTGTTCTGCGGCGGACAGCCAGGGAGGCAAACGTCGACCTTGACGAAGTCCTGCGCCGGGCGGGCCTGCTTCGACAATTGCGGCAGCCCATCGTGCGGAATACCTGGGTCAGCGTCTGCGCCTTCCACATAAATTCGCTGCAACAGCTGGTTCACCGGAAACACGTTGCGCATGGCGGCCACATTGCCGGTGACGGCGCAGTCTCCCAGCGAGACCAGCATCTTGCTGCGCGCCCTGATTTGCTGCAGCCGCTCTACGTCTTCCTGAGTGCTGATGGCGCCCTCCACCAGGGTGACGTCCACTTCTTCGGGAAACTCCTGCGCGTCCACCAGGGGGCCATAGACGATGTCGACCTTGCGCACGATGGGAATGATCGCGCCGTCTAAATCGAGCAGCGACATGTGGCAGCCCGAGCAGCCATCCAGCCAGACCGTAGCCAGCTTCAGCTTCTTCATACGTGGGCTCCTCTTCTTCTGGCCAGTGCGGTGAGGGGCGCGGTCGAACGCAGCATCTCCTCCACCGCCTTGCCCTTGGTGGCCAAAGCGCCGGTGGGACACGCCTGCACGCATTTGCCGCAGTTGGTGCAGGTGGTCGCGTTGCCCCACTTCTGATTCAGGTCGGAAACGATGCGGGCGTGGATGCCGCGGGCCACCATCTCCCACACGTGCGCTCCTTCAATCTCGGCGCAGGTGCGAACACAGCGTGTGCACAGGATGCAGCGGTTGTGGTCGAGCACGAAACGGGGGTGCGAGGCATCGACCCCCAGGCGCGGGAAGTTGTACGCGAAACGCACGCTGGTGACACCCATGGAGTACGCCATCTCCTGCAACTCGCAGTGTCCGTTGGCCACGCAAACCGCGCAGATGTGATTGCGCTCTACCAGCAGCAATTCGACGGTCATGCGGCGATAGCGCGACAGCCGCGGAGAGGTGGTGTTCACCGACATCCCATCCTGAGCGGGGGTGGTGCAGGCGGGAAACAGGCGGTCGATGCCGGAGACTTCCACCATGCAGAGGCGGCAGGCCCCGACCGGGCTGAGGCCCTCCAGGAAGCACAGGGTGGGAATCGACTTTCCGCTGGCGCGCGCCGCGTCGAGGATGGTCTGACCCTCGAGGGCATCCACCAGTTCGCCATCGATGCGTAACGAGATTTTCTTTTGCGGCAAGGCGTAGCTCCTTCCCTCTACCGGGTTACTTCCACGATCGCGTCGCAGTCGCAGCGCAGGCAGCGGCAGCACTCCTCATGGGTCTCTTCCGGCGAGAGGCCGGTAGTGACTTCGTCGAACGAGCTGGCGCGCTCGCCTGCCGGGACTACATGGGAATGATGGCGGCCGCTTTCGCTCGGCTCCTTGGGCGGCTTCTGCCCGTATTCGATGTGACGGAACAGCGAATCCCAACGCTCGGCGTCCATCAGCTGTTGATCGATGGCCCGCGCCGCCTGTTTGCCGTAGCCCATGGCGTTGGACACGTTCGAGGCGCCCGTCACCAGGTCGCCGCCGGCGAAAAAGTGCGGCCGGCTGGTTTCCAGCGTGAAGTGATTCACCTCGATGGTGCCGCCGTCCTTGATCTGCAAGCCGGAAGCCTTGGCGAAATCGAGATCGACGGTCTCGCCGACGGCGACGATGACGGAATCGCAATCCAGCAGCTGTACCTGGTCGGTGAGGATGGGTTTGCGGCGGCCAGAGCGGTCGTACTCGCCAAGGCGCGTGTGCACCACTTCCAACGCTTTCACGTTGCCTTTGGCATCGCCGATAATGCGGTGAGGCGCCGACAGGAAAACGATTTTCGCGCCTTCTTCCTCGGCCGCCAGCGTCTCCTCTTCGATGGCCGGCATATCTTTGCGTTCACGGCGGTAAGCTACGGTAACGCTGGCGCCCAGACGCAGCGCCGTTCGCGCCGAATCGATGGCCGCGTTGCCGCCGCCGATCACCACCACCTTGCGTCCCAAGTTGACGGGCTCGTCCTTGGAAACCGCCTCCAGGAAGGTCAAGGCGGGAAGCACGCCTTTCAGCTCCGTTCCCGGCAGGTAGACCCACGATTCTTTCCAGGTCCCAATCGCCAGACACACGGCATCGAACTGCTCGTCGAGATCGTTGAGCGAGATATCGAAACCGATGCGAGTGTTCAGGACGAACTTCACGCCGAGGCGCTCGATGAGTTCGATTTCGCGGCGCAACACCGGTTTGGGCAGGCGATACTCCGGCAGCGCGAAGCGCAACATGCCTCCCGCTTCAGCCAGGGAGTCGAAGACCGTGACATCGTGCCCCAGCAGGGCCAGGTAAAACGCCGCAGTTAAGCCGGCCGGGCCAGCGCCAGCCACGGCGATCTTGCGTCCGGTGGGATCCAGTTTGCGCGCGGCGACGCGCCGGACGGCGTCTTCGAAGCGGTCGGTCAGCAGAATGTGATCGGCGATGAAGCGGTGGACTTCGCGCATGTTGACAGGATCGTCGATGGTCTGCCGGCGGCAGCGCTTGCCGCAGGGATGCTGACACACGCGTCCCGTGGAGCACGGCAGCGGATTGTCCATGATCACGGACTCGAAGGCATCTTCCATCCGGCCTTCCTTGTAGAGCTGGAGGAAGCGCGGGATGTTCATGTGCAGCGGACAACTGTTTTCGCACGGGGACAGCGCTAGCTCAGAGCAGATGCCGGCGACACAGCGGTGGGAGACGATGTGGTCCTCGAACTCCTGGCGGAAGTGCCGCATGGTGGTCAGCACCGGGTTGGGCGCGGTCTGGCCCAGCCCGCACAGCGAACAGTCGCGGATGTAACGGCTCAATTCATCCAGCCGTTCCAGCTGGTCCATGCGGCCCGAGCCCACGGTGATGCGGTTCAGGATGCGCAGGAACTTGTTCAGCCCCACGCGACAAGGAATGCACTTGCCGCACGATTCCGAATTGGTGAACTCGACGAAGTAGCGGGCGACGTCGACCATGCAGTTGTCTTCGTCCATCACCACCATGCCGCCCGAGCCCATGATGGCCCCCAACTGGGCCAGGCTTTCGTAATCCACCGGGGTGTCGAACATTTCACCGGGAATGCATCCGCCGGAAGGGCCGCCGGTCTGCACGGCTTTTATGCTGCGGCCATCCAGACCGCCTCCGCCGATGTCGTAGATGAAGGTCTTGATCGGCGTCCCCATGGGCATCTCGACCAGCCCGCTATTATGTACTTTGCCGACCAGCGAAAACACCTTGGTTCCCGAGCTCTTGGCGCTGCCCGTCTCCGTGAACCATGCCGGCCCCTTGGTGATGATGGGGGCGACGTTGTACCAGGTCTCAACATTATTAATGTTGCTAGGTTTGCCCCACAGGCCTTTCTGCGCGGGGAATGGCGGCCGCGGACGGGGGCGTCCGGCTTCGCCTTCCAGCGACGCGATCAGCGCGGTCTCTTCGCCGCACACAAACGCTCCCGCGCCTTCCACCAGGCGAATGTCGAAGTTGAATCCCCGGCTCAGGATGTTGTTGCCAAGCAAGCCGTACTCGCGGGCCTGCTCGATGGCGCGATTCAGGCGATGCACCGCCAGGGGATATTCGGCGCGCACATAGACGATGCCCTGGCTGGCGCCCATCACGTAGCCGCCGATAATCATGCCCTCCAGCAGGGAATGGGGATCGCTCTCGATCTCATTGCGGTTCATGTAGGCGCCGGGGTCGCCTTCATCGGCGTTGCAGATGATGAACTTCTGGTCGGAGACAGCCTTGCGCAGGAACTCCCATTTATTGCCGGCCAGGAAGCCCGCGCCGCCGCGGCCGCGCAGCTTGGAAGCCTTGATCTGCTCGATCACGCCTTCCGGCTTGTCGTCGATCAGGGTCTTGTAGAGTGCCTGATAGCCGCCGACGGCAATGTATTCCTCGATGTCATCCGGATTGATGAGGCCGCAGTTGCGCAGCACGATTTTCTTCTGGCCTTTGAAGAACGGCACCTCGCTCCACAAGGGCACTTCGGGATAGCCGTGGCCATAGCGGATGGAGCCGGTAATGTGGTCCCACTCTTCGATCTTGCAGTACACCAGCTCGGGATTGATGGCGCCGGTGGCGATATCGTGCACAATGCGTCCCGCATCATTGGCCTGCACGCGGTGCAGGATGAGCAACGGGCTGCCCGGCACGCGAACATTGACCAGCGGCTCCTGATAGCAAGCGCCAAAACATCCCACGCTGGTGAGATAAAAGTCGGTGCCGCTGCGCTCAATGACCTCTACGAAGGCGTGGTATAGACCTTCAGCCCCGTTGCCCCGGCCGCAGGTGCCCATGCCAATGGCGATGCGCGGAACCGGCGGCATCAGCTTGGCCAGCCCGGTCTCGCGTACCGCATTGAATACGCCAATGTCTTCAATGCGCGGCATTACTCGTTCTCCCGTTCCAGCGAGCGGACCTCGCGTTGCAGTGTGCGTTCGTTCACGTGGCCACAGATACGATGGTTGATCTCGACCACCGGGGCCAGGGCACACTGCCCGAAGCAGGCCACGGTGCGCACGGTGAACTTCTTGTCGCCGGTGGTGAGGGTCAGTTTGTCGGAATCGCCGGCCTCGTCACCGTCGTCGATGCCCAGGCCGAGTTCCAGGCGGAGAGTCTCCAGCAGGGCCCGGGAATTGCGGGTGTGGCAGGCGGTGCCGCGGCAGATGCAGATGGTGTTGTCGCCCTGCGGCTCCAGGTTGAACAAAGCGTAGAACGTAGCTACGCTGTACACCCGCGACAGCGGAATGTCGAGCTTGTTGGCGATGTATCGCAGGGTGTCCAGCGGCAGATACTTGTGCGCGTGGCGCTCCTGTACCGCCTCGAAGATGCCGAGCAATTCACCGGGTTGTCCGTTGTGTTTGGCGATGACTTGGTCGATGAACGTCTGTTCGGCGTTCTCGCAAGAAACCTGCAAGGTTGCCATGTGCCTGGCGCTCCTTTCCGGAATGAGAGACCAGCACAGCGCGGAACCGTCGGAGGTATTCCGCGCGATGGAATCGGATTGCGCTTGCTTGCGCTCTTCGTTCCCTGCCATTCAAGATTTCACGAATGCAGCCGGGAACTCAGTGCGGCGGGTCACGTCTGGCAGTGATTGCGAAGCGGAAAGAACAGGCAATACAGTTGGCGAAAGAAAAGGTGGGATTGGGCAGTCAAGAAAAAACGGAGGCCGATGGCCGGCCTCCGCTGCTAAGGGGAGAGTCTCTGGATCAGGGTTTCGCTGTCATGTACATCATGTCGCCCGGCTTGCCGGTTTCGACTTTGTAATCGGACGGGACTTGGAAGAGCGACGCGTCCGGTTCGCCGCGGGTGACGCTGGTAACAGTGCTCGTCATGGTCCCCATCATGGGATCGTTATGTTGCAGACTGAGTGGGATTTGGAGATCGGTGGAGACCCAGCGCTCGGTTACCACCGAGATAGGCTTGGTGTTGCCGATCTGGCCCGCGGGAATAGTGCGAGTCAAACGTGTGCCCGTGGCCTGAAGACCGAGGATCGTCTTGCTGCCCAGCGACTCGGTGCTTACGTTCTCTTCACCAGGACGTGCAGGCGGTTCGCCGTTAGCATTCCCGCGCGGTGGCTTTGGGGGATGCAGCGGCATCTCATGCGCCGTCTTCTTCTGAGGATTAAGCACGTAGCGCTTGCCTGCGACTGGATCCATAATCACGATCATGGTTCCCTGGGTGGTTCCGGTGGCTGGGGTAACCAGCTTGAAGGGCACTTCGCGGCGGACCCGCCCCTGGGAATCGCGGTACTCCGTGCTTTGATTGTCGGTGTGGATGGTGTTGCCATCCGACAAAGTTTGATCATGAGTGACGCTTACGGTGGCCGTCATGGGCGCGCCGGTGACTACCTTATGGCTGTCGAGGCCGACTTCCTCATGGAAGAATGCGCCGCCCATACCGCCGGGGCCCGGCATACCCATCATTTGCGGGCCGTCGGGGGGCGGTGGAGGCGGTGCGGGCTCGGTTTGGGCGATCGCCAAAAGCGACAGGGCGGTCATCAGTAATCCGACGAACAGCCATTTCGAAATAGCGCTAATTGCTACAGATTTCCTTGCCTTCATGGTTTCATCCCTCGTTCGCTAACGCTTGTCGCCGCCCTGCGGCTCAGGTTTTGTTCCCCTTTGAGCGCGGGCTGACGCCCATGCCTAACATCATCCCGCCGCTTTGCGGCTGTTTCATCCGTTTTCGAACATTTTGTTCCATCGCAAAATCAGTTTGTCGGTCGCGACACAGTCTCTGAACACCATTCCTTCCACCAGGAGCCACTCATCGGAGCCGCCCTGCCTGCATCAATTCACGATGCGAACTGCCCGTACTACTCCGTCGTAGCCAACCACAAGATCGGCGACGGCGGGTTGCGAATTTTGTCCGGCGCCATTAGCCGGAAGTTCCATGCGGACGACCTGCGAGTCGCTGGAGCAGCTCAGCGGATCGCAGAACATCAGGGCGACATAATCGGAGTCGGCATCGCTCTGCGCTTCTTCCGCGGCCACGGTTTGTAGCGCGGCGGTTGCCGCTGTGTCCGAACCGCTCCGCTGCGAGCGGCTTCGAACCGCGCTGGTGACGCGCTCAGGGGTCACGCTGGAAGCCAATTTCGACGAATCCTCCGGAGCGGCAACAGCCGGCTTCTGCATAAGCGGCCTGGTGCTGGCGGGTGTGATCCCACTTTGCACCGGGACCGTCCTGGAGCTGTGCTGCAGAAGCCGGACTCCCAGAAACACGCTCACGATAATGGCCGCCGCGAGGGCAACGTAGGCGCCGATTTCGAAGAAGTGACTTAGCCGGAACGCAGTGGGAGCAGAGACGCGCGCTACCACGGGCGGAGGAGCGTTTTCTGTAGTGGTCTGGCGGAAGGCCCGCAGCAATGCCCGCTCGACGCCGGGGCCGGCCTGCATGCCTGCGGTCTGGGCCTGCAACGCGTGCAGCGACGCAGCTACCGTGCGCTGGTTCTGTAGCCAGCCGCTACAGCCTTCGCACTGCTCCGCGTGGGTCTGAATTTGTTCGTCTTCGGATTGGGCCCGCGACAACTCCCACAAGGTGAGAGACGCCGCACTGTGTTTGAACTCACGGCATGTCATGATACGCACCTCGCCGCCACCTTCGAGATCCCGGGCGCCACCGCCGCCGAGTGCCGCAGCTTCTTGCTGAGCATGTCGTGCGCGCGATGTAACCTGGAGCGGATGGTGCCGATGGCACAACCGGCAGCTTGCGCCGCATCCGCATAACTCAGCTCCTGTAAGTCGCACAACACCACCACCTCGCGATAATGCTCCGGCAAAGACAGCACGGCCTTCCAAATCGCCGTCGAGGTCTGCCGGCGGGCAATTCCCTCGGTGGGATCGCACTCCACCGTCAGCGCCGCCGCCTCATCTTCCACCGGACTGCCCAGCACGTGCTCGGGATAGTTCTTCTCCAGCGCGCGCCGAACGTAATTTCTAGCCACGCCGAACAAGTAAGCGGCCAGCGCGCCCCGTTCCGCGTCGAAGTCGCGGCCCCGCTGCACCAGGAACATGAACACTTCCTGTGTCACCTCTTCGGCGATGTGCGAGGATCCGCTCATGTGCAGGGCGAAGCGAAAGATCGGCCCCTGCCGTCGGCGATACAACACAGTGAATGCGTCTTCATCTCCGGCCAGCGCCTGCGTCAGCAGTTGCTCGTCGGTCAAGTCAGTCAGCAACGCCACCTCGGGGGTGAACCTGATCTCGATTCTGTCTCTATTTCACCTGACAGAAACGTAAAGTTCCGTAAAGTTGGACTTGTCTCTGTACACGGGCGTGGGAACCCGGGGAAAAGTCCTCACATTTATCGTAGTCGTTTCAGCAATTTTCCGACAGGTTAACGGCGAAAGGCTCTTGACACTCATTTGCAAGAAGGACAGAATTCCTACACACTTCCGACGCCTCGTCCCGTCGCGCTTCATGGACAGCGGCAGCCAATTCGAAGGCAGCACACTTCTTGAAACACTGAAGATTAAGGAGAGTCTCCCATGTTTTCGCCGCTCGGACCAAACAGCGTTCTTCGCACCAGCTTGTGCGTAGCGCTCCTTGCAACCGCGTTCGCGCTAGCGTTACCAGCGCAGGCACAAACGTTCGCCGTGCTGCACAACTTCACCGGCAGCGGTGACGGTGCAAATCCCTACGCTGGAGTGACAGCGGATCGTGCGGGCAACCTCTATGGAACGGCTGCCGCTGGCGGACATTTGGGTTACGGCGACGTATTCAAGTTAACGCACTCGGGATCGGGTTGGACCCTGAACCCCATTTATAGCTTTCAGGGAGGCGATGGTGCTGGGCCCCTGGCTCGGGTGATCGTCGGTCCTGACGGTGCGCTTTACGGCACAACCTCGACCGGCGGGCAAGGAGGCGGGTCCGGCACTGTGTTTCGCCTGACTCCGCCGGCAACCGCGTGTAAAACGGTGCTATGTTCCTGGACGGAGACCGTCCTGCACAGCTTTGAGGGAGGCCATAACGACGGAGCATATCCGGGTTACGGCGACGTAGCTTTCGACAGCGCGGGCAATCTTTATGGCACCACCATCTACGGCGGCCCTGGTTCGGATGGGTGCAACGATTCGGACAATTGCGGCACCGTCTACGAGGTTGCACACCAGAATGGCGACTGGAACGAGTCGGTGATTTGGTACTTCGCCCAGGGCATCATACTGGGTTTCTGGCCCTATAACGGCGTAATCCTGGACAGCGCAGGCAATGTCTACGGCGGTGTCACTTGGGTCGGGGATGTCTACGAGCTGACTCCGGGCCAGGGAGGCTCCGGATGGTCGGCGACGATTCTTTACAACTTCGCAAATCAAGGGACAGGCGGGCCGGAGGGTGGCTTAATCTTCGATCACGCGGGAAACCTCTACAGCACGACGAGTATTGGCGGCTCGGGTGGCGGCGGCAGCGTCTTCGAGCTAAGCCCGTCCGGCGGCGGGTGGACGTTAACTACGCTCTACAGCCTCAATTACTCCGGATCCAACGAAATGCCGGGTCCGAGCAGCACCTTGACCATGGACGCGTCGGGCGCGCTCTATGGCAACACCTACGCCGAGGGGGCTTATGGCTACGGCTCGATATTCAAGCTGACACCTTCGCAGGGGAGCTGGACGTACACTTCGCTGCATGATTTCACCGGCGGCAGCGACGGCGGCTATCCATGGGGACAGGTCATCCTTGACGCGAACGGAAACGTCTACGGTACGACCACCGTTGGCGGGTCAACGGTTGGAAGCTGTTATCAGAACCTTGGCTGCGGCGTTGTCTTCGAGATCACGCCATAGTCTTCCATAACGCAAAGACTGCGCACCGAACGCATGGCCGGTCATCCGAACTGCTTTGAAACGTTCAACGCTGATGGGGTAAGGAGTGATCCCATGCCGTCCCGTCTAACGCTAAACCAAACTATTCTTCGCGCCAGCTTGTGCGTAGCGATCCTTGCCACCGGGTTCGCATTGGCACTGCCAGCGCAGGCGCAAAGCTTCAGCGTGCTGCACAACTTCATCGGCGGCGCGGATGGCCTATCTCCCGAGGCTGGCTTGACCATCGATGCGAGAGGCCGGCTCTACGGCACAACGGCGAACGGTGGCCTGGATGGCGGTGACTGTGGAAACGGCTGTGGAGTTGTCTTCCGGCTTGCGGGCCAGGGATCGGGCTGGATCTTGGATCCACTGTATAAATTCCGGGGGCCCGGTAACGACGGGGCCGTTCCCATCGCCCGGCCAGTGTTTGCTCCCAGCGGGATTCTGTACGGCACCACCGATGCCGGCGGTGCTGGATTCTGCGAAGGTCCCGGTTGCGGAACAGCCTACGGCCTGCGGCCTGGCGCCACGGCCTGTACCACCGCGCTTTGCTCCTGGACTGAGAGCATGCTTTTTTCTTTTGGCGGAGTTGAGGCCATCTGCGAGGGGTACGTGGACTCGTTGCGTGGTCGTGACGGAAACGCGCGGCTTCCGGCGGATGGAACGATAGGAAGCTGTCCCGGACCCGGCGATCTGACCTTCGATCACACAGGAAACATCTACGGGACGATTCCGTGTTGCAATGGCGCGGTCTATCAGTTGATACCCGGCGTTTCAGCGATGGCGCTGTACTACTTCTCCGGCGGCAGTGACGGCGGCGGTCCGGAGAGCGGCGTCATCTTCGACCCGGCAGGGAACCTATATGGCACGACAGCCGGCGGAGGCAGCGCCAACTGTGGGACGATTTACGAGTTGAGTCCCAATGGATCTGGCTGGATAGAAACGGTGCTGTATAGCTTCCAGTGCGGAGCGGACGGAGAAAGCCCGGTGGGAGGTTTGATCTTCGATGCCGCCAGCAATCTGTACGGCACGACCTCAGTTGGCGGCGCAGGCAAAGGGGGCACCGTTTTCGAACTAACTCCGTCGGGAAGCAACTGGACGTTTCAGTTGTTGTATAGCTTGAATTATTCGGGGACGCAGGATTCTCCGTATCCCGGGCCAACAGGAATACTGGCTATGGACGCATCAGGCAGTCTATACGGCACGGCCGTTCTCGACGGTGCGTATGAATATGGTTCGGTATTCAAGCTGACGCCGTCTAATGGCGGCTGGACCTATGCTTCGCTGCACGACTTCACTGGAGGCGATGACGGAGGTGACCCTTACGGTAACGTCACCTTCGACACAGCCGGCAATATGTACGGCACGGCGAGCATTGGTGGGACTAGCCTGTGCTTTGGCGCGGGATGCGGCGTGGTCTGGGAGGTTACGCCGTAACGGACGGGAGGAATGCAATGCTTGGAACGAATCCACAAACTCTAACTGCGAGGGTTGGATCGATTCTATTGTTCGCGCTTGTGGTCGTGCTGGGCCATACGGCGCAGGCGCAGACCTTCAGCGTGCTGCATGAATTCACGGGCGGAGGCGATGGCGGCGAGCCTTGGGCGGGCCTGACCGTGGATGCCGGCGGAAATCTCTACGGCACGGCCACATCAGGAGGCTACACCGGAGGGAATTGCGAGACCTACCACGGCTGCGGCACAGTCTTCAGACTGAAGTCTGGCAGTTTCGGATGGACCCTAAGCCCGCTTTATACCTTTAACGACAGGGATGGATCGAGCCCGTTCGCCGGCGTAATCTTTGGTCCCGACGGTACGCTTTACGGCACGACCTACGAGGGTGGCGCGTACATGGCTGGAACAGTCTACAACCTGCGACCTCCGGCGACGGCGTGCAAGAGCGTGCTGTGCCCGTGGACGGAAAACGTGCTGTGGAGCTTCCAGACCGAGACCGAGGACGGCGCGGTACCGGGCTTCGGTAACTTGACCTTCGACACCGTGGGGCATATCTACGGCACTACCATTTACGGCGGCGGTCTGGCTGACGGCGGCACGGTTTTCGAGCTGGCCAAACAGCCGTCGGGCAGTTGGAGCGAGAACATCAACTACAGCTTTGGCTATATCGACAACGGCAACGGCGGGTCAGAACCCTACGCTGGGGTAATCTTCGACGCCAACGCGAACCTTTACACCACAACCAACTATGACGGTGCGTACCAATGCGGCACGGTTGCCCAGTTGGAGAACTCGCCCTCCGGCTGGACGGAAAATGTTCTCTACACCTTCACCTGTCGCAGCGATGGAGGGGAGCCCTTCGGCGGCCTCATCTTCGATCAGGCCGGTAATCTCTACGGCACAACATCCGGCTTCCAAGGCTCAGGAACGGTATTCGAATTGTCGCCCTCCAACGGCGGCTGGACCTTCGATGTGATCTATACCTTCACCTCCGGTGGCTCCTGGGCCGGTGTCACCATGGATGCGGCTGGAAATCTCTACGGCACGGGCGGCGTCGGCGCCTATGGCCATGGCGCGGTCTTCAAGCTGACGCGGTCCGGTAGCAGTTGGACATACAGTTCGCTGCACGACTTTACCGGCGGCAGCGATGGCGGAGGTCCTGTCGGCGGCGTGGCTTTCGATGCCCATGGCAATCTCTATGGCACTACGGCGAACGGCGGCAACCTCTCAGATTGCGACGGCTCCGGCTGCGGTGTGGTGTGGGAGATCACGCCGTAGACAGAAAGAGTAACTCCGTGCTTCGAGCGAACCTGCAAACTGCAACTGCGAAGGTTGCGTCGATCTTGTTATTCGCGCTGGCGGTCATGCTCGCCCATTCGGCCGGAGCGCAAAGCTTCACCGTGCTACACAGCTTTACCAACGGAGGTGACGGTGCCACGCCGGTTGCGGGCGTGACGCTCGATGGCTCGGGCAACATCTATGGGACAGCGTCACAAGGCGGGTTCACGGGAGACGGGTGTACCTTTGGCTGCGGCACGGTATTCAGGATGAAGCCTTCCGGTTCGAGGTGGATTCTAGATGTTCTCTACAGCTTCCACGGGCAGGACGGATGGAATCCTTCGGCCAGAGTGGTCTTCGGTCCTGACGGCACGCTTTACGGCACAACCGCATACGGCGGCACTTACGGCGGCGCAAACGGGACCGTCTTTAACCTGCGGCCTTCACCGGCAGTCTGTAAGTCTGCGCTTTGCCCCTGGCAGGAAACGGTGCTTTGGAGCTTCATGGGACATCCCGACGGAGCGACTCCCGGCGGGGGCGACCTCACGTTCGATGCGGCGGGTCATCTTTACGGCACAACCATATCAGGTGGGCTATACGGCTACGATGGGACGGTTTTCGAACTGGCGCACCTTCCGGTAGGTGACTGGAGCGAAAACATAGATTACAGCTTTGGCGAGGATATCCAAGTCGGCGGCTATGGTCCCTACGCCAGCGTAATCTTCGACCAAGCAGGCAACATGTATACCACGACCTTCTCTGGTGGTCCCGATGACTGCGGTACGGTAGACGAGCTGGTTAACTCGGCCTCAGGTTGGACGGAAACCGTTCTGCACGCACTTCAATGCGGAAGTGAGGGAGAATGGCCGTATGGCGGATTGATCTTCGACCAGGCCGGTAACCTCTACGGCACCACGGCGTACGAAGGCTCCGGCAACGGAGGAACGGTGTTTGAGTTGACCCCCTCCATTGGCAATTGGATATTCAACCTGCTCTACAGCCTTAGCGGAGGAGGACCCGGACCGCTCACCAGCCTGACGATGGACGGACAGGGGAACCTTTACGGAACAACGAAGGGCGCGGGTGTGTATGAAGCCGGTAACGTATTCAAGCTGACATTCTCCAATGGCGACTGGACATATACCGACCTGCACGACTTCACCGGCGGCGCGGATGGTGGAGTTCCCTTTAGCCAGGTGACACTCGACTCGCGTGGCAACCTCTACGGCACGGCGTCTCAGGGTGGCGCGAACACTTACGGCGTGGTTTGGGAGATTACACCGTAACTGGGGCGCTCCGAACGAGCGTTCGCTAGTTAGCACCAAGGTGCAGAAGCTTCTTTGTTGTCAATCGCTTAGCAGGTTACTTTGTGATATTTTGCAATTGTTCCACGTGGAACAATTTGTAAAGTTAGGCGTCGACCCGGTTTTTCGCTGCTGCGACGGCTGGGATAGGGTTACTTCGACTTCGTTGGGCTTCGGCTCGCTCCGCTCAGGATGACAGGTGGGCTGCTGTCTCGGCAAATCAAAAGGCCTCCGATCAACGGAGGCCTTGATTATCTCAGAGCAAATCGCAATCAGTTGAAGGACGAGCCAGAGCCGGACCCGGAGCCGTCGCTGCGCTTCAGGGTGGGACGATCGTCGTCATTCTGCGTACCGGAGCCGCTGCCGTTGCCGTTGGTTGAAGGATTGTCGGCCGTAGCGCGCCGCAAGGTGGGGCGGCTCCCGTTATCTTTGTCGTTCTGCACCTTGTGCCGGTTCTCCAGCGAAGCCAGGCGACCCTTGACCTGCTGGAACTCCGAGGTATCGACGATGTACTCAGGACGCGCCGGCAGGACGTTCTTCATCTCGTATTGTGCGGATGCGACACGGTCAGGCGTCATGGGATGCGAGGCGAATGCCTTCGCCAACGTACCGGGCTTCTTCTTTTCCTGCGCCTCGATCTTTTCGAAGAACGAGATGAAGGACTGGGGATCGTATCCCGCCTTGTACATGTACTCCATGCCCAGGAAGTCGGCTTCAGCCTCAAAGTTACGCGAGAACTTCATAAAGGCGAGCGGCACGCCGATACCCAACGCAGCCTGCGTTCCTTCGTAAACCGCCCAGCCGCCGGGCACGAAGATCAGCGGGATACTGGCCAGGTTGACGATGTTGCCGCGGGTCTGCTCGCGAGCCACGTGACAGGCGGCAACGTGGCCGATCTCGTGCGCCATCACGCCGGCCAGTTCAGCTTCGTTGTCAGCCGCCAGGATCAAACCGGAATTGACGTAGAAGAAGCCGCCGGGAAGCGCGAAGGCATTGACCTCATCGGTGTCGATGACCTTGATGGTGAAGGGGACCTTGGCGTCGGAGTTGCGCACCAGGTTCTGGCCCAGGCGATTGATGTATTCCGTGACCACCGGGTCGCTGACCATTTTGGCGCCGTGCTCCACCTGCTGCGAATACTGGCGGCCCATGGCGACTTGCTTGTCGAGCGAATACCAGTTGCCCAATCCCTTGTTGCAACCCACGTTACGATTGCCAATAGCGTCAACATTGTTGAGGCTGCCGGGAGGGGGGGCGTTCTTGTCGGGCTTGTCGGGAGGAGCGGGCGTACTTGTATCCGGGGCCGGCGGGTTCGACGTAGGGTTCGCGGGCGCATTCGACGTCGTAGCGTTCGGGTCCGGCGGAGCTGAGGTCTGACTCTGAGCGAAGCCCAGCGAAACCAAGATCAGCGCCAGCGCGGCGACAGTAAGAAAACGGAATGCGGAACGCATGGTGTACACCTTTTCACTTCTGCCGGAAGACGGACTCCGGCCCGTGGCAGCCTGGGCTCAATTTCATAAACCCGCGACGCCCCCACTTGTTGCCACTAACCAGTTTATTCTCTTCCGGCAAGGGGGCAAAGTCCACCTCTATGTGGACGCTCTGTCTAATCAGATGTGAGCATCTCAATAGAGTTTCCGGATTGCGGGAGCTAAGGTTTCATTATTCTTCGCGGAGATTGGCTAATTCGCGAGATGGTCGCTGATGGAAGAGAGGCCCAATCGGCTGCAATCGCATGATAGGACGTTCCTTGAACGAGGTTGTGAAGGCAGCCGGGCGACCGTTGTCAGCTTTAAAATGCGATTAGGCGTTACCGGCTTTGGAACCGTATCCTTTGGCAGTGTCCTAATAGTGCGTTGCTGCGAATGCTGACCGACCCGCCGAAAGGCGGTTTCTTCAAATGTCGAGTCTTAGGAGTCTTGCATTCATCTTATGCTCAGCGAGACGCTTATCCCGTGCTTCGTTCCTTCGCTTTTCCGATTGATCAAAGGCAGCGAATATCGAACAGAACATGCATACAAATACGGCCACGAATACGGCTATCAATCGGGCGGCTTCCATGTCAGCTCCTAGCGAACAGTTTACAGCAACGGCCTATCAGGACACTACCGGTCCTTTTTGAACTGGGATCGACTCGACGTATGATGTTAGAGGGCGGAGCGAGCTGCAAATTGAGCCCGCGGTAGAGTACTCGATGGCGACCAGCACCCTGAAGAGCGATCCGAATCCCGCGGGCCTGTCCCATCGCCAAAGCGATGCTCATGTGGCAGAGCCGCCGCCGGCGATCAAGCCGGGCAAAATACTGTTGGTGCGCTTCAGCGCGCTGGGCGACGTCATTCAGACGCTGCCGATTCTGACCATGCTGCGCGACGGTTTCCCCGACGCCAAAATCGGTTGGGCCATCGACACTGAGCTGGCGTCGGCAATCGAAGGCCATCCCGCGCTCGACTATGTCCATCGCTGCTCGCGTCGCACCTGGTCGCAGGCACTTTCCAGTCCCGCAAAGTGGTCGACGGCGGCGCGCGGCTTTCGGGCCTTCGTGGACGAAGTGCGGTCGGTCCATTACGACCTTTCCATTGACGCCCAGGGATTGTTCAAGACCGCGCTGCTGCCGTATCTGGCCGGGGTGAAACGCCGCATAGGTTTCCGGCACGGGCGCGAATTCAGCAGCGTCTTCTATACCGAACGGCATCTGCGCCGAGGGGAATATTTCGATCCGGCGGTGTGCCATCTGGAACACATGGCGCACCTGGCCCACAGCATCGGATCCGGCGATGTGCGTTATACGATCGAGCCGCCGCGCGTGAGCGAGAGCGCTCGCCAGCACGTTGCGGAACTGCTGGAGGGAGCGTTCGCCAAGCCTGCGCCGCTGATCGCAATGGCGCCGGCAACGCAATGGGTAAGCAAACATTGGCCCGATGAGTATTGGGTCAGCTTGATCTCGCAGTTGCTGGCGGAAACGGATTTGAATCTCATTGTGCAAGGGTCGGCAGCGGATGCGCCGGCCGGCGAACGGATTCTGCGCGCAGTTCCGCCAGGGTTACGCGAAGGCCGAGTTTGCAATCTGTTTGGCAAGCTGCCGATTCCGGAAATGTACGCGCTGTACGAGCGTGTCGATGCCGCGGTTGGATCGGACAGCGCGCCGTTGCACATCGCCGGCGCGATGCGTGTGCCGGTGCTGGTGGGGATTTACGGGCCGACCGGATATCGCCGCACGCCGCCTGTAGGCAGCCCGCATATCAAGTTATTCTCCAGCGAAGGCGATCTGGCGTGCCAGCCTTGTCACAAGCGGACGTGTCCGCTCGGGACGGATGAATGTATGAAGCGGGTGCGTCCGGAGGAAGTGCTTCAAGCGCTGCTCGATGGGCTGACCGAAGCTGGGATCAGTTTTCAGGCCAAGGGAGCGGTGATGGTGCGGTGATTGGAGTTCACTCGGCAAGTCAGCCGTAATACGGTGCAGAGTTGAGCGGCAACGTTGCCGCTTGACTATGGACGACTCGTGTCAGGGCACGACCCGTCGACAAGCTCTGTCGAACCTCAACCGTTCCCGCTGCGAATCCTCGGGGCGGCAAGCGGTGTGAGGCTCACGTCATAGCCGAGCCGGCAAAGAGGGCGCAGCAGTTTCAGCGCGCGTTGGTGCACCAACTGCGATCCTTGATGCAGAATCCAGCCGATTTTCATTTCAACCGGTGGGCCAAAATGCCCATCCCCCACCCTGGGCAGGCTCTGAAGGCCAGCTCTAGCTGATCTAGAATCTAGGTAACTCTGGAGGGACCAAATGGCAGGAGTGAATCTGGCGGATGCGCGCCGCGTGATTGCGGCCGCGGAAAAGAAAGCCCAGGAGATCGGACAGGCGATGAACATTGCCGTGGCCGATGAGGGCGGCAACATCGTGTCCCATGTGCGCATGGACGGCGCATGGATTGGCAGCATCGATATTTCCATGAAGAAGGCTTACACCTCGCGCGCCTTCGACATCGCAACCAAAGACCTGGCCACACATGCGCAATCGGGCGGCCAGTTCTTCGGCATCCATGTTTCCAACGATTGCAAGATCATGATCTTCGCCGGCGGCATTCCGCTGAAGCGCGAGGGCAAGGTCGTAGGTGCGATCGGCGTCAGCGGCGGCTCAGGCGAGCAGGACCACGCCGTCGCGGAAGCGGGCGCGGCCGCGTTTTAGGGGGCGCTGAAAAAAGTCGGAGCTGGGCCTGGTGCCGCCGGCTGAAGCCGGCTCAGGATGAGAAATAAATGGCTTGGACGCTGGCCTAAAGGCCAGCTCTACCTGAATTCTCCTTCGCCAGGAGCTTTTCAGCAGCCTGCTGGCCCGTGCTGAACGGCTAATGTTATTGGTCTTCCACCTGCACGCCCTCCGCGGCGGGAGCGGCATGGCTGCGAAGAATTCCCGTCCCTATGATGACCGCGCAAAATAGCAACAGCACCCGCAGCACATTGGCGTGCAGCACCGGATCGCCCAGCAGAATCCTCACCAGGCCGAAGCCGGCGCTGGCCGCGCAGAAGGCGAAGTAAAGCCGTTCCCTGGCGCAGCGCGAGAAGCGCAGCAAAATCAGCAGCACGGTGGTGACAATCACGTAGATCGTCAGCAGGATGATTCCGGCAGTAGGTTTCTCGCCGCGAATGGGGAAAGGTTCGGCCCGCGAGATGGCCAGTTGCACTCCCGCGACGCCGAGGAAGAACACGGAGTGTATCAACGCGATGACGGCGCGCTTGCGGTTATTGATGATGGCGAAGCGGTCCATAAACACGCTTTCAGTTTGCCGTATCAAGCGCACATCTGGCTGTGATATCGGTCACAGGGGCCCGGGTTTTTCTAGGCTGACAGATCGCTTGACCCACATCTTTCTCACTGTAGAGTGATGAACTAGATAAAGGAAAATCTCTGCCTTCTATGACCAACCCGGAATCCAGGCGCGAGGCTAAACAACAGCGGCCGAGACTGACGATCCCGTCTTGCTGATGCTGGGGGTTGGAAAGCAGCTGTGGGAGCGCGAAGCGGGCGACCGATTTATCGAGCGCCTCCGTTCGGAGGATCCGCGAACATTACCTTTCGAAGGCCAGCCGGAAGTTTCGGCTGACAGCTGATCTTGGGGGCGCGGCGCGGAATCGAACCTAAGCCGTGGCAGGCGTGCGGAGCACGCGACCGAATCCGTTGGCCATTAATCGGGAGTATAGCCAAGGAAGTCTTCATGGCCCTCAAACACCTTAGCCAACTTGGTTATGCGGAACAGCTCCTGCAAACGCTGGCTCAGGTTGATGAGCTTCAGCCCACATTTCTGCCGCTTCGCCGAGACGTAGAGCCCAACAATCGCACCCAGCCCGGAACTATCCATGTAGGTGACGTTGGTCAGGTCCAGCACCACCAGCTTAGTCTCAGACATGAGCGGCCGGACGGTGGTCTGCAACAGCGCTGAGCTGGCCGAGGTGATTCTGCCGGTGCACTGAACGGTGATTTCTTCGGGAGTTTTTACCGTTTCCAGATTCAATTCCGGATTTGGATCAAGGTCCGCCATGACAGGATCTCCTTAGCACAAAAAGAATCTGCCGGCCCTGGTTTCTGAAGGTGCGGGTCGGAATCGAACTTGAGCCGCTTTGCGGACGTCTGAGCCCGCAGGCGAAATCCCGAGCGCAGCGAGGGACCCCATCTACCCACGCTGTGAAACAAAATCTTGGAGGTGCGGGTCGGAGTCGAACCGACGAATAAAGGTTTTGCAGACCTTCCCCTTAACCACTTGGGTACCGCACCCCTGGCGAAGCGCTATGCGAAAAACCCTCGCGAGGTGCGAGGGCAGCATATCTGGAGCGGGAGACGGGATTTGAACCCGCGACTTCGACCTTGGCAAGGTCGCACTCTACCACTGAGTTACTCCCGCTCGTGGAACATAGATTATAGCGAATGCGTGAACAGGCGGGCAAATCAGGTGCGGTAGAGCGAACCTTCAGGTTCGCGTCCACGGACCTTTATCCGTCGTTGGTGTCGAAGGACACAATGCGGAGCATTGCGTCCTTCGACAAATCTCAGAAAACTGCCATGACGCGGCGCTGAAGCGCCGCTCTACCCGCTCAGGGTACCCCGCCGTGCCCGGTGGCGTTCTCGGCATTAACGTGCGACGTAATTTCGTTGCGCACATCCCACAGCGCGCGATAGAGCGGAAACTCCATGCGCTGCTTCAGCACTTCTACCGGCGTCCCCATCGTCCCAACGACGCCGCCTCCGATGATACGTTGCGCCAGCTTGAGGTGCGCGTAGCGGAAGAGCTGGATCTGCTCGTCGTAGTCGAGCAGCTCTTCGGCGACTTCGTGCAGCTCGAAAAATTTCTGGTGCTGCCGGTATAGCTCCTCCAAGGTCAGGCCGGCCTTCTTCACCTGCTCGAAGAACGCCTCGCCCAGGCGCGGCGCAATGTGCAGCAGCGCGAGAAATCCGGGCGAATCGAGGCCGCTGCCGTGTCCCAGGCCGGCGCGAATGATGTGGTACTCATACGGCGTGATGGTTTCCAGCAGCGCCAGCATGCGCAGGGGATGAACCAGCATCTTGTTGGCGCGCCGCAGCAACCGCGCGGCATTCTTGTAATCGCCTTCCAGGATGCAGTGCCGCGCCCGGTCCAACTCCCACGCCGCGCCCTTCATCAGCAGCTCCGACGCCTGATGGGTCACCTGGAAGGTCAGCTCGTCGGGATGAAGCATCTCTTCCGGCGGCTTCTGCAATGCCAGCAGCTCATCGGTGCGCAAGTAGCGCTCATAGTCGGACGCGCCCTTGCCTTGCAGGATCGGGCTGCGCATGTCTTCAGTCATGAGCGTGGCTCCATTGGGGATCTAGCTCCGGCGGCACAATCGAGCCGTCGCGCATGTGAATGATGCGGTCGCCGTAGGTTGCGGCCTCGGGATTATGCGTGATCATCAATACGGTCTGTCCCAACTCCTGGTTCGACCGGCGCAGCATCTTCAACACGATCTCGGAGTTCTCGGAGTCGAGGTTGCCGGTGGGCTCGTCGGCCAGCACGATGGCCGGCTGGTTCACCAGGGCGCGGGCCAGCGCCACTCGCTGCTGCTCGCCGCCGCTCATCTCGGAAGGGCGATGCTCCAGCCGCTGATCGATTCCCAGCAGCCCGGTGATGCGTTCGATGTGCTCGCGGCCAGTGGCGCGCTGGCCCGAGATGTCGCGCGCGATCTCGATGTTGCCTTCCGCCGTCAACGTGGGCAGCAGATTGAACTTCTGGAAAACGAAGCCGATCTTCGAGCGGCGCAGGCGAGTGCGGCCGGAGTCTGACATTGCCGTGAAATCGACGCCGTCGATCAGCACCCGGCCGGAGTCAGCGTGGGTCAGGCCGCCGAGAATGTAAAACAGGGTCGATTTGCCGCTGCCCGACGGGCCGACAATGGTAACGAACTCACCCTTTTCGATTTGCAACGATATGCCGCGCAAAGCCTGCACGTCCACTTTGCCGATGCGGTAAGTCTTGCGAACGTTCTCAGCTTCAATCATCCATGCCATGCGAATCTTCGATTATTACACGAAATCAGCAGGTGGCCATGGGGGAGCGGGCCTTCGCTAGAGCGCGCGTCCTATCCCCGCCGCTTGTTGAGATACGGCAGCGCGAACAAGTACAGGCCGGTGAAAAGGAGCAAGGCAAGTATGCCCACGGCCGACAGGCCCAGCCTGTTGCTGTACTTTCCCCGTACCACAGTAACGCCGTTGATGATGACGGCCACGGTGAAGACGATGGACAACCAACGGTGGGTCTGCCGAATCCATTTGCTCCAGTTCAATTGGACCTCCTCCGCCACGACGAATGGCGTGGCTTAGCTGTGAACGCCAAATTATCGCCATGCCGGTGATCGCGCGAGCACCAGCAACCCATCAGGGCCGCGCTACCCGTCCATGCTCGGGCACTTCCCAGCGCCCAGCTTTCGGGTTACAAGAGACTCGTGCCCAAAATATCGCCGGAGATGAAGCATGCCCAGTTAGTGGCCCGGGCAGCCGACTGGCTGCGCTACCGCTATGGATGCGGCATCGTCCTCTCCGAGCAGTATTGCGCCACCGGCGAAGTTCCCGACGTGATCGGATGGAAGGCGTCCTGCCAGTCAGTGCTCGTCGAGTGCAAAGTCTCGCGCGGCGATTTCCTTGCCGACGCCAACAAGTCATTCCGCGTGCATCCCGAGGATGGCCTCGGGAGCAGGCGCTTGTACTGCACGCCCGCGGGCATGATCGCGCGCGAGGAGCTACCGAAGCATTGGGGGCTGCTGGAGTGCAAAGGCCGCGAGGTGGAACTCGTGGTGAAGCCCGGCCGGGTCGATCTCCGCAGTCCGGTTGGAATGACGAAGGAGATGAACCTGCTGCTGGCCAGCCTGCGTCGCGTTGAGGTGCGCATCGAGCCGCAAACCATCACGGAGTTTCTGAAGTGGAAGAACCGCATGGCCGAGTACAACGGGGGAAGGCTGCCGGAAGGAATTGCAGCGCAGGAAGAGGAGGCAAATGGGTACTTAGTGTCGTGAAGCGCGATGCAGAGTTGCTAACCTCTTTCCGAATGTCTCATCCCGACTTTCAGAAATGTGTCACCCGACTTTCCAGAATGTGTCATCCCGACCAAGGGCTTCCGGGGTCCCAGGCGAGCGCCTCCTCTGCGCTCGGCGGGCTGGAGGTCGCGTGGAGGGACCTGCTGTTCGCTTTGACGTAGGGCAAGACGGCATCGGCGCACAGCCAGCGCATACCCGAGGAACTTGATCATTGGCAGGTTGAGGAGCAGAACGTTACACATCTGCCGTCCCTGAAGGAACTTGCAGAATTCAATTGAGGCCTTCTCGGCACGACTGAACTCGTGCCCTGACACAAAGCTCCCGGAAGCGGACTTTTTCAGCGCCCTCTGAAGCCGTGCCCTGAAACAAACTACTATTATGGCGACAACATGGAAACGTCGCGGGTAATCGCCGACGAAAACGGCAACAAGTGTTACGACGCCGACTACTTTCCATGGGGAGGTGAGCAGTATGTGTTCACCAATACCTGCTCGCAGAACTACAAGTTCACCGGCAAAGAGCGCGACCCCGACATGGGCATCGACGACTTCGGGGCGCGCTTCTACAAAAACACCATGGCGCGGTTCTATTCGCCGGATTGGTCGGCAACGGTAGAACCGGTTCCCTACGCCAGGCTCAACAACCCGCAGAGCTTGAACCTTTACACCTACGTGCTGGATAATCCCCTTTCTTTCAGGGATGCGGATGGGCACGAGCTTGGGGCGGATACGCTACAAGAAGTGCAGAAAATAACTTCTGACAGCGGGAATGCGGCGCAAAGTAATGGCGTCGATGGAAAGACGATAGGAAAGGGTGTTGGCGAGGTCGGAGTTGGCGGGGGCTTAATTACGCTTACGATTCTCCTCGCTCCAGAAACGGGCTGCGGGTCTCTAGCAGCCCTCGGTATCTTCATGGGTGTCATGGGGGG
>JBEKCJ010000057.1:0-27103 GCA_050014935.1 Candidatus Korobacteraceae bacterium
CCATAGGCCACGTGACTGAATCGGGACTGCGAGATGTGAACACGCCCGTGTACAGCAAACCGCTGATCATTTCGGCTACGATAGCGGAATTAATCTGTCGCTGAATCGGAGATCATGGCCGAACATTCCGTCATCTTCAAGGAGCTGTCGTACGTCTTCATCGCCGCCATTCTTGGTGGGGCGCTGGCGTGGCGCCTGCGACAGCCGCTCATCCTCGGCTACGTATTGGCGGGCATCGTCTTCAGCCCGTTCACTCCCGGGCCGGCGGTGCGCGAGGCGCACACCTTCCAGATTGTCGCCGAGGTAGGCGTGGTCTTCCTGATGTTCTCCATTGGGCTGGAATTCTCGGTGGCGGAGCTGCTGAAGGTGAAGTGGGTCTCGTTGCTGGGCGCGCCGCTGGGCGTGGTGCTGCTGTCGCTGATGGGCGAGGGCGTGGGCGCGCTGCTGGGCTGGGGCGCGGTGCGCGGCCTGGTGGTGGGGATGATCATCTCGGTCGCCAGTACGATGGTGCTGTCGCGGCTGCTGATGGATAGCGGACAACTCCAGTCGGAGCACGGGAAGGTGATGATCGCGATCACCCTGGTGGAAGATCTCATCGTCGTTGCCCTGACGATCCTGATGCCGACGCTGGCCAGTTTGTCGCCGCACCACCTGCTGGGAGTAGCGCTGTCGCTGGGTAAAGCCGCGCTGATCCTGGCGCCGCTGGGCTTCCTGGCGGTGTACCTGGTACCGCGCTGGCTGGCGCAGGTGGCGCGATCGCAGAATAAAGAGCTGTTTCTGCTGGTGATCCTGGCGATTTGCCTGGGCACAGCGGCGCTAACCGAAGCGGTTGGGTTATCGCTGGCGCTGGGAGCGTTCGCGGCAGGGCTCATTATCAGCGCGTCGGACTATGCGCATCGCGCGCTG
Organism: Candidatus Korobacteraceae bacterium; assembly: GCA_050014935.1. Classification (GTDB taxonomy): domain Bacteria; phylum Acidobacteriota; class Terriglobia; order Terriglobales; family Acidobacteriaceae; genus Bog-257. The sequence continues at coordinate 907 of JBEKCJ010000057.1, forward strand.
GAGCAAATGCTGCCCCTGCGCGATGCTTTTGTAGCGCTGTTCTTCGTCACTGTGGGAGTACTGATCAATCCGCGAGCGGTGTTGCGCGAGCCGGTGCTGCTGCTGGCGATTCTGGGGCTGGTGGTGCTAGGGAAGTTCGTCGTGTGGACAGGTGTGACCAAGCTGTTTCGGTATCCCTGGCGGACGGCGGTGCTGGTTGGGACGGGGCTGACGCAGATTGGCGAGTTCTCGTTCATCCTGGTGCAGGTGGCGCACGCCAACGGCCTGCTGGGGGATGAGTTCTACCACGCGACCCTGGCGGCGTCGCTGCTTTCGATTCTGGTGAATGCCACGCTGGTGCGCACCGTGCCGCGATGGATGGGAGCAGCGAGGGCAGTGGTGGCGAGGCCGTAATCGCGCGGATACTCCCCCCGGAATTGGCTTGAAAGAGGCCAGCTCAGCTTCTAAACTTGCATTACTCTGGTGGTTTTCCCGCTCGTAGTCTTTCCTCACCATACCCAAAAACTCCGAATTTGTTGCAAGCATGGTGCAAGATACTGTGTTTTGCACAGGAGGGCCACAAGATATTGCGTTTTGCATCTTGACCCCTCCAAGCTTTCAGAAGTAAAGTTGGGTTGTTTCGGACGCCATCTGTTCTCGCGACCTGGGTTTTTCGACCCAGCCCGAACCTTCACTGGTCGCTGCAAGCAGCGTCCGGCCACGCTCTGACATGTTCGCGAAGCCTTGCCGCTTAAGGAGTACGAATTGCTGAAACTGAAGAAGCTTCAAATCCTCGGCTTCAAGTCGTTCTGTGACCGCACTGACCTCCGCTTCCAAGGCGACGGCATCACCGCCATCGTCGGTCCCAACGGCTGTGGCAAGTCGAACATCTCCGACGCCATCTCCTGGGTGCTGGGCGAGCAATCGGCCCGGCTCCTCCGCGGCGTGCACATGCAGGACGTCATCTTCGCCGGCACGCGCGAGCGCAAGCCCACCGGCATGGCCGAAGTCTCGCTCACCCTAGTCGACCCTGAAGTCTACGGCGACGTCGCCGAGCCTGAAATCGAAATTCAGGATGACATGCCCGACACCGACTGGGACGAGTCCGCTCTGCGCACCGCTCGCGCCGAGGATGCCGAGCGCTACTCTGAAGAAGTCCGTCCCGGGCAGAACGACGAAGAGTCGTCCGACGCAATTCCGTCCGCCACAGGTGACTTTGCCGCCTCACAAGCCGCAACCGCAACTCCGAATGTCGTCCTCAAAATCCGCCGCCGCAAGTTCAAGCGCACGTTCAAAGCTGGCGAAATCGCGATCACCCGCCGCCTGTTCCGCTCCGGCGAAAGCGAATATCTGCTGAACGGCAAGCTTTGCCGCCTGCGCGACATTCAGGACATCTTCATGGGCACTGGCCTCGGCCCCGAGTCCTACGCCATCATCGAGCAGGGCCGCATCGGGCAAATCCTTAGCAGCAAGCCCACCGATCGCCGCGCCATCATCGAAGAAGCTGCCGGCATCACCAAGTACAAATCTCGCAAACGCCTGGCCGAAGCCCGTCTGGAAGATGCTAAGCTCAACCTCGCGCGCATCAACGATATCTTCGACGAAGTCACGCGCCAGATGAACTCGCTCAAGCGCCAGGCCTCGAAGGCTGAGCGCTACGCCAAGCTCCGCGACGAGATGCGGGAGAAGTTGCGTATCGTGCTGGCCAGCAAGTTCGCGCAACTCGACGCCGAAGCCTCGTCCCTCGAGCAGCAACTCAACCAAATCGCGGACGAAATTCACGGCAAGAGCGAGGCCGTACAGCAGATGGAAGGCGAGCACGCTGAGCGCACCCAGCGCGGCTATGCCATCGAACGAGAAGGCCAGGAGAATCGCGAAAAGCTCAACTCGCTGGCGCTTGATCTGGATCGCGCCGCCGCTCGCCGTCGCACCAACGAAGAGCGCTGTGCCGAACTCGACGCCCGCTCCGCCGGAGCGCAGGCTGAGATCGCCAACACTCAGGAACGCGCAGCACGCCTGCAGCAGGAACTGGAAACCGATCGCGCTACTCTCGACTCCGCCAATGCCGATGTGGCCAGCGCGCAACAGGAGCTCCAGCAGCGGCAGCAGGAAGCGGCCACAACCTCGGCGTCTCTGGTCGAAGTGGAACGACAACAGGAACTATGTCGCGACGCCATTCTGCAAACCGTCTCCGCGGCTTCAGGGGTGCGCAATCGCATAACCCAGGCCGAGGAACGAATCGTCGCCCTCGACCGGGACACGCAGCGTTTACTGGGCGACGCCTCTGCCGCACAGCAGCAACTCGAAAGCTTCGGCGGACAGCGCGGCCAGCTGGGACTGGATTTTGAGACCGCGTCGCAGTGTGTCGCAGCCCTCACCGCACAGATTGCCGGCACGCGCGATCAACTGGAAGTCAAGCGGGCCGCTGAGACCGATGCCAAGCGCCATCTCGATTCGATGCGCGGCGAATATGCCTCGCTCATGGGCAAGAAAGGCTCGCTCGAAGCTGTCATCACCGATCACGGCTATGCCACTGAGTCGGTTCGCAAGCTCTTCACGTCCGGCGCATTGCAAGGCGGACGCGCTCCCGTGGGTGTTCTTGCCGACTTCCTGGAAGTCGAGGACCGCTATGAGCATGTTGTTGACGACTTCCTGCGCGATGAACTCAACTTCATCGTGGTCAAGTCGTGGGATGCTGCCGACGAAGGCCTGCGCCTGCTGCGCACCGATGTTGACGGCCGCGCCACCTTCCTGGTTCACCCCGAAGATTCGCAGGCGAAATTTTCCTTCGACTTCAACGAGTCGATGCATCACGTCTCCCACGCCGATACCGTCGTTCCCCTCAAGAACTGTATTCGGGTGCTCGACGGCTTTGGCAAGTCGCTGGAAGTGATCCTGCCAAAGCTGGGCAATGGCTACATCGTTCCCGACCCCGAAGTAGGCCGCAGCCTTGCGCTGGAAAATCCCGACGCCTTCTTCCTCTCGCAATCCGGCGAGTGCTTCCACAACGTCACCGTCACGGGTGGCAAGCAACGCAGCCAGGGCCCTCTGTCCATGAAGCGCGAGCTGCGCGAGGTGCTGCTCCAGATGGGTGAACTGGAGCGCGCCAGCGGCGAAAAGGAAACTGGGATCGCAGCCTTGGGCCGCGATATCGCCGAGCTCACTGACCTGCTCCAGCGCCTCGAAGACGAGAAGCGCGAATCCGAGCGTCAGGCCATGACCTCCGAACACACCCTGCGCCAACTGGAAAGCGAAATGACGCGCGTGCGTGAGCGGCTTACCACTTACGAAAGCGAACTCCAGCGCGTCGGCGAAGAACACAGTGAGAGCGAGGCTTTCATCACCGAGCAACTTGGCGATCTTTTCCGGCAGGAGGAGAAGCAGCGCGGGTTGGAAGCCGAGATGCAAACCGCGCAGAGCAGTCTGGAATCGTTGCGCCAGCAGCGCGATGAAGCGGCGCAACTGGCCAGCGAGGTGCGCGCCAACGTTGCCACTCTGGAAGAACGCCGGCGTGGGGCGATGCTTGCCGTGCAGCGCATCGAGGCCATGCTGTCGGAAGTCTCCGCCCATCTCTCCAAGCTGGAGTCGCAGCTTCAGTCCGCGGCCGCGGAAAAGCAGCAGCGCGAGTCGGAGAATGTTCGTCTCGCTGAGCAGATCGTCGAATGGGGTGCCGAGCGCGAAATCGCACAGCAACGCGATCGCGAGCTACAAGAGGAGTTGCAAGCCGTCCGCGTTCGCATCGCTGAGCTGGAAGACGCGCTGAAGTCAGCCCGGGAGGCGCTGGACGCCGCCCGCGACCGCCGTGGCGAACTCGCCGCCGTCCAGGCCCGCGTGGCATCGGACCTCCAGCACATGGCAGAAACCTGTGTCCAGGAGTTGAGCCAGCAGCGCGACGAACTCATGTCCGACCATTCCCTGCCCCTCATCTCTGGCGACGAGCTAACCAACGAAGACAACCTCTATCGCGAGATGCGTACCCGCTTGGAGAACATGGGCCCGGTCAACATGATGGCGCTGGAGGAATACAAGGAGACGGCGCAGCGTCACGAATTCCTGGAGACCCAGCGTCAGGACCTGCTCCAGTCCATCGAGAACACCCTGAACACCATTAAAGAGATCGACGTCATCTCGCGGCAGAAGTTCGAAGAGGCCTTCAACATCATCAACGAAAACTTTGGCCGGACGTTCAGCAAGCTTTTCGGCGGTGGTCAGGGCTTCATGCGCCTCACCGATCTGGAAAACTCCATGGAGAGCGGCATCGACGTGGTCGCATCGCCTCCGGGCAAGAAGCTACAGAATGTGTTGCTGCTCTCCGGTGGCGAGAAGGCGCTTACCGCGCTGGCGCTGCTGGTGGGCATCTTCCAGTATCAACCCAGCCCGTTCTGCATCCTCGATGAAGTCGATGCTCCGCTCGACGAAGCCAACATTGGCCGATTCACCGAGCTTGTAGCTGAGATGAGCCTGCAAACCCAGTTCATCATCATCACCCACAGCAAGAAAACCATGAGCATGGCGCCCGTGCTCTACGGCGTCACCATGCAGGAGCCCGGCGTGTCAAAGCTGGTCTCGGTGCGCTTCCACGAAGAACCGGCAAAGCTCGTCGCCGCCACGGCGTAGGTCAACGTGAAGGGACAGAAGGAGCTACCAGATCTCCATCTGAAATTTCCGATAGTGATGGATAAATTCAAAATCGCCGCGGGTGCTTGTAATCAGCCGTGCACCGTGAGAGCGTGCCGTGATGGCAATGAGGACATCGAAATGTAAGTCACGCAGCTTGCCGGAGGTCAGCTTCTTGTCAACAAACATCCTGCCTAGTATCTGACCCGACTCCAGCCAGTTTCTTTCCGTGGGGGTAAGTATCGGATGATTCTTCTCCAAAGTCCTGAGAAAATCCCGCTCAGCTGCACGGGTGGCGCCGCGCCATAATTCCGCTAGTACCACCGACGACGGTCCTGATTAGACCGTTAATCGACTGGATTCGTTGCTGGTGGCGGCCGGTACGAAGCTGGTCGACAATCACCGAAGTGTCAAAAATAACGATGCTACTCATCAAGCCCGGCGAAAGAAAACTTTGCCGCATTCTTGCTCATGAGCTTCTGGAAGCGCTTCAGCGCCACAATCTCTCTCAACGCCGCATGGATGGCTTCCGTGCGAGACTTTGCTCCCAGAAGTTCGACGGCCTCATCCGCCAGTTTGGTATCGAGTCGTATTGAGGTCATGGTTGCGCCCATAAGTCGTGCCTCGTGTATACATATTTTACATATTCAGTATATATGCATCAACAGCGTCGAAGCGTTTGAAAGGTCACCGCCCGGCGAAATCGCGGTCATGTTTCTGACTCACATCTCGTAACTCGCTTCCTGGGACTTGCCGGTGTGATCTTCAGCGCGCGTTGCGGCGCGAGCGCTCGAACCACCGCATCAATCCTTTCGCAGGTAGATCCGGCACCGTGAACTTCTGGCCGCTCAACGCCTCGGCCGCGCCGTAGCCGCTGCGCACTGCGCCTTCCATCGTCGCGGGCCAACCGGTCGCAGTCCAATCGCCGGCCAAAAACAATCTTGGCCAGGGAGTTGTATGCGGCGGGCGAAACGCATCGCTCCCCGGCGCAGGTGAGAACGTGGCATGGACTTCCTTGATGACGGTAGCTTTGGTCAGCTTGGCTTCGCGCGCGATGGGAAAAAATTCCGCCAGCTCGCGAACCGCCAAGTCAATGATCTCCTGCCTCGGCTTGTCGACGAGGGTCTTCGAGGAGCTGACTACCAACTCAACATAGCTTCCCTGCTCGGCTGAACTCCTGCGCGTCGCCAGGATTTTCGACTTGTGGAACATCCACTGGATCGTTCGCTCCAGCAGCACCGCATGTTCCAGCGGCGTGATCTCGCGATCGAACCACAGATGAATTCCAGTGATCGGCGAACTCTGCAAGCTGCACGCGTCCCGCCGCAGCGGTTCCATCTCAGGCGTTCCAGGCAGCAGCTTCTCGATGCCATTGAATGGCGTCGCCAACACGGCATAGTCGGCGCGCACCGCTTCGCCGCCAACGCACAACTGCACACCATCGCTTTCAGCTTGAAGCGAATCCACCGCCGCACGCAGATGAATCTTGCCGCCGCGAGCTCCGATATACTCCGCCGCCGTCCCATACAAATCAGACAGCGGCACTGCCGGTATACCCATGCGTCCCGCCTCCGCCGACTTCAAGAACGAATCGCGAAACACCATCGCCGCATAGCGCACCGAAGTCCGCTCCAGCTCTTCATTCAGCGCACTCACCAGTACCGGCGCCCAGAACCGCTCGACCGCCTGCTTCGTCTGTCCGTGCCGTTCCAGCCACGCCTGAAAATTGCCCCCATCGTCCTTCGGTAGCATCGGAACCAGCGCCAGCATCGCGCGCGCAATACCCAGCTTGTCCTTCAGATCAAGCACCGTGGATTCCAGAAACGATGGCGCCGCATGAAACGGTGCCGGCAGCGCCCCCGGTTTCAGCACTGACGCCTTGCCACCTGGCAGAACGAAGGTGATCTCGTCGTACCAGCGGATCTGTTGCTCGACGCCGAGCCGCCGATAGAAGTCGATGAGATTCGTACAGCAGCCCAGCAGCACATGCTGGCAGTTGTCCACCACTTCGCCCGTGCCGGGCAACTCGTATGACGACGCGCGCCCACCCAGGTAAGGACGGCGCTCGAACAATTCGACGTGATATCCCGCATCCGCCAGCGCGCTGCCCGCCGACAGCCCCGCCAGTCCGCCGCCGATGATGGCGACTGTGCCGCCTCGCGAATTGTTGTCGCGAACATTCATCTCGAACGCAAGAAAGCTTGCGCCATCACGCGCAGCTTCTCGGCTGCACTCAGCCGCACGCGCTCGCCAAACACGTCGTAGTCGCGAGCAATGATCTTTTCCAGCAGCCGCCGGTAGATCTCCACCAGCGTTCCCAGCGCCGCCCGGCTGTCTTCGTCGATCAGCGGCACCAACTCCTCCGCTGCGCGATAATACCCCCGCGCCCGCAGGGCCTCGAACTCCAGCAATGGCCGCAGCGACGCCCGTGCCGCCTCATTTGTCAGCGCATCAACCTCAATTCCAAAACGCTCAAAATCCTCGCGCGGCAGGTAAACTCGCCCCAGATCGGCGTCTTCCTTTACATCGCGAAGGATGTTGGTGAGCTGAAACGCCACTCCCACTTCTTCCGCCAGCTTCTCCGCCCGCGCATCGCGATAACCAAAGATGCGAATGCATACCAGCCCAACGACCGATGCCACGTGATAGCAGTAGTCGTAAAGCTGATTGAAGGTTTCGTATTGCAGCGGCACGACCGCGCCGCCCGGGACATCCATCTCCGTCCCCTTCACCAGCCTTTCCAGCAGCGCGAGGGGAATGTTGAATCGCTTCTGCGAATCGGCCAGCGCGAACAGCACCGGATCGTCCGTGCGTCCGCCATCCGCCACCTCCCGCAGCGCCTTCATCCACTCTTCCAGTTTCTGGCGCCGCTGCTCGGCCGGCAGCGAAGGATCGTCGGAGATGTCGTCGGCGCGCCGCATGAAGGCGTACACGGCCGACAAAGCATCGCGCTTGCGGTGAGGCAGAAGCAGGAAGCCGTAGTAGAAGTTCTTGGCGGCGGAACGGGCGATGTGCCGGCAAACGCTGTACGCCGCCCGCAACTGTAGCGGGTGTTCGCTCACAGCGCCTTTCCCACCCCAGCTCCGGTCGAAGCGGAGCGCGTTCCGGGAATCCCGGCCACCGCCGCGCGCGCCAACAGCCACAGCTTGCGCGCCTTGGAGATAGCGGGACGGCGGCTCAGGACGTCATAGTCCTGCCGCTCAATCGCATCCAGGATCGCCAAGCCACCACGGCTGAACAACTCGATATCGATCGCGAGATGCTTGTTCACCTTGCCGGCCAGCGGCAGGCCCATCTGGAACCACCCACGCGCCCGCCTCACTTCGAACTTCATCATCTCGCAGAACTGCGGCGTCGCCCGGCGCTCGGCGATATCGCTCTCCATGACGCCAAACTTCGCCAGGCTCTCCAGCGGTAGATAAATCCGCTGCTTTGCATAGTCGACTGCAACGTCCTGCCAGAAGTTCGCCAGCTGCAGCGCGGTGCAGGTGTAATCGGAAAGCCGCTGACGCTCCGCGTCGCGATAGCCGCACAGATACAACACCAGATGGCCAACAGGATTTGCGGAGTTCTTGCAGTAGCCGAGCACGTCCTCGAATGTGGGATAGCGCGTGACCGTCTGGTCCTGGCGAAACGCAGTAAGCAAGTCAACAAACGGCGCGCGCGGAATGTCGAACTCCCGAACCGTCTCGCGCAGCGCGATGAACACGGGATGCCGAGGGCTGGCCTCAACGCGAACCAGGCGATCACTGCCTTGAAGGGGCACGCCTTCAGGCGTGCTGGGAGAGCTGGCCATAGTCCCCGGCTTTAGCCGCTGAGGAGCCAGGCTGAGATACGTCGCATTCAGCTCCGCTTCCCACTCGTCAAGCAGCGCCAGCGCCTGCTGCGGATCGCCCACCTCATCGCCAAGATCGTCGGAGATCCGGCAATACGCGTATACGTTGTAGAAGTGCTGATGCAGATGCTTAGGCAGAAACCAGGTGACGACCGAGAAGTTCTCATAATGCGAATGCGCGAGCCGCGAGCAATATTGCTGCGCTTCCGCTAGCGACGGCGCGCGCTCGGGAATGGCATATTCCGGCGGCAAGGCTCGCCAGCCGGTAAGTTCCGAAGCCGCGAATTGCACCTGATTATCGGTGGGAGCAGAAGACATCAATAGAATTGTACAGAGGCTGGGTGCCCCAGGTCTCGCGGTGTTCGAGACCTGCGGGCCCAGGGGATCAGCAGAGATCAACCTGATAGCTGACGGCTGATAGCCCACACCCCAACTGACAACCAGCAACTGACAACTGCCTTACGTTCCCGGAATGATCGCCGTCTTGATGTCGCCGTTGCGGTTCAGCATGTGCCGCAACACCTGTTGCAGCCGCGACAACGGCGCTTCGCCGGTAATGTAGTCCGTGCCTTTGATCTTCCTCTCGCAAATCAGAGAGAACGCCTTACGCACGGTCTCCGGCGTGTGATGGAAGGTGGCCTTCAGGGTCAGCTCGTTATAGTGCAGCCGCTGGGTGTCCAACGCGACCGTGGTGCCGTTGGCGCAGCCGCCAAAGAAGTTCACGGTGCCGCCTTTGCGCGCCATGTCGATGGACCACTCCCAAGCCTGCGGACGTCCCACCGCTTCGACGACCACGTCGCAGCCACGCCCATCGTGAGTTAGCTTCCGCACTGCCTTCACCGGATCGTCCACCGCCGTAATCTGGACTGTGCTATCGGCGCCAACCCGGCGGGCGCCAGCCACTTGCGAATCACGCTTCACCACGGAGATCACGTTACAGCCGATCAGCTTCGCCACCTGTACAAACATCAAGCCGATAGGACCGGCCCCAATCACGGCTACCGTGTCACCAATCTCCATCTTGGTTTCGTGCAGCCCGCGCAGTACGCAGGCCAGCGGTTCCACCATCGCAGCCTCTTCAAAGCTCACATGCTTGGGAATGGCCAGCATGTTGGTGTCAACAATCCGGCGCGGAATGCGAATGTATTCGGCGTAAGCTCCGTTATTGAACAGCAGATCGTCGCACAGATTTTCCTGGTGCTTGGAGCAGTAAAAACACATGCCGCAGGGCGCCGAGTTCAACGCCACCACGCGCATTCCCTTCCTGAATCCCTTGACGTTGGGACCAATCTCCTCGACCACTCCGGCCAACTCATGACCGAACAGCGCTGGCGGCACAATCATGCGGGCGTGGTAGCCCCGCTGATATACCTTCAGATCGGTACCGCAGGTCAGGGCCACCTGGACCTTGACCAGCACTTCCCCTTCATCCAGCTTGGGGATTGGCACCTGCTCGATCTTGACATCCTCTTTGCCATAGAGGACTGCCGCTGTCATTTGTCCCTTCACTCTACTGGTCCTTCCATTCGCTGCCCGGTTGAATCACTATCTTCATCGAATCCGGCTTGGGGTGGGCCGCCAAATGCAAGGCCTCCACCGATTGCGCCAACGGAAAACGATGGCTGATGAGCCGCTCCAGATCGATTTCCCGGCTCAAAACAAATCGCGCTGACTCGGCCTGCAAGTCCACGGAAGCGCTATAAGAACCCAAAAGACTTTTCTCATCGACACAAACCGCGGCGGGGTCGATGGTAGCTTCTCCGTGCTGGGTCTGCGCGAATAGCAATACCCGTCCTCCCGGACGCGTCGCTTCCAGCGCCGGCTGGATCAAGCTATTACCCGCTACTGCCAAAATGACGGCATCGGCCCCTCGACCCTCCGTAAGTTCCTTGATGGCTCGTACGGTATCGGAGGTGGAGGCATCGATGTTTTCTTCCAGACCAAACCCTATGGCTATTGTATGCCTCTGAGGAAGCAAATCGGAAGTGACGACCCTTGCGCCGCGACGCCGGGCCAGCACCGCCAGGATGATTCCGATCGGCCCCTGGCCCATGACAAGGACGGTTTCGCCCCGCGCAAGTCCCACCGTTTCAATCCCTTTCATGCAAGTGTTCACGGGCTCGATGAACGATGCCTGCTCGAACGAGACGCCATCGGGGATCCGAACCACGCCGTTCCGCCCCACTATCCAATCCATCACGCGGACGTACTCTGAGAACCCCCCGCCGCTGGCTTCGTAACCCGCCGTGGCCCCAACTTTCTTATAGGTCGGACACTGGGCGAAGACCTTGTGCCGGCAGTAATAGCAGTCGCCGCAAGGGATGTGATGGAAGACCATCACCCGGTCGCCAATCCGATACCCCGCAACCTTGTCGCCAACGGCCGCAATCACCCCGGTCGTTTCGTGTCCAAAGATCCTGGGGGCCGAGTGCGATCCGGTGGCGATTTTCTTCAGATCGGTCCCGCAGACGCCACAGGTATGCACCCGAACCAGAATCTCGCCGGGGCCGATCTGAGGCACAGGCACGGTCTCCATGCGGATGTCGTTAATGCCCCGATAGACCGCGGCCAGCATCGTCGAAGGGATCGACTCTTGCCCGATCGTGCTCCCGAATTGTGTTGCGACCGACATACGCTCCTTCGTCGCGAGGGACTAGGGATCAGGGGCCAGAAAGCACCTTCGCAGCTTGACGCTAATGCTTCTAGTCCCTAGCCCCCAATCCCTAATCCCTAGTCTCTATTGTCAATCAGATGTCGGACGGCCGCGCACAGGTTCTCCGTTGCAACTTCGCTGTTCTTCTTGATCTTTCCCAGCGCTCCCCACCATCGCGGGTGAAGCGCAACGTAAATCAGAAAGCGCCGCCTGTCGAACTTGCCGTCATCGATAAAGCGGTTCAGCGGTGGCATATCGAATTCCGCGTCGTCGGAAATCGACTTGATCGCGGCGAATTCCAATCCGCGGTCCTTGGCTACTTCCGCTACGGCAGCGGCTTCCATGTCAACGACATCAGCTCCAAACTTCGTCAACAGTTCCTGTTTCTCAGCTGCGCCACTCACATCCTGCGACGTGGCCAGCACCCATTCGCCAACACCCGACGCCGGATATCTTGTGCCGCTCGCAGCATCCACTACTTCGCGAATCCGGCCAACATCGCCCACCTTCAACTGGGGCGAGATCGCACCCACAATGCCGGCCGAGACCAACAACTTCGGCTGGGCAAAGTCAATCGCCACTTCCGCCGCGCGGCGCGCGAACTTTTCGCCAATACCGCCGACGGCGATGACCGCATTCGGCATCACGAACAGATCGACGCCATTCACGGTTTCGGGCTTCACGCCGGCGAGCAGCGGCGCGACTTCCACGGGCATAGCAACAATGACCGCAACGGGTTTGGATCTGCTCAACACCTCCGGTCCCACTGGCAAGCGACAACCGACAACTGACAACTGCCTTTAGACATAGCCGTTCGCCCGGAACCATTCCACCGCGCGCCTTAAAGCCCCATCTACCGGCTGCGGACTCCATCCCAGTTCGCGCTCCGCCTTGGCGCTGGTCACAAACATTTTCTTGCGTCCCATGCGGACCGCGTCGATGGTCACGCGCGGCTCGCGCCTCAGCATCTTGCCAACCACAAGAGTGTCGACTACGCCAGTCGCCAGCGCGACCGCATAGGGCAGCTTGATTTTCGGCGAAGGCAACCCGGTGATGGCTCCCAACTTGTCGAGGATCTGCTTCAGCGTCAGATTCTCGCCGCCAAGAATGTAGCGCTCGCCGGGTTGCGCCTTCTCCATCGCCCACAGGTGTCCTTCGGCGCAGTCCACGACGTCCACCAGATTCAGTCCGGTGTCAACATAGGCAGGAAACTTCCGCCGCAGAAAGTCGAGAATAATCTGCCCGCTCGGCGTCGGCTTGATGTCCCGCTCGCCCACCGGCGTCGTGGGATTCACCATCACGACATTCTGTCCGCCACGTCCTGCCTCGATCACCAACTGCTCGGCCATGAACTTGCTGCGCTTGTAATCGCCGATCATGTTGTCGAGCGTGACCGGCGATTTCTCGTCGGTGAGTCGGCCATTGTTGCCGAACCCCATGGTGGCAACGCTGCTGGTATAGATAACCCGCCGCACGCCGCAATCTCTCGCCGCTTGCAGGATGTTGCGGGTGCCCTCAACGTTGGAATCGTAGAGTTCCTGGCGATTCAGCGACCATAGCCTGTAATCGGCTGCAACGTGGAAGACGAACTCGCAGCCGGATATGCCTCTGCGCAGCGACTCAAGATCACGAAGATCGCCTACTACTCGGTCTGAAGGGATGTCAGCAATGTTGTCGAGGCGGCTGGTGGGACGCAGCAGCAAACGCAGCTCGGCCCCACGCGCCTGGAGTTGGCGCGCCACATGACTTCCCAGAAACCCGGTCGCTCCTGTAACAAAACATTTCATTATCAGTAGCCAGTTGCCAGCACCCAGTTGCCAGCGGCACTACCGAATGGCCGTTGCCAGCAGTCGGTGCTCAGGGGAAGACACCGTAGATCCCGTGAACATGCGCAGCACAGCACCGCTCAGCAGTGGGCAACTGGCGATTGGATACTGGCAACTGACTACTAGCTTCCGCGCACGATGCGCAGCCGTTCTTCTTCCGGCACCGCTATCGCTCGGGTATACGTGGTCAGCGCCAGCAAAGGAAAGTACTGGCGGTACATGTAATACATCAGATAAAACACGCGCGGAAAACCGGTCCCGGTATACAGCGATTCGTCCCACCCTCCATCGCGCCGCTGGGTTTTAAGCAGATAAGCAATGCCGCGCTGAAGAGAATCGCTGCGGGTGTCGTTGGCGGCCAGCAGTCCCATCACCGCCCAGGCTGTCTGCGATGCCGTGCTCGGCCCAATGCCCCTAAGGTTGGCGTCGTCATAAGATCCGCACGTTTCACCCCAGCCACCGTCAGGATTTTGCATCATGCGCAGCCATTCCACCGCCTGCTGCACGCAGGCCTCGTGATAGTCAATGCCAATCGCCTCCAGCCCGCGCAGCACCAGCATCGTCCCGTAAATGTAGTTCACACCCCAGCGTCCAAACCACGAACCATCAGGCTCCTGCTCGCGCTTCACGAACTCCAACGCGCGCCGCACGGGCTCATCTTTCTGTGAATAGCCGTAGCTGGCGAGACACTCCAGCACGCGCCCCGTGATGTCGACCGTCGCCGGATCGAGCATAGCGTTGTGGTCGGCGAAGGGGATTAGCTGGAACACCATGCGATCGTTGTCTTTGTCGAATGACGCCCAGCCGCCGCTCTTGCATTGCATGGACAAGATCCACTCCAGCGCGCGGCGCGCCGACTTGTCCTGATAGACTTCGTTGCCGGTCCGGACGCGGCTGAGCGCCAGCAGTACCTGAGCGCTGTCGTCCACGTCGGGATAGAATTCGTTGTTGAACTCGAAGTACCATCCTCCGGGCGCGGCTTTGCGATTTTTCACGTACCAGTCGCCGCGGCGCGTGACCTGCTTTTTCAGCATCCATTCGCAAGGCTGCACCAGGCGCGGATCGCTGGCCGGAACTCCGCTCTCCGCCAGCGCAAACACCGCATAAGCCGTGTCCCACACCGGCGACATGCAAGGCTGCATGCGGAAGGTCTTCTCTTCTTCAATGCCGAGCTTCTCAAACTCATCCATCGCGCGGATGAATTGCGGGTCGTCCAGCGAGTACCCCAAGCAGCGCAGCGCAATAATGGAGTTCATGATGCCGGGATAAATTGCGCCCAGACCGTCACTCATCTCCAGACGCTCCAGCATCCACTTTTCCGCTACCTTCAGCGCCCGCGAGCGCAGCGGGCGAACGTGCACTCTTTCGAAGAAATGAATCAGCCGGTCCAGCACCAGGAAGAAATTCCGCCAGCCGATCAGCTTCTTGTCCCAGCGCAGCCGCAGCTCGCTCCTGGTGCGTCCCCCGAGGAAGAGTTCGTCGATGCCTTCTTCCGACGGAATCTTCTTGAACGGTTTCTTCGCGTAGGCGATAGAAAGTGGCACCAGGATGGCGCGCGACCAGGAAGAAATCTCGTAGATGTTGAACCAGAACCACTTGGGAAACAGCACGATCTCCGGCGGAACAGCCGGCACTGCGTCATAATCGTACTGACCCAGAAAGCAGAGATAAATCTTGGTGAAGGTGTTGACTGCGGTCACGCCGCCCAGAGCGAGAATGCGTTCACGCGCTTTCCGAAGTTGAGGATGATCCGGGCTGTAGCCCGCCATCTTGAGCGCGAAGTATGCCTTCACGGAAGCGCTGATGTTCGAAGGGCCGTCGTTATAGATCGGCCAGCCGCCGTCCGGATTCTGACGATTCAGTATCTCGGTGGCGCACTTCTGCGTGCGCACGGGGTCTTCGGTGCCCAGCAACCGATGCAGAAGGATGTAGTCGGAAACCAGGGTGGTATCGGCGCCCAGCTCGCCGCACCAGTAACCGTCTTCGCGGTCCTGGATGCTGAACAGGTATTGCCGCGAAGCATCGATGGCGGCCGCTACCCGGCTCTTGATGTCGTCGATCTTGCCGAAACGCATTTCGGCTGGATTAGAAGGGTCTGCCATTGCTTCTTGCTTTGCCACCATCCATGGCGTTACGGTCCGGGCCAAGCTTCAAAAAACGGGACGCGAACCTGGGGCACCAACCCTACGAGATCGCAGGCGCAGCGCCGATTGCCTCCACGATTTCGGCCGGCAATCCGAAACGCACGTTCTCCGGCATCACTTCAATCTCGCGCATATCGGTAAAACCCTGTTCCTCCAGGAAAGTTACCACTTCCTGCACCAGAATTTCGGGCGCGGAAGCTCCGGCAGTAAGGCCGACCGTGTTCACATTCTCCAGCCACTCTGGCAGGATGGAACGATAGTTCTCGATGAGATGCGAGTTCGTCCCTAGGTTCCGCGCGACCTCGACCAGACGGTTGGAGTTCGAACTGTTGTCTGAGCCGACCACCAGCAGCAGATCGCATTCCGCAGCAACGTCTTTCACCGCAGTCTGGCGGTTTTCCGTCGCGTAGCAGATATCCTGGGCATGCGGCCCTTGAATGTTGGGAAAACGTTTCCGCAGCGCCTCGATTACGTGCGTCGTTTCGTCCAGGCTTAACGTCGTTTGCGTCAGGTAGGCGACACGGTCCGGATCGGCCACGTGCAGATCTTCGACGTCCTCCGGCGCGTCCACAACCTGAGTCACCAGCGGAGCTTCGCCCAGCGTGCCAATGACCTCGTCATGATCGCGGTGTCCGATGAGGATCAACGAATAACCTTCGCGAGCAAACTTCACCGCCTCGACGTGGACTTTCGTCACCAGCGGGCAGGTCGCGTCGATCACACGCAACTCGCGCAGTTTGCTGGCCTGCCGAACCTCGGGTGCAACGCCGTGGGCGCTGTAAATCACCCGCTCGCCGGCCGGAACTTCGTCAACGCTATCGACAAAAATAGCGCCTTTCGAGGTCAACTCGTCCACCACATAGCGGTTATGGACAATTTCCTTGCGCACGTAGATAGGCGCGCCGAAGGTTTCCAGCGCAATGCGGACGATGTCGATAGCCCGCACCACTCCGGCGCAAAAGCCTCGCGGCTTCAGTAACAGTAAGGTTTTCGCTTTAGATTGACTCATGCCGTCCTACACTCAGTATACGAATTGGAGCCTGAGTTTCCCCGTGATTACTTTATTGTAACAGCGAGGTAACCACCAAGCTAACGGGCCGGAGCCGCGCCAGGCGCACTTCTATAGCGCAAATCCCGCAGCCAATGGCGAAGGCCCAATACTGCAGGTGGCCTATCCATCTTAACGTGTCATCCCGACCGAGGGATGACGGGGCCCCCGACAAGCGCCTCTTTTGCGCTTGTTGGGGTGGTTCAGCCCGAGTGGAGGGACCTGCTTTTCGGCTTTTTTCCGCAGCCCGTTCGGCCATGCCGACAGCCGCCGCCAAAATCGTGGCGACAGTGCCGTTTGTATGTCTGGGCCGTATACAATCGACCCCAACCAAACCCCAATGAAAGTGAGCGCAACTATGACTGGCAGCGACATTGCCAAGATGTACGAAATCAGCTACGGAGCCATCAATAGGAATCTGCAAGATGTCACCGAGGAGGAGAGCCTGGTTCAGCCGCAACCTTGCGGCAATTGTCTGAACTGGGTGCTCGGCCACATTGTGCTTTATCGCGGCATGATGCTGAAGATGGTCGGCGGAACACCTGTACTGGAGGGAGCACAAGTCGCCACGTACCAGCGCGGCAGCAATCCCGGCCCCGACAGCAAGTATCTGGATGTGGCCACATTGCGGGGACTGTTGAGCGATGCCCATCGGCAACTCATTCCGGCGCTGTCCGCGATCTCGGAAGAGGAATTGTCGCGCAATGTTCCTGAAGAGTTCAATCGTCCCCCTCTGGCCGGCCCAATCGGCGACGCGCTCGCTCGCCTACAGTTTCACGAGAGCTACCACGCCGGCCAGATCGGACTGCTGCGCAGGATTGCAGGGAAAGATGGGGCGATCAAGTAGTACCTGGCAGCTGGCGGTTAAGGAACCTGTCGTTACGGCTTTGATTTAGCGGCGCCCCGAGCCGCTAGATGCTCCGCGGAGATGGCGCTGGAGCTATCAGCGGCCTGCCACAACAGCGCACCTACCGCGATGTATGCGAGGAACACGCCCATATCATCCGTATCGGTCGCACTCACAACTGGCGACTGGCGACTGGCTACTGATTCGCTTTCAGCATTTGCTCGGCGTGCTTCAGTGAAGTCTCGGTCAGCTTGGCGCCGCTCATCATGCGGGCGATCTCGCGGGTTCGCTCTTCGGCATCAAGAGGACGGACCGAAGTCTTCGTCCTGCCTCCTGTTTCTTTTTTCTCGATCAGATAGTGCTGGTCGGCAAAGGACGCAATCTGCGGCAGGTGCGTGATGCAGAGTACTTGCTTGGTCTTCGAGAGTTGCTTCAACTTCTTGCCAACTGCTTCGGCTGCGCGTCCGCCAATGCCGGCGTCGATCTCGTCGAATACGAGCGTTCGTTGATATGAATCCTCGGGCACCCCATCCTTTCGCCTCTTTTGCGAAAGGGTGGGAGTGTCGCCATTGCGCCCACTACGCTTACTTTGTCCCGCTTCCACGCTGGTCTTCAGCGCCAGCATCACGCGCGACAACTCGCCCCCCGAAGCGATCTCGTCCACTGGCCCCAGGGGCTCGCCGGGATTCGCCGAAATGAGATATTGGACCTGGTCGAAACCTCGGGCCGTCCAGTTCCCTTCCTCGTCGGTGCCGCTCACCTTGACTTTGAAGTGGGCCTTCATCGCCAGCTCGTTGATCTCGCTCTCGACCAGCTTCTCCAGCTTGTGCGCTGCTTCATAGCGATGCCGCGACAGCGTCCGAGCCGCTTCGAGGTGCCGCTCCGCCGAGGCCGCCAATTCCAAACGCAGCTTGCGCAGGACTTCGTCCTTGTTCTCCATCTCGTTCAGCTTGCGTTCGAGCTCATCGCCCAGCGTGATCACATTCTCCAGCTTGGGCCCGTACTTGCGCTTCAGCCGATCGAGCACGGCCAGCCGATCTTCAACCTCGGCAAGACGCTGGGGCGACGCTTCTATGTCCTCAGCGTAATCCCGCAGCCGCGCACCGATGTCTTCGATGATGATGCGCGCCGACTCCAACTCGGGCACCGCGTCACGGAACCGATCGTCGAAACGCAGCAGCTCTTCGATCTGGCGTTGCGCACCCCGAATCGAAGCTGCCGCGGACCCACCGCCTTCATACAACGCATCGTAGGCAGCCATCGCAGCGTTGCGCACGCGTTCGGAATTCGCCAGGACGCGCTTCTCGGCTTCCAGCTTCGTGTCTTCTTCTGGCTCGACGCGCGCGTCGGCAATCTCTTTTCGCTGATAAGTCCACAGATCGAGCAGCCGCAAGCGATCGTGTTCGTCCCGCTCCAAGTCGGCAATGCGATGCCGCACATCAGTCCAACTCTCGAACGCGTTCGCGACATTCGAGCCGTCGCAACAGGCGAAGCTGTCCAGCAGCGCCAGGCGCGATCCCGCATCGAACGCCAGCACGGCTGCGTTCTGCGCATGAATCACGGCAAGATGCGGAGCAAGTTGCTTGAGAACCGTCACCGTCGCGGGCTGGTTGTTGATGAAGACGCG
Organism: Candidatus Korobacteraceae bacterium; assembly: GCA_050014935.1. GTDB lineage: Bacteria > Acidobacteriota > Terriglobia > Terriglobales > Acidobacteriaceae > Bog-257. Next base: position 19,483 of record JBEKCJ010000057.1, read on the forward strand.
GCCCTTGCCGCCGGCCGTAATTTCCCGGCGAAGAATGATCTGGCCATCCTCGGCGTCAACTCCGTTGGCTTCCAGAACAGCATCGAGCGCCGCAGGGCCGGATTCAAACACCGCCGAGACCGTCGCCTTCTCCGTGCCATGACGGACCGCGTCGCTGGAGGCCTTGTCGCCGAGCAGGAGCGCGAGCGCATCAATGAGAATGGATTTGCCGGCGCCAGTTTCGCCGGTCAGGAGGTTGAGGCCGGAGGCGAACTCCACGGCGACATTGTCGATGACCGCGTAGTTTTCGACCCGCAGTTCGAGGAGCACAGTGATTTTTCCAGTTAGCCGAAGTCTAGCAGTAAAGCTGTCAGTAGTCAGCTATCAGCCGTCAGCTATCTCTTTGTAGGCTAAAAGATTTTGACTTCTGCAACTGTCGAAACCGGGGGCTTCGCAAAGCGAACTCCGACCAATGTTCCCAGCGAATAAGCCACGGCGCGAACCAGTGGAATCGTGAAGATAAAGAAAGGTACGCATCGCATCCCGGACACCTGGTTGACACAGTCGAAACCAAACATCCGATACCACAGACCGTTGGTGGGAACGAGGGCGCTTTGGCTACTGATCAACGAGACCGACAAGGCATGGAATGCGAAGAGAACCGTCGGCAATGTCCAGATCCAAGCGCCGATCTTCGATCTCCAAGTGCGGTACATGCCAAACCCGATCAGCCCGCCTCCGACAATGCTGAGGATCAACTCCCTCCAGAGGACGCCCGCAACCGATGCCGGATGATAGGCCCTTGCGATCGGAGCCGTCAGGATCGCGGTCCCAAGCCAGGCAACCAACAGGTGGCCCAAGAATACTCCGACCTTGCGAAGGACGCTCATTGTGACATTGGAAGGAATGGGGCCTTTCCATGCGAGCGACAACTGATGGCTGAAAGCTGACGGCTTGGTTTACTCGACAGGAACCTCATCGCGCAACAGACCCATGCCGCATCCAATGCTTATAATGCCAGTAACGAAAGTAGAGCCTGTTTCGTCTCATGAATGTGTTCCCTTCTTTGCTCGCTGCGGCCATCGGTGGTGAAATCTCAGGTCTAATTGAAAACAGCGGTCCGGTCGCCAAGACCGTCCTCGTCATCCTTCTGCTGTTCAGCCTGGCTTCGTGGGCCATCATTTTCTCCAAGTGGGGACTGCTGCGACGGGCACGGGTGCAGAGCAATCGCTTTATGCGGATGTTTCGCAAGTCAGAGCGGCTGAACGATGTCGCTGCCGTGGTCGAGCAGTTCAGACCCAGCCCGCTGGTCGCCGTCTTCGAAGGCGCATATAACGAGTTGCGCAAGCAGGCGTCGTATCCCCTGCGCATCACGGCATTGCAGCGGGCAACGCAGATTGCGTCATCGGAAGAGCTGACGCGGCTGGAGAGCCGGCTGCCCTGGCTGGCTACCACGGGTGCGGTCACGCCGTTCATCGGATTGTTCGGCACCGTCTGGGGCATCATCGACGCGTTTCACGGACTGGGCACGGCGGGCTCGGCCACATTGCGCGCGGTCGCACCCGGCGTCTCCGAAGCGCTGATCACTACCGCTGCCGGACTGTTCGCCGCGATCCCGGCCGTCATCGCCTACAACATGTTTACCCAGCACATTCGCGAATTCGGTGCGCGCATGGATGACTTCAGCCTGGAGCTGATCAACGAAGTGGAGCGCGCGCAAGCTAGCACAGCCCGCACTCCAGCAAGCGTGGAGCGGCGGTAATGGCGTTTACCAATCCGCAAGGCCGCACGCAATCGTCGCTCTCCGACATCAACGTCACCCCGCTGGTGGACGTGGTGCTGGTGTTGCTGATCATCTTCATGGTGACTGCGCCCGTCTTGCAGTCGGGGATTGAGGTCGCCGTCCCCCACACAAAAACAGTCAAAGAGATTACGGAAGAACGGCTGGTGATCACGATTGACCGTGACCAGAATGTTTTCCTGAACAATCAGCCCATCAACATCAACCAGATCGGCGAACGCATCCACCAGAAAATGCGCGATCCCGAGGGCCAGTCGGTGTTCCTGCGCGCCGACGAGAACGTGCCCTTTGGAGCGTTCGCCACCGTGATGGACGCGGTGAAGCAATCAGGCATCAGCAACGTGAGCATCGTTACCCAACCGCTGGAGAAGAATGGCAGCCGACGTTGACATTTTTCAGGCCGAGGGCAACGTCGGGGTCCCCTTGCTGGGCTCAGTGGCGCTGCACATCGCATTGTTCGCGCTGGCGTTATTCGGATATCTCATCCCGGTTGGGCGTGGCGAGAGTTGGGGCGGAGCAACCGGAGGAGGTGGCGCGATGAGCGCGACGCTGGTCAGGAGTATTCCGTTGCCGGCTCCGCAGACGCAGACGCAAAACGTGCTGGCGAACCAATCGAAGGGACTGGCGCAATCACCGCCCAAGGAAACTCCGAAGGAGGAACCGAAGGCCATTCCGATCCCCGCCCCTGAGGCCAAACGCGTAGGTCCACACGAGACCGTTCAGAAGAAGCCGCCGCCGAAGGAAGTGGCCAAGGTGGAGGACAACAAGATTCCTTTTGGCGAAGGTGGTCCGGTCAGCGGGCCGTATGGTTCGTTCGCGGCTGGCGGCGCCAAAGGGGGCTTGAGCTTCACAGGAGGCACGGGCGATTTTGGCAGCCGCTTTGGATGGTATGTAGACGCGGTGCGGCGCAAAGTTTCGGATAACTGGCTGAAGTACGAAGTGGATCCCAACATCGACACGGCGCGGCGAGTTTACATCTATTTCGAGATCACGCGCGCAGGCGCGCCGGACAACATTCGCGTGGAACAGTCCAGCGGGATTCCGTCGCTCGATCTTTCGGCGATGCGGGCGTTGCAGAGAATTGACACTTTCGGGCCGCTGCCGCCGGAGTACGCGGGGCGGTATGTGGCCGTGGAGTTTTGGTTCGATTACAAGCGATAGCGCGCTGCGGATAGTGCCGCCGCTCCGCGGCTCATGTCGAGATTGTTCGCGACCGCGGGCTTAGCCCACGGCTGACGCAAATGTCGCCTTTGGCTGTGATATCGGAGCCTCAGTCGCATCATCGGAGCATCAGGAGCATCATTAGGACTTGACCACCATGAAACGGCTCGCCGTAATTCTATCTTTGGTACTCGCGCTTTCCGCATTTCTCCCGGCACAGGACTGGATTCGCACCGGCACGGGTCTTGGGGTCGAGAAGATTCGCCTGGCCGCGCCCGACTTCAAGTTGGTCACCAACGACACGGGCACGCAGAACCTTTCAGCAACCTTCAACACTACGCTGGGAAACGATCTGCAAGCTGCGGGCATTTTCGACATGGTCTCGCGAAGTTTCTATCCCACGTCGACTCCAGGCGCGCCGCAGGAAGTACATCTTGCCGACTGGAGCAGCCCACCACCGAACGCCAGTATGTTGGCCTTTGGCAACCTTGGTGTCCAAGGGGGATATCTCAATGTCCAGGGCTGGCTGTATGACACCAAGAACCCGCAATCGCCGCAGGTTCTGGGCAAGCAGTATCGCGAGGAGGCGAACGACGCCAACGCGCGGCTGATCGCGCATCGTTTCGCCGACGAGATCATCTTTCGTCTTGGGGGCGGCGTTCAGGGCATCGCCGAGACCAAGCTCTATTTCGTCAGTGCCCGCGGCGGCTCGAAGGAAATCTGGCAGATGGATTATGACGGCGCCGGCCAGAAGCAACTGACACACCTGGGATCGATCGCGCTGTCTCCGCACGTTTCGCCGGACGGTTCGCGCGTGGCGTTCTCCGGCGTGACCAAGGATGGCTGGCAGATCCTGATGTATTCGCTCGAACTTGGCCGACTGGTCAGCTTCCCGCATTTCGGAGGCGACAACTATTCGCCCGCCTGGTCGTCAGACGGACAGAACATTGCGTTTTCGTCTTCACGCACCGGCAATACCGAAATCTATGCGGTGAGTGCTTTGGGCGGGAACGTTCGCCGCTTGACGGAGAGCAAAGGCCCCGACGTTTCGCCGACCTGGAATCCCAAGACGAACGCGCAGATCGCATGGGTGAGCGGGCGGACCGGGCTACCGCAGATTTACACCATGGCGTCAGATGGAACCAACGTTGGCCGCATGACGGACCAGGGCTATGCGGTGTCGCCGTCATGGTCGCCGAATGGGCAGTTCCTGGTCTTCGCTTGGGTGCGCCACTATGGTCCGGGCGCGCCGGGCGCGAGCGACATTTACATCATGGACGTGGCCAGCAAACAATGGGCGCAGTTGACCCATGACGGTGGGCGCAACGATTTTCCCTCGTGGTCGCCAGATGGACGGCACATCGTGTTTCAGTCCAACCGCACCGGCAAGGTGCAGATTTGGACGATGCTGGCCGACGGCAGCCAACAGCGGCAACTGACGACGTCGGGAGAAAATTCGCAGCCCAACTGGAGCTTCAAGTAGGGCGGGATGGGTTTTGGTTCTTACGGACGTTCGTTATTCGTTCCACGTGGAGCAATTGTCAAATACGACTTAAGGGCATTATTAACAATTGGTTACAAAAGTTACTGTGGATACAATGGGCGGCAGAAGGAGCACACTTCGGCCCCGTCATGAACTGCTGCGAGTGCTCTCGCGTTGAAACGGAGGACAAGAGTTGAAGCGTACAGGAAATCGATGGAGCAAGCTCACGATCGCGTTGGCTGTAGTCCTGATGGTGAGTGCCTGCGGCAAGAAGACGCCGCCACCGCCTCCGCCAGCACCACCGCCCCCGGCTCCGGCGCCGACTGCTTCCTTGACCGCCAATCCCAACACTATCACTGCCGGCCAATCAACCACCTTGATCTGGAAGACCGACTACGCCACCGATGTCAGTATCGATCAGTTAGGCAAGGTCGATCCCAGTGGTTCACGCACCGTCACCCCGGCGGAGTCGACGACCTACCGCCTGCTGGCAAGGAACGATAGCGGCACTCAGGAAGCCACGGCGCGAGTCACGGTGACAGCTGCGACGGTCACCACCACGACCACGACGACCAACCAGACGGAAGCACAGCTGTTCGCGCAGAGCATGAAGGACGTGTTCTTCGAATACGACAGCTACGACATCTCGCAGCAGTATCAGCGGGTGCTACAGGCCGATGCCAGCTTCCTGAAGCAGCATCCCAACATGAAGTTCCTCATCGAGGGACACTGCGACGAGCGTGGCTCGACCGAGTACAACCTGGCGCTGGGCGACAATCGCGCCAACTCCATCAAGCAGGCGCTGATCTCGCTGGGAATCTCCGCAGACCGCATCCGCACCATCAGCTATGGCAAGGAAAAGCCGTTCTGCACCGAGAGCACGGAAGCTTGCTGGGCGCAAAACCGGCGGGGACATTTTGTTTATCAGTAGTCGAGCGATAGCACGATGGGCGGCGGGGAGATCGGTTGACGCCGCCCCTGCGCTTCTCTCCCCGATGGTGCCACCCTCGGCGTACCATGGTCTCTTCTAGAGACGCGACCGGAGTTTTCTTGGGGACATACGATATGCAAATTCGTAATACCGTACTTTGGCTCGCCATCGCGGCCATCATGCTGGCGGCAGGAGTTCCCTGCTTTGCCGCGAACAAAGAAATGGTGCAACTGCAGACGCAGGTTCAGTCGCTGCAAGACCAGGTGGCGCGCCTGCAGCAGTCCGTCGACATGAACATGGGGGTGATGAAAAACCTCATCGAGCAGAGCGCCGACAGCGTCAACAAGATGAATGCTACGGTCAACGACCTGCAAAACAAGATGCAAGGTCTGACCGCAGACAACAGCGGCAAGGTCGATCAGCTCTCCACGCAGATCCAGTCGTTGCACGACTCGGTGGATGAGTTGAAGTCGCGTCTGGCGAAGGTCAGCAAGCAGCTCGACAACATGCAACAGGGGGGACAGAACCTGCCTGCTGGTCAGCCGGGCATGACTCCAGCGCCAACTGGGGCCGCCAACGCGGCGCCGCCCCCGGGTGATGCTTCCGCTGCTCCTCCTGCGGATGTTCTCTACAACAACGCCCTCCGCGATTACAACTCCGGCAAGTACGATCTTTCCTCGCAGGAGTTCGGCGACTATATCAAGTACTACTCAAATACCGATCTGGCTCCCAACGCGCAGTTCTACATCGCCGACATCGAATATCGCCAGGGCAACTTCGAGGCGGCAGTTAAGGACTACGACAAAGTGCTGGAGCAATATCCAGGCGGAAGCAAGGCGGCGGCAGCGCAGCTAAAGAAGGGCTACGCGCTGCTGGAGTTGGGACAGCGCGACGCCGGAGTCCGTGAGTTGAACAGCCTGATCACGCGCTATCCGCGCTCCATCGAAGCTTCACAAGCCCGCGACCGTCTGCGTCGCCTGGGCGTGGCCAGCGGCAGCACCACCCACAAGCCGGCTCCGGCAGCTGCGACTCACTAAAATCCTCGCCAGGTCTTCCGCTCTACGACAGTCCCCTGCTCGTCATCTCCTCCGCCGGCGATCCTCCGGTCATTCCTTGAGCCAACACCAGCTCGCGAGTCTCGCTGCGGATGGTGGGCAGATGCGTCCAGAACAGAATCGCTCCCGCCATGCAAGCCAGCCCGCCCACCGCGACTGTCAAGGGTGCGCCGAGATGGTGTGCCACCGCTCCTGCCGATAGCGCGCCGAACGGCGCCATCCCCATGAACATCATGGAATAGACCGACATGACCCTGCCGCGCAGCCGATCCGGCACCATCGACTGGATGAGCGTGTTGGATGAAGCCATCTGGCACATCATGAAGAAACCAACCGGCAGCAACAGAAACGTCGATAGCCAGAAAATTCTGGAGAACGAGAACAGAATCAAGCTCAGGCCGAAGCCGCACGCACACAGCGCAATCACCTTTCCCAGTCCCTTGACCCCCACCCGCGCCGCCAGGCTCGCCGCTCCCAGCAGCGCGCCGACGCCGGTTGCACCCATCAGAATTCCCAGTCCTCTCGCGCCTCCATGCAGAATCTGGTCCGCGAAGACCGGCATCAGTACCGTGTATGGCATCCCCACAAAACTCACCAGGCCAAGCATCAGCAAGATGGCGCGGATCGGTCCGGTATTCCGCGCATAGGCGAAACCCTCCAGCACATTCTCCAGCGGTGAGCCTTGCGTCGCCAGCTTCGCCCGATGTTCAATGCGCATCAGCAAAAGCCCGGCAATCACTGCAAGGTAGCTGACCGAGTTCGCGAAGAAGCACCAGCCCTCGCCGATTGACGCGACCAGGATGCCCGCAATCGCCGGCCCGATGATGCGCGCCCCGTTGAACATCGAAGAGTTCAGCGCGATCGCATTCATCAGGTCCTCGCGGCCCACCATGTCGATCAGGAACGCCTGGCGCGCTGGGATATCGAACGCATTCACTACGCCGAGGCCAGACGCCAGCAGCATGATTTGCCAGACGTGCACGCGATGAGTGAGCGTGAGTGCTGCAAGAATTCCCGCCAGTATCATCGACGTGATCTGGGTTGCGATAACGACACGCTGGCGATTGTGCCGGTCGGCAACGATACCGCCTATCGGGGCCATGATGAACACCGGGATCTGGCTGGCAAAGCCGACGGCGCCCAACAGCAACGCCGAGCCGGTCATGCTATAGACCAGCCACGACTGCGCGACGGTCTGCATCCAGGTACCG
>JBEKCJ010000058.1:0-51280 GCA_050014935.1 Candidatus Korobacteraceae bacterium
CGTGCACCAGGGTTGCGGTGTGAATGATCTCGACCACTGCGCCCAGCTTGATGGCGCCCTGGCCGCTGTAGTTCATCAGCTTGGCGGAGAGCAGCAGCAGGGCAGGGCGCAGGCGTTTGCCGCCGCCGGCGCGCAGATATTCGCCGATCTCGGTGATGGCACGCACGCCAGAGACGGTGTCGCGGCCGAACTCGCGCTCGATGGCGGCGAGGTCGTCGTGCAGCAGGTCGAAAACTTCTTTGGCGTTGCGGATTACGGTCTTCAAGCGTCCTTGCCCCTAGCCACTGCTCGCGGTCTCCGTTGCTTCGAAAATCGTTTCACCACGGAAGCGCTGAGTTCACGGAAGAGATTCAAAGCAATAAACTCCTGGAAACGATTTCAAAACAATTCAAGAAACTCCGTGCCTCGTGGTGAATTGTATGAGCCGTACTTAATTGCTGCGATAGTTCGTGAATTGCATATCGATGCCGAAATCCTGCTGCTTGAGCAGGGCAATGATTTCCTGAAGTGTATCGCGGTCCTTGCCGCTGACGCGAACCAAATCGCCCTGAATGGCTGCTTGTACCTTCTTCTTGGAGTTCTTGATGAGCTTGACGACCTCGCGCGACTTCTCGATGGGGATGCCTTGCTGCATGGTGATGCGTTGACGCACCGTGGAACCGGCGGCGGCCTCGATGGCGCCGTAAGTCAGGGACTTCAGCGGGACACCGCGCTTGACCAGCTTGCTTTGCAGCACGTCGTTAACGGCCTTCAGCTTGAACTCATCGGCTGAGGTGAGGACCAGCGCTTCCTTGTCGTCCATCTGGATGTCGGACTTCGAGTCCTTCAGGTCGTAACGGGTATGGACTTCCTTCAGCGCCTGCTGGATGGCGTTGGAGACCTCCTGGAGGTCGACTTTGCTGACGATGTCGAATGATTCAGCCATAAGCATCAAGTGTAACAAGAGGGGCCGTGGTTGCCGAATGACGGAATCGGCGCGGTGGCGATATTTTCGGCAATACTGGAGTCCCCGCTAGCTGAGATCACAGCTGGGTCACGAGGCCGAAGAAGCGGTAAAAATTTGCCGTCGTCTGCGCTCCGATGGCTTCGCGCGAGAGGCCGCGCAGTTCGCCGATCTGGCGTGCAGTCTCGACGACGAAGGCCGGCTCGTTGCGCTTGCCGCGATGCGGTACCGGCGCGAGATAGGGCGAGTCGGTTTCGATGAAGATGCGGTCGAGCGGCGCCATTGCGGCAGCGTCGCGAATATTTTGAGCTTTGGGATAAGTGATGTTGCCGGCGAAGGACAGCACGAAGCCGAGATCAAGCGCGACGCGCGCGTGATCGACGGTGCCGGTGAAGCAGTGCAGCACGCCGGCAAGGCCGCTGCCGGCCCAGTGCTCGCGAATCAGGCGCAAGAGGTCGTCCCAGGCGTTCTCGCTATTGTCGGACGGGCGGCAGTGAATGATGATGGGCAGCTTGGCGGTCCGGGCCATCTCCATCTGCTGAACGAAGACGCCCTGCTGTACATCGCGCGGCGAGTGATCGTAGAAATAATCGAGGCCGATCTCGCCCCAGGCGATTACTTTGGGATCGCGGGCCAGCCGGCGGAGTTCATCGAAGTCCGCTGGTGTGGCGAGAGCAGCTTCGTGGGGATGAATGCCGACGGTGGCGTAAACGCCCGGGTTTTCATGCGCCAGCTTGATGGCACAGTCGAGCGTGCCTGTGCCGGGACCATCGCCGTTGCCGATGGCGAGCATGGTGGTTACACCGGCGGCCTGGGCGCGAGCGAAGACCTCGGCGCGGTCGGCGTCGAAGCGTTTGTTCTCGAGATGGCAGTGCGAGTCGGTGTACATCAGTGGCTAGTGGTCAGTGGCTGGTGGCCAGCGAGTATCGTATGGCTCACACTGTCTCCAATTCTTCCTCCAGCAGCTGCTTGTTGTAGAGATCGGTGTAATAGCCGTTGCGCTGGATCAGTTCGTCGTGCGTACCCAACTCGACAATCTCGCCATCGTGCAACACGGCGATACGGTCGGCGTTGCGCACGGTGGAGACGCGGTGCGAGATGAAGATAGTGGTGCGCCCCTGCATGATCTCGCGCAGATGATTCAGAATGCGGTCTTCGGTCTGGGTGTCGACGCTGGCGAGCGCGTCGTCGAGGATGAGGATTCGCGGATTGCGAATCAGGGCGCGAGCGATGGCGGTTCGTTGTTTCTGGCCGCCGGACAGCGTCAAGCCGCGCTCTCCCACCAGGGTTTTGTAGCCGTCGGGAAAGCCCTCAATTTCGGCGGCGATGTTGGCGGCCTGGGCGGCGCGGCGGACGTCTTCGTCCGTAGCATCTTCTGCGCCGAAGGCGATGTTGTCGCGAATGGTGTCGCTGAACAGAAACGTCTCTTGGGGAACGAAGCCGATGTTGCGGCGCAAGACCGCCAATGGAAATTCGCGGATAGGCCGGCCATCGATGAGCACCGCCCCGGGAGCGGCGTCGTAAATGCGAGGTACCAGCGACACGAGCGTGGACTTGCCCGATCCGGTGGGGCCGACGATGGCCAGGCTGCTGCCCGCCGGTATCCGAAGGTTGACCTTCTTCAACACTTCCTCGTCACCATGCGATCGGCCATTGCCCCGCTCGGCTGCCAGCAGAGTATTGCCATAGCGGAAGCTGAGATTGCGGAACTCGATGTCGCCGCGAATTTGTAGGCCTGTTGCGGAATACAGGGGTGCTTCAACTGCAGCGCGCCAACCCGGCTCGCCGCCGCTCAGGATGACACTCTCCGAACGGGGCGCATCTATGATCTCCGGCTGCTCCGACATAATGTTGTGGATGCGGCCCATGGAGGCGGTGCCGCGCTGGAACAAGTTGATGACCCATCCCAGCGCAATGATGGGCCACGTGAGCTGCACCATGTAGGTATTGAAGGCCACAAAGCTGCCAACGGTGATGCGATGGAGAATGACCTCGCGCCCGCCGACGAAAAGCACGATCACAACGGCCACGCCGAGCAGCGTCTCCAGCGTAGGCCACAACATGCCCATCAGCCGCACCAGCTTCAGGCTGCGCGCAATGTACTCAGTATTGTCGCGCTCGAAATTCTCGATCTCGGCTTCTTCCTGCACGTAGGCGCGGATCAGGCGGGCGCCGGCGAAGTTCTCCTGGGCGCGGGCGGAGATGTCGGAGAACATGGCCTGGATGCGTTCGAAGCGTTCGTGAATCCTGCGCCCAAAGTACTGCACCACGATGCTGAAGATGGGCAATGGCGCGAAGGCAAAAATGGTGAGCCTGGGGCTGATGGAGAACATGAACACCAGCGCTCCTGCAGTGAACACGACAGTGTTGGCGGTGTACATGATTCCAGGGCCCACCAGCATGCGGACCGCATTGAGGTCGTTGGTGGCGCGGGCCATGATGTCGCCGGTGCGAGTGCGCTGATAGAAGCTGTATGACAGCCGCTCCAGATGGGTGAATAAATCGTTGCGCAGATCGAATTCGACTTCGCGCGAGACCCCGATCATGATCCAGCGAGTGAGAAATTGGAAAATGGCCTTGACGCCGGAGATCGCCAGCAGCAGGAGAGAGTAGGTCAGCAGTTTGTGGCGGGTGACGCCCTGGTTAAGATCGTCGATGGCGCGGCGAATGACCAGCGGGAAGAGAATCCAAATCCCGTTGTTAAATAGCACGCACACCGCGCCAATGACGTAGGTGGCGCGGTACTTGCGAAGATAGGGAAACAGCGGACGTAGATTGTTGAACATTAGCTGTCAGCTATCAGCTCTGTCAGCCGTCAGGTCAACGGCCGTGAGGGACAATCCCTCTTGATTGTAACGCGATGTCGAACTCCTATCTGTTGTACGTCTGCACCCAGCTCTTCAACCTGGCAGTCATTTGTACGGTTAGCTGCTCTGCGCGATAGCGCCATCGCCAATTTCCTGATGGGCTTCCCGGCAAGTTCATCCTTCCTTCGCTGCCCACGCCCAGCACATCCTGCAACGGGAACAGCACGGTGTTAGCCACTGAGGCCAGCAGCGTGCGGATCATTACCCAATTGATTTCGCTGCCGTCAGTGTTCAGGTAACGGCGTGCGTAGACCATCTCTTCCTGAACATCCGCCGCAGTACGAACGCTGCCCGCCCCAGCCTTGCTGCTCCACCATCCCACGACGGTGTCGTTGTCGTGCGTGCCGGTATAGGCGACGAGATGGTGCGAATAGTTGTGCGGTCTGAAGCTGACTGCTTGCGGGTCGTTGCCAAAGGCAAATTGCAGGATTGCCATTCCCGGGAAACCGAACTGCTGGCGCAGGGCTTCAACCTCAGGGGTGATGACACCCAGGTTTTCCGCGACAATGGGCAGCTCGCCGAGCGCGGCCTTCAGCGCCTCGAAGAGCGGTGCGCCCGGCCCTTTGACCCAGGTACCGTTAACGGCCGTGGCCTCGCCTGCGGGAATCTCGTAATACGCCTCGAAGCCGCGGAAGTGGTCGAGGCGAATCATGTCGAGCATTTCCAGCCCCCGCCGGAAGCGTGCGATCCACCACGCGTAGCCAGTCTGCGCGTGGGCCTGCCAGCGGTAAGTGGGATTGCCCCACAGTTGTCCGGTGGCGCTGAAATAGTCGGGCGGAACGCCGGCGACCATCCGCGGCTTGCCGTCGCCTTGCAGTTCGAACAGCTCGCGATTGACCCACACGTCGGAGCTATCGAGTGCCACATAGATGGGCATGTCTCCAAAAATGCGGATGTCACTGCGAGTGCAATGAGCTTTCAGATCGCACCACTGGCGCTCGAACTCGAACTGGATAAACTTGTGGAACTCGATCTGATCGCGTAACTCTTTGCCGGCTCGTTCCAATGCCGCCGGTTCGCGCAGCGCTAGCTCGCGTGGCCACTCCATCCAGCTGACCAGATCATTTGCCTGCTTCAGGGCCATGAACAGCGCAAAGTCGTCGAGCCATGAGGCGTGGCGCTGACCGAACTCTTCGAAGGCGGCACGATCGTCCGGCCCCGCCTGCCGGAAAGCCTCGAATGCCTTGCGCAGCAGCGGTAGCTTCCAGGCGATGACCGCGCCGTAGTCAACGCTATCGGCGGGGAAGGCAGGCTTGCAGGCCAGGGCGAGTGCGTCAAGGTAGCCGCGTTCCACCAGACAGTCGAGGCTGATGAGTAGCGGATTTCCTGCGAAGGCCGAAAAGCATTGGTAGGGAGAATCGCCGTAGCCAGTGGGACCGAGGGGCAGGACTTGCCAGATGCGCTGTCCGGAGTCACGCAGGAAATCGGCGAAGGCGTGGGCCTCGGCTCCCAGTTCTCCGATGCCGTAAGCGCCGGGAAGGGAAGTGGGGTGCAGCAGGATGCCGCTGGATCGAGGGGAGTTCATGTCCGCGTGTTGTCCCGTCCGGGATAGTATCGCAAGCCTAAGCGGCTCGGCTCGCGCTACAATGTCGTATAGTGTACACAGGTGAGCACAATGTCATCGACCACCTTGTCTATTCGATTGAATGCGCAAACTAAAGCCAAACTTGATGCCCTTGCTAAGCTTTCTCGCCGCTCCAAGTCTTTTCTGGCAGCGGAGGCGATCGAGAACTTCGTCGCGGCCGAGAGTTGGCAATTGAAAGAGATTGAAGCCGGAGTCAAAGATCTGGATGCCGGCCGGACCGTCGATCACGGGGAGGCGCGACGCTGGCTTCAATCCTGGGGAAGGAAGGGCGAGGGTAAAGCCCCGCGATGATCATTGTCTGGTCGCGACGTGCCATCCGCCACCTGGTGAACCTTCGCGCCTACATTTCCCGTGACAGCCCCGACTCAGCAGCCGAGGTGGCTTCGCGAATTGTCGAAGCGGTGGAACAGCTGGCAATCTATCCTAATCTGGGCCGCCCGGGCCACATCAACGGCACACGTGAGCTGGTTGTGCCCGATACACCGTACCTCATTCCATATCGTATTCGAGGTAGCCGGATTGAAGTCATCGCAGTGTTCCACGGACGGCAATGCTGGAAAACTTAACTACCTACAGCTCCACTTCCTGCAACACCGGCTGTGGTGGCGGAATGGTGTGCAGGGCGTCGACCATGGCATCGGCGAACTCACTGGTTCCGGCAGTGCCGCCCACGTCGCGGGTGACGTGCTTCCTCTCGCCGTAGACCTTTTCCAGCGCCAGGCGAATATGGTTGGCGGCGTTCTCTTCGCCGAGGTGTCGCAGCATCAGAATTCCGGAGCGCAACACGGCCGTAGGATTGGCGATATCTTTCCCCGCAATGTCAGGGGCGGAGCCGTGGACGGCTTCGAAGATAGCGCATTCGTGTCCGAAATTGGCCCCGGGCACCAACCCGAGTCCGCCGACGAAGGCCGCGCAGAGATCGGAGATGATGTCGCCGTAAAGGTTCTCCAGCAGCAGCGTGTCGTATTGATAAGGATTCATGACAAGCTGCATGCAGGTGTTGTCGACAATGTGCTCGCCGTAGGTGATTTCGGGATAGTCCTTGGAAACGTCGCGCGAGCAGCGGATAAACAGCCCATCCGACAGCTTCATGATGTTGGCTTTGTGAATGGCATGGATCTTCTTGCGGCCAACGCGGCGGGCGTAGTCGAAGGCAAACTTGGCGATGCGCGTGGAAGCCTTCTCGGTGATGATCTTCAGGCTTTCGACTACGCCGGGCACCACTTCGTGTTCGATGCCGGAGTACAGGCCTTCGGTATTCTCGCGGACGACGATGAGATCGACGCCGGGATAGCGAGTGGGGACTGCGGGCAGATTGCGGATGGGGCGGAAGTTGGCGAACAATTCGAACTGCTTGCGCAGGGCGACGTTGATGCTGGAAAAGCCGCCGCCGATGGGCGTGGTCACCGGCCCTTTCAAGCCGATGTGCGTGCGCTCGATGGACTCGGTTAGCTCTTTCGGTATGTACTCGTGATATTTCTCGTAGGCCTCGGCGCCGGCGGCGAAGGTCTCCCATTCGAACTTGACGCCGGTAGCTTCCAGGATGCGAACGCTGGCGCTGACGACCTCAGGGCCGATACCATCGCCGGGAATTAAAGTGACTCTGTGTGATGATGACATTTGTTCAGCTTTTTTCTCAGGGGTAAGATTTCCGGTTCAGTCGTGTTGGTAAGGTTGGGCAAGTTAGCAAATACGAATTAGTCTCCGGCTTTGCCTTTGGCGGAGGCATTGTCCTTGGTGTCAAGGAGTTCCTTCAGCTCCTCCATGAACTCACGGACGTCTTTGAAGTCGAGGTAGACCGAGGCAAAGCGCACGTAAGCCACCTTATCGATGCGCCGCAGACGGTTCATGATGAGCTCGCCGACCTCGCTGGTTTTGCGCTCGCGCTCGGCCGAGTCGACTACGAAGGCCTCGGCATCATTCACAATCTGCTCCAGCTTGCCCATGGATACAGGCCGCTTCTCACACGCCCGCAGCAGGCCATTGAGGACTTTTTGCCGCTCGAACTTCTCCCGGCGGCCGTCTTTTTTCACCACCATGTAGGGGATTTCGTCGATGCGTTCGTAGGTAGTGAAGCGCTTTTCGCACTTCAGGCACTCGCGGCGGCGGCGGATGGATTCGCCTTCCTTGCTTTCGCGCGAGTCGACTACCTTGTCGTTTTCAAAGCCGCAAAACGGGCACTTCATGGATGAAAGAGGGCTGCACTTCGATTGTAGCAGGGGAAAAGCGGTTCACCACGGAGGCACGGAGTGCACGGAGGACTGAGAAGCAATTCGGGAGCGCGACGACTATGGGACTAATGAGCCTTTTTCTGTTTCTTACTTGCGGCTTGCGTCGCAGCGGAATTGTGGTCGTATTCAATAGGAGCTGGCAACATCCGTGATCGAAGCCCGCAGTGAAATCGACGAGCTGAAATGCAGGGAGGGCCCAGGAGAGACGCGAGTATTTGCAAGGCTTGAGCAGCAAGGGAATGATTCTCTTGTTATATCGAGCCGCGTTTAGAGCAAACAAGAGTTCGCGCTTAACCCATTGTGAGCGAACAGCGTCCGGCGTCAACACAAGGAGAAACCAATTGCATCCGCTCAGCGCCTGGCCAATTTCATCGTGCCACTGCGTCGCGCCAACAATATGTCGGGCGCTATACCAGTAGGGAATCTTGTGTCGCTTCAGAACCGGTGTGAGTCTGACAATAAACGAACGGTTCCGGGAAGAGTGTGAGAGAAAGACCTTCTTGTTTGATCGCCGGGACGGAGGCATTAGGAAGCGCTCACGCGACCTGCTTGAGTGCATCCGTGATGGCTTCGCTAACTTTGGCGGCGCCCTGCGCTGCATTGAAAATCTTGAACTCCTTAAGAATCCATGGCATGGAGGGAGTTGGTCTTACTCGTACTGGAAACAACCTCCCTTCGTAGCCGGGGTCGCCCAATGCATATTGGATTTCACGGCGAACATGATCGGAACGCATCGCGTCAGGAGAGACGAGAACGACCATAGCCTTTGACTTCTTTAAGGCCTCTCCCGTTCGAAGCCAGACGTTATCTCCTGGCAACAGCTCGGCCTCATCTCTCCAAACCGATAGTCCTCGCTTTGCCAGCTCTGAGGCAAGAGATTTGGCCAAAGCTTGATCGGAGTGAGCGTAACTTAGAAATATCTGCATGGTTTCACGGTCTCGCCTACCAGAGGATTCTAACATTCCACCGGAGACCGGCTTGTTGGAACGTCACTCCACCAGCGCCGCGGCTTTCTCTTCGGCTTGGGCGACGGCGCGGATGGAGACATGCTCGTGGCGGGCAATCGCCAGGCCGATCGGGATCACCGACATGAAGGTTATCGCCCACAACATCATGCCGCAACTGACGGCGAGTTCATGCTCGACGTGGAAGCCCGAGCTCAACATGCTGATGGTGGCCAGTTGCGAGCCGCCGCCCACCGCCGGCAACTGCAACATGGAACCCACCATGCTCGAGCCCATCAGGACGACCTCGTGGGGCAGCGTCAGCATTTGCAGTTCGCCAGGATAAGCGTGCGTCACCGCGTAATAGGCGTAGGCAATCAATATCCACATGAATAGCGAGACGCCGACCAGTTGCAGCGCCGAGCTGAGGTCCTGGATGGTTTCCAGTCCATGACTGAAGGAAAGCACCTTCTCGCGCAGGTGGTACGCAAGCTTGGGAGCGAAGCCGACGAAGCGGTCATGCATGAATTGCGCGACGCGTTCCCCGGAGCGGCGAACGATAACGATGCCGATGATGAGCACCACGATCAAGGCCATCAACAGGAAAGAAAACTCGCGCAACTGGCGATAGAAGTGGAGCGCGCGCAAATCGGGGGAGAGGAAACTGACGGCCAGCATCACCGCGAATGCGCCCATATCGAAGATGCGCTCCACTCCCCACACGGCGACTTGCGAGGTGAAAGTGAGGCGTTCTTTCTTGGCAATGATGTAAGGGCGGATCATCTCGCCGGCGCGGCCCAGCAAGGCCAGCGCGGCGAAGCCGACAAACTGCGGCGCCAGCAGGCGAGCCGTTGTCGTTTTGCAAACCGGTTTTAGAAAGATGCGCCAGCGCACGGCGCGCAAGACATAGGCGAGATAAGTGAGGACAAGGCCGTAGAAGATGTAGAGCCAGTTGACGTGTTCGGTGCGGCTCCAGAACATGGCCCAGTCGAAGGTCTTCCACGCCCGAATCTGCAAATAGATCAACAGGCAGAGTGCGAGCAGAACGACGCCGAAGAGCAGAATGCGTTTCTTATTCATGAAGGGAGAACTAGGGAAACCTTGATCAAGTCGAGGCGAAGTCCCTCAGCGGCTAAAGCCGCATTGACATCGCGGCACCTACGGACGGCCTGAAGGCCGTCCCCTTCAAACCCTGACTTCATCAGAGCATCCTTAGAGACTCGCCCGCGAGACATAACCGTCACGGTAAATGAGTGGGGAAGGACGGTCAACGCGGCTACTCGCTGCCAACAGTGGAGTTGGAGTTGGCCTGGGCTAGAGCTGCATTTCCGGTCTTTGTCGGATCTTGCGCGCGGTAGTTTTTTCCCTGAGCCTGCTGCTTACGCTCAGCCAGCTTCTTGCGGTTGTAATCGTTAATGACGCGAGCCACGTAGGCGTGGGTCTCGCGATAGGGCGGCACGCCCTTATATTGCTGGACGCGCTGGGGGCCGGCGTTGTAAGCCGCAAGGGCCTTCACCATGTCGTTGTTGTAGAGCAGCAGCAGGGCGCGCAGATATCGAACGCCACCGTCCACGTTGTCGGCCGGGTCGAAGCTGTTCTTCACGCCCAGTTGGCTGGCGGTGCCGGGCATCAACTGCATGAGGCCTTGCGCGCCCTTGGGTGAAACCGCGCGGGGATTGTTGGCGCTCTCGGCTTTGATCACGCTGGCGATGAAGTCGGCGTCCACCTGGTGCTGTTGGCTGGCGGCAGTGACGATGGACTTCAGGTCCTGGGACTTCGCGGGTTGCGAAGCTGCGTCCTGCGGGTCGGGTGGAGCGGGCTCGAAGCTCTCGATCTCGGCTGTGGGGACGTCGACGTAGCCGCCTGCGGGATCAGCGCTCATGTAGAGGCGCGTTTTCTCGCCGAAAACTTCATGGTGTTCGTGACGCAGGCTGAATCCGTTGCGAAGGTTTGCGAGTTCGGCGGCGTTGAGCGTTACGGTAAACAAGAGAACGAAAACGCCGGCGAGCGAAAAGCAGGTCCCTCGACTACGGCGGCGCGGCGGCGCCTCCGCTCGGGCTGACACGGTAATGCGTCGGCGAAGCGGTGCCTGCGCTCGGGATGACACATTCATAAAATAAAATGGCCCTGTTGACATTTTACCTATGCCGCCCCTAAAGGGGCTCAGATTCTAAAATAGAGCCTACCCAGGACTCCGCTTCGCTCCGTCCTGGGCTAAGCTGAGTCGTCCCGCATAGCGGGACGGGAGCATCGTTGGCAACGCAGGGTCGCAAGCGCGGGCATTTGCCGTCCCTACGGGACTCGGACATTTTTCACAACTCCACCCAGGACTCCGCTTCGCTCCGTCCTGGGCTAAGCTGAGTCGTCCCATCGTTGCTGACGAAGCGTCGCGAGAGCCTGTATTCCGGGCAGCTGGGATGACCGGTTGCGCTGCGTGCTGGGCTATTCTGTTGCCGTCCCGCTTTGCGGGACTCGATTGCGGGCATAGCGAACTTTTTCGCCCACCGGCGCATTCAAGCGCAACGCAAGGATCTCAACAGAGCCAAATAAAGTCTACGCATTCACCCTCGCTGCGTTCGCATCCAGCACTTGCTCGATGGCCGCGGCCACGCCGCTCTCATCGTTGTGCAAAGTGACGGTCCAGCCATTCTGCTTCAGATCGTCAGACGCATTGCCCATGATCACCGGATGTCCGGCAAAGGTCAACATCTCCACATCATTGTAATTGTCGCCGATGGCCATGACCTGGGAGCAGCTTATGCCGCGGTGTGTGGCCCAGCGCTCGAGCGCGTGGCCTTTGGAGCAGCCGGCATTCAGGATGTCCACAATGGTAAGGTCGCGATGGTCGTATTGCGTTCGCAGGACGGTGATTTCGTTGGCGAAATCGCAATCCAGCAGACGCTGCTGAGCGCGTTGCATCATGTCGACCGGCCCGCAGAACATGGTCTGGATGGGGTCTTCGGTGAGCACCTTCTCGATAGGGCTGACGTACTGGATGTAGGGTGCGTTTTTTTCCATCCAGCGCTGAATGATGCCGTAAAGTTTCTCGTGGTTCTCGCAGACGATGGCGCCTGCATCTTCGCGATCGAAAGTGATTACCATGTGATCGCGGAACTCGGGCATGTGCCCGCAAATCTTAAGCGCAGTGGACTGCGGCAGCAGATCACGATGGAACGATTCGCCACTGGTAGAGCGGGTGACTGCGCCGTTGGAGCTGATGATCCAAAGGTCGAAACCCAGGGCTTCCGCAATGGGAAGGGCGAAGCTGTGACGGCGTCCGGTGACCAGGCTGATTTCGACGCCGGCCTGATGAGCGCGCCGGAGTGCGTCCAGATTGGCAGGTGAAATCTGGGCCTTGGAGTCGAGTAACGTGCCATCAATGTCGATGGCGATGAGGCGAATGGAGCGGGTCAATATGCTTCATTCTAACAGGCGGAGAAGGCCGGCATCAGCTATCATCTATCAGCCAAAGCGATGCTCGACGGCGAGTCGCGGAAACAGGGGCCGTTCGAATGCTGCGTCGCGCGGTTACTTAGCAGGCTGCTGAAAAAGTGGTTCACTGCGGGTTGTGCCGTCGGCTAAACCCGACTCGGAGTCGAGAAATTGAGCACTAGACGCTAGCCTGAAGAGTCTGCGTGAAAACCTGTGCCGTCCCTACGGGACTCGGTTCTTTTTCCCACTTTACCCAGGACTCCGCTTCCCACCCCAATTCGCGCAAAAGAGGCGCGAATCGGGGGCCCGGTTTCGCTCCGTCCTGGGCTAACTGCATTTCCACCCCTTCGGGGTTCTTTTTTCGTGTGTAGTATTCCACCGGCGGAGATCAAACTTAGTTCTCGCGCAGACTCTAAAGGGCTAGCTCTACCCGAACATCGCAAAATTGCAACTTTTTCAGCAGCCTGTTAGGACGCAACGGTCACGACTGGGCCCTGATGGCCCCATACCCGTTCTGCGAAACAGGCCCGAAGCGGGAGCCGGGCGCTATCGAGTTGGCGTTGCCGGCGAGAAGCCTCTTCCCACTTTGCCGTCCGGCGACGTAGAGTAAACACGATGGAACTGCGCAAAGATCCCATCACGCGCTCGTGGGTCATCTGCGGCGACGAGCCTGAAGCGGGTAGCTCGGCTACTTCGTTCTGCCCATTTTGCCCTGAGTCCGGCTTGCCGCTACAGGTGGTGGCGACGTCGCCGACGGTGAACGGCGGTCCGTGGTCGGCGCGGGCTGTGGTGCATCCGCGGCCGCTCTACGGCATTGATGGCGAGCCCGGACGATCGGGTAATGGGCTCTATGACACCATGCGTCCAGTGGGCGCGCACGAAGTGATTGTGGAGAATGCCCGCCACGACCGGCATTTGTGGAACGCCGATGATCGCGAGATTGAAGAGTACCTGGCGCTGTGCGGACAGCGCATCCAGGACCTGAAGGGCGATTTACGGTTCAAGTACATCAGCGTGTTCAAGAATTACGGCAGCATGTCGGGGCAGGAGTTCGATCATCCGACTTCGGAGATCGTAGCCACGACATTTGTGCCGCGGCGCGTGCTGTATGAGTTGCGCGCCGCCCGGGAACATTATCGCGTGAAGGAGCGCTGCGTCTTCTGCGACATTCTGCATCAGGAGCAGGAGCAGAAGCTGCGCATGGTGGAAGTGCGCGGCGAGTATATGGCGAGCTGTCCTTACGCGCCGCGAGTTCCGTACGAAACCTGGATTGCGCCCCGCAATCACGAAGCGTATTTCGAGCGGACGGCGTTGAAGTCGGGCGCCATGCGCGATTTCGCTGCGCTGCTGCGGCGGACGCTGTTTCGCATCCGGACTATCGCCGACGGCTTCCACATGGTGCTGCACACCTCGCCTAACACGGTGCACCGCTCGGAGACCCTGGGTTTCTGGAAGACCATTGAGGACGATTACCACTGGCACCTGGAGATCCTGCCCATCCTCGGCACCAAGGCGAAGTCCTACACTTTCAAAGAGGTGTACTATTCGCCGGTTAGCTCTGAGACCGCGGCGGCAATTCTGCGGGAGCGGCCGACGGAGTAAGAAGCGACGAGCTTCGAGCCACGAGCGAACCAGCCGTCGCGGTATTGTCAGGAAATGCTTGGCACCTCCGATTTCAGTACCGATGACGAAGTTCAATCAAGGGAGTTGCTTTTAGCTCATGGCCGTAGCTCATAGGTAACATGACCATCCGCCGCCTCAAGACTTACACCGGACAGACGGGCTACGTTTATCAGTACTACTTCGTGGGCAAGCGGGCGGCGCTGGAGAGCGATGCCGAGGCGCCGGCGACGGAGTACATCTTTGACGTCAGCGCCGATCGTAAGACAACTTTCGCGGTCAGCATCTTTCTGAAGCCGCAGGCGCTGGCGGAGTGGGCCGCCGTCCGAGGCCGCAATCTCAGCGAGCCCGAACAGTATGCCGCAGCAAAACTTCGCCTGACCCAGGGCTTCGATGAAATCCCCAACATGCTGCATGACGGGCGACGTCTGCGCCTGGATTCTCACCTGTTGCTCGCACTGCTGGAGTCCATCGGAGTTGACTAACTGGTTAGTTAAAACGTGACGCAGACCTAACTCCGGCTGCGGATCGGCGTCTAAACCTTAGGCGGCAACAATTACGGCACGCGTACCAGCCTGGTTGCTGTACATGACAGTGGATCCGGCCCATAATTAGCCAGCTACTCGGGGTGAGATGGCAATATTCGAGCAAATGCCGCAGCCGGAGCGCAAACGACGGCGCCTTTCGATCCTACTGTCGTTCGCGGTGCAGGGCGCGCTCCTCCTGGCGCTTCTTTACTGCGCTGCTCCCATCTTCGTAACTCCATCGGAGGTCGATTTCGGCATCCCGCATTCGTCGGGCTCGCGATCGATTGTTTATCTGGCTCCGGTAGGCCCGGAGCAGGCCAGCCCGCCGGCAACTCCGCCGCGGCTAACCGTGAAAGCTTCGCTTCCGGCGAAACCGAAGCCGCCCAAGTCCGAACCGAAGCGCGAACAATCCGCTTCCACCGCCGACAACGCCCCCGACGAGACCGCGCGTGGTGGATCCCCCTTTGGCCGAGTACCTGGCTCGCCGCTGACTGGCGACGAGGTGGTACCCGCCTTCCCGGACGTTTATCCCGATCCTCCCATTTCCCGCGCCGATCTGCCGGCGGGAATACAAGGCGACGTGATCGTGGAAGTCACGATCGACCCTCGCGGCGATGTCGTCGAGACCAAGCTAATCCAGGGCATCGGTTACGGCGTCGAGCAGAAGGTCTTGCAGGTATTACAGCGATGGCACTTCCATCCTGCCATGCGCGATGGCGTCACCATCGCCTCTCAGCATATCGTGCACTTCCATTACCCAAGCTAACGCCGAACTCCGTCTAACCTCCGGTTCCGAATGTACTCACGCCGTGTGACATAGATCACAGGTCCGAGTGATGTCCATACTCGGCCTCTACGGCCTTCCCGCTATACTTATCGCAGCACAACGGGTTAGCGTGACCGTCAATGGGGTTTATGCCGTTAATTTGGCTTCGAGTCGCGGTGGTTTGCTACGGCGTGGGACTGCTCTATTCCTTATTGCTGCTCAGCAAGCGCGGTAACCTGCTGGCCAAAGTAGTCGAGCCGGCAGTTGGACTGGGCCTCATCTTTCACTTTGTCTCGCTGGTCGAATCCACTGTCCAGATCGGCCATCTGGCGCTGGCCTCGATTCATTATTCGGAATCGCTGCTCGCCTTTCTTGCGATGGTCGTCTTCTTCGTCTTCTTCGTCGGCTATCGTACGGTATCGCCTGGCATCGTCATCTTCCCCATCGTCTTCGTGCTGACTCTCACTTCGGCCCTTGGCCAAAGGCCGGTTGCCCTAACCTCTCCGCTGTTGCGCAATGGCTGGATATTCGTCCACGTCGCCCTGATCTTCACCGGCTATGCCGGGCTCTTTCTCAGCTTCGGGGCCAGCCTGCTCTACCTGGCGCAGGAACGCGCCTTGAAGTCGAAGAGCAAGACAGCGCTCCTGACCTGGCTGCCTCCGTTGCAGACCATCGACGACATCGGCTATCGCGCCTTGCTCTTCGGCTTTCCCTTTATGACCTTCGGCATCGTAACCGGCTCAGTGCTGGCGATTGAGAAGTATGGGCCAATGTTTTTCTACGATCCCAAGATTCTCTTGTCGTTCATTATGTGGGCCGTGTACATGCTACTGCTGTACACCCGCTGGAACTCCGGATGGCGTGGCCGGCGGGCGGCATTCCTCGCCACAGTCGCGTTTGTGATCGCTATCGGCGCGTGGGCTGCCAATAACTTCAGCCGCGTGCACAGGTTCATTCCTTCATGAACTTCGTCCTCATTGGCGTGAATCATCGGACGGCTCCGGTCGAAGTGCGCGAGCGCTTCGCCATTTCCGAGGCGCGCCTGCCTGAAGCCGTAAAGGCGCTGGCGTCGTATCCGGGAATTGAGGAGGGAATGATTGTCTCCACCTGCAATCGCGTGGAGCTGCTGGCCCGCACCGTCAATGGCACCGCCGATCTGGACGGATTCATGCGCCAGTTGTATGGCTTCGATCCCCAGCCTTACCGCCAATATCTTTACGAATATCGCGAACGCGACGCCGTGCAGCATGTCTTCCGCGTAGCCTCCAGTCTGGACTCGATGGTGGTGGGCGAGCCTCAAATTCTGGGGCAGGTGAAAGAAGCTTATGCCACCGCTCGAGCGGTGGGAGCGGTTAACTCGCAACTGGACGCTCTGCTGAGCCGGGCCTTCGCCGTCGCCAAGCGCGTCCGCAATGAGACTGCGGTTGCCACCTCGGCTGTGTCCATCGCCTCGGTCGCAGTCGATCTGGCCAAGAAGATTTTCGGCAACCTGGAAGGCAAGAGCGTTTATCTGGTTGGCGCGGGTAAGATGTGCGAGCTGGCGGCGCGGCACCTGGTGGCCCACGGCGCCAAGCAGATCTACGTGGCCAATCGCACCTACGAGCGGGCTGTAGCTCTGGCGGCAAAATTCAACGGCGAGGCTATTCCTTTCGATCAGCTATACGAGACCGTTCCTCGCGCCGACATCGTGATCAGCTCCACCGGTGCGCCTCATGCCATCTTCCGCAAGGAGCATGGCGAGCGCTTTCTGGGCCGTCGCCGCAACCGTCCCATGTTCTTCATCGACATCGCTGTGCCCCGCGATATCGATCCGGAGATGAACAAGCTGGACGGCATTTTCGTCTACGATATCGACGACCTTCAGCAGGTGGTGTCTTCGCATGTGGCCGATCGCCGCGTGGAAGCCGGCCATGCCGAATCTATCGTGCAGTTGGAGGTCGACAAGTTTCAAGCCCGGCTCCAGACCCTCGATGTCGTCCCCACCATCGTCTCCCTCCAGGAACATCTGGAGACTGTCCGCCAGGCTGAAATCGATCGCGTGCGCGGGCGGTTGGGCACGCTCACTCCTGAGCAGGAACTTGCCGTCGAAGCCCTGAGCCGAGGCATCATCAACAAAATCATGCATACACCTATCACGACCCTTAAAACGGCAGCCCGCGAATCGCCCGAGGCGACCACCGTCATCGACCTGGTGCGCAAACTGTTCGGCTTGCGCGACGCCAAGACTGCGGCGAGCGATGAAGCGGCCACCACTGCCAGCGGGAAACCCGGAGCGCCCAACTGATGGCAAAACTCAGGATTGGTTCTCGCGGTTCGCAACTGGCGCTCTGGCAGGCCAACCACATTTCCTCACTCCTGCGCGAGCGCGGGCATGAGGTCGAAATCGAAATCATCAAGACTACCGGCGACAAGATCACCGATGTCTCCCTTGCTCAGGTCGGCACCAAGGGGATGTTTACCAAAGAGATCGAAGAGGCGCTGGCCGAAGGCCGCGTCGATGTCGCCGTCCACAGTCTGAAGGATTTGCCGACTGAGTTGCCGCCAGGCTTCGAACTGGTCGCCATCACCACCCGGGTGAATCCCCGCGATGTCTTGCTCTCCCTCAAGTACGACAGTGTTATGGCCTTGCCTCAGGGCGCTCGTGTGGGGACCAGCAGCTTGCGCCGGCAGGCACAGCTCAAAGTCGCGCGGCCCGACCTGGTGATTCACGCGTTGCGCGGTAATGTCGACACCCGTGTGCGCAAGCTGGAGGAAGGCGAGTACGACGCCATCATTCTCGCTGCCGCAGGTCTTACCAGGCTAGGCAAGACGCAATTGGTGAGGGAAGTGCTCTCGGAAGAATTCATGTGCCCCGCCGCCGGGCAGGGCGCGCTCGGCATCGAGATTCGCGCCGGCGATGAGGAAATGCGGAAGCACCTCGTCTTCCTCGATGATCCTGCCGCACGCGCCGCTACCACCTGTGAGCGGGCCTTGCTGCACAAGCTGGGCGGTGGATGCCAGGTCCCCATCGGGGCATTCGCCGAGGTGCGCGAAGGCACCCTGCATCTGACTGCAATCGTTGCGCGACCAGATGGATCGATAATCCTGCGCGAGTCCCAGAGTGGCAGCCAAGCGGTCGCTCTAGGCGAGGCCGTGGGCGACAACCTGCTGCAACGAGGCGCGACCAAAATTCTGGAAGACGTCTACGGCGCGAACGCCGCTGCCCCGCAACAGCCGTAACAACCGTTGTCAGTGGCTAGTTGTCAGTTGTCGGCCGGAAAACTTGATCGCCGCTGGCAGCCGTTGTCGGCCGGAAAACTTGATCGCCGCTGGCAGCCGACAAGCAGCCGTTCTGAAAACGGTTTTCCGCGTGAACCTATGGCCGATTCGAATCACGACGCAGCAGCCCGAAGGGCGGTATAACTTAGCCCAGGACGTAAGTCCTGGGTAGGCGATAAAAATGTTCTGAGTCCCGTAGCTGCATGTGTCGTAGCTGCAATTCGTGCTGAGCGGTGGAATAAACCATCGCACTTGAGATTCGAACCAGCCGCGCAGCGGCGACATTTGTGTTAGCCGCGGGCGTGAGCCCGCGGTGCAGTGGAAAAAACAATCGAGCCGCGGAGCGGTGGCACAGCTACGACACAGACACCGTGGCAGATGTTCACGCAAATGCCCACGCTTGCAACCCTGCGTTGGCAACGATGCTCCCGTCCCGCTATGCGGGACGACTCAGCTTAGCCCAGGACGGAGCGAAGCGGAGTCCTGGGTAGAATGTGAAAAATGTCAGAGTCCCGTAGGGACGGCAGAATTGTGCCGTCCGCGATCCAAT
This sequence comes from Candidatus Korobacteraceae bacterium, assembly GCA_050014935.1. Lineage (GTDB taxonomy): Bacteria > Acidobacteriota > Terriglobia > Terriglobales > Acidobacteriaceae > Bog-257. Next base: position 18,724 of record JBEKCJ010000058.1, read on the forward strand.
AATCTCAATACACATGGCCACCTCCCGCAAACTCGCTACCGATCCCAATTGCACCCCATTGGCCGGCTGTCGTGTGCTGGTATCGCGCGCCAAAAAACAGGCCGGTGTGCTTTCCTCCGCCCTGCGCGACCTGGGTTGCGAGGTCATCGAGATTCCTTTCATCGAGATCCGTAAACCCAAATCCTACCAACCCCTCGATACCGCACTCCAGAAACTCGCAACCTACGATTGGCTCATTCTCACCAGCGTCAACGGCGTCGAAGCGCTGTTCGAACGGATCGGGAAGAAGAAGCTCGATGCATCCGCCTTGGCGAAGTTGAAGATCGCGGCCATCGGCCCTGCCACCAGGAAATCCATCGAGCAGTGCGGATTAACCGTAACCGTCACGCCAAAGGAGTACGTCGCGGAATCGGTTGTGAGCAGCCTGCGCGCTCGCGTGAAAGGGAAGCGCGTGTTGCTGGTGCGCGCCAAAGTTGCTCGCGACGTGATTCCCCGCGAGCTGCGTAAAGCCGGCGCTACAGTTGATGTGGTAGAGGCCTATGAAACGATAACGCCGAAGTCGTCGGAGAGGCGATTGCGCGCCGCCCTGGCGAGCATGCGCCGCAAGCCCCATGCCATCACCTTCACCAGTTCCTCAACCGTGAAGAATTTTGTCGCACTGCTCGGCTTACAGCGCGCCCGCGCCGCGTTGAACAAGCCTGCGCCGCATGGGGGCGTCCACAGCGCATCGATCGGCCCTGTGACTTCCGCCACACTCCGCGAATTCGGATTGCCGGTGGATATTGAAGCTATGGAATACACCATTCCAGGGCTGGTTGCGGCCATTGTCAGGCATGGCACTGCCCTCCGAAAACCACCGGCGAAGCGCTAAGGGATATCTGCTTAGGTATTGCTTGGAAAGGCATCGGCCTTCAGGCGGTCCCGAAAGTCGAGCCTATGGGCCCGGCTTTAGCCGCTGCGGTCTTCTACTACGACTTAATCAGAGCTGCTCTGAGGCGTAAAACCCAGCCCCGTCACTTCCGGCAACTGGAACAATACCCGCCGATCTCAAACCGCGCGACCAGAATGTGAAAGTGGCAGTCGCGTTCGACCTGGCCTTTGACCCGGTCGAATAAGTCGCTCTCGAACTCCTGCACCTTGGCACAACGCAGGCACGTCATGTGCATATGGTCGCGCTGCGGCCGGCGTTCGTAGAAGTGCCCGTCTCCTTTGACGTGCAGCAGATCCAGTTCGTCGACCAGGCCGTGCCGCTTCAGCAGGCCCAGGGTGCGGTACACCGTGACCCGGTTGATGTTGGGATCGACGCGCACAGCTTTGCGGAGGATCTGCGCGGCGTCCAGGTGTTGGGTCGCGGTTTCAATGATCTCAAGAATGACGCGGCGCTGCCGAGTCATCCGGATTCCTCGGCTGAGCAACGCAGTTTGCAGGGTGCCAGGAGCTTCCGTCTCTGGGAGCGGCATCAGGGTTCTACCTTATGTTTGATTGACTGCAACACAGTTGCATATTCAGAGTGCATTCCTGGTCAGGCTGATTCGCCAATCGCCATCCCAATTGTAATGATGCAACTCAGTTGCAACTGCCTATCAACAAAGTATATCGCCGGAGGCGGACTCGGTCAACGAATACGGTAACGGTAGTAATTAGGATGAACCTCGAACGTATCCCCAGGCCAATCAGCGAGGCTACGCCTCAGCACCTCGGTACGCAACCGCCTGTTGGGCGATGGTTCTATCCTTCGTCCCTGTAAAATGTTTGCGGGAGGACAATCTTGCACATCAGGGCCCGCGCTTCCATCTTCTCTTCTTTTTTCCTACTTATATTTGCTGTTTTATTAGTTTCCCGGGTGACGCCGTCTTTCGCTCAACAACCCAGTTTTCGCAATGCGCCCGCATCGGCTTCGGCGACGGCGAACCCCTATGCCGGCAATGCCGCCGCATCGGCGGCCGGTGGCAGACTCTACGCTCAGAACTGCTCGCAATGCCACGGCAACCATCGGCAGGGTATGGGACCTGCGCCAGCGCTCGACACCGTTGGGATCCATAAGGCCAAACCAGGAGAGCTGTTTTGGTTCATCAGCACAGGCAAGCTGACCTCGGGAATGCCCTCCTGGTCGAATCTGCCCAAACCGCAGCGCTGGCAGCTGGTGACCTTCCTGCAATCGCCGTCGAACGAAAAGGCGGCGGCGAAATAGCTGGGCCCCTTTTTTCCGTGCTTATCGCGGGAAATTTACCCCTTGTCGCTGCCCGATACCGGGGGAAATCCGCTATAACAGAAGGGTGAGCGCAAGCAATCCTTTTCTCTCTCCCAAGACGGTGCTGATCACGGGCGCCTCCAGTGGCATCGGACTGGAACTGGCGAATCTTTTCGCCGCCGATGGCTACCGTCTGGTGCTGGTGGCGCGCAATCGCAGCGCCCTCCGCGATCTCGGCGACAAACTGCAATCAAGTTACGGCGTGGAAGTGCGGATTTCGCCCAAGGACCTGGCCCATCCCGCCGGTCCGCTCGAGCTTTACCAGGAGCTACAGGAAGCCGGCATCGTGATCGACGTGCTGGTCAACAACGCCGGCTTCGGTGGCAGCGGAGCGTTCCTCGACACCGACTGGAACAGCGAAGCCGAAATGATTCAGGTGAACATCGTCGCTCTCACCCACTTGTCCAAACTTTTCCTGCCCCAGGTTCGCGCCCGCGAGGGTAAGCTGCTTAACGTTGCCAGCGTCGCCGCCTTCGCGCCCGGACCCTACATGGCGATTTACTACGCCAGCAAGGCTTTCGTTCTGCATTTCACCGAGGCGGTAGCCGAGGAATTAAGCGGCACCGGCACAACCGTTACCTGTCTCTGCCCGGGACCCGTGATCACCAACTTTCAGCAGCGCGCCCACGTTGGCGAGAGCCATAACAAGAGCCCGTTTCTGGTGGACGTGCGCGACGTTGCCCGGGCAGGTTATGAAGGCATGAAACAGGGCCAGCGGCTGGTAATTCCTGGATGGAAAAACCGGCTGCTGACGCAGGGACTGCGCTTTTCGCCGCGTAGCCTGGTGACCAAAGCCATCAGCAGAATGCACGAGAGCAAGAAGGGCAGTCACTAGCCGCGAGCCACAAGCCGCGAGCTAAAGAACTCTGCTGCTCGCCTTTTCCACTAAGAAAAAAGATCGCCTTCCGCTGCTCCGCGGCGAGTGGGTGGTTCCAGGTTAGCCCGACAGAAGGGAACCTAGGGCACCAGGCTCGGAGGCTCATAGCTCAGGGCTCGCGGCTCGCGGCTTCCTACAACCCAAACAACTCCCGCAATCTCTTCGTCTGGGCGCGGCTGACGGGAATCTCCGTCTGCTTCTTGTCCTCCATGCGGATCTGGTAGGAGCTTTTGAACCACGGCACGACTTCCTTGATGCGATTGATATTCACCAGGTAGGAGCGGTGGGCGCGCCAGAACATGTTGGGGTCGAGCGAATCGAGCAGCTCCTCCAGCGTGCGGCAATTCGACTGACCTTCCATCACGGTGGCCACGACGGTGATGATGCCGTCTTCAATCGAGGCGTAGCAGATGTCTTTCTGGTCCACCAGAAACAGCCGCCCCGCAGCCTTCAGCAACACCTTGGCAGCCGGCGGACGCTGCTGCTGTTCCAGCATCTTGACGATGGTGCCAATCTGGTCGGTGGGCGAGCCGGCGCTCTCCAGCTTGTGGCGCACCTTGGCCACGGCCTGCGAGACGCGCTTGCGATCGAACGGCTTCAGCAGATAATCGATGGCGTTGACCTCGAACGCCTTCACCGCATACTGATCGTAAGCCGTCGCAAAGACAATCTGCGGCAACGGTACCTTGCGGTCCAGCAGCTTCTTGATCACGCCGAAGCCATCCAGTCCCGGCATCTGCACATCCAGAAAAACCAGGTCGGGCGCGAACTCCTTTACCAGGTTCACCGCTTCGACGCCGTTCTTGCCTTGCGCCAGGATGTCGACATCGAGTTCGCGCAACAGGTAGGCAAGCTCGTCGCGCGCAAGCTGTTCGTCGTCAACTATGACTGCCGACAGTGCCATCCCATCTCCTGTCCTGGGAATTGTTCAGCCATAACTATACCGGGAGCAGGCGGAACAGGGAATCGGCTGCTTTGAGACGGTAACTGAACAGGTGCGCAGCTTCCCGTTCCGCCTTCCTCCGCCATACAATGACGACATTCACATCGGGGCCCATCGATGACCGCATTCCCCATAGCTCTTCTCTCCGCAAGCGCGTTTCTGCTCGGCGCTGTCTTTGCCTGGCTGTTGTTTCGCTCGAAGACAGCCGCGTTGCAGGAGCGGAGGCACAGTTTAGAGGAAGAACTCGCGGCTGCCAGGAGTGCAAACGAGCGTCATGCCGAGGAGCTCCGGCTTCAGGGAGAAGCGCGATCGGCGCTCGAAGCCACTCTCGCCAGCGAGCGCCGTAACGCTGACGAAAAGCTTAGGCTGCTTCAAGATGCAAGTGAGCAGCTAAAGCTACAGTTTAAGTCGCTGGCGACTACCGCTCTGGAAACCAACAATGCCAACTTCCTTCAGCTCGCCAAGAGTGTTCTGGATAACCAGCACACGCAGGCGGCAGGCGATCTGGCGCAAAAAGAGCTGGCGGTGAAGAACCTGGTGGAACCGATAGCCCAATCGCTCTCCGGAATGAATCAGCAAATACAGGCGCTGGAGCAAACCCGCAGTCAGGCGTACGGCACGCTTACTTCGCAGGTGGCATCGCTGCTCGACACCCAGAAGGCGCTGCAGGTCGAGACCGGGAATCTGGTGAAGGCTTTGCGCGAGCCGCAGGCCCGTGGGCGCTGGGGCGAGTTGCAGCTGCGCCGCGTGCTTGAGCTGTCGGGAATGTTGGAGTATTGCGACTTCAAGGAGCAGCTCTCGTTCAACGACGACGAGCGGCGCTTCCGCCCGGACGTGATCGTCGACCTGCCCGGCGGCAAGCAGGTGGTGGTTGATGCCAAGGTGCCGCTGACCGCCTACTTGTCAGCGCTGGAGGCGCCAGACGACCTGACCCGCAGCGCACGTCTCGACGATCATGCCCGACAAGTACGGCAGCACATTGACTCGCTGGCAAGCAAAGCTTACTGGACGCACTTGCCCTGCACCCCGGAGTTCGTGGTGCTGTTTCTGCCGGGCGAGGTCTTCTTTCGCGCGGCCATGGATGCGGACTTCGAGCTGATTGAATATGGGGTCAGCCAGAAGGTCATTGTCGCCTCACCCACCACGCTGATCGCGCTATTGAAAGCCGTGGCCTACGGCTGGAACCAGAAAAACCTTGCCGAAAGTGCGCGCCACATCAGCGAAGCCGGGAAGACGCTGTACGAGCGGCTGTGCAAGATGACCGAACATTTCGAGGCGCTCGGCAGAAAACTTGGTGGCGCGGTGGAGTCCTACAACGACGTGGTAGCGTCGCTGGAGAAGCGTGTGCTGCCCGAGGCGCGCAAGTTCCCGGAGCTGGATCGCTCGCTGGAAGCCGATCGATTACCGGAGCTCGAACAAGTGGAGAAGACGCCGCGCGAGCTGCAAGCCCAGGACTGGCAGGAGCCGGTGGAGCATGCCAAACTCCCGTTCGAAGAAGAGCGTGCCGACCGGGCAAAGGCGTAAACGGCCCGGGCTTCTTGGCATGCCACAGTTTATGCCGCAAGCAACTAGGGGACAAGATCTCGCATTGAGGACATGGGGGCAACATCCGTTGCCCGCTCAACCACGTGCAACTCATCATGCAATCTCGCCACCTGCTGGTGCAGAACTGCGCTGAGTTGCTTGCGATCGCTCGTGGCTGTTACCAGCAGACTTCGCGGCCGGCATCGCCGTCTTCCAGTTCGTAACGGATTGCGCAGGGCGTAATCGGCGCAGCGGTGTCGATGGCTGGCTGCAGCATGGTGGCATGGAAGCGCAGGACGCGCTGCCCATCGGTGGTTGTGCCTTCGGGGAAGAGAATTACCGGAACGCCATCTTTCAGAGTCTCGCCGACACTAACATTCGCGCGTGCAGCGTCCCCCCGATCGTGACGGCGGACGAACACGCTTCCCGACCAGCGCGCATACGGCCCGAAGATTGGCCAGTCCTCCACCTCTGCCTTGGAAACGAAGACGCAGGGCAGGGCGGTGCTATAGACGAGAATGTCGAGATAGCTCAAATGATTGCTCACGATAAGCCCACGCGTCGGCAGCGGTCCCTCCACCTGCAACCGAACGTCGAGGGCGCGCAATCCTCGCGCGCAGACTTGGTGCAGCCACTGGGCGCATTGCGCCCGCGACGCATTCCGCGGCAGCTTGCTATGCAGCCATAAGGCATACACGGCGGCCCACAAAAACGCGAAGAGTCGGGTTGTCGCACGCAGTTGTCTTGCGAACAGTTGAATCATGCGTCCAGTCGAGCGCAGCACCTCTACCTGAAGTCTACAGAAGGCATGGGCATCCCTGCGGCCGTTTCGGTTTCCGCGAAAAACCGACGCGCTATCTGCCTTAAGAGTTGTGCACTATTCAACGGACAAGGCTGCTTTCTATCAGCGAATCAGTCAGTTAGCCGCTATAAGCTGCGGTTATCGCAGTCATAAAAACATTGGATTTCCCCACCTTCGCTGCGCGCCTTATCCTGATGTGTGGGCCAAGGACGAACGTCCAACGCCACACGCACTCCCTAACCAATGTGGGCCGTAGTTCCGACTTCTTACCCCGGAATGTTCCTCTCGTCCGCACTTCGAAGATGGCGGATGCAGGGGCGGATATTCCGCAGTGTCGCAAACGCAAGACATAACCATCGGCCTCCGACCGGCGAGGCACATAAAGGAGAGTTCTGAATGGCTGATACCAAGCCTGACCCGAAGAAGGTGCTGGATTTCGTGAAGGAGCATAACGTGCAAGTCCTCGACTTGCGCTTTACCGATCTTCCCGGACTGTGGCACCACGTTTCTTATCCCATCGCAATGCTCAGCGAAGCGTCGTTCGAAGAGGGCTTCGGCATGGATGGCTCCTCCATCCGCGGCTGGGCTGCCATCCACGAGAGCGACATGCTCCTGATTCCCGACGCCAACAAATACATGCTCGATCCCTTCACCGAAGTTCCCACCATGGTGATGGTCTGTGATGTGATCGATCCCGTGACCAAGCAGCGCTACGATCGCGATCCTCGTTACATTGCGAAGAAGGCCGAGATGTTTCTGTTGTCGACCGGCCTCGCCGACACGGCGTATTTCGGCGCCGAAGCCGAGTTTTTCATCTTCGACAACGTGCGCTTCGACCAGAATGAACACGAAGGCTTCTACTTCATCGACGCCGAGGAAGGCCGCTGGAACTCCGGGCGCGTGGAGAACAATCTCGGCTATCGTCCCCGCTATAAAGAAGGTTACTTCCCGGTCGCGCCCACCGATCACTATCAGGACCTGCGCACCGAGATGACCCTGACCATGCAGAACTGCGGGCTGGTCGTCGAGTGCCATCATCACGAGGTCGCCACCGGCGGCCAGACCGAGATCGACCTGAAGTTTGATTCCCTGATCCGCTCGGCTGACGCGATGATGCTCTACAAGTACATCGTGAAGAACGTCGCCAACCAGTACGGCAAGACCGTAACTTTCATGCCCAAGCCGCTCTTCCAGGACAACGGCAGCGGCATGCATACTCACCAGTCGCTATGGAAAGATGGCAAACCATTGTTTGCCGGCGACGGCTACGCGGGATTGTCGCAGATGGCGCTGTGGTATATCGGCGGGCTCATCAAGCATGGTCCGGCGCTGTCGGCGATCATCGCCCCCACTACGAACTCCTACAAACGCCTGGTTCCGGGCTTCGAGGCTCCGGTGAATCTGGCGTACTCGCGCCGCAACCGCTCGGCAGCCTGCCGCATCCCGATGTATTCGGCCTCGCCCAAAGCGAAGCGCGTCGAGTTCCGGCCCCCCGATCCCAGCTGCAATCCGTATCTGGCGTTTTCGGCAATGCTGATGGCAGGACTCGACGGTATCGAGAACAAGATCGATCCCGGCCAACCGCTGGACAAGGACATTTACGATCTCGGTCCGGAGGAGCTGGCGAAGGTTCCATCCATGCCAGGTTCTCTGGAAAGTGCTCTGGATGCACTGGCCCGCGATAACCAGTTTCTGCTAAGAGGCGATGTGTTCACGGAAGAGATGCTGAACACCTACATCGACTACAAGCGGGAGAAGGAAGTGAACGCCCTGCGTTTGCGGCCGCATCCTTACGAGTTCCAGATGTACTACGACATTTAGCTGCGAGCAGATGCGAATGCTGACGCCGAGCTGACGTCACTTGACCGCGTCCAAGCCATCTAAATGCTGTATCGCTCCTGCCGTAGCCAGTGCTGCGGCAGGATTTTTCTTTGGCATCCGGTCGGCGTGCGTGAAAGTCTCGCAGGGGGTTGGACAGCCGGATCGACGATTTCAGTTTGCCTTAAGAGGCAACATCTGAAATTCTAATTGTACGAGCCTATGGTTTACTTAACCCGCAAGTGCGAATTCTCCGCCTCGCATTACTATCACAATCCCGAGTTCACCGAGGAAGAGAACCGGCGTGTCTTCGGCAAGTGCGCCAATCTCAATGGGCATGGCCACAACTACACCCTGGAAGTCACGGTAAAGGGCGACGTTGATCCGCAAACCGGTTTTGTTGTCGACCTGAAAGAGTTAAAGGAAATCTTGAACCGCGAGGTTCTCGACGCGCTCGATCATCGCCATCTGAATAAGGAAGTGCCGGAATTTGCGCGGCAGATCCCGACCACGGAGAACCTCGCCATCGCCATCTGGAACCGCCTCAACACCAAGTTGAAAGTGGCAAAGCTGCACCGGGTGCGGGTATACGAGATGCCGGACCTGTTCGTCGATTTCTACGGAGAAGCATGAAGGCCCATCTGACGCGCCGCTACATTTTCTCGGCATCGCATCGGCTGCATTGTGATGAGCTATCGAAGGAGCAGAACCGCGAGGTCTACGGCAAATGCAACAACCCGCATGGGCACGGGCACAACTATGCGCTGGAAATCACGGTCAGCGGCCAGGTGGACGCGAAAACGGGAATGATCTGCAATCTGGCGGAGCTGGATGACACGGTACGGCGCGAACTTCTGGAGCGGTTCGATCATGTGAATCTGAATTTATGCCCTGAGTTCGAAGCGGTGGTTCCGACGACGGAGAACTTGAGCCAAGCCATCTTCCACATTTTGAAGCAAAACTTTAAGGCCGCTCATCTGGAGAAGATACGGCTGGAAGAGACATTGATGAACAGCTTTGAATATGCCGGCGGCACAGAGTTGCGAACGTAATATGCGCCAATTCACAGAAGCGTCGTCGCTGAAGGGACGCTGGAGTTTTCTTACAAACCCCGACCGCGCGCTGACGCCCACGCTGAAACAAGTGACGCCCTTCGGGCTAAATCATGGTCCCTGATGCGGAATGCGAGCTAAGAGCTAAAAGCTAAAAGCTAGTTGCTAATCATGAAAGAAACCCTCGAAACCCCGACCCTTACCAGCGCCAGTTTTGAAGAGCTGGCGCGCGAGATGTTAGTCCGCCTGGGTGAAGACCCCGACCGTGAAGGTTTGCTCGACACTCCCCGGCGCTATGCCAAGGCCCTGCGCGACCTCACCAAGGGTTATCGCGAAGATCCGGAACAGGTGTTGCAAGGCGCGCTGTTCAGCGTCGATTACGATGAGATGGTCATCGTGAAGGATATCGAGATGTTCAGCCTGTGCGAGCATCACGTGCTGCCGTTCTTTGGCAAGGTGCACGTCGCCTACATTCCTAAAGGACGGGTCATTGGCCTGAGCAAAGTAGCCCGTCTGGTTGAAGTGTTCGCGCGCCGATTGCAGGTGCAAGAGCGGCTGACGGTACAGATCGCTGAAACTATCCAGAAGGTCATCCAGCCGCTGGGAGTTGGCGTGGTCATTGAGGCGCGGCATTTGTGCATGATGATGCGCGGCGTCGAGAAGCAGCACTCCGCAACGGTCACCTCTTCTATGCTGGGCGCGTTCCGGGCGCAGCAGACGCGCCAGGAATTTCTCTCGCTGATCCAGACCAGGAACACCAACGAGGTCTAAGCGATGGCTGCGAAGAAAACGCAGTCCCATAACAAATCCAAGCTGAAAGTTACGTCGGCGAAGTCGCGGCCGCATGAGCCGCGCCTCGACGGCAGGATCGCGGTGGTGACCGGCGGCAGCAGCGGTATCGGCTTCGCGATCGCGCGGGCGCTCGCCGCTGAGAACTGTAATGTCGTCATCACCGGTCGCGATGAGAAAAAACTTGGCGCCGCCGCCCTCCGGATTTCTTCATCAACCCAGCAGAACTCCGCGCTGATTGTGCCCAAAGTTTGCGATGTGCGCGATCCTCATGCGATAGGTGAATTGTTTGTGACCGTCGAGGCGATGTTCGGGCGTCTCGACATTCTCGTCAACAATGCTGGAATCAGCCAGCCCCCCACGCCGCTGGAGCAGACTTCGCTGGAGATGTGGCGCGAGCAGATCGACACCAACTTGACCGGCGTGTTCCTATGCACGCGTGCTGCGCTGCCGCTGATGAAAAGCGGCGCCATCATCATCAACAATCTGTCGGCGGCGGCGAAACAGATTTTCCCAAACTTCTACCCTTACACGGCGGCAAAGATGGGCGCGTTGGGTTTCACGCTGTCGCTGCGCGCCGAGCTCATGCCCCGCGGCATTCGCGTTATGGCTCTACTGCCTGGCGCTACCAAGACCGACATCTGGCAGCAGATAATGCCCAACGCGCCATTTCATCACATGATGGACACTGAGAGCGTTGCGCAAGCCGTCCTCTACGCGGTGCTGCTGCCGCCGAATGTGAATCCGTCGGAGATCAGTATTGATCCGGCGGGGGGAGCGGTGTGACGGAAGCAGCTAGCAACTAGCCACTAGCTCCGGGCCGTGAGCTCAGGCCTTCAAGACAAAAGGCTGAATTGCCGATTCGCGACTAAATGGCCCTGGACGTAGCCAACATCAAACCTGCCGGTCACGATTTCCGATCAGGCCCCAATACTGGGAGTCGCGTCAATGGACGAGGGCGAAAACCCTCACCGGCTGGAGGGCGCTCGCGGCCCTTCCAGAGGGCGGCTCGGGGCTAGTTGCTAATTGCTAGTTGCTTGTTTTTACATCCCGTAGTGATACCGCCGGGTGCGGGAAGGGAAGAGCTTGATCAGCAAAATTCCGGCCACGAAGCCGCCCACGTGCGCCCAGAAGGCGATGCCGCTGGAGTTGCTGCCGTGCGTCGCAATCGAGGTCGCGGCCCCGCTGAGGAATTGCGCAATGAACCAGTACCCGAGCACAATCCACGCCGGCAGCCACATAAAAAAGATGAAGAAGAAGGGAACCAGAGTCAGCACCCGCGCGCGCGGAAAGAGCACGAAGTATGCGCCCATTACGCCGGCAATGGCTCCGCTGGCGCCCACGCTGGGAACTGTCGAGCCGATGTTGAACAGGCTATGCAACAGTCCCGCCGCTACCCCGCAGATCAGATAGACCATCAAGTAGAGCGAGTGCCCCAGATAGTCTTCCACGTTGTCGCCGAAGATCCACAACGCCCACATGTTAAAGATCAGGTGCAGCCATCCGCCGTGCAGAAACATCGAGGTAAAGAATGGCAGGATGGCTTCCGTGGCCGGAACATAACGCATACCCAAGCCGGAGATCAGGTCCCAAGGCACGTAACCGTGATTGAACAGAACGACTGTCAGGCGCGCCGGGACCAGGCCGAAGAGAGTTAGAAACTCCGGCCGCGGCTCCGGCGGTAGATAACGCCAATCCAGCGACAAAAGAAAAACAAATATGTTCAGAACAATCAGCAGGTAATTGATGAAGGGCGTGCCGATGCGAGGTGCGTCGTCTTTCAGCGGGATCATATCTGGGTTACGCCTGGTGCGGCAGGGAAGCGGCTGCCCTTGGTTGCGCTGGTCAAGCGTGTTGCCTGCGATTTGACCAACTAGCCTGTCAACCTCCACGATAGCAGAAGGATGCCTCTCAACGCCGTGATGGTAGTGGATAAACCAGCGGGATGGACCTCCCACGATGTGGTAGCCAAAGCCCGGCGCATTTTGGGAGAGCGCTCCATCGGCCATTTGGGGACCCTTGATCCCATGGCGACCGGGGTACTTCCGCTCGTCGTTGGGCGGATGACTCGGCTTTGCCAGTTCTACACCGGATCGGAAAAGACCTACGAGGGCAAGATCCGGCTGGGAGTTGCGACCGACACTTATGATGCCGACGGCGACCGGGTCGGCGAGCCGCAGACGGTTAATGTAACGCTTGAAGAAATTGTCGCCGCGAGTGCGGGTTTTCTCGGCCTGATTGAGCAGACCCCACCGCCTTTCTCGGCCAAGAAGATTCAAGGCGTTCCCGCCTACAAACTGGCCCGCCGCAAGCAGTCGGTCGAGTTGAAGCCGGTCGAGGTCGAGGTCGGGGAGTTCACCATCTCCGGTCTGGATGGGGATGTGGTCGACTTTTGCTGCCGGGTGTCGTCGGGGACGTACGTCCGCAGCCTGGCGCACGAGCTTGGGCAAAAGCTAGGGATTGGCGCCCATCTGGCAAGCCTTAGGCGAACGGCCGTGGGCGAGTTCACAATCGAGCAGAGCCATACGCTAGAGCAGATCGCCGAGGCTGCCGCCCAAGTCAGGGTTGACGAGGTCTGCATTCATCCGCGCCGAGTCCTGCCAGGGATTCCGTCGGTCACCGCGACCGACGAGGACCTCGCCAAAATTCGCCACGGAAGGGCAGTCAACCTGCCGGAGATGTCGCGCTCGAAGTGGGTGAAGGTGTTCGCCGGACAGTCGGAACTGGTGTGCCTCGCCAGCCGGGTAGCAGGAACGCTGTTTCATCCCAAGGTGGTGTTGATCTGAAAAATGCGATGCAGAGTACGTGATGCGAAAGCTTCGCGCTACAGCGTTTGGGTTGGGTCTTGCTTTCCTGCCGTTGACCTCGCCCTGCCAAACCGCGCCCGCGCCGCCACAGGGGATGCAAATGTGCATCACTGGAGGCGGGTCGGGCAACGTCCCAGGCTGCCCAGCCACATCCGAGCCAGCCAGCGTCGCCGGAACCGTGTTAGGTCCGGCAGCCCGCGATAAGCTTATGCGGGAAGCGCGACTGGCCTATTACAACTTGCACACTCGCGGCCTGAGGGAGTTTAGCTGTCAAGTGCTTCCGGATTGGGACGCGATGTACAAGAACCTGAAAGTGGATGCTGCTGCACGCGATCAGGTCCTGCCGATTCTGAAAAAGGTGGGATTTCGAGTGCTGGTGGGTCCCACGGGAGCCGCCAGCGTGTCCCATCAGTTCAACGCGGCCCCGCCCAGCGAGGCTATCGCTGAACGCGTGCGGCAGTCGACTGGCGGCATCGAGCAGGTGGTAGCGGGTTTTTTCCAAACCTGGTCAGCGTTCGCTTTTGGTTCATTTTTTCCCGAGGCGAGCCCTAATCTGCAAGTGGAAGAGGCTGGCAACAAGTACCGCCTGAGGCAGAAGGATGCCTCGACCGATGCCCTTGTCGTAATGACAAAAGATCTAACTATCGAGCACTCGAATGTGGAGTCGTCCAAAGTGAGCGGGAGCGTGGACCCGGTCTTTGCGGCCACCAAGGAGGGTTTGTTGCTGACGAGCTATGACTCCAAGGTAAGAATTAGGGACCAGGCGCCGGAGATGTTCCTCAAGGTCAAGATCAGTTACCAAAGGGTGGGAGGATACCAACTGCCAAGTGTCGTGAATGCCGCCGTAAACCTGCCGCGCGGTCAGCAAGTGCCCCTGCCGTTAACGTTTGCCAATTGCCAAGTGAAGGGGCAATAAGCGGTCGCCGATGCAATGTCCGATAACAGATATTATGTAAAGTCCTGCCATTCGGCTGTAAATCCGGGTCGCGGCAAATCCCTGAAGCACCGCTCTCACCCAATTTCGCCCGGCTGCACCACCGCTTTCCATGCCTGAGCGGCGACCCGACTTTGCCTCACCGCGGCATGGCTGCTTGATTTCGACCGAGGCTAAGTGTCCATCCCGGGCCACAGGCGTTTCTATTCTGGTTCGCTGGTGACTAGCTCCTCGGTCGCGGAGTTGTCAGCGCCATACCGCCGTCCCTTCCATTGCACTCGGCCTCGCTTATGGCCGCGCGCGGAGTTCAGCAAAAGGAGGGTAAATAGGGGCAGACCAAAAATCGCAACGCTGTTGGCGAGCCAGTCGAAATGCGCCCGCCGCACGCGCGCCAGGAAGAAACCCAGGAACACGGCACCGAGTCCGGCAGCAATTACTGCGCTCATGGCCTCGCCGCTTACCGCACTCAGGGCCGCAACTACAACGCAGGTTGCAATCACAGAAAACTCCAGCAGCCTCTTGAACGCCAGCCGCCGCGGACGCGGAAACAGCAGCGCCAGGTTTTTCGTCCAGCCCTCCCACATCTGCGCAAAGGTGCGGTACATGCGAGTGCTGACTACGTCAGCGGTACGAAAGCGCAGCTTGTAGCCGGCCTGCTTCACGCGTTTGGCCAGCTCCACATCCTCCAGGATGGCTCCTGCGACCGCAGCGTGTCCGCCAATCGCGTCGTACACCTCGCGACGGACTAGCAGATACTGTCCATTGGCCGCGGCCACCGGCGACTTCGGATCGCAGACATCCTTCGGCCGATAGGTGACGGCCAGTTCGGCAAAGATCAACGGCATCAGGGCGCGTTGGGCAAAACCGCGGACTTCCTGCTTCGGCGAATACGACAGCAGACCAGCGTCGAACTTGTGTGCCTCCTGCAAGCCGGTCGCGAGTGAGTCGCGCCTATGCTTGGTATCGGCGTCGGTGAATAGCAGCCAGTTCCCTTTCGCGATTTTGGCGCCCGCCCAGGCGGCATTGCACTTGCCGCTCCAGCCTGCTGGCAGCGGATCCGCCGTGATCACGCGCACCGGAAATCTCGCGGCGATCGCCGCCGTCGCATCCGTCGAGTGATCATCCACCACAATGATTTCGCAGCTCACGCCCTGCTGCTCAGCCAGCGTCCGCAAGCAGTCAGCGAGGCAATCCTCCTCGTTGCGTGCCGGGACGATGACGGAAACCTCGGGACCTTTCGCCGCGTTATCCATTGGGGACAATGTCGCTGTTTCTACCCGGAAAGGGTGACTCAGGCCCGCTCCAATCAACGATTCAATGGCTTATTATAAAAGGGTGAGACGTTTCGTCTTTTTCGTTGCCGGTTTGCTGCTGTTAGCCGGCTGCAACAGCGCCCACCCGCCGCGCATTGGCAATGCCGCGCCCGATTTCACCCTCACCGACTCGCAGCATACGATCGTACTCAGCCGGTTGCGCGGGAAGCCCGTGGTGCTCAACTTCTGGGCAACCTGGTGTCCGCCGTGCGTGGAAGAAATGCCGTCGCTGGTCGAACTGCAAAAGCGGCTGGGCGACAAGGTAACCGTCCTTGCTGTCAGCGAGGACGCGGACGACGGCGCTTACCAGCAGTTCGTACGCGACCACAATATCGACCTGCTGACTGTACGCGACATCCACCGGAACACCAACGAGGTTTATGGCACGTTCAAGTTTCCCGAGACCTACGTAATCGATCGTGATGGCAAGATCGTGCGCAAGTTCATCGGCGCCACCGACTGGACTTCGCCGGATCTGGTGCAATACTTTAACCAGCTCTGAAAATTCTTTCCGCAACCATCCGTCCAATGATCCCGGAGAGTGAAGGCGATCCACCACGGCGTCCTGAATGGACGGGTATTTTTCAGCTCCCTATAATGAAGAGATAGCCTGATCAAGTCACAACACAGTAATCAACAGGCGGGGAGAATCCCGGAGTGCCGCTCGACCTTAAAGCAACGCTGAACCTGCCCAGGACGGACTTCGCCATGAAGGCGAGCCTGCCGAAGAACGAGCCCAAAATACTCGAGCGGTGGAACGAGATGCGGCTGTACGATCGCATCCGCGAGGCCCACAAGGGACAGCCAATCTACGTCTTGCACGACGGACCGCCGTACGCCAATGGCCCGATCCATCTGGGCACGGCGATGAACAAGACGTTGAAGGACTTCGTCGTCAAGTCGCGCAGCATGAGCGGCTTCGATGCACCTTACGTGCCCGGATGGGACTGCCACGGCCTGCCCATCGAGATCAAGGTCGATGACCAGTTGGGCCGCAAGAAGCTCGACATGGATCCGCTGGCGGTGCGCGAAGCGTGCCGCAAGTATGCGACGAAGTACCTCGATCTTCAGCGCGAGCAGTTCAAACGTCTCGGCGTGCTCGGCCGCTGGGAGCGGCCTTACTCCACCATGGATCCGCAGTACGAAAGCGTGGTCCTGGAAACATTTTACCGCTGCTATGAGCAAGGCCTGGTCTACAAGGGGCTGAAGTCCGTCTATTGGTGCATCCACGACAAGACAGCGCTGGCCGAGGCTGAGGTGGAATATGAGATGCACACCAGTCCCAGCATCTGGGTGCGCTACCCTCTGACCAGCGATCCGGCGAAGATCGCAGAAAATCTTACTAGTAAGAAAATTGACGAATTGCAGCAAAGTAAGACAAACGATGAAAATCTTACTAGTAAGAAAAAAGTCGCCACCATCATCTGGACGACGACGCCCTGGACTCTGCCCGCCTCTATGGCGGTGACGTTCGCTCCCGACGCCGAGTATGTTGCGCTCGACGCCGGCGAGTGGATATACATCGTCGCCAAGGCGCTGGCGCAGCAGACGATTGAGAAATGCAATCTCGGTGAGGCGAGAGAAATTGCCTTGTTCCCCGGCGCCAAGCTCGAATATGCGACCTTCGCTCATCCGTTTCTGGATCGCAGCGTGCTGGGTGTGCTGGGCGATTACGTCACCATGGACACCGGCACAGGCGCGGTCCACACCGCTCCGGCCCACGGCGCCGACGACTTCAACACGGGCGTTAAGTACAGCCTTGATTTGCGCTGCGACGTGGACGCGGCCGGCATCATTCGCAGCGGCCTGCCCGAATATCAAGGTCAGCAGGTGTTCAAGGCGAACCCGCTGATTGTCGATCTGCTGAAGGCCCGCGGCGTGTTGCTCGGCTTTGAGAAGATCGAGCACTCCTATCCTCATTGCTGGCGCTGCCACAATCCCATCATCTTCCGCGCCACCGAGCAGTGGTTCATCTCGATGGAAGGCAAGCTGCCGCCAGCCCCAGACCAACACGGCCATGACTCGGGCGGTCACACCCTTCGAACTCGCGCCCTGGAAGAAATCAAGAAGGTAAAATGGGACCCGGCGTGGGGCGAAGAGCGAATCTCGAACATGGTGGCCAGCCGTCCCGACTGGTGCATCTCGCGCCAGCGCATCTGGGGCGTGCCCATCGCCGTATTCCAGTGCGAACAGTGCAACGAATTCTTGAATGATCCGGATATAAACCATTCTGTAGTAGAGCTTTTTGCGCGCGAAGGCGCCGACGCCTGGTATCGCTATTCGGCCGAAAAAATCCTCGCCGCCGGGAGCAAATGCGCCAAATGCGGTGGCACAAAGTTCCGTAAGGAAATGGACATCGTCGACGTCTGGTTCGAGTCGGGATCAAGCCAGGCCGCCGTGCTCGGCCGCGAGCCTGGACTTCCCTGGCCTGCTGACATGTACCTGGAGGGCGGCGACCAGCATCGCGGCTGGTTCCAGTCTTCCCTGCTGTGCGCCGTCGCTGCCAAGGGTGCAGCGCCTTATCGCAGCGCGGTCACGGCCGGATGGACGCTCGATCCCCAGGGCCGCGCCATGTCGAAGTCGCTGGGCAATACAGTTGATCCCGTCGAGATCGCCGACAAGCTGGGCGCGGAGATTGTTCGCCTGTGGGTTGCCTCCGTCGACTTCCGCGAGGACGTGATGGGCTCCGACGAGCTGATGCAGCGCATCGCCGAAAGCTATCGCAAGATCCGCAACACGTTTCGCTACATCCTGGGCAATCTTGCCGACTTCGATCCCCAGCGCGACGTTGTTCCGTTTGCCGAGATGCATTCGCTGGATCAATACATCCTGCTGCGCGCAGCCGAAGTCACGAAAGACGTGCGCGAGCACTACAACAGCTTCACCTTCCATCGGCTCTATCAGCGGCTGAAGGACTTCTGCATCGTCGACCTCAGCGCCATCTATTTCGATGTACTCAAGGACCGGCTGTACACCTCGGCGCCAAAATCGCTGGCGCGACGCTCGGCGCAAACTGCGCTGTGGCGGATGGGCGAGGCGCTGGTACGGCTGCTCGCACCCGTAATGAGCTTCACCGCTGACGAGGTGTGGACTTCCCTGCCGTCGATGCGTGGCCGCCCGGAGAGCGTTCACCTCGAGCTCTTCCCTGCCCCGCAGGACCTCACCGGTGCCGTACCGGCGAACTTTGACATTGGCGCGCTGCAAAGCGACTGGCAGACCTTGCTCTCTGTTCGCGACGAGGCCCTGAAGGTTCTGGAAGCTGCGCGCGCGGAAAAGCGCATCGGCAGCAGCCTGGAAGCGCAAGTCCATCTGGCTGCGCCGGAGAGCGTTTACCCCCTGCTGGAGCGCTATCGCGATCAGTTGCGATATTTGTTTATCGTCTCGGAAGTCGTCCTGGAGAAAGCGTCGGCGAGCAATGGCGACGCCGGACTGACGATCACGGTGAGTAAAGCGCCAGGACAGAAGTGCGAGCGCTGCTGGAACTATTCGATCCATGTGGGCGAAGATCCGGCATATCCCACGGTGTGCGAGCGTTGCAGCGCGGTGCTGGCAGAAATCGAAGCCACTACAGGAGCATGATCGGCCCGAGCCGCGATGGGGCGGTCAGGCTTAGTTGGCGCATGGCTTTTCCCGGCTGCTGAAAAACCCTAATTTCGCGATATTCGCTCTTTTGCGATGTTCGGAGCCCGAAGGGCGAAACTAATTAGCCCAGCACGGAAGCGCTGGGTAGAAGCGCATAAAGAATACCCGAGTCCCGTAGGGACGGCACACCGTTCTTCGCCGCTTCCTTCAGCGTGCAATAGCGTCTAACATAGGGTAGCTCGACTTCAGGGCATGACACAGGACACACAAAAGCACGCCTTGCGCAAATATTTCTTCTTCATCGCTGTCATCGTGTTATTGCTGGACCGGATTGCCAAATGGGCCATCGCCAGCAATATTGCGTTGCACGACAGTGTTGTTGTCATCCCAGGTTTCCTGCGCCTGACCCACGTGCAAAACACCGGCGCCGCTTTTGGCTTGTTTGCCGAATCCTCGTTTCAGTGGAAGGTCGGCGCCCTGGTGAGCTTCTCCATCCTGGCGCTCGTCATTGTCTCCGCCTTGCTCTGGAAGAATAGCCACTCGCTAAGTACAACCACCATTGGCTTGTCGCTGATTCTCGGCGGGGCGATGGGCAATCTCTGGGACCGGATGGTCAGCGGCCATGTCGTGGACTTTCTGGATTTCTACGTGGGCAGCTATCACTGGCCCGCGTTCAACGTCGCCGACAGTGCCATCGTCGTGGGCGCGATCCTATTGGTTGCGGAGATCGTCTTCACCAAGTCCGCCACCGAGACAGTCAAGAGCAGCTCGTAAGACTAACGCCGCTTTACCGCACCCATCTGAAATTGTCATCACGAGGAGGCCTTCAGGCCGACGAGGGATCTGCTTTTCATCCACGCCGGCAGAACAGCAGATCCCTCGCGCAAAAGCGCGCTCGTCATGACAAGTTGAACTAGGAAACACTTACTAAGGGCTCGACCTTCTTTTACTTCCGATACACCACGCCGCCCTTCATCACAAAGCTCACCTGCTTCAGCACGCTGATGTCTTTGGTGGGGTCGCCCGGCACCGCGATCACGTCGGCGAAGTAGCCTGCCTTGAGCGCTCCAATCTGACCTTCCCACCCAAGCAATTTCGCGCCATTGATCAGGTCTGCCTGCAACACCGCAACCGGGCCCATGCCGTACTGCACCATCAACTCAAACTCCCGCGCCTGCGTGCCGTGCGGAAAAGGACCAACATCGGAGCCCACCGCCATCGGCACGCCCGCCGCTAACTGCTTTTTGAATTCCGCGGCATGTAGCTCCTGAGTCTTGCGATCACGCTCAGCAGCGGCTGGGTTAGACGCATGCTCCGCGAAGTACTCCACGATGGTGAACGTCGGAACCGCCGGGATTCCCTTCTCCCGCATGAGGCGCATCGTCTCGTCGCTGAGCTGAAAGGCGTGATCCACCGAGGCCACTCCCGCCTGCGCCGCATAGAGTGCACCTGGATCGCCGGTCGCGTGGACTGCAACCCGTCTTCCCGTCCGCGCCGCTTCGGCAACGGCCGCGGCGAGTTCCGCTTCGCTGTACTGATAGGGGGTAGACAGTCTGCCGTTGACCAGCGAGTCTCTTCCGGTCTCGTACATTTTGGCGAAGTCTGCGCCTTGCTTCGCCTGCTCGCGCATCACTTGCACGACTTGCTCTGCGCTGTTGGCATAATCGGCGTTGGAGAGCAGATGCTGCGCCGGATTGAAGTTGTTGGCGTCTTCATGGCCGCCGAGAATGTCGATGGCATTGCCGCTGATCCGCAGTCTGGGGCCCGGAATCAGCCCAGCGTTGATAGCGTTGCGCACGGCGGTGTCAGCGGATCCTGCGCCTTCCGTCCCCATGTCACGCTCGGCGGTGAACCCGGCCATCAGATCGGCCTTCGCCGCCAGTGTTGCCAGGATGGTGCGCTGCGGCACCGACTCTTCCACTGTCTGCAAGTCTTCCGCTCCGGGATGCAGGAACAAGTGAACATGCGCATCAATCAATCCCGGCATCAGCGTCACGTCGCCCAAGTCGATGACCTCCGCTCCGGCCGGATGGCTGACTTTCGCTCCAGCCTCGGTAATGCGCTCGCCTTGTACGAGCACTTCCCCCGGACTGACGATCACTCCGTTTACGACGTCGAACATTCGTGCCGCGTGCAGCACGATCACTTGCGGTCGGGTTTGTGCGGGGACCAGAATGGTCAGGACGAAGGTGCAGAGTAAAACAGGACCAATCTTGAGCGTTGCCATAACGCAGAAATGCTAGCAGAAGCCGGCTGGCTGCGGTTGCAGTAATATCTGTGGTCGCTATCGACAACGCGCTTAACGACGAGCCGCCAGGGCCTCAACTTTCCAGCAGCTCCTGGCTTTTCCGGAGGCGCTCCTTCTCCGCTGCCAGGCGCTCCTGGGCTTTCTTCAGCTTGACTTTCAGCTTGTCGCGCTCTTCGGTGGCTTTCTGCACTCGTTGCTGAGCGGACTTGATATCGGACATCGCGCGTTTGTGAGTTTTCAGCATAGCTCAAGCTTAGGGCCGCGGCCACGGCCAGTTCGATCACGCTCTCAAACGGCCGGAGCTTGCTCGGTCGTCGCTTCTATAGCAACCGCAGTTCGCGGGGTAGGAGCCGCGCGTGGCACCGGCGGCGGGAAGGCTTCGCTAAGCTGTAACGTCGCAGAAGCGATCTCTTCGGCAGTGGGATTTCCGATCTCGAGGGTGCCGTTGGTGTTGGAGCTGCAATCATGACGAAATAGATTCTGATTCATCATGATGGACTGCAAGAGTCTGCCCAGGCGGTGCGAATGATAGCCGTTGGAGAAACGTGGCCCATCCGACCAGCCGAGATTCGTTGAGTAGTCGCAGACCAGACTCCAGTATTCGCGTGCGCTGGCCCACAGTTTCAGAGACTCCACCGAGCCGTCCGTTCCGATGTGGTATTCAACCTTGATGATGCCGGTCGTCGATCCCGGTGCCAGCGCATCCCAGTTGAGCACTACCGCGCTGGTAAGAATATTGTCGAGTGGAACCGGATTGCAAACCTTGGCTGGTGTCTCGTCTTTCATGGTGTCTCCATTTTTCTTCCGGCGGGGTGGTTGTAGCACATGTTCCCAGAGACTTTCACGGCTCTTAATCTCGCACTCACTCCACGAGTGGCACCATCGCCAGGTGATCAACGGCCTCGGCACTAACCAGAGCGACTTCAAGTCCAATGTCCGCCGGAGACGGTCGCTCCGAAGCCTTGGTTGGCGCTCGGTTTATCTTCCGTGCAGCTGCGATGCGCCAGCCCGCTTCTACGAAACCGTTTCGCTGGGGTAACAGGTCGCAACTCTTGCGGATTGCGCTGCGCATGGAATCTCCCCACTGCAAACCGTGTTCTTCGGCGACATAAGAGTTCGCCAGGGGCTCCAGATCGATATACTTGGGGCCGCCCACCAGGAACGCCACCATCTGCTGGGGACTTTCCTTCTTGATTTCGTCGCGCCACGATAGACAGCCGCGGTGGTCCGCGCGAATGTCCATCAGGACCATGTTGTAGCGGTCGCGGTGCCAGATGGAACTGGCCTCCAGCAAGTCGCATGCGCCGATGGCTTCCACCCCATGCATGGCAAGTATTTTCCGGCGCAACGCCCGCCTTTCAGAATTGGTGTCCATCAAAAGGACGGTTATTCTGCTCGGTGGTTTGGCTGTTGACGGCGGATGGCCCACGTTCATCTAGGGTGACCTCGCAGGAAAAGCAGCTTGCGGAACGCGCTGCCGTTCTCCAGAGAAACTCTCAGTGCTATCAAAGGAGAGCGCGGGTGAGTGGGGCTGAAGATTTGCCTCTTGCGCTTGGCAAGAAGGGTAAATGGAGCCGTCTCGAAAACGGCGAGGTGACTCCATTATACGCGTTAGCAACGGGGCCGGTTACGAGAACACTTCGCCCTTCATGCGCGAGAGGGTACGCGTCTGCAAGGTGTTCTGTATTGCGGGGCCAGCAATTCGTCCGCTGTTGTTGAACTGCTTGCGGACGATCTTCAGCTTGAGGGCGCGTTCGATGGAACGCAACTCGCCAATCTCCGCGCCCGATACCAGGGTCGATGCGCGTCCCGCTGAGCCCATGCGACCGGTACGACCCACGCGGTGAATGAAGTCTTCGGGAATTTGCGGCAAATCATAATTGATGACGTGCGCAACATTGTTGACGTGGATCCCGCGGGAGGCCACATCGGTAGCCACCAGCACCTGGAACTTGCCTTCTTCGAATCCGCTGAGGGCGCCGGTTCGCTGTGATTGGCTGCGATCGCCGTGGATCATGGCGGCGGTGAAGCCGTCCCGCACCAGGTTCTTGGCCAGGCGCTCGGTCCCGTGCTTGGTGCGCGCGAAGATCAGCGTCTGTCCCTTCTCGGCGTAGAGAAGCTGACGCAGAAGCTCAGATTTCTCCACCTGCGGCACTTCGAAGGCCTGTAGTTCCACCGTGTCAGCCGGTTTGGAGATGGAGCCCAAAGCCACACGCAGGGGCTTGTTCATGTAGTCGTTTACCAGGTGGGCCACAGAAGCTTCCAGCGTGGCTGAGAAGCACAGGGTCTGACGCTGGCGCGGCAAGGCTGCGGCAATGCGCCGAATCGCCGGCAGAAATCCCATGTCAAGCATACGGTCGGATTCATCCAAGACCAGTATCTGTACGTGCTGAAGGTTCACCAGCTTGCGGCGAAGGTAATCTTCCAGGCGGCCAGGAGTTGCGACAACCACGTCAGCGCCCTTGCGGATGGCCTGGATCTGGCGCTGCTCGCTCATGCCGCCAATCACCAGCGCGGCGGGAATGGACTTGCGTTCGCGCAGCTTTTCATACTGCTCGTGCACCTGCATGGCCAGCTCGCGCGTAGGCACCAGGATCAAAGCCGATACGTTGCGCGATGAGGGCTGGGCGGCCAGGCGCTCGATGATCGGAATCAGGAAAGCCAGGGTCTTGCCGGTGCCGGTTTGCGCCGTGGCGAGTACGTCTTTACCTTCCAGCGCGGGGGGTATAGCGGACGCCTGGACCGGCGTCGGGGTAGTGAACTGCGAATGTGCCAGCTTCTGCTGGAGCCCAGCAGACAGGGGCATGTCTTTAAATTGTGTCAAAACGATTTTTTCTTTCTTGGAGAGGCGTCTCGCGAGGAAGTCCACCGTTATGGGGATACCGGACAGGTGCTGTTTGCACTCATTGCGGTAGTCCGTGGCGGGCGAGTCGCGAAGATACGGCTGAAGCCACTCTAGTTTAATTCGGCGCTGAAACGAAACGGAAGCAGGAAAGGCGGGAAATCGGATCGAACTGCGGATCGGATATCGCTTGCAAGCGGCCGTAGCCAATAAGCGTCTACTTGTTACTCTACCACAGTGCGCCGGAAAATGTTGCCAGCGCACCAACTTGATTACTGTGTGTTACTTCCCAAAATCGTGAAAATCGAAACCCTGCGGCTGGCCGTCTTCATCGTGAGTGACGGTCAAGTCAGCGACGGACTGGGTTTCCAGCGTGACGCTCTCGGAGTCGCCCGGCTGTTTACGCTGCGCCTTGCGCTGCGCTTTTTCAGCCCGCTTCTCCTGCCGCGCCCGTTCTTTCTGTCGCTTAGTAAAGGTGGTACGAGAGCTTCCTGCCATAGTTATCTACTTATTAGAGTAAATTTTCTGCCTACAGATTCAATTTAACACACCATCGTTTGTGTCGATGGCGAGCGCTTCCCGGTCGTCAAGGACGTTGCAGATACACTAGCTTGATGCACGGTCGATGCCCCGAAACCGTTTTTCACGTCCGCACGTGCATCATCCGCGCACATCTAATTATCCCTTGCCAACCTCGCATCGCCAAGTAGCAGATCATGTACAAACCCGATGATCGCCAGATCAGCACGCTGATCGATTTCGTGGCAGACGCCCATGTCTTCTCTGCCAACCGAGATTTCAAAGTACCTTCAGGCGGTCGAATTCCTGGCGCACAACGCTATAGCATTCGCAGGCGGCGTTCTCCAGATCGCTGCGGCTCTTGATGGTCACATGGCCGCGTGAATAGTCGATGATGCCAGCGTGATGCAACATTCCTGCCGCCAGGGTGACGGTCGTTCGAGGAGCGCCCAGCATCTGGCCAAGAAACTCGTGGGTAAGCCCCATACGCTCCGACTGCACGCGGTCATGGCAGGTGAGCAGCCAACGCGCCAGTCGCTCAACAATGGTATGTAGCCGATTGCAGGCACCGTTCTGGGCAGTCTGAATAAGGTACGCCAGCGTGTACCTCTGCAAATGATTTCGTAACTGCCCACCGCGCTCGAACTCACCCTTCAGACGCGCGGCATCGATACGAAAGCCCGAACCTGCAACCTGAATAAACGTTGCTCCCGGCATGCTGGTGGCTCCCAATAACATGGGGATTCCCACCACTCCGTCAAACCCAATCACGCCGACTTCGACGGTAGCTCCGTCGGCCAGCGTTAAGACGACAGAGGCAATGCCCTGCTCCATGAAATACGCGAAATCGGCCTGGCCATCCAGCAGATGGGTGCCAACCTTAAGATCAACGAAAGTTAAATGCGGCGCCAGCCGACCGATCTCGGCTTTCGGCAATCCCGCAAGAATGCGGTTCCTGTACTTGCGGATGGGTGGGGACACGTACTTCCTTTGCGCGGACGGTCCGTGGACCGGCACCTGGATGCGCAAAGGCTCAACCTCGGAGGCTGGGAGATATGCGTATGGAGATGTACCTACGATTTTACGCTTAGCTCGATGGGAAAGGGTTTTTTGTTTTCGCCCTGGCGAGCGCGACATCGTCTATCCTTGCCGAGGATGGAAACCATCGTGGAGATAATTCCGGCGAGCGATTCGTCGTTGTTGGTTGTCTTCGGGAATACCATCTCGCCGGCAATTCACCGGCACGTGATTACGCTGTTTCACGCATTACAGTCCCGGCATGATCCCCGAATCCGCAATCTGCATCCTGGTTATGCCTCGTTGCTTGTCGATTTCGATCCGCTGCGCTTGACCCACGACGAACTGAGCGCAGTTGTTCGACAACTAGCGCTGGCCGCCGATCCCCCACCCGCAACGGACGCTAGCGTGGTGAGCATTCCGGTGTGTTATGACATCGAGTTCGGTCCCGATCTGCTGGATGTTGCCACGCATACCGGACTCTCGCTGGACGAGGTTGTCCGGCAACATTTCTCCCCGACGTATCTCGTGTATTTCCTCGGATTCTCTCCGGGCTTCGTTTACCTGGGCGGGTTGCCGCAAGTTTTGTACACGCCTCGGCTACCGACTCCCCGTCCGTCGATTAACGCCGGCAGTGTTGGAATTGCCGGCAGTCAAACCGGAATCTATCCGGTTGATTCTCCCGGAGGGTGGAGACTGATCGGACGAACGCCGGTGCGCATGTTCGATCCCGAAGCAAAACCACCAACCCGCTTGCAGCCGGGAGACAAGATGAGGTTCTCCCCAATCGATCGCGCGAGGTTCGAAGAAATGCAACACCTGGCTGAGGCTGGACTTACATGACGATTCGGGTTGCCAAGCCCGGGCTGTTCACCACCGTCCAGGACCTGGGGCGCTATGGCTACGCTCACCTCGGCATCTCTTCCGGCGGAGCTGCCGACCCGCTGTCATTCCGCATTGCCAATCTTCTGGTGGGCAACCGCCAGAACGCTCCTGCACTGGAGATGACGCTACTCGGCGCGACTTTGGAATTCGAGGAGAGCGCCGTGGTCGCGCTCGCCGGCGCCGATTGCGAATGCAAAACCGGCTCGGCTGAAGGTCTGGCCAACACAGGGTTCGAAGTTCCCGCGGGTGCCGTCCTGCAATGTGGGAACATCACCGGCGGCGTGCGATGTTACCTCGCGGTGCAAGGTGGGCTTGAGGTTCCGCTGGTCATGGGCAGCGCCTCGACATTTATCCCAGGCCACTTTGGAGGATTCAACGGGCGTCGCTTGCAGAGTGGGGACATCCTCCAGGTGAGGCAGCATGGTTCTCTTCCTGTCCGCTCCCTGCGTCCGGGTTCACTGGACTCAACGCGCACTCCCCGACCGTTGCGCGTGACCAAGGGCCCGCAGCAGGACTGGTTCGAAGTGGACGCATTTGCGAGATTGTTCTCCACGCCGTACATCGTCAGTGAGCAGTCGGATCGCACCGGCCTGCGCCTCAAGGGAGCGGCTGTGCGACCGCGCGACAATTCCGAACTGCTCAGCGACGGCATCCCGCTGGGGGCAATTCAAGTGCCGCAGGATGGCCAGCCCATCATTCTGTTTGTCGATCAGCAGACGACCGGCGGATATCCAAAGATCGCCAACGTGATTGCCGCTGATGTCCATCGCGTCGGCCAGTTACGGCCTCGCGACGAAGTACGATTCGTTGAAGTTTCCGTTGCCGAAGCGCTCCAGGCGCTAGCCGAGCAGGAGCGCTGGCTGAGAGAGGTCTTTGTTGCTTGACCGAGACATTTTATCCCTAAGCAGCGGTGCTTCGGGATAAGACAGGAACTCCAGGATGACGGGTGTTTCCATCGATATCAACGCCGACTTAGGAGAGTTCGAAGAGTCGCTCGCCAATGGCACCGACTTAGAACTTATGCGCTACATTACCTCGGCCAGTATCGCGTGCGGGGGACATGCGGGCAATGAACAAACCATGCGGCAGACGCTATCGGCAGCCCGCACGTTGAAGGTCGCAGTCGGGGCGCACCCCGGCTATCCTGATCGGGCAAACTTTGGACGTATCGAATCGCAACTTTGTTTGTTAGAGATCGAGGCTTCAGTGAAACAGCAGGTCGAGACGCTGGCGAAGATTGCCAGCTCCCTTAACATGCGGCTCGCGCATGTGAAGCCGCACGGCGCGCTCTATCATGCGGCCAACACGAATCACGACGTAGCGCTGGCAATAGGCCGCGCGGTGAAGGCCATCGATCCGCAACTCGTCATGGTCGGCCAAGCTGGCTCGCCTGTGTTGGAAGTCTGGGACTCCATGGGGTTGCGATTCGCCGCCGAAGCTTTCGCTGACCGCGCTTATGAACCGGACGGCAGGGTGCGCAATCGTAACCTTCCCGGGGCCCTGCTGAGCGATCCCGAGCGCGCCGCGCAGCAGGCTGTCGATATCGCGCTTCGCCACAGGATCATCCCTTGCGATGGCACTGAGTTAAGGGTTAAAGCGAACACCATTTGCGTTCATTCCGACACGCCGGGCAGCGTTGCTATCGCGCGCTCGGTCAATCAGCGCCTTAGAGAAGCAGGGGTGGTCTTGCGAGCTTCTCACTTTCAATAGTCAGCCCTTTATGGCATCTGGAACGTGGAGCAAGACGTTTTGCTCCAGGCCGGGGCCACCCTTATCTCCAAGCCTACCTTGAGACTTTACGACCGCAACTAGACCAGACTGCGGTTGAGCTATGCCGCCTTCTTCCTCTGTGCCCAACGCGCTTTCATCATGGCCGACAATTTCTTCCGCATGGCCGGGCTCATTGGCTTCCGAGCAGTGGATTTTTTGGTAACAGACTTAGTCTCTTTCGCCCCCGCCTTGCCCTTCCGCTTTGCCCACCAAGCTTTCTTTGCCGCGCCAATTCTGGCGCGTGCCGCGGCGCTCATCTGAGCGCGCTTACGTCCGCCGGATGACTGAGCTTGGGTAACCTTGGATGGACGACCCCGTCGTGTTGCCTGCGAACTAGTTCCTTCAAGCGCTGCAATCGCACTCTCTATACGGCTAACTTCTTGTCTAAGTTGTGCCACTATATTTGTAATGTCCATAGCTATCCCTTCTTTGACTTGCAATCTATTAAATCCCACAACCAGATTGTAACTGCTTTGTAATGATTTTTGCGACTACAACAAGCTGGCTAGTTCGGCTTTCCCTGAGGCTAGTCGATAAACGCGGGCTCGACACATAGCGACGCCGGTCTCAAGCATCACCTTAAGGTGTGTCACTCGTCACTGTCTGCCCTAACCAGGCGATGGTTGACTTGTCATTAAGGAGTCCTGTCGTGTGCCTGGCAATACCGGGTAAGATCCTCGACGTGCAAGAGCAGTGCGGCGCAAGAATGGCCCGCGTGCAGTTTGGCGGCGTGGTGCGCCAAGTATCTCTGGACTTTGTCCCGGAGGCCGGCGTCGGGGACTACGTGATAGTCCATGTGGGCGTCGCCATAAGCGTCGTCGACCGGATTGAAGCCGACCGCACCTACGAGCTTCTGCACGAGATGGGCATGCTCGAGGCGGAATTGACTTCAACCGGCTCTTAAGATTCCAATCCATTTTGGGGATAACTTCGCGGAACGCACGCATCGCGACGCCTGCCTTAAGCGGTCGCTGGGAATGGCAAACAAGCTCGTCGCTGTAGTCGCCCACTCGACCGCGCATCCAGACGGCCCGTTTCTTCCGGCCAAACAGATCCCACGACGAAAAGGTCCGAGTAAACGGGAAATCAATGCCGCTGAATTGACGGCCACTCGCGAGCGCCCTATCATCAGGCAGTCATTACAGCGCCGGTAAGACATGATCGACTCAACGATCTCACACTACCGCATCGTCGCCAGGCTGGGCGGGGGCGGCATGGGAGTGGTCTACAAGGCCGAGGACACACGGCTGGGCCGCTTCGTTGCTCTCAAGTTTCTGCCCGACGAAGTAGCTCGCGATGCGCAGGCGCTGGAGCGTTTTCGCCGCGAGGCCCGCGCCGCTTCTGCGCTCAATCATCCCAACATCTGCACTATCTACGACATCGGCGAAGAGGAAGGCCGCGCTTTTATCGCGATGGAGTTTCTCGATGGCATGACCCTGAAACACCGCATCGCGGGGCGGCCACTCGAAACCGAATTGGTGTTGGACCTGGGAGTTGAAATCGCCGATGCGCTCGATGCAGCTCATGGCGAAGGCATCGTTCATCGAGACATCAAGCCGGCAAACATCTTCATCACGCGGCGCGGGCATGCCAAGGTCCTCGACTTCGGTCTGGCCAAAGTTACAGGCAAAAGCGGGGCGGGCGAGTCTGGATCTGAGACGCGAGTTGCCGACTCCGACGCCCAACACCTGACCAGTCCTGGAGCGATGCTTGGCACCGTGGCCTATATGTCGCCCGAGCAGGTTCGAGCGAGGGAACTGGATGCTCGTTCCGACCTATTCTCGTTTGGTGCGGTGCTGTACGAAATGGCGACCGGGGCCCTGCCCTTCCAGGGTGAAAGTTCGGCGATGATGTGTGAAGCGATCGTGAACCGCGTTCCGGTCAAGGTGGTGCGGCTGAATCAGGATGTGCCAGCCGAATTGGAACGGATCATCGACAAGGCGCTGGAAAAGGACCGCAACCTTCGCTATCAGCATGCTTCGGAAATGCGGAGCGATCTGCAACGTCTGAAACGGGACACCGACAGCGGGCGCTTGGCCGCGCCGCTGGCGAGTGGAAGCGAAGACTCGAGTGCCTCTACCTGGCCGAGGAGTTCCAGCCAGCACAGCGCGATGAGCGCCAGCAGCGGAACGGTGGCTCCCGTTAAGGGCCGTCCCTACGCCAGGATCGCGGCGGTCGTCGCCGCGTTTGCGGCTTTGGCATTGGCCGTTGTCACCTGGCAGTCAAAGCGGAAGACTGTTCCTGCGGCCAGTGTCACCAATCCGACGACGGTCGCGGTCCTTCCCTTTCAGAACCTGGGCTCCGATAAGGACGCGGACTTTCTACGGCTGGCCCTGCCCGACGAGATCGCCACCGGACTCAGCTACGTCCGCTCTTTATCTATCCGCCCGTTTGCCACCACCAGCAAATACACTGCACCCGGACTCGATTTGCAGCAGGTCGGCCGCGAGATGCGGGTCAGCGACATCGTCACGGGACATTACTTGAAAGAAGGCGATCAGCTACAGATTACGCTGGAGGCCGTCGACGTTGAGAACAACCGTACGCTTTGGCGGGACACTCTGAATGCTGCCGCGCCTGACATGATTGCGATGCGCTCGCAAATCACCGCCAAGGTGCGGGCAGGACTGATCCCGGCGCTGGGCGGGGAAACCGAAGCGGCCGAGACCAGCACTCGCCCCAACAACGAAGAGGCCTACGATCTGTACCTGCGCAGCCTCGCGCTACCGCATGATCCGGGCCCCAACAAGGAAGCGATTCCGATGCTGGAGCGCGCCGTAGGCCTCGACCCCACGTATGCGCCGGCATGGGCCAATCTGGGGCGTCGCTATTACCTTGATTCTCAATATGGAGGCGGAGGCGAGGCGATGTTCCAGAAGTCAAATATCGCACTTGAGCGGGCGCTGCTCCTTGATCCCAACCTCACCATCGCGGTGGGCCAACGAATCGCGAATCGGACGGAACGGGGTGAGATGGTGAAGGCCTACCAGGACGCGGCAAGTTGGGTCGAACGGCAGCCTAAGAACGCCGTGGCCCACTTCGTACTGGGGTACGTGCTGCGCTACGCGGGGTTGCTGGATGAGTCGGCGCGCGCGTGCGAAGAGGCAATCTCTCTGGATTCCGGAAACTATCTGTTCCGCGCCTGTGCGTTCACCTTCAGCCAGATGGGAAACCCTTCGCGCGCCATGGACTTCAGCCAGCTGGATGCGGGGTCGACCTGGGCCAATAGCAATGGGATGTGGATTTTTGTGCGGCAAGGCAAATTGGCCGAAGCGAGGGCCCTGCTGCAGAAACTGCCTTCCGATGGTGACTACACCAGGTTTGACACGGCCTGTCTCAACCGACCCTCGCCCGAGTCGTCCTCCGCAGAGTTGGACCGCGCCGTGCGCGAGCTTGAGCCATCCTTCGGGAACAACCCTGACCCAGAAAACCGATATCTGTTCGCGACCGACGTGGCTTTTTGTGGCCAGAAAGATCTCGCGTTACGGCTGCTGAAATCGGCCATTGATGGCAAATATTGCGCCTACCAGGCCTTGCAGAAGGACCCTATGCTGGCGTCGCTGCGCAGCACCCCTGAATTCGCACAGTTACTTTCCGCCGCCAAACAGTGTCAGGACAGCTTTCTTGCGGAGAGGGCTCGACTTCCCCACTGAGCAGTCCCGTCCGCGAAGGGGCTAGCAAATTCCTGGCGCAGGCGTCGATAGTCAACTTTTGGGCGGGTGGCGCAAGGCTTGGCAGAGGGTCAAAAAAACGTGGCCTTGAATTGTTCGTGCCGCTGCCGGGCTTGGTTTAGAAGCGCCTGGAATTCCGGCTCGCCGCGCAGATTCTGTAGCAGCGGATCGCTGACGAAGTAAGGGTAGCAAAAGAACCCGCCCCCGATACTGTGGCGTAGCATGTGTAACGCGGAAGGCTTATCGCCCAAAACCGCATAGGCTTGCGCCACTTTGTACATGCCTTCAGGATCGCTGACGCCGCGCTCTTCAATCTTGTCTTCCGTTTGCTTAAGGAGCTTCACGCCGCGGGCCTTGTCCTGCTTGATTGAGTCACTGAGTGCCTTTCCTACATTTGCGGGAAGCAAGGAGGGATCCTTGTCGAA
The DNA here is from genome assembly GCA_050014935.1 of Candidatus Korobacteraceae bacterium. Taxonomy (GTDB): domain Bacteria; phylum Acidobacteriota; class Terriglobia; order Terriglobales; family Acidobacteriaceae; genus Bog-257. Next base: position 50,793 of record JBEKCJ010000058.1, read on the forward strand.
AGCACGGTCGAAGTCTTTGGCGGCCTGGTCACGATGACTCATGTAGTACTCAGTAAAGCCGCGGTAAAACAGAATGTAGGCGGAATCGCTGGCCGGCAGACTCTGGAGAAACTTCTCATATTCTCCAAGATAGAGATAGCTATTCAGAGCAGCGCTGCTGATTTTGACCTGAGGATTGTTCTGGCGCGCTTTCTCGCACTCCACCACCGATTCCTCCAGCATGCCTCCAAAGCGATAGGCATATCCCAGCTCCCAATGCGCCTCTGCGTTGTTGGGGTTATCTTTCAGGACCGAGCGCAATAGAGGCACGGCCTGTTCGACTCTGCCGGTATCGGTTAAGAGGTTGGCCATGAAGATACGGGGCTCAGCCGAAGTTGGGCTCAATGCAATCGCCTTCTCATAAGCTGCTTGCGCCTTGACGTATTGCTCACTCCCACCGAACTGAAGCGAGGCGTTGGTGGTGTAGGTTCGCCCCAGATAAGCCCACG
>JBEKCJ010000059.1:0-27322 GCA_050014935.1 Candidatus Korobacteraceae bacterium
TTGGCTACGACTAAACGCGGCTACATCTCCGCCAAAGAAGACACGCTGGCGACCTCAAAGACGGGCGTCTTCGCCGGCGGCGACATTGTGACCGGCGGCGCGACGGTGATTCTGGCGATGGGCGCTGGACGCAAAGCCGCGAAGTCGATTGACGATTTCCTGAAGGGATTGGTTCAGATCGCTAACTAAGGGTCGCGCGGCCCATTGCCGTTGCTCCGGCGCGTCGTCTGGCGTAATCTGAGCAGCATGGTAGTCAATCTCACGCCCGAGCAAGAAGCGCAGATCGCGCAGATCGCCAGTAAAGCGGGGACTGATCCCGGCCGGTTGGTGAAGGATGTGCTTACCCGCTATCTCGATGGCGAGGCGAGGTTCCTGGCCGCTGTCGAAAAAGGACTGGTCGCAGCCGAGCGCGGGGAGTTTATTGAGGAAGAGGAAATGGACGCCCGCATCGAGCGCATGTTTAGTAAGCGCTGATGCGCCTTCGCTGGACGATCCCCGCCGCGAATGATTTGGAAGGCATCAAAAACTATCTCGATCAGAACTACCCGCGTTTCGCCGAGCCGACTGTACGGGCAATTTACCAGCAGATCCGTTCCCTCAAAACCGCGCCATACCGAGGCAGACCAAGCCATCGCAGCGGCACGCGCGAACTGACGTTATCGCCGCTTCCTTACGTCATAGTCTATGTTGTGAAACCCCAAGCTATTGAAATCTGCACATCTATCATGGCTCACAGGACTGGCGGTAGTCGGCCCGTTGAGGAACCGTGTCGTGGGGACGTTCATAAAACCAGACCGCGTGCCGCCGTCCTCTCTCATCCGGAGCGCCTTCACCGCAGCGCCATCACCAGCAGCTTGCGCTCGGTCATGTCCTCAATCGCGTAGCGCAGGCCTTCGCGGCCCAGGCCGGAATCCTTCACTCCTCCATAGGGCATCTGGTCGACACGAAAAGTGATGGTGCTCAAGGCCTCGTCGAACGTCTCGTACGACTCGACCGTCACAACCGGGCCGAAAACCTCTGCGGAGTTGACGCGCATATTTGGCGTTGTGTCAGTGAGCACCGTCGGTTCCACCAGCGCGCCTTTGCGTTTGCCGCCACATAGCAGCTTGGCGCCATCCCGCACCGCTTCGTCAATCCATTCGACCACGCGAACCGCGTCCTGCTCGCGGATGAGCGGAGGCACGTCCGTCGCATCCAGCATGGGATCGCCGGACTTCAGCTTGCGAACGCCCTGCACAAGTTGCTCGGTGAACTTGTCGAATACCGCTTCATGCGCCAGGATTCGTTGCACGGAAATGCAGGTTTGCCCGCCATAGGAAAAGCCGCCGGCGACGCAGCGCTGGACGGCATACTGGAGATCGGCGTCACTATGCACAATCACGCCAGCATTACCACCGAGTTCCAGGGTGACCCGCTTTTTGCCCGCAGCGCTCTTGAGTTGCCAGCCCACGGCGGCGCTGCCGGTAAAGGTCAGCAGCTTGATGCGGTCGTCGGCGACCAGTATCGCGGCATCATCATTGGACAGCGGCATGACAGCGAGCGCGCCCTCCGGCCAGCCCGCTTCCTGTACAACTTCAGCCAGGAGGAACGAGGAGATGGGCGTTTGCGGCGCGGGCTTCAGGATGATCGGGCAGCCGGCGGCAATCGCCGGGGCGACTTTGTGGGCCACGAGATTGAGCGGAAAATTGAATGGCGTGATGCCGAAGATCGGTCCGAGGGGAAAGCGTCGCACCAGCCCCCAGCGTCCGGCGGCGGATTCCAGCGTGTCCAGCGGGATGTACTCGCCGTAGATGCGGGTGCTCTCCTCGGCCGCGACCTGGAAGGTATAGATGGCGCGCTCGACCTCGACGCGAGCCGTCTTGATCGGCTTGCCGGCCTCCTGGCAGATGGTGCGGGCAAACTCCTCGCGGCGTGCGGTGATGCCCTCGACAATCTTGTGCAGCACGTCGGCGCGCTGCTGCGAGGTCATCTTGCGCGTGACCGCAAAAGCCTGCACTGCCGACTCGATCGCGACTTCAACATCGTCGCTGCCCGCTTCGCTGATGACCGCAAGGACGCTGTGGTCATAGGGCGAAGTAACAACCGCCTCGCGTCCGTGCGTGTTCCAATTGCCATTCAGGAAAAATCCAAAGCTGCGGATGGTGGAAGTAGTCTGGCTCATTTGTTCTCCCGATGAGGCTGGAGGTTGGATGCTGCTACCAGCTATTTGATGCGGCACAAGCGATACCTAATCAGGCTAGATCAGCAACCCACACGTGGCAAAGATTACGCAATTGAGCAGAAGAATTCAATGCGGTTGCTCGACGCCGGCGACTGCCAGTCAGAATCTAATTATTGAGAGGAATCATGGCCGACTCCGAGACTGAGTATATTGTCGAACTTCAACCTAAGATTGCGCAGCGATTGAACGATTTGGGTTTCGGTGAGAATGCCCACGCCCTCGTCTTGACGCATAGTCTTGCCGAGATAGCCTCGCGAAGCCGGACCCTGGAGCAGCAGGCGCTACCGTTGTTCCTGTCGCTCGCCAGCGAGCACCGCCGCTCGCTGGCGGAAGTGACGGTTGCGTTGAAGAACCATCTGGACGCGATGCAGGATGCGATTGCGGACGTGCGGCCGTCGCTGACCGCGCTGATTGATTTCCTGGCGCGTGAAGAAGGATAGGCCGCGGAATCACGGTTGGAACAAAGTACGGTGTCGCCGGCTGAAGCCGGCTCGGAGTTCGCAAGGCCAGCCTACCCAGGGCTTACGCCCTGGGCTAACTGCAGTCCCGCCCTGACGGGCTCTAGCTTGCGGTCCGGATATGAAAGGTGAACAAGCGAGAGTGAGCTCCTAAGGAAACTCCAGCGATGTCCCTCGGCGGCTAAAGCCGCATTTATATTGCGGCATTTACGGGCGGCCTGAAGGCCGCTCCCTTCAAGAAGCCGACTTAGTCAGAGTTTCCGTAAGAGCGTTCCCCGTCGATTGCAAAACATACGGGAGTTATCGCCGTAGTCACACGCACAACTCTTCCTCGACCGGCCGCTTCGGGATGGCCGACTCTTCCTCAGGTGCCCGCCGGCCGCGGTACGCGCTCCAGTAAAGCTCGGCTAATTCGGTGATCAGCGGCATGCGCGGGTTGGTGCGCCAGGAAGGATCTTCAAAGGCGTTCTTCGTCAGCTCAGGCATGGCACGCTCGAACTCTTCTTTGGTGATTCCGAGATCGGCGATCGAGCGCGGAACCCCCAGGCGGTCGAGCAGTTGCTCTATCGCCCTGACTAGATTGTGCACCTTCTCCTCGACGGTCTGGCCACCGAGGCCCAGCAGGTCGGCAATCATGGCGTACTTCTGGTGAGCGACATACGCCCGAGTGTTGGGCGATGGCATGAACTTCGTGGGCACGGACGCGTTATAGGCAATCACGTGCGGCAGCATCAGGGCATTGGCGCGGCCATGGGCAACGTGGAAGCGCGCGCCGAAGGCGTGGGCGAGGGCGTGATTGACGCCGACGGACGCGTTGGCGAACGCGATCCCCGCGATGCAGGCGGCATTGTGCATCATGGTGCGCGCCTCTTCGTCGCCGGGGTCTTCAACTGCCGTGGGCAGGTACTTGAACGCCAGTTGGATCGCTTGCAGGGCACTGGGGTCGGTGAAAACGGAAGCGTAGATGGAAACCGCGGCCTCCAGACCGTGAGTCAAGCAATCGACTCCGGTATCCACGGTGAGGCCCTTCGGCATCGACATGACGAACTGCGGATCGACAATGGCGACATCGGGAGTGAGCGAATAGTCAGCGAGGGTAACTTTGATGCCGCGTTCTTTGTCGGTCATCACGGCGAAGGGCGTGACCTCGCTGCCGGTGCCGCTGGTGGTGGAGATGGCAATCAGCCGCGAAGGGTTAATCTTCTCCGTTGGGAATTGCGCCACGCGCTTGCGGATATCGAGGAACGGGGCGGCGAGTTCTTCCAGGTCGGCCTCGGGTGACTCGTACTTCAGCTTCATGATCTTCGCCGCGTCGATGACCGAGCCGCCACCCAGCGCGATGATCTGGTCCGCCTTGTAGGAGTTAAGCGCCTCGACTCCTTGGGCAATGATCTTGATGTCGGGTTCGGCCTCGGGAATGATCGTCACCCGCACTTGTGTCTGCGGAGAAATTGAGCGCCGCACGATATCGACGAGCCCGATCTGTTCCAGCGCTGGATTGGTGACGATGAGGGTGGAGCGCGACGGAAAATTGCGGAGATTCTCCACCGCATTCCGGTTGAAGTAGATCTGATTGGGAACTCGAAACCACATAGGAGCCGGTGTCCTTCGCGCCATGCGTTTGATATTCAGGTAGTGATAAATGTTGATGTTGTCGGTGGTGCTGTTGCCGCCGCCGGTGCCGCAGCCGAAGGAAAAGGTGGGTACCAGGTCGTTATAGACGCCGCCCAGGGCGCCAATCGAACCCGGCGAGTTCACAATGATTCGGCCAGCGTTGATGACCTCGCCAAACTTGCGGATGACCTCGTCGTTCTTGGAGAAGACGACTGCGGTATGTCCGAGCCCACCGGCGCGGTTCACCTGCACGCAAATCTTCAGCGCTTCCGCGGTGGACTTTGCGCGATAGACCGCCAGCACGGGGAATAGCTTCTCGACGGAAAGAGGATAGTTGCGGCCAACGCCCTTGATGGGAGCAATCAGAAGTTTGGTGTTGGGCTTGACGGAGATGCCGGCGAAGCGGGCGATGTCTGCGGCTTTTTGTCCGACGGCCATGGGCTGCATGAAGCCGGTTGCGGGGTCGATCACGGTGCGTGCGAGCAGGTCGGCTTCTTTGTCGTTGCAGGTGTGGGTGCCCAAATCGGTGAATTTCTTTAGCACGCCATCGTAGATTTCGTCGTCGATCACCACCGTCTGCTCGGAGGCGCAGATGGTTCCGTTGTCGAATGTCTTCGAGGTAATGATGTCCACTACCGCCATGTCGAGGTCGGCGGTCTTCTCCAGGTACACCGGCGTATTGCCGGGACCGACGCCTAGCGCCGGCTTTCCGGAACTGTAGGCAGCCTTCACCGCACCGGGGCCGCCGGTGGCATCAATGAGCCCAACGTCTTTGTGATGCATCAGGTAAGCATTGTCCTGAAGGGTGTGCGATTCCAGGCAGGTGAAGACGCCCTCGGGGGCGCCATGCTTCACCGCGGCTTCGTACATGATGTTTACTGCTTCGGAGCAGCAACGCCAGGAGCTGGGATGCGGACTGAAGATTACCGCGTTCCGCGTCTTGATGGCCATGATGCACTTGAAGAGAACGGTGGAAGTGGGGTTGGTGATCGGGGTCAGCGAAAAGATGACGCCGATGGGCTCCGCCAGCTCAGTCAGGCCGTGTTCCGGATACTCGCGAATGACGCCGACCGTGCGTTTGTCCTTGATGTAGTTGTAGACAAACTCGGTGGCCACCATGTTCTTGAGGGTCTTGTCTTCCAGAACGCCGATGCGAGTCTCTTCCACGGCCAGGCGCGCGAGGTATTGGGCTTGCTTCAGACCGGCAATGACCATCGGCTTGACGATGCGGTCGACGTCCTCCTGCGTGTATTGCGAAAAGACGGCAGCAGCAGTCCTGGCCTGGCTGACCAGCCCTTCCAGATAAGCGATACGTTGTTCGCTGAGGGGTTCGGCATTCTCCGGCATGCTTCCTTCTTCCGCGTTGCCCTCAAGGGCAGCCTGATAGGCCGAGGCAAGCTTGAGGAGACGCTGATGACAGTATCGCGGGCCGTGAACCATGGGGCAGTGAGCGCCGTCACTCCAAAGTGTGAGAGTTGGCCAAGCCTTCCTGCGGAGGGCGCAGGACAAGTTATCCAATTTGGATGTCAGGATTCTGCAATCGTGGTTGCGTTTGGGGAAACTTCGGATCTTTGCTGAAAAGAGTTGGTTACTACCGATGGTAGTACGAGTGGCTGCAGGATAGCCTTTGGCCTTCCACTAACGTGTCTGGCGCCAGAAAAACTTGCCAGGCTGGAGGATTGACCTCATGCAGTCCGCTCCCGGAACATCGCAACAACTCCGCCTTACGATTCTGATTGCTGCTCTTGTACTGGTTCCAATCACGCTGTGCGCGCAGAATTCCACCAGCACCTTGCGAGGTGTGGTACAGGACGCAAGCTCGAGACGAGTGGTGGGTGCCCAGGTGGTGGTCCGGCTAAGAGGATCAGGGTCCTCTATTGCCCGCGAGGCAACGGCAAACGAGCGCGGAGAATTTCGCATTGACGGCCTTCTGCCCGGCCCCTATCAGGTAGCGGTTACGGCCAAAGGTTTCGCGGAGGCCACGGCCGATGTAGACACCGCGGTCAGTGTGGTGCGCGATATCACCATCACGCTCAAGCCCGCAGCCGCACATGAGACGGTGAATGTGCCGGGGAACGCTTCTTCGATTACGACCGCAACGGTTGACGCCTCGAGCGCGGTGCGTGGCGGCGTCGTTGACAGCCATGACCTGGAATCGTATCCGCTGCCGGCGCGCAGCTTTGCCAACATCGCCTATCTGGTACCCGGAACGGAGCCGGTCGAGCCTTCCGATCCAACCAAGGCGCGCATAACCGCCGTCTCCACCGGAGGAAGCTCCGGCTTGAACAACGAACTGTCGGTGGACGGCGCCGACAACTCCGACGACTGGATCGGCGGGTTTCTGCAAAATTTCTCGCCCGACGGGCTACAGGAATTTGCCGTGCGCACCTCGAATGAAGAAGCGGATACCGGGTGGACAACAGCCGGGTCGGTGGTGATCACCACCAAGCACGGCACCAACGATTGGCACGGCGACATGGCTGTCTATGAGCGTGCGGCGGCTCTTAACGCCCGCTTTCCCATTGAGAATCCCGCGGAAACCTGTACGGATGGAGTGTGCGTGCACAATCCCAAAGCGCCGTTCTCCCGCCAGAACTATGTGGGCACGATCGGCGGTCCCATCGTAAAAGACAAGGTGTGGGTCTTCAGCTCATTCGAGACCGTGCAGGAAAATGCCAGCGTCGCCTACAGTCCTGCCAGCATGACGCAATTTAACGCGCTTTCGCAATTGGCGGCCCAGGGATTGATTACCGGCGCTCCTTCGATTGCCAGCCCTGCTTTTGTCTCAATTCCCTTTCGCGACTACATCGGTACGGTGCGCTTTGACTGGGCGCAGTCGACGAAATCGAATTGGTTCCTGCGTACTTCGGAAGACAGCTATGTGACGAACAACAACCTGGTGGAGCAGGGCACATTGCCGTCAACCGGCCTGCTGACGCACGATAATTACTGGAATACGGCGATCAGCAATACCTATGCTTTCAATGACAGCACGGTGGGCACGCTGGTGCTCGATTTCAGCTTATTGCACCTGACGCAGACGCGGAACTCTAATCTGGGCTTCGCGCTGGCCTTCCCCTTCAGTTCCACGGCGCTGACCATTTCCGGTTTCGAAACTTACGGCGACAACCAGTTCGCAACTCCGATTACTTTTTTCCCCGACCTGCGGAACCAACAAAAATATCAGTTTCGCTACGATCTGAGCCACATTGTGGGAGCCCATTCGCTCAAGTTCGGGGTCGACTTTATTCACGAACCGGTGCTGAGCGGAGCGTTTCCTGGCACGGCCGAGACTCTTGCTCAGTACGTCAATAACCCAACGTATTACATCCAGAATCCCGGGGTGTTCGGGACCTTCAACCCGCAGTGTGTCAACTTCACTACTTCAGACGGCTCAACGTGCACGTACACGCCGGCCGGCGACGGCAGCTTTTCGCAGAACGTTCAGCGTATGGCGTTGTATGCCGAGGACTCCTGGCGAGTCACGCCCAAACTGACGGTCAACTACGGCTTGCGCTGGCAGTCGACCTGGGGGCTATTCATCGGATCGGGGCGGAGCGAGGCGGATAACGCCGCGTACATAACGATGCAGGCGTTGCAGATTCCGGTTGTGCCCAGCCTGCCGCAGGATGACCACCATCAGTTCGCGCCGCGCCTGGGGTTCGCTTACTCTCCCGGCAGCAGCGGGAACACGGTCATTCGTGGCGGCTTCGGCATGTTTTACGACGATCTGGCACAGAACGGATGGGCGACTGCATTTCAGGGTGTCAACAACACCAACTACACCACCGGACCGTGCACCCTTACGGGAGGCCCAGGCACGTATGCGCTTAGCGGCTCCGGTTGCCTGACGGGCGGCAGCGGAGCCACGGGAAATTTGATAGGCTCCCCTTACAAAACGCCCTACGCCATTCATATCACCGGGGGCGTGCAGCACGCCTTCAACAATCAATGGCTGATGAGTGCGGATTATGTCTACGAGGACGGCGTGCATGGATACCGCGCCTTCCCCTATACCAGCGGCACGAACTTATTCACTCCGCTGATTCCCAAGTCAGATCCGGACTATGCCACGGACCAGGCCAATGTGGTGCCCAATGTCAATGTGTTTGAGTCCGACAACCGTTCCAAGTACAACGCGCTGATGCTGCATCTGGCGGGCAATACGAACCGCTTCAACCTGGTCGCGAATTACACGCTTTCCCGGGCGAACACCTGGGGTTGCCTGCTGGGCGAACTGTTTGACTATGTCGATGGCGTCTGCCAACAGCCGAACGGACAGCTGAATGCTTTCGGACCCGGGGACTACGGACCATCCGGCGAAAACGTTACCAGCCGATTTGTTCTGGCCTTCACGGTGCGTATTCCCGGTGGATTCGAAGTGAGCAGTGTCAATCAGTTCGAGAGCGCCCGTCCCATCACCATCACGAATGCGGACAACACCGGCCGCATCTACGTCAATGGCGTGTACACCAGCCTCGACGAATTCCGCGGCACCCCTTACATCCAGTCAGACCTGCGGGTCGCGCGTCCTTTCAAGATCAACGAGCGCTGGCAGCTTTACCCGTTCATTGAGTTCTTCAATCTCTTCAACCGTAACAATCCCGGGGCGAACTACGCAGTCAATGTGGTGCAGCTTCCGGTTCCAGCGTCGCAGATGGTGCCCAATCCAGTGACCGGCATTACCAATGTCACTAGTGTTTGCACGAACCCAAGTTGCAGCACAACCGCGCCCATCACCAGCCTGAACCAGCTTGAGATCCCCGAAGGAGCACTGGGAGATTTCTTCGGTCCGGGAACGACGGTAGGAATTCCGTTCGCGGCGCAGCTCGGACTGAGAGTGACGTTCTAAGGCGGCCGCGACTTCCATCCACAAGAAAGCCGGCCCTGAAAGAGGGGCCGGCGTTTGTATCTGGCCGCGAACTTACTTCTTGAGCGAAGCCACGTAGGTTGCGATGGACGAGGCCTGATCGGCGGAGAGCCCGGCAACACCCTTGGTGTGCGGAGCTTTCTTGCCGGCAGCGCCGTTGGTCAGCAGATCGGAAATCTGCGATTGGGATAAGGACGTTTTCTGCAAGGATGGTCCAACTTTGCCTTCGCCCATGGCGCCGTGGCACATGGCGCACTTCGCTTTGTAAAGGGCAGCTCCGTCCTGCGCCCAAGCTACGCTAGACAACGCCGTCAATGCGGCCAGAATAAGGATGTAACGCTTCATATAATGCTCCTTGTTGTTATGAATTGGGATGTAGACAGGCAGCCAGTCCTGGTGCAACCGGATGACTGGTTCTACAACTTTTGTGGGAACGTGGGCGTCGTTCCGCACCTCAATTTGATTGTAGAGCGGATTTTCAATCTTGCAATGGAATTCAGCGCTGAGCGGGGTGTTAATTTGAGTCGGATTGCTTGCCGACTCCAGCCGCTGGTTACGCCGCGCCTGGTTAGTCGTGGTGGAAATAGAAGAGGTTACCGTCCAGGTCGCTTACGGTGAATTGCCGCAATCCCCAAGGCTTTTTTTCCAGAGGCTCCACGATGTTCGCCCCTAACGCCTTCAGTTCCTGGTACGTCGCATCGATATCTTCGGCAAACACCCAGTGAATGGCAGGTTCGAACGGTGGCTTCCGCTTCCGAAAGAAAATCGCTACATGACCGCGTGACACGGCCCCAATTTCCTTGCCTGGGTAAAGCCATCCGATCTCAAAACCAACGCATCTCTGTAGTGCTGTTGTGCGCGTTCGACATCAGCGACCGGCAACTCCGCCACAGGCTGGCCGATTAAGCTCATTTTCTCTTTCTCTTTTGCGCCCATAGAGATCTTCTTTATGCAACAAAACAGCGCAGGCGTCAACTTCAGGACACTCCCCGGGGGTTGCCGCTATCCCTGCACTAATTTAGAGCAGCGAGGACCTCAAGCGCGCGGGGGATGTTGCGAAGTTTTCGTAATATGATGGATTATCCAATTTACCTCTGGCGAAAGTCTCGCTGTCGGGTGTCTGTAGAACTGTTATGGACATGGCGCACACATTCGGGTTGCTGGCGGCACTGCTGATATTGGCAGTTGCCGCCAATCGCCTGTCCAAGCTGACCCGCGTTCCCGACATTATTGTGCTGCTGCTCATCGGCATCACGCTTGGTCCCATACTGCATTGGGTGAATCCGCAAACCTTCCAGGGCGCGATCCGCGTTCTGGGAACGCTGGCCCTGGTGCTCATTCTTTTCGAGGGCGGACTGGAACTGCGGCTTCGCCAGGCGCTGCGCTATTTTCCCGCCGGCTTGTTGCTGGTGGTCTTGAGTTTCGGATTGAGTCTGGCGCTGATCGCGCTGATGGGCAGGGCACTACTACATCTGGGATGGACGGATTGTCTTCTGCTGGGAGCGGCGCTGGGATGCACGAGCGGGACCATCGTGATTCCCGCGCTACAGCAGATCGACACTCCCGACCCAGTAAAGATAACGCTGACCGTGGAGTCTTCGCTGGGCGAGGTGATTGCTGTCCTGTTGGTGGGGAGCCTGCTGAAGAGCGAAGGAAACGGATCGCTGATGGCCGGGTTGGCGACCGACTTTTCCCATCACATCATCGTATCGTTGTTGATTGGCGTGGCCGTGGGATGGGCGTGGTACAAGATATTCCCGCGCGTGGCCGGCATGCCGTTTACGAATATTCTGAACCTGGGCGTGGTGCTGGGAGTGTACGCAGCCGGTGACTACCTGAAGGGCAGCGGCCTGCTGACGGTCCTGATTTTTGGCGTCACGCTGGCCAATTTGCCGCGTACTCCTCACCTGACGCGGCAGGGCGCGCGCCTGCTGGCCTTTCACGCCGAGTTCAGCTTCCTGGTGCGCTCCTTCTTTTTCGTTTTGCTGGGTGTCGTCGCCCAATTCATCAGCCGCCGCTATATCATTCCCATCCTCGGCATACTGGCAGCGCTGGTGCTGGCGCGGTTCCTGGCCGTGCAGGGCAGCCGCTGGGTGGTAAGAGATGTTTCCCGCGAAGATACCGAGCTGCTCTTCTGGATGCTCCCGCGCGGACTGGTGACCGCGGTCCTGGCGCTGGAGATCGTCAACGACCGGGGAGTGAACTTCGCATTTCTTCCCGCCATGGCCTTCACCGTGGTGATGGTGACGAACCTGTTTATCGTGTGGGGTTCGGTGAGGGCGGGACACCGTGCCGCGGCCCAGCGTGCAACGGCAGGACCTGCGGCGTTGCCGGAGACGGCGAGATCGCTCCTGGCCGCAGAGGCCGCGGAGGCCGCCGCCTCAGGTGAAGCGTGAAGCGATCTCTGGCGGCTGGATTGTCGGCGCTGGAGGCAGCCAGGAGTCAATACGGGCCGGGTTGCGCCGCTGGGGTAGAGAAGGTGCTGGCGTCGCTGCGAGACCAGACATTCGCCGACGCTGAATCGCTGATAGCTTTTCATGACGCGCTGTTGTTCCTCCGCGCCTTCCCCCAAAGCCGCAGGGTCGTCATCCTGACGGAAGCATTGCTGGGCCGTATTGGCCGGCAAGTAGAGGCGCTGCGTGACTCCGACGCCGACCTCGATCTCTTCGATTCAGAACAATTTTCCGGCATCGCCGGCACGGCAATCCGCGACACCTTTACCTACGAAGTGGCGCGCTGGCTGGCGTCGGATTCTACCCGTGATCTGCGCGTTGAGTGGGATCCGGAGGAGCAATACAAACAGGTGTGGAGCAGCCTGCCGCGGTACCTCCCGCTGCTGGCGGACGATTGCCTGGTGGAGGCAGACACTCCCTATCTCGAATGGCTGAGCAGCGCCGCTGGTGGCGCCGATCGAATACTGCCGTGGCTGCTGCAGCGGTTGGAACAGTCGTCGGGCAGCATGCTGGAGAAGACGGCGTGGTACGACGCGTTGAAGATCGAAATCGTATGGGAACTTGGCGATTCGTTCGCGAGCCGGACGCGCGCGCGCCGTAATCCGCCGGACCTCTACTACCATCGAGAGCCGCTCATTCAGCGTAAACAAGTGTCGCTGAAAGAGGAACTGGCTTCGCCGCCGCTTCCCGTGCGCAAACTTCCGCGCAGCGAAGGCGAGCAGGTGATGGATCTGGTGCGCACGGTCCTCACGGTGCGTTACCGCGAACTGTATGGCACGACCCGTGGGGACGCGGAGCACGTGGTTGAGGCTGATGTGGGACGAGGAGTTCACATTTTTCTATGGGGACTGCCTCCAGAGCGCCGTCTGCCGCTGCGCGCCTATTACGCGGGTATGACGGTGAAGAATGGCGTGCCCATCAATTACATCGAAGGCATCGGGCTGTTCGAGTGGATGGAGGTTGGCTTCAACACTTTCTACGCCTTTCGCGAGGGCGAGACCGCGGGGATTTACAGCAAGGTACTTCACCTGCTGCATCAGATCGCCGGAATTACTTGCTTCTCGGTGTATCCGTATCAGATCGGACAGGACAATGAAGAGGCGATCAAGTCGGGCGCGTTCTGGTTCTATCGCAAGCTGGGGTTCAGGCCGGGCAAGCCGGAACTGCTGGCGATGACGGAAAGGGAAGAGGCGCGGATTGGGAAGACGCCGGGATATCGGACGCCGGCGCGCACGCTGCGGAAGCTGGCGGCGGAACATATCTTCTACGAGATCGGAAATGGGCCTCGTGGGCTGTGGGATGGGTTCTCGATTCGCAACATTGGATTTGCCGTGGAGCGGCGGATGGCGGAGAAGTTCAAGGGCGATCCGGGGAAGATGCGTGAGGCCGCGGTTGCGGCGCTGGCGCGAGAGTTGGGAACCGACCTGCGGAAATGGTCGCCGCTGGAGCAGGCAGCGTTCGCCGACTTTGCGGTGGTAACGGCGTTAGCGCCGGAAGTCAAAGGCTGGAGCAGTCGTGAAAAGGAGAGCCTCGCGGAGATCATCCGCGCGAAGGTGGGTGCGAGCGAGGTGGAATATCTGCGGACGATGCAGGGGCATGTGAAGCTGAAGCGGGCGATGGTGCGGTTGGGGTCGGTGGAGTAGGTATGGAACCTTGCCGGGGGAGGCAATTAGACATGCGGACAATTGCGCGATATGTCTGGATGTTGAATATGCTGTGCATTGTGGGTCACTGTTCGGCCTCCAAGTCCTACCCCGCTGTCAAGCCTCTCCAGCAGACATTTGATGTCTCCGATTTGAGCAAAGCAACCGTCGTGCTTAACATCAGTTCAATAGACGGCCTTCCCGTTTACAAGCTCCAGTGTCATGCGGCTGGATTCACAGGGGACCCTGATTTTGATTACAGCGGTGACTTTGAATGCCGTCTAAGCTCGATTGGAGATAGCGACGGCTACAGCACCCTGCTTACTGAGGATAGTGAACAGAGCAGAGACTGGGAGAGCAGAGGCCGCTTCTTTGCGGCAGACCTTCGCAGTCCGTGTGCGCAGATACCGCAATTTGGCGCGACCAGAAGCTTTGAACTCCGTGGCATGGATCTCACTCTGCAGATTACCGATCCGGTGTTTACGGATCACGGGAAGCTGCAATCCCTGAAACTGGCTGTGCAGGTAAGGCCGAACCCCAAGGCTCGACGCGAAATTGCTGAGGTCGTCCCACTGCCGAAAGCTGGCGTTGAGTGCAGACTAAACGAGAATTTCATTGATCCTGCGACCTTTCCAAGAAACCAGTAAGAGCGCGTTGCTGCACACGGTACTCACCCAGGTCTCGAAAAGAGCGAGACCTGGGGCACCCGGCTCGGGCTCCGAACGAGCGTTCGTTAGTTAGCACCGAAGTGCGAAGGCTTCTTTGTTGTCAATCGCTTGGCAGGTTACTTTGTGATATTTCGCAAATGTTCCACGTGGAACAATTTGTAAAGTTGGGCTCGACCGCGGGTTCTCGTTGATCCGTTCGTTTTGTACCGCCGGCTAAAGCCGGCTCGGGAAGAAAAATAAACGGCTTATCGGCACGACTGAACAGGCCGCGGAAAAATCGGATCAGGGCATTGTGCCGCCGGCTGAAGCCGGCTCGTAATGACAAAATAGGCAGCTTATCGGCACGACTGAAAGAGGCCGCTGAAAAAGTCGTTGAACGCGAGTTGTGCCGTCGGCTGAAGCCGACTCGGAATCGAAAATAAAGCACTTAGACGCTAGCCTAAAGGCTAGCTCTGCCCGAACAGCGCAAAATCGCGACTTTTTCAGCGGCCTGTGAAAGTCGTGCCCTGACACAAAGCGATTGGAAGCGGAGTTTTTCAGCGGCCTGTGAAGTCGTGCCCTGTTACAAAGCAACCTACGAGTTGAATGCCATGATAGAGGTCCTTCGACTCCGTTCGGCTTCGCCTCACTCCGCTGAGGATGACACACACGAAAGCAAGCTGGCCTGATGAAGAGAGTCACCTGTATGCCCGCTCGCCCAATGCTCACTGCTAATTGCTGAGTGCGAACCGCTAGTTGCCGAGTGCTAGTTGCTTCTATCCCAGGTCGCTGGTCATGATGAAGAGCGGCTTCATCTCGAAGCTCTTATAGCGCGGCCGCAATCGTTCGGTGTTGTATTGATCTTTGATGTTGACCACTTTCTTCGTGGCCACAATGACCTCGATCGGCATATTGTCGTAGCGGCCATTGCGCAACACGACCAGGCGTCCGTGAACGTTGGTGAGGATGAGGTCGAGCGCGAGATTCCCGTAGGCCATGGGGACGATGGAGTCGATGGCGTCGGGATCGCCGCAGCGCACCAGATATCCCAGACTCTGGTTCATCACGTCGAGAGCTTTGCCCGAGTTGAATCGCGCCGACAATTCCTTGATCCGTTCGGAGATCACATTGCCGATCCCGCCTAGCTTCTTGTGCCCGAAAGCGTCCTTGACCTCGCGCTCGAAGATCATGTCGCCGCCCTCGAACATCGCGCCTTCCGACACCAGGACAACTGAATACTTGCTGGGGTTCTTGTTGCGATCGTAGATCAGCAATTCGGTGAGGCGATCGATATTGAACTTGAACTCGGGAATGACGCAGCGATTGGCAGCGCCCGCCATGGTTGGCAGCATGGCGGTGAATCCGGCGTAGCGGCCGAAGACCTCGAGCACCAGAAGCCGTTCATGCGATCCAGCGGAGGTGCGCAGCCGGTTGGCCATTTCGATGATGCGAGTGACACAGGTGCTGAAGCCGATGCAGTAGTCGGTGCCCGGAACGTCGTTGTCCATGGTCTTGGGGATGGCCACGACCTTGACGCCTTCCTGAAACAGACGGACGGCGTAGCTAAGCGTGTCGTCGCCGCCAATCGGTATCAGGTAGTCGACGCCGAGCCAGGACAAGTTCTTCAAGACCTCGGGAGTCAGATCGTTGCGTTCGGCCTGGTAGCTCTCGCGCAGGTGGGGCGGAATGTTGTCCTTGCTGATGCGGCTGGGATTGGTGCGGGAAGTATGCAGGAAGGTGCCTCCGGTGCGGCCGGCGCGATTCACCAGTTCTTCGGAGAGACGCTGAAAATTGTCGCTGTTGTCGTAGTCTTTGTCGCGCACCATGTCGATGAGGCTGGCCCATCCGCGCCGCAGTCCAATGACGTCGTAACCCTCGCGCAGGGCGCGAATGGTGACCGCGCGTATCGCCGGGTTGAGGCCGGGGACATCGCCGCCTCCGGTCAGAATTGCGATCACGCCCTTCTTGCTATTGCCAGTTGCCATGATGAAGACCTCGTCCTTCCGGGAACCGCAGAACATTACAGTGTAGCCGGAGGACAGCGAAGAGCGCGACGCTTGGCACCGGGCCGCGGTTTGAGCAACCACAGCGTTCCTGAGAGGAAGGTCCGGTTTGTGAAATGAGCAACATTCTGGCACTGTAGTATTGAGTGATGAACCGAAGATTTCCCCCTGGTGCGTTGGCGGCGGGTTCGGTTACGAGAAGCATCAGGCCTCCATGGGAGAAGAAACGGATGATGGTGTGGCAACGCAGGCAATCTTTATCATTGGCCCTCTGTTTTACTTTGCTCCTGCTGACCGTGCCGCTGGATTCAGGCGGAGCAGCGCTTTACCAGGCCGCTGCACTGTCGGGATCTGACTACTCCGGCCAGGGCATACCTCTTACCCCCGAGGAGCTGCAAAGTCTGGTGGCGCCGATTGCGCTCTATCCTGACGCTCTGCTGGCGCAAGTCCTGGTCGCCGCGACCTATCCGGACCAGGTTCTGGTAGCCAACATCTGGGTGGGGCACAGTATGGATCTCCCACAGGGGGTCTTCATCCAGGAAGTCAGCGCTCAACCCTGGGACCCCAGCGTCAAAGCTCTAACGCCGTTTGTGGCGGTGCTGAACATCATGTCGCATAATCTGGTTTGGACCTCTCAGCTGGGTGAGGCCTACCACAATCAACATTCCGCGGTCATGGCTGCAATCCAGGCGTTGCGCGCCCGGGCCAAGACTGAGGAACATCTCAAGTCCACTCCACAGATGACGATGGCGCAACCAAGTGGGGACATCATCACGCTACAGCCTGGCAATCCCCTGATGGTGGTTGTCCCGCAATACAACCCGGCAGCGGCTTTTGGAACTCCGGTGCAGACGCCGAATTACAACAACAAGAACCTGCCCGAGAATGGCTTGGTTGCGTTCGGGGACGGGGTGCCCATTGGTGCCTTGTCGGGTACCGACTGGGGCTGGAGCAACTGGAGTTGCAACTGGTACCAGGGTGTAGCTAACTATCGAAACTATCCCTACTTCGGCAACCACGCGTGGCATGGTGGCTACTACGGCGGCTATATCTACTACGGAAACCATCCCTACCACGACGACGCCAACCGGCCGTTCGGTTCACAAGCCAGCACTCAACCCGGCGCACCAGCCAACCCCGCAGCGGCCGATACCTCCGCCGGCAAGCACGCTTTCAGCGTCAGCGGTACGGTGAGCCCCAGGCCCGGCTTTCAGGTTTTCAGTGCCTGGGCCCGGGAGGGCGGTGGCTGGCCCGACGACGCGGGTCCGCTCGGTTGGGGCCCCCCCGATCCTCAGCAGAATTTGACCGCCTTTAGCAGTTGGGGCGGTCAGGCCGGCACAGTCTTCGGAATTGGAGGATGGGGCGACCGCTCCTCCAGCTATCGCGGGTGGGTCACTCGTGGCGGAGCTTCCGGTTGGGGTATTGGAGGCCGCTCCAGCGGACTGCACTGGTGATGCCTCGGGCTGATTCAAGGTTACGAAAATCGAGGGAGGCGTGGATGAGGATGATGTCGGGGGCGAGCGATACGCGGGGGTTGATGGGTTACCGGCTTTGGATGATTCTCGCCCTGGGGGCACTGACGATCGCACTTCCAGCCTGCCATCACGCCACCGTGGCTGGCGAGCCCGCTCGCGGCCAAAAGACATTCTCCACCCCCGAGGAAGCCGGTCTGGCGGTGGCCCTGGCGGCTAAGAACGACAATCAACCGCAGATGCTGGCGATCTTCGGCCCGGATTCGAAGGATGTCTTTTCCTCCGGCAATGCAGACGAGGACAAACGTTCGTTCGCGGGATTTGCCTCCGCCTACGATAGAGTGAATCGCTGGCGCAAGCTGGAAAACGGAACCGAAATCCTGCTGGTCGACGTCAGCAATACGGCCTTCCCCGTACCCCTCAGAAAAGCGCCCTCGGGACAATGGTTCTTCGATAGCGCGGCGGGCAAGAGCGAGCTTCGCAATCGCACCATTGGCGGTAATGAGCTGGCCACCATCGATGTCCTCGGGGCGCTGGTGTTTGCCCAAAACGAGTATTTCTCCCGTGAACGCGACGGTGTAAAACAGTACGCGCGTAAGTTCATCAGCGATCCTGGCAAGGAAGACGGACTGTACTGGCCTGATGCTCCCGGCAAGCCCAAGAGTCCCCTCGGGCCTCTGGTGGCGTTTGCCACGAACGAGGGCGCCAAACTTCAACCCAGCCAGCATAAGCCTTTCCACGGTTATTACTTCGGCTTATTGACCACGCAAGGGTTCTTTGCCAACGGTGGTCTTAGGGATTATGTCCGTGGCGGTGTCCAGACCCGGGGATTTGCGTTCGTTGCCTATCCGGCCGAATACGGTGTCACGGGAGTGATGACCTTCATTGTCGATCAGGACCGCATGGTCTTTCAGAAAGACTTGGGAGACGCGACCAAAACCCAGGCCCCCTTCATGAACCAATTCAATCCCGACTCAAACTGGGCTGAGGTGAGGGAGTAGAACACCTGAGGCCCGGGACCGCACGATTCTCACACGACTCGCTGCACTGACCTGCTGTTTGTCCCGAGCTGCCCCGAAAATGCCCACGCTCGCGAGCTGTGTCGTCGAGTTGCTGGAAACGCCCATGCCGCGAGGGGCTACTTCGTCGAGTTGCTGAAAATGCCCATGCTCGCGAGGCTGCGTCGTCAACGACGCTCCCGTCCCGCTATGCGGGACGACTCAGCTTAGCCCAGTACGCAGCGCAGCGGAGTGCTGGGTAGCTCGGGTATTTCGATCTGGGTACCGTAGGGACAACATGGTCCTCACACAGACTCGCTGCAGCGACCTGCTGTTTATCCCGAGCTGCCCTGAAAATGCCATGCTCGCGAGGCTGCGTCGTCAACGACGCTCCCGTCCCGCTATGCGGGACGACTCAGCTTAGCCCAGCACGCAGCGTAGGCGCGCCTGTGTCGTAGCTTGGATCTTGATTATGCGGTGGGACGATCACTGAAGGTTTTGCCTCAACCTAGCCGCGCAACGGCGGCTATGAAGTTAGCCCGGGGCGTAAGCCCCGGGTCTAGTGGAAAAATCGATCCGAGCCGCGGAGCGGCGGCACGGTTATGACACAATCCCCCCGGGGACGACACGGTTTTCACGCGCTGGGTCCGCCGCCTGACACCCTCCCTGTCGTACACTAACTATCAAACATGGTCGTCATCTACGGCATTCATTCGGTCATCGAAGCCCTGAAGTCGGGCGCACGCAGCTTTGAATATGTGGGCATCGCGCGCGAGCGCCACGATCAGCGCATGCAGCGCCTCATCGACGATTGCCGCGCCAGCGGCGTAGAGGTGCGCTTCCTGCCGCGCGAGCAGCTCGACCGCCTCGCCAACACCAATACCCACCAGGGCGTCATCGCCGTTACCACCGGCAAAAAGTTCGCCGACGTGGACACGCTGCTGGAGCAGCGCCACGGCGAATACAGTTTCCTGGTGGTGGTCGATAGCGTCGAAGACCCGCACAATCTGGGCGCGCTGATTCGTACCGCCGATGCCGCCGGTGCCGACGGCATGATCATCCCGGAGCGGCGAGCCGCGGGACTGACCGGCACTGCCGTGAAGGCTTCGGCCGGGGCTTCCGAGCATCTGGCCATTGCTCGCGTCACCAACATCTCGCGCACCCTGGACGAACTGAAAGAGCGCAATGTCTGGACGGTTGGGCTGGACGAGCGCGGCACCAAAAGCTACGACGAGCTCGACTACAACATGCACTGTGCCATCGTGCTGGGCGCGGAAGGCAAAGGCATGCACGATCTGGTCCGGCGTCGCTGCGACTTCCTGGTGTCCATTCCCATGGTCGGCCACGTGCCTTCGCTCAATGTTTCGGTTGCGGGAGGCGTGGTGATGTTTGAGCTAGCTCGCCAGCGGCGCGCGGCCAGTCAGACGGGACAGACCAAGGCTTCAGGATGAATTTTTCCATCCTGAGCCAAGCTATCCCGGCGTCGAACCAGGTTTGCTACGAAACGCCGTTTGCGGTTGCATTAGGGAAGAAGCCGCAACGAAAAGAGCGCCGTAGGCGCGAAACAGTCTAGCCCAGCACGGAGCCGGAGGCGCAGTGCTGGGTAGAGTGGGAGAAAGTCGCCGAGTCCCGTAGGGACGGCACACAGTTGACGCACATCTATGCAATCGTCCGCCCTTCTAACCGAGACGCAAAACCAATAATGCGGTTCGCGACACTACTCGCCGTTCTATTCGCTTGTTCGTTTGCTCACGCCATCGATCGCGACGCTTTCACCGTCACCCGTTATCAGCTGGAAGTCCAGATCGACCGCAGCACCCACGTCATGGCCGTTACCGGCAAGCTCACCCTGCGCAACGACTCGAAGAATCCTGAGAAGAACCTTGCCTTGCAGGTCTCGTCATCGCTGAACTGGAACAGCATCACCCTCGACGATAAGCCGGTGCAGTGGCTGGGCGAGAATTACACCTCGGACATCGATCACACCGGCAGCCTTTCGGAAGCGATCGTAACTCTTCCGAAGGCGGTCGCGCCGGCCACCTCGATCACCCTCGATGTGCAGTACGGTGGGACCGTCACGCCCGACGCGACCCGCCTTACTCGCATGGGCGCTCCTGCCGCTGTCGGCGCGCGCAACGACTGGGACCAGATCAGCGACGCGTTCACCGCCGTGCGGGGCCTGGGATACGTCACCTGGTATCCCGTGGCCATCGAAGCGGTGAACATGAGCGATGGCAATGCCGTGTTCGATGCCATCGCCGTGTGGAAGGAACGTCACGCCCGCAGCGAGTTCGACGCTCGCATCATTGTGCTGGGCGGAAGCACGGAGTCACTCTGCATCGCCGTGAATGCTGCCGTCTCCAGTTGCGGCGAGAGCCGCGAAGTTGCCGGTACCGAAAGCGCCGCTGGCAAGCTTAAGGAGTTCAGCAACACGCTGACCTTGCCCGGCATGAAGGAGACTGCTCCAGCCTTCGCCATTGCTAATTACGAACCTCTGGATCGCCCAACAATTTCTTTGTTGCATCTTCCCGAGGACACCGAGCTGGCCCGCGATTACGCGTTGGCCGCCGAGGCCAGCGATCCCCTGCTGCACGATTGGCTTGGCGAGCCCGGCCAACCAGCGCGCGTAGTGGAGTTGACCGATTCCGACGCCAATCCCTACCAGAGCGGAGCAATCCTGTTCACTCCGCTGCGCCCGGCGCCCACTCCTACCTTGCAGCTCTTGTTGTTGCCTACTCAGGTTGCGGCCCGCTTCCATTCTCCGCATCCGTGGATCCAGGAAGGCACCGAACGCTTCCTGCAAGCTGTCTTGGTGGACCATCGTTCCGGACGCCAGGCCGCGCTCGACTTTCTGGATGAGTATCGCGAGCCGCTGGTGCGAGCAGAGGAAGCGGCCAATCCCAATCCCAAGCCGGATGCCGCCTCGAAGACGCCGCCGGATTCCAATTCCGCGGACAACACCCTGCTGAACACCAGCGATGAACTCTACCTGCGCGGCAAGGGCAGCTTTGTGTTGTGGATGCTGCGCGACATGGTCGGCGATACCGCAATGCAGTCGGCCCTGACGGCCTATCGTCCCGGAGCCGACAAGGACCCCGCTTACCTCCAGAAGCTTTTGCAGACCAGTTCCAAGCGCGATCTGGAATGGTTCTTCGACGACTGGGTCTATCGCGACCGTGGTCTGCCTGACTTTCACGTTGACTCGGCCTACACGCGGCCTCTGTTGAGCGAGACGTACAAGAGCTTCCTGGTAACCGCTACCATCGAGAATCGTGGGCACGCAGGTGCGGAGGTTCCTGTGCTGGTGCAGACTCCGTCCGGCGAAAAGATCATGCGGATTCTGGTGAAGGCGGGACAAAAAGGCACTGGCCGCCTCCCAGTTCCTGTCGCTCCCGACAAAATTACGGTCAACGATGGCAGTGTGCCGGAGGCGAATGTCGGCAACAACGTGTACAACGTCCCGCCGCCGCGGGAGGAGATTCCACTGCCTAAGCCGGAAGACGATGACAAAAACAAAAACAAAGAGAATTGATCTATGCAACTGTATCCTCCGTTGTAGTGGCGGCAGCGAAATAACGAAGAGGGAGATCTAACCACGGAGGCCACGGAGTTCACGGAGTTTTTATGATTCTCGATTGTGATTCTTGGTTTTCCGTGATCTCCGTGATCTCCCTGGTAAATAAAACATATGAGCTACATCCAATTTCTCGGTGCGGCAGGAGTTGTTACCGGATCGAAGCACCTAATCCACGTAGACGGCGACCCGCGTCCGCTGCAAGTGCTGGTCGATTGCGGCCTCTTTCAAGGCCAAAAGGAATGGCGCGAGCGCAACTGGCAGGACCTGCCGGTGCCCGCGAACAGCATCGACGCTGTCATCCTGACCCACGCGCATCTCGACCACTCCGGTTGGATCCCGCGACTGGTGAAGCAAGGCTTTCATGGCCCCATCTACGCTACCGCGCCCACCATCGATCTGTGCAGCATTTTGCTGCCGGACTCCGGTCATTTGCAGGAAGAAGACGCCGAGTTCTACAACAAGACGAACGCCTCGAAACACCACCCTGCGTTGCCGCTCTACACCGTGCAAGAAGCGCAGCAATCCCTGACGCTCTTCCGCCCCGTGGCCTTCGGCGAAGTCAAACAGCTCAGCAGCCAACTGTCGTTCCGCTTCGTTCGCGCCGCCCACATCCTCGGCTCGTCGATGGCGGAGATCACCTTGAATTCCGGCGCGGCGGCCAGGAAGCTGCTCTTCACCGGCGACATCGGGCGCGTCCGCGATAGCGAGGTCGCGCCCGGCAACGTTCTTCATTCCGGACCCACCGAAGGCGAGGACTGCGATCTGCTGGTAATGGAAAGCACCTACGGCAATCGCGAGCATCCGCACAACGATCCCCGTCCGCAAATGGCCGCCCTCATTCGCACCGCGATACAGCGTGGCGGCAGCGTGGTGGTGCCATCGTTCGCCGTCGAACGCACGCAGAAATTCCTGTTCCTCCTGAAGGAACTGATGGAGAGTGGACAGGTTCCGCGCGTGCCGGTGCACGCCGACAGCCCCATGGCGATCAAGGCTGTCCAGATTTTCATGCAGCACTCGGAAGAGTTCACGCCTGAGACCAAGGCGATGATCGCCAAGTACGGCTCGCCTCTCGACTGGCCCGGCTTCCACTTCGATGTTACCCAGGAAGATTCCAAGAAGATCAATAACATAAAGTCTCCGGTGATCATCATCTCCTCCAGCGGCATGGTTGCGGGCGGCCGCATCGTGCATCACCTGATGCTGCGCCTCCCCGATCCCAGGAATCTTGTGCTGTTCATCGGATTCCAGGCGCCCGGCACGCGCGGTTTCACCATCCAACACGGCGCGCCTCAGGTGAAGATGTTCGGGCAGCAGATTCCTATTCGCGCGCAGGTGGCCAGCCTGGAACAGTTCAGCGACCACGCCGACACCCCCGAACTGCTGGAGTGGCTGCACACTTTTCGGCGCGCGCCGAGTGTGACCTACCTGGTGCACGGCGAGCCGGCCGCCGCTGCACAACTGCGCGACGCCATGACCCAGGCGCTGGGATGGAATGTGCAGGTGGCCGCATATCGGGAGAAAGTGCAAGTGGAGTAATCGTTGTCACCACGGAAGCACGGAGTGCACGGAGAAGACAAAGAGTAAGAAATTCCCGTGATCTCCGTGCTTCCGTGGTGAAGGAGATTCTTATGGCGACATTTGGACTCATCGAATACGCAGACGCCGGCCCTGAAGTCCGGGCGGTGTACGACGACATCATGGCAACCCGCAAGACCGACTGGATCAACAATTTCTGGAAGGCCCTGGCCAACGATCCGGCGCTGTTGGCGCGAACCTGGCAGGACATCAAGCAGATCATGGCGCCAGGCGCGCTCGACCCGCTGATGAAGGAGATGATCTACGTCGCCGTCAGCGTGACCAACGGCTGCCCCTACTGCATCGCGTCGCATACTGCGGCAGCGCGCAACAAGGGCATGACCCCGGAGATGTTTCACGAGCTGATGTCGGTTGTCGGCATGGCCAATGAAAGCAACCGCCTCGCCAACGGCTACCAGATCGAAATCGACGAGCAATTCAAGCCTCCGTTGAAATGACGAGCTCTTTCGATCGCAGGTCGACACCCGAGGTTTGTGAGCAGCCGCTCTAAATCCGCCCACCTCCCGCGTGCGTACCCTCACTGACGGCAGCCAGCGCCATAAACTGCCCGTTGGCCGCAGTCAGGTTGGCTTTGTAACCTTCTGTCGAATCGCGACTCTAATCGATTGAAGCGGTGGGAGTATGAAGTCGAGGTGAGCTTATGTCCAAGTTCTGGTTACGTGTTGCGTTGGCAGCGGCAATGGCCGTTCTGGTAATTGGGATGGTAATGCGCGACTCTCGCAACTCTGTGGTCGCGAGCGAGAGGGTGACAGCGCTTCCCACGCCGGCCGTGGATGAATCGCTGGCCAGCTCTCCAGGCCAGGAGACCGCAGTGGTTGCCGGAGGTTGCTTCTGGGGTATCCAGGCCGTCTTCCAGCACGTCAAAGGCGTCATTTCAGCTACGTCCGGATATTCCGGAGGTTCAGCGAAAACGGCGGAATACGAGATTGTCAGCACCGGCACCACCAACCACGCCGAGTCGGTAAAGATCGTCTTCGATCCTTCGAAGATTACCTATGGCCAGCTGTTGCAAGTGTTCTTGTCCGTGGCGCACGACCCCACGCAGTTGAACCATCAGTATCCGGACGAGGGTACGCAGTATCGCTCCGTCATTTTCTACAGCAACGATGAGCAGAAGAAGATTGCCGACGACTACATTGCGCAGTTGGAGCAGGCGAAGATTTTCAAAAGCAAGATCGTGACCCAGGTAGTGCCGTTGAAGGCCTTCTATCCCGCGGAGGGCTATCACCAGAACTATGCTGCGCTGCATCCTGATAACCCGTACATCGCGCACTTCGATCTGCCGAAAGTCGCCAACTTGCAGCAGATATATCCGCAGCTCTATCGCAATCAGTAGCGCAGAGCGGGGGGCGTAAGAGGGGGTTGTTGGCTGTCAATAAAGCAGGAACAGCCTCAAGCGGAGCGCCATAGGCGCGAAGTAGTCTAGCCCAGCACGGAGCTGGAGGCGCAGTGCTGGGTAGGATAAGAAAATTCGCCGAGTCCCGTAGGGGACGGCACAGTTCTCGCTCAAACTCCTTAGCCCGCAAATCGACAAACGCTGAGTACACTATGACGAACCGAAGAAATTTTCTGAAAACGAGTTTCCTATCCCTCTCAGGAGTCGCATTCATGAGCCTGTTTAACCGCACCGAAGCCGACGCTGCACCGGCCGCAACCGATTACGTGGAAGTTGTCGAGTTCAAAGATAACGGCGAGAAGATTGGCCCTAAGCGTGTGCCCAAGGTAGTCAAGACCGAGGCCCAATGGCGCGCGCAGCTGACGCCCGAGCAGTTCAACGTCACCCGCCAGGCAGGCACCGAGCGCGCCTTTACCGGTCAGTACTGGGACCTGCACGCCAAAGGCATCTTCCGCTGCGTGTGCTGCCAGAATGCGCTGTTCACCTCGGCCACCAAGTTCGACTCCGGCACCGGCTGGCCGAGCTTCTGGGAGCCCATCGCCAAGCAGAACGTCAAGACCGACAGCGACACCAGCCTGGGCATGTCGCGCGACGAGGTGCGCTGCACCGAGTGCGACGCTCATCTGGGCCACGTCTTCGACGACGGTCCCCGTCCGACCGGTCTGCGCTATTGCATGAACTCGGCCTCGCTGACGTTCGTGAAGTCGTAGCGTCGCACCCGACCTTAAGCCTGATGCCCCGGAGCCTGCCGAAGGGTTCACGCCCTTTCTTCGGACGTTAACCTGAGTTCGGTGGCCAGTTCGCCGGTTTGGCCGTCAGTCGAGCGCCGCAGGCGCGAAAGATGATAGCCCCGTCCTTTAGGGCGGGGTAGGCGTATTTGTGGAATCCGAGTCCCGTAGGGACGGCACAAGCGAATCGCCGTTATAACTTCCGTTATAATCCCCCTATGAAGACCAAGCTCCGCAAAATCGGCAACGGCTTCGGCGTTCTGCTTCCGAAAGAAGCCATCGCACGCCTGCGCGTACGTGAAGGCAGCACATTGACGATCTCGGACACCAATTCCGGTATCGAGCTGTCGCCCTTCGACGCCGATTTCTCCGCCCAGGTGGAGGCCTTCCGTCGCACCGAAACGCGGCATCGCAACGCTTACCGCGAGCTGGCGAAGTGAAGCGCCTGCGCTGGCTGACCGCCGGCGCCGTCATCGCCATTCATCAGGAACTCATCGCAGGCTACGGAGGCGTGCCGGGCCTGCGCGCGCCCGCGTCCTTGGAGTCGGCGCTCGCGCGGGCCAAGCATCTGGCGTCGTACAAACGCAACGTGACTATGCCGGAGCTGGCCGCTGCCTGTGGTTGGGGCCTGCTCCGCAATCATCCTTTTGTTGACGGCAACAAACGAATCGCACTTGCGGCGATCGTCGTGTTCCTCGAATTGAATGGTTGGGAGCTGACCTGCAGCGAGGCCGAAGAAACAGGCATGATCCTCCGCGCCGCCGCAGGTGAAATCAACGAACCCGCTTGGAACAGATGGGTCGTCGGTCATTCAGCGCGAAAGAGCTAAACCACCATTTCTGCCGAATTCTCAAAGATCTCAAGGCCGGCTGATGCGACCGGCCTTCCTGCTTCACCGATTTGACCTGTCGGCCAACCCCTGTCTAAGATTGCCCGCCAAACCTTTGCAGCACGCCGAGAGGAGTCGACGTCATGACCCATCTTCAGATCATGCTGTCGCTTTGTGTAGCCGCTTACGGCTTCCACGTTGTCGAGGAATTCGTCTTCGACTGGCGCAATTGGGCCGTCCAGGTCTTGCATCTTCCCGCACGGTGGGACGATTTTTACGTGACCAACGCCCTGGTCGTAGTAATCGGCGCGGTCGGCGTTGCCATCGCGCCTGAATATCCCGGCATCGCCCTGGGCTTTCCCGGGCTGATGCTGATCAATGCCACCTTCATGCACATCACGCCGTTCCTGTTGAAGCGCGGGCGCTTCTCTCCCGGGTTGATCACCGCAGTGTTGCTCTTCTGGCCGCTGGGCATCGCGACCATCGCCGCCGCGGAGTGGAATGCACGCATACTGATCACGGCCTTCGTGGTCGGTGCGGCGCTGCTGGCAACGCCGATCGGCTTCATCCTGCTCAAGCAGAATGCCTATTTCGATCAGACGCGCTGACGCCGCATCGACTCGAATGCGAACGGGAGGCGCCCAAATTTTGAAAGACCTCAAGGCCGAATTCTTCGACCGGCCCCCTACTCCACCGTAACCGACTTCGCCAGATTCCGCGGCTGATCCACATCGCACCCTCTTCGCACGGCGATGTGATACGCCAGCAACTGGCACGGCACCACTTCCAATATCGGCGCCAGCAACTCCGGCGCGTC
>JBEKCJ010000060.1:0-26433 GCA_050014935.1 Candidatus Korobacteraceae bacterium
GCTTTCGATCTGGCTACCCGTGAAAGTGCTCTGACATGGGACTGCTGGCAGTATTTGCTGCCCGCAACCGTCATGGCGGTCGTCCTTTATTTGTTGCGGGGAGGGCCGGTCATCCGCGTCCTGGTTGGGGTCGCTCTGGGATTGTTTTCGGCGATCGCGATACTGTCATCAAAGAGAGCTCGGCGGTTTCGCAACGAAATGGCAGGCCAGGGAGCCCCCTTACATTGGCTATGATGCGAAGGACAAAATGATCGACCCGCGCCCTGGTACCAGGTGCGGGAAGACGCCATCATCATCCCGGCAGCCAGGGTCATGCTGTCGGCAGATCACCTTCGCGGACCACCCTCAATCTTACGGACGAGCGGTCTTCGTTTTCGCGCGCGCCTCGCTCACAACAATTGTGTTTCCCGCCATGACCGAACCATTCAGAGCCAGCACCGCTTCCTGGGCGTCTTTGTCGGCGGTCATTTCCACGAAGCCAAATCCGCGAGGTAGGCCGGTTGTCTGGTCCTTAATGATAGTTACTACTTCAACCGGACCATAAGTTGCGAACGCTGTCTTAAGGTCCTGCTCGGTCGTATTTTTATCCATGTTGCCTACGTAGAGATTTTTCATTGTTTCCTTCAAAGTCTTTCGAGAATACGATGGGCTAACCCCACCGTACCGGAGGGCTGCGACAATGACAGCCTTAAGAACTATCAATTGTGAGGGGATTGGAAGGGATCGTCCCAGGGAGTTGCCCGGAGACGAGAAATTTTAGATCCGATACCTGCGTTACCCGGCCTGTCACTACTAAAAGCACACGCTCAAGGGCGTTGTGGCCGGCGCATCCCATTTGGGGGCACACCGGTCGCCCTGAAGGTCAAGCTGTTCTGCGGCCGCTGATCAGATTAATGACCAGGACTATCACGGCGACGACCAATAAGAGGTGGATCAACCCGCCTGCAATATGGAGGCTGAAGCCGAGAAGCCACAAAACCAACAGGATGACAAAGATGGTCCAAAGCATACATGCCTCCTCAGGCTAATTTGCGGTAGCGCCGCCGTCGAGTAAAGCTATGCGCTATTTATACAAGGGTTGATAGAGACTCTGTCCGGATCTCTTTAGCTCTGATTGCCAGCCTGTAGAGATCAGTCCACTTAGTGACTGTCTCATGTAGGCGTTAGTCAGGTCTGAGCAATAATGACCACTCTAACGCCGCTCTGCTTGTCGAGTTGTCACGCTCGCGACTGGCCTGTGATTACCGCGGCATGCGGAACGCGGGAAAGCAAGATGTCGAGAGAGAAAGCTTTGACGCAGGGGGAATCCGGTTGCCTATCGCGTGGAAATAAACAAACCGAGATGGGAGATGGCAACATCGCCCGGCAGTGTGCCCCAGTTGAATGGCGCTTGGGGAAGAAAGCCAGGAGCGCACCGATTCTGCGGACGTTGTAAGGACGCAGTGGTGTCGTACGACATTGAGCAGGGAACTGTGGACCTGCATTCCGTCGCCGTCGTGTGCCACGAATCCGAGCTTCCGCTATCGGTTCATGAAGAAAGCTAACCCGTGAACGAGTGGTGCCCACCATTTCCGCGAGCGATTCCTGGCTGATCTTAGGAATCACCGTCTCAGGTTTGCCTTCGGCGAGGGACAAGCGATATGGATCGAACGAACCGACCAGTTGTCCAGGAATGGAATAAAGTCACCTGGCGGCGAACTTTTCTAGCTGCGACGGCTGGCCGTGGAGGTTGAGATTGCGAAATGGCTAATTGCGCATTGGCCGGACCTGGGAGACTTGCTGTAAGTCTGCCCGGGTAAAGGTGCCGCCACAGACTCCGCATTTCCACTGGGAATGTGGAACGCGGGAAGCGGCGCTGCTACTGGGTTGCCACACTTTCGAAAGCTCACTGCTGCATATGGGGCATTTCATCCTGACATCATGCTTTCTCCAAGTGATAAGCCGGGAGACTGGTCGTGCTTGGCGCCCAGTCCGCAAGCTTGGGTTCGAAGCGTCCGCTAAACTGGGGTCCCGTCTTTGCTGATCGCGATGATTGCGACCTTCGATCCGAGGCCGCTGTCATCAGCCAAGCCAAGAACTCGCCTGGCATGCTTCCTCGCTTTTTCCTGGGTAAGAAATTTCTTGGCTGGCCGATCCGCTTCCGTGGCCAGAAACTCAACTCGGTAATACGTCATGTCGTTAATCCTTTGGTTGCTATTGCCCGATTCCGCAAATGCCCTAAAGCGTCGCAGCTTTATCGCCAGGAGTTAGGCAAAGCCGTCCACCGCTGAAATGTCGGCAGATATCGCCGCTTGTGGCAAACTACACACCGTCCCGGGCAGAGAAACAGGCGCGGCAGAAGGACTCGTTCAATCCAATCTTCCGGAGGTTCGGCTCTGAACTGGTCACTCTTGCACACGCGGCAGTGGGCGGACAGGAAATGCATAGTTGCACTGGATCTCAGTGCGATGCCGTCAAGTTTGCACCGATTGTAAAGTCGATTATCGGCCGTTAGAGCTGAAGAAAGCTGTTCAATATTGCTCAGTGAGCGATCCTGCTCAGACACCTTCAATCTTAACACGCTAATGTGAGTTCCTCCCAGATTTTACGGAGCGCGGCGATATAGCTGGAGGGCAAGCTTAAGTAATTCAGGACGATGTAGTCCTTCGCAGCCAGTTAGCCGCTGGAGATCGGTATTTGACTTTCAAGGTAGACAAGCTTAGGGTCGAAGAAGAAGTGAGTAGTTCCTTTCCTCTGTTCAGGTTCTCTGATCTAAGTTAGCAACCTGAAGTCACTACTCTTAGCACACCTACAACCTTCGGAAAGTTGCAATATTTGCCTGCAACCTAAAATGGTTTGCGTTTCGACGTCTAGATACTTCTGTAGTTTTTGGCCGAAACTAGAGCGAGGCTATATGTCTAACCACATTCAGGGGCCATCATAGTGCAGCAAGTCGACGGCTTGGGTCGCTGGGGATAGAAAGCGAACCTTACTCTTGGGAGTTGGAGTTCGTTAGGAATTCTTGAGAGCACCGGGTTGGATCGGAACATTTAAACCGCCGGATGAAAATTATCTTTCCTGGCTGGGGAACTAAGGGCGACAGTCCCCGCATGGGATGGTCAGAGGACTTTAGGCCGGGGAGTACGGCGGTTGCTGGCGCAGACTCGATCGCAGGGTTTCAAGTGCATGGAGCTGACCCACATATGAAAAAGCGATTCCTGGGCATACCGTACGTGTCTATAGCGGCGCAGCGGCGCCATATCCAGACAGAGAGCCAGATGCAATCGGCCGAGCAACGTGCCTAAAGATGGCAGTGCTGAACGGCCGCGAGCCAACGGATAAATTGCAATATTTTCTCAAAAGGAGACAAAATGAATTGGGATCAAGTCGAAGACAAATGGACTCAACTGATGAGTTCCGCCAAAGAGAACTGGACCAAGCTCACAGATGATGATCTTGGTCGGATATCAGGCAAACGTGAGGAACTCATAACCAAGCTCCAGGAAGTGTACGGACTCACGAGAAAAGAGTCTGACAAGCAAGTCTGGGATTGGGGCAAGAGTGTAGAGCGAACTCAAAAGAAGATTGCTTAGCCAGGCTGGCCTGATGCTTAGTCGTAGCGCTCAAAGATGACGCGCTTGCGGTCCCAGCCCATTTCTTCCTGAAGCAGCTTTCGGCTGGCGTCCACCATTGGGTGCAGCCCGCAGATGTAGGCCCGCATGTCCGCACGGCCAGCCACGATTGCGCGTGCATGATCCTGGACGTATCCGCGGCAGCCTTGCCAGTCACCGTTGCCCCGGCTGAGCGTGGGCAAATAGTGAAAGTTTCGCTTCTTCCTCCCGATCTGTTCGAATTCCTCGCGGTAGTAGATGCTTTCCTCGTGCCGCGTTCCGAAGACCAGCCAATATTCATGGCCGAGGTTGCGTTCCGGCACTTCGAATAACCACTGGATCATGCTGCGCATGGGAGCGATGCCTGTGCCGGTGGCAATGAAGATTGCATCCTGCCGCGGTTCTCGCAGCACAAACAGTCCATGTGGGCCGTGAAACTTCACCCTCGCTCCGACTTCGAGATCGCACAGCCAGTTCGACAGGAAGCCGTCCTCTACGCGATTCAAGCAGAGATCGAAGGTTGCGTCAGGGCGCGGCGCGGAAGCGATCGAATACGCACGCGTGTGGACTTTTCCGTCCAGCTTCGGCTGCTTGATGGAAACAAACTGGCCCGGAGTGAAACGGAATTTGTCGTCGCCGCCGATCCGGAGCGTCAGATGCTTAGTCTGTTGCGACAACCATACCGATTCAATCAGCTCCCCCGTCAACTGCGGCCGCTCGACAGAAATACGATCCTGAACCTGGGTGCTCATGGCATCTAGTATCTAGATGCTCGCGGACCGGCAGGCGACGCGCGGTGTCCTTCGCGGGATGCGCACGGTTTTACCCACTCCCGCGCCAAGAGTATTTGCGTGCGATAGATAAGCGCTTTAACCTAAACTCTCTTATCTTCATCTTCTGGAGGCTTCTTTGTCCGTGACCCCCAAAGTTTCTCCGGCGCTCAAAAAGCGTGCCGCGCGAATTAAAGTCCTTCTCATGGACGTCGACGGTACGATGACGGACGGCAGCGTTACCCTGCTCTCACAAAGCGACGGCAGCGTCCTCGAGATCAAGACCTTTGACGCGCACGACGGCCAGGGCCTGACGCTGGCTTACAGCGCGGGCCTGCGCACCGGTTGCATTACGGGTCGCGAAAGCGCAGCCCTCTTGCGACGCGCCCAGGAAATGAAGATGGAATTTATCTACATGAAGCAGCCGTTGAAAATACCGGCCTATGAGGAAATCCTGCGCAAGGCGGGCGTGCCGGATTCGGCGGTGGCTTATATCGGCGATGATCTTCCAGATCTTTTCATAATGCGGCGCGTGGGTCTGGCGGTTGCCGTGGGCGATGCCGTCCCCGAAGTGAAGGAAGCTGCTCACTACACCACAAAAGCCGTGGCCGGACATGGCGCGGTGCGGGAAGCAGTTGAACTGGTTCTCAAAGCGAAGGGTGTCTGGACGGAAACGATCGCTAAAGCGCGGGCCTGACGAGGGCCTTAGCGTCTGCGCCTGCTGCGCAGAAAAACATAGATTCTTTGCACTGGAGTTCCATATGTCAATCCGACCGGTTAAGCGGCTGGCAAAATCGAAACCGACTCTGGAAGGTGCGGGCGTTCACCTCCGCC
Source organism: Candidatus Korobacteraceae bacterium (assembly GCA_050014935.1). Classification (GTDB taxonomy): domain Bacteria; phylum Acidobacteriota; class Terriglobia; order Terriglobales; family Acidobacteriaceae; genus Bog-257. The sequence goes on from JBEKCJ010000060.1 coordinate 5,195, forward strand.
GTGCCTTCGGTTTCGAAAATACAAGTGAGTTCGACCCATTCCTGCTGCTGGACGACTTCCGCAACGATGTGCCGGAGGATTATCTGGCGGGCTTCCCGTGGCATCCTCACCGGGGAATCGAGACCATCACGTACGTTCTGGCCGGGACCGTCGAGCATGGCGACAGCATAGGGAACAGCGGCGTCATCTCGTCAGGCGACGTGCAGTGGATGACCGCGGGCAGCGGCATCATTCATCAGGAAATGCCCAAGGGCGATCATGCAGGACGAATGCATGGATTCCAGTTGTGGGGCAATCTTCCATCATCGCTCAAAATGACCGCCCCGCGTTACCAGGAAGTGAAGGCGGCAGAGATACCAGACATTACCGATGACGACGGTACCCACGTCCGCGTCGTGTGCGGAAGTTTCTGGGGAAAGACCGGCCCGGTGGCCGGAGTTGCTGCCGATCCCATCTATCTCGACGTTTCGGTTTCCGCGGGCAAGAGGAAGACGCTTCCGGTGGAGACGGTGCGCCACGCCTTCGCTTATGTTTTTTCGGGCAGCGGAAAGTTCTGCAATGCGTCGGGTCCGCTCACGGTACCGACGGAGACGATCAAGTGGTTGGATACGGCTCCTCCCGTCGAGGCGGACAATCGCTCGCTGATCCTCTTTGACCGGGGTGATGAAGTCACGGTGGAGGCCGGGGAGGATGGAATCCGGTTTCTGCTGGTATCGGGACGGCCGCTCGAGGAGCCGGTCGCATGGTATGGTCCCATCGTGATGAACACCCAGGAGCAGCTGCGGCAGGCATTCACCGAGCTGCGCGAAGGGACTTTCCTGAAAGAGGGCGGCCGGCGGTGAAAGACCGCGCCGGAGGAACGGGAAACGTCGTCACAGAAAGGGAACAGCCAGATGGAAGTAAAAGCCGCGGCGCGGGAACATTTCGACTCTGCTCATGTCGAGTTGATCAAGCTGAGCCATCGCATCCACGCTCATCCCGAGCTGGGTTTCGAGGAAGAGCAGGCGTCGTCGTGGCTCTGTGAGTCGCTGGCTGACGCGGGCTTTGCTGTGGAGAGGGGAATCTGCGACCTTCCGACGGCGTTCCACGCCCGCGCCGGATCCGGCCCGCTGCACGTCGGGATTTGCGCCGAATACGACTCTCTGCCCGGCATCGGCCACGCTTGCGGCCACAACATCATCGCGGCATCAGCGGTTGGGGCAGCGCTCGCGGCGGCCAAGGTTGCGGACGAAGTGGGACTCACCCTGCACGTAATCGGCACGCCGGCCGAAGAGGTGGGCAATGCTGGCGGAAAGGTTTTGCTGCTGGAGCGTGGCGCGTTCGCGGGTATTCACGCTGCCATGATGGTGCACCCTGCGCCGTTTGACATGCTGCGGGCAAAGATCATCGCCGCTTCCATGTTTGAGGTGCATTACACCGGGAAGGAATCGCACGCCTCGGCATTTCCGGAGCTGGGCGTGAACGCCGCGGATGCTCAAACCATCGCCCAGGTAGCGCTGGGCCTGTTGCGCCAGCATATTCGCTCCACGGACCGTATCCACGGCATCGTCACCCACGGTGGTGTCGCTCCCAACGTAGTTCCGGCGCATACCTCGGCGCGATACATCATTCGCTCCGAGACCCTGGATCAGCTTGCCGAGTTGCAACCCAAGGTCTACCGCTGCTTTGAGGCTGGCGGCCTCGCGACAGGCTCGAAGGTTGCCATCACCGGAGGCGATAAGCCTTATGCCGAGATGCATCACGACGCGGACATTGCGGACCTTTATCGCGGGAATTCCGAGGCACTGGGCCGGCCGTTCCCGAGCCTTGGGGAGTGGGAGACGCGGCCTACCGGTTCCACCGACATGGGCAATGTTTCGCGCGCTGTTCCGTCTATCCACCCCATGATTGGCATCAATTCTTTGCCGGCCGTCAATCACCAGCCGGAGTTTGCTGCCCACTGCGTGACTGCGGACGCCGACAAGGCGTTGGCGGATGGTGCCCTGGCCATGGCCTGGACCTGCATCGACCTGGCAAGGAATCATGAGGTGCGGGAGCGTCTGCTGGCTCGCTAGCGGCGAGGAGGACTTGCTGACCAGCCATTTTCGTCAGTATCCGCCCAACGCCAGTGCGGGCGATTCGGGCCTGACCGCAGCGTGCTTTGTCCGCAGCATAGCGTATCATTGTCGTGTTCTGTCTTGGGGACTTAGGCTGACTCTTGTCCCGGGAGTTTTGTCCTCAAAATCCTGCATCCTACCTTGTGCGGAGGGAAATTTTTATGAGTAAGACCTATAAAGTAATTCTTCTTATTTTTCTGGCGGCGACATCCATTGCACTGACGTTGGGAGCTGCAGGATGCAAGTCAAACGGTACGCAGGACAACAACGCGCAGAATCAACAGGCGCAAAACGATCAGACGCCGAATCCGGCCGACGCCAACCTGGCTCCCGCAGACGGCAACCTGGCGCCTGCTGCCGGCCAGCAGCCGGCCCAGCAAAGCTATCAGCAGCCCGCGCAGCAGCAACCTGCGCAACAGAACTATCAGCAGCCCGCGCAGCAACAGCCTGCCCAGCAGAACTACCAGCAGCCCGCGCAGTCCGACCAGAGCAATCAACCGCAGGCGTCGTCGGACCAGAACTATCAGCAGCCTGCGTCCGACCAGGGGCAAACGTACTCCGATAACGGTTCCGACTCCACCGTCCAGGACCAAACTTACGGCCAGCCGGTTTTACAAGCGCAACAGGCGCCCCCACCGTTGCCGGAATATCAGCAACCGCCATGTCCGGCCCCAGGCTATATCTGGACGCCTGGATATTGGAGCTATGCTCCGCAGGGCTACTATTGGGTGCCGGGCGCCTGGACGCAACCACCTCAGCCAGGGTTGCTGTGGACGCCAGGTTTCTGGGGATATGTCGCGGGCGTGTTCCAATTCAGCTACGGCTATTGGGGCCACTATATGGGTTACTACGGTGGAGTTAATTACGGGTATGGCTACACCGGCATGGGCTATCAGGGTGGCTACTGGAACAACAACCAGTTCTATTACAACCGCTCCGTCAACAATGTGAACGTCACCAACGTTACGAATGTGTACAACCGCACGGTGATCAACAACACCACCGTCAACCGTGTCAGCTACAACGGGGGGCCGGGAGGCATCAATCGCCGGCCGACGACCGCGGAAATGGCGGGCATACGTCAGCAGCGGATTCCGCCCATGACCACGCAGTTGCAGCATCAGCAACAAGCGGCGCAGAACCGCCAGCAGTTTGCCTCGGTCAATCACGGACGTCCAGCCGTGGCCGCGGCCGCGCAACCCATCCGTGAAAGCAGACCGATCGCGCCGGTCATTCCAGCTCGTCCTGCTCCGGCAATGCGGCCGGCACAGCCCGTGAACCGCCCGCCAGCGCAGACGCGCCCGACGCCGCAGCAACGCCCGCAACAGGAGACGCGCCCGACGCCGCAGCAACGCCCGCAACAGGAGACGCGCCCGACGCCGCAGCAACGGCCACAGCAGGAGACGCGCCCGACGCCGCAGCAACGGCCACAGCAGGAGACGCGCCCGACGCCGCAGCAACGGCCACAGCAAGAGACTCGTCCTGCGCCGCAGCCGAAACCGCAGCAGGAGGCTAAGCCTGCACCACAGCCGCGGCCGCAGCAGGAGGCTAAGCCTGCACCACAGCCACGGCCGCAGCCACAGCAAGCCAGGCCTGCTCCACAGCCACGGCCACAGCAGGCTAAGCCGCAGGAGGAGAAGAAACAGTAGCCGCTGTAACTCCATCAATGGCAGCTTGGCGAACGGGCGAGGCTTCGGCTCCGCCTGTTCTTTTTTTTGCGCGAGTTGGAACTGGCTTGCAGCGGGAAACGGTAGCGATAGTAGACACCTTTGGGTTATGATTTGGCGCGCGATAAAACCGAGGAGGAGCAAATAAAGTGGAAAATCGCCGGAAATGCGGCAGTCTTTCTGCCGTCGTATGCGTGTCCTTAGGACTACTGTTGCTTGCGTGCTTACCCGTTGTTGCGGCCGATAATTCTTCGCCGCAGCCCAGGTCCAGCCAGGCCGTGGCATTTGCCGTTTCGCAACCGCTTCGGGAGCTTGCCACCCTGCCCGTTAAGCCCTATTACAGCTTTCATCAAGCCCACTCGGTCCGTCGCACCAACCCTCATCCCGCCGGGCCTTATGAATTCGATCCGGTAGAGCAGACCTCTTCCGGTAGTCCCTCGAGCATCACGCCCGGACTCAATTTGCTTGGTCTCGACAACAGCGAGTCGTGCGACTGCCAGCCTCCAGACACCAACGCAGCGGTGGGCGATACCCAGGTGGTGGAGTGGGTCAACGTCGCCTACCAGATTTACAACAAGTCGACCGGCGCGGTGCAACTTGGGCCAATTCAGGGCAATCTGCTGTGGCAGTCGTTGGGTGGCCCCTGCTACGAGAACAACGATGGAGACATCATCGTCCAGTGGGACAAGTTCAATCACCGCTGGTTGCTGGCACAAAATGACTTCAATGGACCTCCGTACTATGCTTGTGTCGCGGTATCGACCAGTAGCGACGCCACTGGTTCCTACTATGAGTATCAGTTCCCGTTAAGCAGTGACTTTCCCGACTATCCCAAGTGGGGCATCTGGCCCAGCGGGTACTTCCAGACCAACAATAACTTTGGGGAGGTCAACTTCGACGGGGCTTATGTTTGCGGCTACAACAGCGCGAAACTAGTGGTGGGCGACCACACGGCCGAGCAGATTTGCTTCCAGTTGACGCCGGGTGACTCCAGCCTGTTGCCGGGTGACATCGACTCCACCGTTCCACCGCCGGCCAATCAGGACGAGTTCTTCATCGGCGCCTACGACTCCGACAGCTCCAACAATCACCTCTATCTCTACTCCATGCATCCCGTGTTCTCCAATCCCAGCCAATCCACCTTCAGTGGTAGCGGCCTGGCGGATCCCATTACGGTGCCGCCTTACACTCCGTTCTGTCCTGAAAGCGAGTTTTGCGTGGCCCAGAACGGCACCACCGAGAAGGTCGATGCGCTGGGTGATCGCGTAATGTATCGCTTCTCCTATTGGGATGATGGGCCGCTGGGCAGTGTCACCGCCACCGCCGGCCGCTTGCCCCAGCAGCACTGGTACGTGAACCACGTAACTACCGCTTCGGGTGGGCAGGCAGGCGTCAGATGGTATGAGTTCCGGGCGAACGTCAGGGCCGTGGATATCACGGGAGTCAGGCTTTTTCAGTCGGGAACATTCGCTCCTGACTCCAACAATCGCTGGATGGCGTCCATCGCTCAGGACAAGATGGGTGATATTGCTCTGGGTTATAGCGAGGCCAGCGGCACTCTGTATGACTCCGTCTACGCCACCGGGCGCGTGCCCACAGATCCGCTCGGCCAGATGGAGACCGAGACCACGCTATTCGCCGGTACGGGCGCGCAAACCAGCGGCGACCGCTGGGGCGATTACTCCAGTATGGCGATCGACAACGACGGCTGCACTTTCTGGTATGCGCAGGAGTACTACGCAACCAGCAATGGTGACAACTGGCAAACCCGCCTGGTGCAGCTGAAATTTAACGGCTGCCAATAACCAACAACCGGCAGACTCCTCTTGTGAGTTGCGGAGTTCCGTAACGGCCCTGGGCAAACTGCTCAGGGCCGTTCCCGGTTGGGATGACTCGGCGGCGCAACGAACATCGCGCATTCCACTTGTATTCCCGATTCGCCGGGAGAAATCGAGGTTATAGAACAAGAGAGGAGTGCGGAAGTCGTTGAAAGAAATGGTGGCCAGGGACGGAATCGAACCGCCGACGCCAGCCTTTTCAGGGCTGCGCTCTACCAGCTGAGCTACCTGGCCACGGAGCGGGAATCGCTGAGTGATTGAGTACTGCGGCAGATGAATTATAACAACCGGGAACGCACTTTCGCCAATGCGTTGCCATTCTTCCTTGCGATCACCAGGACGTCGGATAGCCGATTCACTACGAGAGAACGAGGGCAATCAGGCCAAGCGATTCGGCAGTTCTCATGCAGACTGGCGCGCCGTTGACATCCGATCGTGCCGCCCCTAAAGGGGCTCAAGTTGCAAAGCACAGCGTACCCAGCACTCCGCCTTCCAGTTCGCCTAAAAAGCGGCGAACCGGGGACCCCGCTGCGTGCTGGGCTAAGCTGAGTCGTCCCGCCCAGCGGGACGGGAGCACGCTTGCTGACACAGCGTCGCAAGCGCCTGCATTCCGGGTAGCTCGGGATGAACCGGTCGCGCCGCGTGCTGGCTGTCTTGTGGGCGTGCCGCTATGCGGGACTCGAGTGTTGGAATATCAAACGTGCTCGCCCGCTATCGGCATTGGACAAAGCCATGCGAACTCTGAAGCCGCTGCCCTGATACAGAGCCTCAATGACGCAACCAGCCTCCAACTTAAATTGGCAGTTCTACTTCTTCGTTTCTGCCGCCGGGGTATGCTGTTGCGCTTTGGCGCGGCGCTCCAGTTCTTCGGGAGAAACATCTTCGATGTGGGTGCTAACCCACCAGGTGTTGCCTTGCGAATCCTGCACGCCGCCGTGACGGTCGCCGTAGAACTGATTGGCGGGCTCGCTGATCGACTTTCCGCCGGCGGCGATTGCCTTCTTGTAAGCTGCGTCTACATCTTCGACGTACAGATAGAAGTTTCCCGGACGCGCCGTCCATTCGCCGCGCGCTCCGCCGAGCATGAGCATGGAGTTGCCCACCTTGACCTCGGCGTGCTGGATCTTGCCGTTGGCATCACGCATTGCGTAGGTCTCGGTCGCGTCGAATGCCTTCTTCAGGAAATCGATCACCGCGCCAGGGTCATCCACGGTCAGGTAAGGAGTGACTGTGTGGTATCCATCGGGAATTGGTTTGACTGCCATGGTGAGCTCCTTAGTTACTTTGACGGCTTATACAAGCCAATGGTGTTGCCATCGGGATCGGCAAACCACGAGAACTGCCCTTTCGGGATGGTAATGACCGGCAACAACGCTTTCCCGCCCAACGACACCGCTTTGTCGAGATACGCTTGCACGTCATCCACTTCGACGTAGAAGGTCACGTAGTTGTGTGGTTCGTGACCGAGGGCGGTGATGTGGCCGTTGATGCCGTCGCCGGCGGCAGTATCGATCGTGGTCGAGTGTTCCGACTCCTGCGTGTTCCATTCGAATAGCTTGCCAAAGAATTCCGCGGTGCGCGCTCTGTCGCGACACCCGATTTCGAAACGTACCACGGGACGACCCATGCCGATGCCTCCAGGCGCTTCTTGCGCAAAATCCCCGTGATTATAAATGAGTTTTCGAGTTTCAGGTTTCGAGTTTCAAGTTGAGGCTAAGAGTCTTTCACCACCCTTCGACTTCGCTCAGGGCAGGCTCCGGCACGGAGGGCACGGAGTTTCGTCAAAACAGATATCAGGGATGCGCGGCTTGTGTCTTGGCCGCCTTCTCTGGTTTGAGACCGAGAAATCCGGGCGCCGCGCGAACGGTGAGGCCCGGACGGTTGACCTTGATCTTTACCGGTATCCAATCCAATTGCTGGGGAGTTGGCACTTCCACAGCCAGCATGTAATAGGGACCGAAATCTCGCATGGCCGCTTCCGCTGCGCTAAGGATCGAACCTTGGTCCCAAAGGTTAAACGCCAGTCCGCCGGTGGACTCGGCGATTTGCGGGAAGCCTTCCCGCAACAAACCATTGTAAGCAGGACCATCACCCCAATACCACAGTAACGGGTAAACGCTGAACCTGGCTGCATTGAGCTCTTCGATCATCGCTTCGTAGAGCGGAAGGAGAGGCCGGCGATATGAGGGGTCCATTAGGTTCGTCCAATATTCCCCGAATTTAGTGGCGGGAACAGGAGGAAATGTAGTAATCCACAGCAGCGCCTTCCGTTCCTGGATCGCGCTCGATACACGCGCCAACTCAATTAAGCTGTGCATTTGGTCGTCTGCGGCACTCATCGCCGAGCGCGGTGCCCAAGTGGCCGAGGCCAATAACTTCAGGTTCTTCACCTGCTCATCGACGCTCGGGTTGCCGCTTGTGAGCTTTGCGTCGGTGGCCGGCGTCTTGGACTGTGCAGTCATCGTCAGCGCCTCTGCCAACACCGCAGGGTCCGTTCGCGAATCATAGATCAGCCGCAATCCATCTTTCGTGTTGACCAGCAGCGTCACAGGAAGTCGGCGATCGGCGACTTGCTCGAGAAAACTGCGCAAAGCCGTAGCTTGCTTTTCGGCAACGCTCGTAGACACTTTCCCATTCTCCCCGGGAATTTGGGTTGGTATGTTCACGGCATCGTAGAGCACAACCACAGGTGCTTTGCTGTCCTGCTCGCTCACTGTTTGCGGAGGCACCAGCCACATCTTGTCGATGGTGATATTCTTCGGACCGCTGACCTGGAAGTCCGACTGCTTCAGATCGGTGACAGGTCTTCCGGCGGTGTCCTTTACGACGACGGGCATCAGAATCTTGACTTGCGAGACGAGAGGCAAAGGCAGGAGCAACAGAACTATCAGGAATTGGCGCATGTCGAACCTTCAACAGGATGTCACGAAAAAATTTAGCATCGCGAGCTGCCCGAGTTCTGTGACGAAGTGTAGCTTCAATCGATCTGTTCTTCGACGCGTTCGCGGAACGCAATTGAACTTCGTTTTCCACAATTGAGACGAGTTTCGCACAAACGAAAAGGCCACCCGGCAACAGGGCGGCCTTCTCTTCAAGGGAGAATAGTTCCAACGGAGGCTAGGCCGTCAAAACTTTCTGGAACAAATACTAGGGTTCAGGAAAGTGCGTGTCAAGCGTTTTTTGGGACTTAAATTGCTGTATTTTCAATAACTTGCAGTAGATTGCCAGAATTCACACAAAGCCCTGAAATTTGGCCGATTTCCATATTTATCTGCTAACAAGCTTTATTTCAGCAGTTTAGCGTTCGCCTGGCTCCTCTAAGTGAAGCTGGATGATTTCTATTTCGTCGGACCGACCAAAGACCCTGTCGGGGAAAAGTCGCTTCGCCAGGATGCGAATGCCGCCGAAGAAAACTCCAAAGATGAGAGAAATCAGCAAAATAATTCCGATGAGAGCGAAGACCGCGAGAATCAGATTGCCGATGTTGTCGCGCTTGCTGACGGTTGTCGCTTCATTCCACGTGACCTCGGCTTCGTAGTTCACGGAGTTGAGAAGCGCTTGCGCGTCGCTGCTGGCGATGGCTCCGCTGACGATGGCGAGGATGGGGCCGGTGCGTCGTGCGAGAAAAGCCGGCTTCGCCGGCTGCACGCTTTGCAAGGCACGCAGACGCCCGCCCGCGATCTGCGGCGTGGGATAGTCAAGCAGGGTCAGGGTCAGGCCGCCGTCCTTCGACGTGTAGTCCTGCATCAGGACTTCGGGATCGTGGCCGAAGTCAACCTGCTCGGCAGTGAGTGGGGATTTCGCAACGAGAAGAGCTTGCGGTCCCAGAATGTATTTGGCCGAGTTCGCTACGGCGTTCTTCTTCGGCAAGTATTCGGGCAGAGTGGGCAGATTGCCGGCCGAGCCCTGGGCCGAAGGCAGCAAGCCCACGAGTTCGCGTAGCTCAGACGCGGACATCTCGGTTACATGATCGAAGTTGGCATCGACCAGGACGTTGCTGCGGAAGAAGAGAATCCGGCTGCCGGCGGACGCGGCATTGGTGGCGATCTCCTCGCTGATCATCGCGGGCTGACGGTAAAAGGTGAAGGCGCCATAAGCTCCGGTGGCATCATTGAATCGAGCGGCTTTCAGGGTCAGCTTGCGCCCGTCATCGCGGGTGTAGGTCGCGGTCTCAGAGTCAGTAAATCCATACTCTTGCAACACCGCCGGGTAGGCGGAGTCGACCTGCGCCGGGTTGGCAGTGGTCCGCGGCTGGCCGGTCTGCGTCCAGCCGGCGAAGGACTTCGGCAGGAGGACGGGATTATCGGCCGCGGCGGCGAAGGTGCAAAGGCACAGCCAGGTCAGGATTGTGATAGAAAGGCGTTTCATCAGGAAGAGGGTGTTTCCCCTACGTCATTAGACTACGGCGTGAGGGGCAAAGTTTCCAGGAAGAGAGCCAGAGAGCCGTGCGCTGAAGTGCCGCCCCTGAATGGGCTCGGATTTTGGTTGCAGGCCTTGACCGCGGGCTTAAGCCCACGGCTTAAAACAAATGACGCCCTGCGGGCTCCGCGATCTGGAGTCGTTTGACGATTTGATGCTGCTTTCTATTTTCGCCTCAGGGCCTAAAGGCCAAGTTCCCTTAGTGCGCCGTTCGGCACGGCTGAAGCCGTGCCCTGACACAAAGCGCTAGTTTACGCAACGAACTTTCCGGCTCGAGAGATTAGCTCGGGGCTCGCAGCTCGCGGCTCTACTGACTTGCGTCCTTGTTGAATTTCGTTGCGACTTTGACGCCGCTCAGGCCGCCGGCGTACTTGGCGATGCCACGGTAGAGCGACTCGGCGATCTTCTCGCGGTAATCCGGAGTTTCCAGCTTGGCTTCGTCGGTGGGGTTGGAGACGAAGGAGATCTCGGCCAGGATGCTGGGCATGTTAGCGCCGATCAGCACCACGAACGGTGCTTTCTTGACGCCACGATCCTTTAGAGTGGAGTGCTTTGAGGACAGTCCGGTATAGAGAGATTGCTGAACGTCGGTGGCCAGCTCGCGCGATTCGTCGATCTTGTCCTTCAGCGTGATCTTCTTCACCAGGTCCTGAAGCTCGAAGATCGATTTCTGCGACACCGCATTTTCGCGGGCAGCAACTTCCAGGGCCTCGGGATTGGAGGTGAAGTTGAGGAAGTAGGTCTCGACGCCGCGGGCCGTGGGGTCGCTGCTGGAGTTGGCGTGGACGGAGATGAAGAGATCGGCCTGATGCTGGTTGGCGATGGCTGTTCGCGTCTCCAGGGGAATGAAGGTGTCGTCGTCGCGAGTGTAGATGACATCGGCGCCCAGCCGGGTTTCCAGCAAACGCCCGAGCCGCAGCGTGACATCGAGGACCAGGTCTTTCTCCATCAGCCCGTCGGGGCCGATGGTGCCGGTGTCGTGGCCGCCGTGACCGGCGTCGAGCACGATGCGTCCGATCTTGAGGCCCAAGGTTCGAGTGAGGCTGCGGTCGCCGAAGGAGGTGGGCTCGGCTTCGTGGGTCGCTGCCGCGGTGGTGGGGCTCTTGGTCGTCTTCTTGGAAGCGCGGGGAGCGACTGCCACGGCGGTCGGAGCTGTGGTGGGCTGAGTGGTCGCCTTCAGCTCTGGCCCGCTGATGTCTTTCGGACCTGAGAAGAGCGGGTCAGGATTGGATTCGGTAGTGGCCGTTTGTTTGTTGCTTCCGGTGGGGACGGCATCGTCATCGTCGTCATCGACAATCACCTTATGGGGCGCGGCCTTGGAAGACGTGGCAGCGGAAGACGCCGCAGGCTGAGATGTCGAACTCGTAGTCTCGCTGGAAGCGGCCAGCTTCTTCAGATTGGCTGAGGTTGCGGACTTGGTTGCTTCGTTGGCCTTCTCAACCGAGCGGTAGGACTTTTCGTTCGAGACGGTGGTAATCGATCGGTCGTCGCTGGCGGCAGCCGGGGCGGCATTGGCCTTGGCAATCAGCGTTTGCGACTGCGGCTGGCGGCCATGGATGTCGATGATGAGGCGATAGGGATTGGGCAGCAGGAAGGCCGAGTAATCGGAAACATCGGCGACATCCAGGACCACGCGGGTTGCGCCCGGCTGGTACTGGGCTACGCGGATCTTCTTGAGGAAGCCGTCCTGCACGTCGAAAATTTTGCCGACCAGCACCGAGGCCAGCTTGGTATCCGACAGGTCAAAGAAGATGCGGTCGGGATTGGGCACGCGACCCGCTTCATACTTGACCTCGCTGTCGAGGTCGATGGCCACGCGGGTGTAATCGGGCGTGGACCAGTGGCGGATTCCGGTCACCAGAATGAGGCCGGACTTCTTCTTTAGTGTGGCTGAGGCCGTTGTGGCTGAGACGGCCGTGGATGGGATGGGCGTCTCGATGGCTGGAGCTGGAGGCTCCAACTTCGCGGGAACATGGGCCTCTTCGACCGGGGGCGGCGCGGCTGGCGGTGGAGGGTGGTTCAGTTCCGCCAAAGCCTGTTTGGCTTGCGACGCCAGTGAGTTGCGAGGATAGTGCTTGAGGAAATCCTCGAAGGTCTGGCGCGCGGCATCGTCGTCGCCCAAATCCTCCTTATAAATCTGACCGATGGTAAACAGCGCCTGGAAGCGGTACTTGCTGCCGGGATACTCTCGGCGCAGGAACTCGTATTCGCCGATGGCGGCGCGCAAGTCTTTCTCACCGGGCTGAAACTGGCGGCCCATCTCGGCCAGGATCTCGGCGACCGCGATGACGCTGGCGTCAGCTTTGCTGGACGCGGGAGCGACATAGTAGACCTTGCGGTAGGCGTCGGCCACATGCTGAAAATCCTTGCGGGTACGCTGCTCGGCGGGCTGGCCATTCAGGGCTTCGCGCATCTGTTCAGCCTTGTCGAATTGCTCGCGCGCCTGCTGCTTGCGAAGGGTGGAACTTTGCGGAGCCGCGTGGAGATTGAGGCCTAGCAGGAAGAGCAGGGCAATCGCAGCGAGGAATTGCAGGCGTCCTCCCGGAAGCGTGGGAGTAGAGCTTGCCCTGAGCTCGCCAAAGGGCGAGGAAAGGAGGCGCGAAAACTGGCTTCCACCGCGGTCAGCGGGGAATGGGATCGCCATGCGTACAAGCTTTCGGATACCGCACTGGCGCGGTTAGTCTCCCACACACGTGGGACACCCCGCTCCATCTGCGCAACCAGTGCGAGACGCGATCCGGCGGATACTTTTTCGTCCAGAGCACCTTGATTATAGGTTGCGGGAATGGAGGAACAAGTAACGAAAGCAGAACGGAATCAGGGGAGTGACCCCACGTCCGGGCCACGCGTTGGCCGCAACGTGTAGAGAGAGCTTGAAACGCCGCTGCGACCCAGGTAGCGAGCAGCCGCAAATCGCGGTACACAATAATCGGGACGCGCTCATCAGTCGTGACATAAGATTTCTGTTGCGGTCGCGACAGGGACAGGCAGCGTTTTGTACGACATTGAACCATGACAGCATTACCGCAAAGCCGGCCAGCAAGGGGATTGACCACGAAATCGAGAGCACTTATGCCGGGAGTGCTTTTGTGTGCAGCTTCGTATCTGTACTTCCATCTCTTCGCACTCGGCACACCCATTTTGAGAGATGGCGATCAATGGTTCTTTGCCCAGTCGGGCGCCCGCATGGTGGCTGGGCAAATTCCCTACCGGGATTTCTTCGAGATGCAAACCCCAGGCACCGAGCTGGTCTATGCGGGCTCGTTCCTGCTGTTTGGCCAGAAATTCGTTGTCGCGAACATATTGTTTCTAGTTATGGCCTTGGTCTTCGTTTATCTGGTGACCAGCATCGCGCGTGCCGTCCTGGACGACGAACTTACGCTGTTGTCGGTAGCGATCACGGTTTGCCTTGGCCTTCGCTTGACGATGGATGCCGCCCACCATTGGTTTAGTGCGGTCGCCGCTTTTGCCGCCTTGGCCTCCGTCCTGCGGAGCCGCTCGCTGGGCCGGATAACGATGGCCGGCGCCTTCTGTGGGCTGAGTTCTCTTTTCACCCAGACACGGGGTCTGGCTGTGGTCTTTGCTTTGGCTGCCTTTTTCTGGTGGGAAACACGCGGTCGAGAAGCCCCTGACCACTTGTTACGCAATCGGCTGCTTGTGCTCCTGGTTGCCTACGCGGTTGTATTAGGAGCAAGTCTTTCGTATTTCCTGCTGGTTGCCGGTCCCTATACGGTGTTTGACGCAACCGTTCTTTTTCCAGTGAAATACTACGGTTCCTACAATGCCGCAAGCCGATTTTGGGAGCCTTTGGCGACGTGGCCACAAAACAGAGGGCAGCTTCCCGGCTTCATCGCCGCACTGTTCCTACATGCCTTGCCGCTCGCATATTTCGTGTTTCCATTTGATATCAAGGGCGACCCAAAATGCAGCACCGAGACCAAGGCCCAGGTGGTTCTGATAGCCGCTGTGGGATCGGCACTTTTCCTTGAAGTGATCAACTCGGCAAGCCTGATCAGGCTGGTCATCACCGGTGCTCTGGCCGTAATTCTTGCCTTGTGGATGCTCAACAAGCACAGGTTACTTCCTGGGCGAGTCGCAGTCGCAGGGCTGGTGGTGCTCGCGGGACTCGCCGTAGTTGAAACAGTTATGACGCAGAGGTCCGTGCTGGCGGTGCTCGATTTGCCCACGGGGCGAGCAGCGTTCTCGAAGCAGGGAACGGACTGGTATGAGGGTTGCGCTTACCTGGCAAAGCACACCAAGCCGGGAGACTGGTACTTCGGCGATGACGATTTCGGATTTCCTCTCCAGCTAAGGAGTCCGGCATTTCTTGCTTACGTCACAAACGCCGACTTAACCAGGCCGGAGCAGGTGCAGGACTTGATACAGTCTCTTGAGCGCGATCAGGTCCCGTACATTTCAATTGAAAACGGAATCAGGACGATGGGCGTAGCCGGTCAGGACCATCTTCAGCCATTGCGGGAATATATAGAGACCCACTACGAGCCTGCATATCACGACTTTATGAAGCGGCGGGATATATCCGCGCCAACCAAAAAGTAGGCTGGGCGCCGTGCCGCTCAGTCTCGTTTTGGCTACCCGAACATATCCACGAAAGCGGGCGCGGTGATTTCGTAGACGAAACTGTCGCGGCCCTCGGCGTTCTGCCGTGAGCCCGCGCGAGCGCCGCCTATTTTTTCCACGGCGCGCTGCGAGCGGAAGTTCTGCGGATCAATCAGGAAGACGACGCGCTCGACGTAGCTGAAGGCGTGCCGCAGCATGAGCTCTTTCATCTCGCGGTTGTATGCGCCGCCCCAGTAGGAGCGGGCAAGAAAGGTAAAGCCAATCTCGATTTGGTTTCTTTCAGGGTTGTAGTCGTGGAAGCGCGAGGTCCCGATTACGCGGCCGTCTTTGCGATCGGTGGCGACGAAGGCCCCGCCGGAATCCAGAGCTTTCTGAAAGAATTGCTGGAAGACCGCTTCCTGGCAACGGTCTTTCGCCGGGTGTTGCTCCCAAATCAGCGGATCGGAAGCGACCGCGTAGAGGTCGGGAAAGTCGCTGGGCCGGAGCGGCCTGAGTTCGAGGAGTTTGCCCTTGAGGATTGGCTGAAGATCGAAAGGCGGCCTCTTTGTTGCCATGGCTGATTATCAGTTATTACGGGTTGCGGAAGAAAGTCAAAAGCCGATCCGCCGTCGGCCTAAAGAGACTGTGTCGCAATCGGTGCCGCGGCGCGGCTCGATTCTATTTTTCACTCCAGCCCGGGCGCTCACCCCGCTGTTACGAAACCCTGTCGTCCCTACGGGACTCGGCGAGTTTTTCCCCTCTACCCAGCACTGCGCCTCCGGCTTCTGCTGGGCTAGATTATGTCGCGCCTGACGGCGCTTGATTTCCGCGGGTGCTACTCCACCGGCACAGCCATGAAATGCCGCGATCGCTATGCCTTGGGCTGGGGCACAATCCGCAGATAAGGGCGAGGAGCTTTCCAGCCGTCGGGATAGATCTTCCTGGCGTCGTCATCGGAGACCGAGCCCGCGATGATAACGTCGTCACCCTGCTGCCAATTCACCGGCGTGGCTACCTTGTGCTTCGCGGTCAATTGCAGGGAGTCGATCACCCGGAGCACTTCGTCGAAGTTCCGGCCGGTCGTCATGGGGTATACGAGGATGAGTTTGACCTTTTTGTCGGGACCGACGACGAAGACGTTGCGTACGGTCATGTTGTCGGCGGCCGTTCTGCCCTCGCTGGTCCCGGATGTGCTGGCGGGCAGCATTCCGTAGAGCTTCGCGACGTTGAGATCGGTGTCGCCAATCATGGGATAATTCGGCGCGTATCCCTGGGTTTCCTTGATGTCGTTGGCCCAGCGCGCATGGTTGTCGACCGGATCGACGCTGAGGCCAATGACCTTGACATTACGTTTGTCGAAGTCGGGTTTCAGCTTCGCCATGTATCCCAGTTCCGTGGTGCAAACCGGCGTGAAGTCCTTGGGGTGAGAAAACAAGATAGCCCAGGAGTCGCCAATCCAATCATGGAAGCGGATTGCGCCCTGGGTGGTTTGAGCTTCGAAGTCCGGCGCGACATCACCGATTTGAAGAGACATAGTATTTCTCCTTTTTTAGTGCGTGTTTTTTGTTTTACCTCAGGGCCTTTAAAGGCCCTGATTTCTTAGCACATGGTTCGGGCATGGCTGAAGAGTGTGCCCGAGAACCGTGTCGTCCCTACGGGACTCGAGTATGTGTCCGGCCTGACCCAGCCCTCCGCCTCCCCCAGTTCGCCAAAGAGCGGCGAAGCGGGGACCCCGCTGCGTGCTGGGCTATCCTGTCGCCGTCCCGCCTTGCGGGACTCGATTGCCGGCATATCGAAATTGCGCGCCCACCCCTGCATGCGAACTTGACGCAAGGATGTCAGCAGAGCCACGCCATGCTGAGAAGAAAAGCCGTGCCCTGTTACAACCCGAGAATCGCGTTGACGGCAATCAGGTGCTCACCACTGCGCGGGTCTCAGCCGGCAGTTGCGCGTTGAGCCAAGCATCAAAGCCACCGAGCACGTTGATGACGTTGTTGTAGCCGGCGCGTTGCAGCAGGCTGCACGCGATCACACTGCGATAGCCGCCCTTGCAATGAACTGCGATCGGCCGGCTGGGTTCGATGGGTGGCAGGGAGGCCTTGAAGCGATCGAGGGGATAGCATTCCGCGCCGCTGATGTGAGCGGCGTCCCATTCGCTCTCACGGCGGACATCCAGCACCAGCGGAGTGTCGTCGCGCAAGCGGGAGTCGAGTTCCTGGGCTGTGATCTGGGGCAACGACTGCATGGGGAGTCCCGCCTGCTGCCAAGCAGCCGGGCCGCCCGCGAGATAACCTGCAACATCTTCGATTCCGACGCGAGCGAGGCGAAGGCGCGCTTCGTCCCGTTGCTCGGAGGTTTCAGCGATCAGCACCGGTCGCGCTGACAGGCCGAGCACAGCTCCGGCCCATGAAGCAAACTGGCCGGAGAGCGCGATGTTGATGGAGCCGGGCACGTGGCCGGCGGCAAACTGATCGGTGGGACGAACGTCGAGGGCAATCGCTCCGCCCGCCAGCATGTCGTTAAGTTCGCCTGCTGCAATCGGCTTCAACTCCGGCAATTCCGTCAGCGGCGTAGCTCCAGCGCGGTTGATGGCTGCGTCTTCCAGGAAGTAATCAGGCCGGGCCGGCAGGTTGCTGGTCATTTGCTGGATGAATTCGTCGCGGCCCTTGATCTGGAGCGCGTCGTTGGTGAGGCGCTCCGTGCCGATGGTCGACGAGCGCTCGGCGCGCATGTTGCGGCCGCACAGCGACCCAGCACCGTGTGCGGGATAGACCAGCACGTCATCCGGCAACGTCAGGAGCTTTTGGTGCAGCGAGTCGTACATCAACCCGGCGAGTTGTTGTGGCGTGTGCGTCTTTGACAGATCGGGGCGGCCAACGTCTCCGATGAACAGGGTGTCGCCAGTGAGCACAGCCCAGGGACATTGCGACCGCTCTTCGTCGGTAACCACCAGGGAGATGCTTTCCGGGGTGTGGCCGGGAGTTTCGAAGGCGTCGATGCGGATTTTGCCGACCTGCAGCTGAAGCCCATCTTCTATTGGAACGTGGGCAAAGGTGGCCCCAGCGGCTTTGCCTATATAGATGGTGGCGCCGGTTCGCGCCGCCAGCTCCTTATGACCAGAGACAAAGTCCGCGTGCAGGTGGGTCTCAAAGATGTAGCGGATCTTGACGTTCTGTTTCTGCGCCGCTTCCAGGTAGATTTCGACATCACGTTGCGGATCGACGACCATGGCTTCGCCTTCCGAGACCAGCATATAAGAGGCGTGGGCCAGACATCCCAGGTAGAACTGTTCGAAGTGCATGAATTCTCCCGCGGAGCATAATAGCATTCGGGGCAAATCAAACCGGCTTGGGTGCTGTGTGTCGCGACCCGGTGTCGCCGCCCTGCGGCTCACACCATTTCTCACTTTGACCCCGGGGCCTCACGGCCCCGGCTAACTTCATCTCGCCGCTGCGCGGCTGACTTTGTGCTAATTCCAGATGTCTGACCCACGAACACACTCTATGCTGGGTTGCGACACAGTCCCTAAACGCGCGATGGTTGGCGAAATACATTCAGGCGGGCGATTCGGAAACTCCAGCGGACTTATTCAACATCCAATGAGCTAAATGTCGAAGACCACCAGGATCGTCCAGATTGTCGTGCTGGTTGCCATCGTGGCGGCGGGCATGAACTTGTATCTCACCATGCGCGAGCGCAGGGCGGGAGTGACGGTGGCGAAGCCGGCCGAGGTCGCGCTCGATCCCGACTATTACGTCACGCCGAAGAAGCTGCATCCCCAGGACCTGAAGGATGCCAAAGAGCTGACCAGGCAGCCGGTTTGGGTCAGGGATGGCTATCGCTACGCTTACTATCCCTACGCGGGCCATAGCGACTTCGAGCATATGGCCGGCACTCTTGGGCCGATCGAAGAGCTCAACATTAAGGATGTGGTGCTGGACCGCACGCCCGGTCCGGCGTCGCAGAAGCAGGTGATGGCGGTGTTCGAGAAGGAGGGCAAGCGCTACGCGTTTCCCATCGGCGTGGACGACAACGGCGGCTACAAGATCTATAGCGACGACATCCTCTTTATCCAGGACCCGCACCAGCTTTACCAGCACTGGCCAGCCGACGTGTGGAAGGCGATCGACAACCATGAAGTGAAGCCCGGCATGAACGAGATGCAGGCGTTCTTTGCCATAGGAGTGGGCAGCCCTGAGGGCACGGGAACGTCGAATCCGCGAATCGTGGATTTCCCCAACAACGGGCATCCGCTGCGCATTACGTTTACCAACGGTAAGGCAACCGAAATACAGCCGGGAGGGTAGGATCGGGGCGTGTTTGGAAGGGCGAGATACGAAGCTGTTGCGCTTAGTAGGGAACTGCCCCGCCCTAGCCAAAGGACGGCTAGAACGGGGCACCCGGCTGTGATCTTTTGAAAGCCGCGATGGTGTCGCCGGCTAAAGCCGGCTCAGGATGAGAAATAAAAGGTCTCAGACGCCGGTCTGAAAGGCCAGCTCTACCTGAATTTCCCTTCGCCAAGAGTTTTTCAGCAGCCAGTTTCAGGGTCGAGGCGCGGCGGGGACGGCCCGCTGAAATAGCGCTTTGATCTGCGGCTGCATCAGATACCAGATAATCAGGATACTGATGGCGATCCGGAACAGGCGATAGGTGCCGAAGAAGAGATGAAAATGCAGACCCATCAGGAATAATCCGGGAAGGGAAAACAACAGCGAAACCGCGGCCAGCACGATGGACAGAATGCGGCCCCACTCGCGTAGCGTCCAGATCCCGTAGCCAGCCACGAAGGCAACCACGGCGTAGAAAAAGAAGAAGACTGCACCCACCATGCCTACCATCATGCCCAGCCCGCCCAGCGGGCTTTCATGGCCACTGGCAAACATCGCTCCCAGCACGGTGCCGCCCACAGCCAGAAAGATCGCGAACAGCACGAGAAACAAGGCGCTCAGGAAATGGTAGATCGCAATCAGGGCCGCTCCGGTTGGGCGCATCGCAGGTTCTCCTTCGATTGAGATTAAGCGGGCACAGTATGCCAAAGCGCGAGCGCAAGTCAAGCCACTATCCGGGGGGCGCTTTCGCCAGACATTCAGGCCGCAAAATCTGCTAGGGTTTCCTTGTAGGAGGCAATTGTGAAAGCCATTCGCGTGCATCAGTTCGGCGGTCCCGAGGCGTTGAAGCTGGAAGAGGTGCCTGATCCGCAGCCCGGTCCGGGACAGGTGGTGGTGCGAGTTCATGCTGCGGGAGTGAACCCGGTGGAAGCCTATATCCGCACCGGCACCTACGCTGTGAAACCAAATTTGCCGTACACCCCGGGCGTGGATGCTGGTGGCGAGGTGGTTGCAATCGGGCCCGGCGTCACGCGGGTGAAGGCCGGCGATCGCGTCTACGTCACGGCGTCCCTCACGGGAACCTATGCCGAGTTGGCCCTGTGCGATGAAGCCAAGGTCCAGCACCTGCCCGAGCACGTCAGCTTTGAGCAGGGCGCGGCGATGGGAGTCGCTTATGGCACGGCGTATCGCGGATTGTTTCAGCGCGCCGGCGCGAAGCCTGCGGAAACCGTGTTGGTGCACGGCGCCAGCGGCGGAGTGGGCACGGCGGCAGTGCAGCTGGCGCGCGCGGCGGGCATGATCGTAATTGGCACCGCCGGCAGCGCAGACGGCATGAAGCTGGTGAAGGAGCAGGGCGCACATCACGCGCTGAATCATTCGTCCGAAGGCTATCTCGACGACCTGATGAAGCTGACCGATGGCCGCGGCGTGGACGTCATCATCGAACTCCTGGCCAACAAGAATCTTGCGCGTGACCTTACGGTGCTGGCCAAGAAGGGACGAGTTGCGGTGATTGGCAACCGCGGCACCATCGAGATCAATCCGCGCGATGCGATGTCGCGCGAAGCCGACATTCGCGGCGTCACGCTGATGAACACATCGGACGCCGAGTACAAGGAGATGCACGCGGCGCTGGTTGCCGGGCTGGAGAGCGGCGCATTGCATCCGATTATCGGCGAGAGGATCCCCCTGGCCGAAGCGGCGCGGGCGCATACGGAGATCATGAGCGGCTCGGGCGCGCGGGGGAAGATGGTGCTGGTGTGTCAGTAGTCAATAGCCAGTAGCCAGCACCCCAGTGGTCAGAAGAACAAAGGCCCCGCACCAGTGCGAGGCCTTTGTCTTTTGCTCTTAGCTAGCGGCTCGAAGCTCTTAGCTAGTAGCTGCCTTTAGTACATTCCGCCCATACCGCCGCCGCCGTGAGGCATCGCCGGTTCCTTCTTCTCGTCCGGAAGCTCAGCTACCAGCGCTTCGGTCGTCAGCATCAGCGCCGCGATCGAGCCTGCGTTCTGCAGGGCCGTACGCGTGACCTTCGTCGGATCGATGACGCCGGACTTTACCAGGTCCTCGAACTTATCGGTCTGCGCGTTGTAGCCGAAGTTGGCTTCCTTCGAGTCGCGGATGCGGCCAACAACGATCGCACCCTCTTCGCCGGCATTGCCGACGATCTGCCGCAGTGGCTCTTCCAGCGCCCGGCGCACAATGTTGCCGCCGATCTTCTCGTCGCCTTCCAGCTTCAGCGCGTCGATGGCATCAGCGCAGCGCATCAGCGCAACGCCGCCGCCGGGGACGATGCCTTCTTCCACCGCAGCGCGGGTGGCATGCATCGCATCT
>JBEKCJ010000061.1:0-25736 GCA_050014935.1 Candidatus Korobacteraceae bacterium
GGTCAGGGTCGGAGATTCGATTGTGCTGGAAGGCGGGGCTTCGACGGCCCCAACAGGTACAACCATTAGTAAATATGTATGGACGCTGGTGCAGCCGCAAAGCTGACGCCAGCTTCTACATGGAGAACAGACATGCCCAATACTTCCGATCCCTCTGGAAAAACCAATGCACCCGCTGATACTGGGGTTGCGGCGCCACGCGCTGTCACGACCACCACCACTGCGGCCACTACCACGACAGGTGCTCAATCCGCGGCCACAGCGACTACCGCGGCTACCAATGTGGTGACGCTAACGCCCGCGAGTCCTACCACCCCGACTGCGCCGCCGTACACGAACTCTACGGTTGCGGTGACGGTGCCCAATACCACGGGAACAGTTACCTTCTCGCTGGTGGTGACGGACAATTTGGGCGTGCAAAGCGCACCGGCCTTCGCCACAGTGACCATTCAGGGCGCTCCCAAGGCGGCGCTCACGGCTACGCCGACGGTGTTGACAGAAGGTGGCACGATCCAGCTTTCGGGATCTGGGTCGACGTCGTCAGGCAGCATCGCGAAATACGTTTTTTCGCTGGTTCCACCAACAACTGCCGCCACGTAACGATAAAGCTGGGACGGACTTGATATTGGCTTCGCATTCTTCCCGCAAATGACGCGGGAAGAAATGAGCACCGGTCTCGGGATGCGGCATACACCGAAGGAAACGACGAGAGAACACCATGGCAACAATGACTCCAGTGGCAACGCCCACCGACAACCTGAATCCGCCGCCGGCCCCAACACGCGTCTCCTACTCGCTGGGGCGCATGCTGGGCGTGGACGACTTCCAGGCTGACCAGGACTACCATCGCGGCTGCCTGGCGCGCGCTCTTCTACAGCTGTGCGGCACGGGCACAGTAGCCGGACTTTATGTCACCCTGCCGCAGGTCTGGCAGCCGAACACGGCCTATCCGGCGTGGGCGTTCGTGTATGACATCAACCAGAACGTTCAGGTCAACACCGGCGCGGCCGGAACCAGCGGCAGCACCGCGCCCGTCTTCGCCACCACGCCAGGCGGCATCGTGACAGATGGCAGTGGCATTGTCTGGACCAACCAAGGCCAGATCAACCCCAATGGATGGCGGCCCAAGGTTCCATTTTCTGCTCCGACCACCCTCGTGGATTCCAACAATAATGTCCAGATCCTGAATTTCCCCCCAGTCTGGCAGCCGAACACAACTTATCCGGCCTCTGCCTTCGTCTACGACGCCAACCACAATGTGCAGGTCAATACCGGCGTATCAGGAACCAGCGCTGGTACGGCGCCGGCGTTTGCTGCTACGCCCGGCAGCTCCGTGAAAGATGGAACCGGCATTGTCTGGACGAACGAGGGCCCCGTCAACGCCAATGGATGGCGGCCAAATGCCCAGTTTTCCTCCCCCTCATCCATCATCGATGCGAACGGCAATGTTCAGATACTCAATGTGTCGTCCCCCTTAACAGCAGGTTCAACTCCGCCGATCTGGAGCACAGCCATCGGCGGCACGACACTAGATGGAAATCCTGCCGTCGCCGCCTGGAAGTGTGCAGGTTCCGCACAAAATGTCCAAACACTTTTGAATGGGACCTCAACTTTCACCGCCGGTTCTCTTTCGCCCGTTTGGAGCACGGCCCTCGGCAGTACCACTCTCGACGGAAGCCCGGCCGTTTCTGCCTGGACTTGCGTTGGCCCGTCGCAACTGGAGATTGAAGTGACCCCAGGACTGGCGATTGACCGCGTGGGACGGATGATTGAGGTGCCGACCACAGTGTGCATTCGGATCCAGCGGTGGCTTGCCAATCAGAGCGTGTCCGATCTGAACAGCGCCTTGAGCTCCGGCAAGGGCAACATCCTGGTGGATGTCTTCGCGACGTTCGCCCCCTGCACGCGAGGCGTGACGCCGTGCTTCGCTAGCCAGGACGACTACGACGCCACGGACGCATTCTCGCCCAACCGGCTGCTGGATTCTTTCGCGATGCAACTGGTTCTGCGCAACGACGCAGACCCGCGGCTTCCCCAGGATCCGTGGCTTCCCGCAGGGCCTGTGCCAACCGGCGCGGTGACGGCGACGGTTACCCAAAGCCTGAAGCAAAGTATTCTGTCGGCCAATTCAGGACCATCGGCAAACGCACCGTTCACGACCAGCGGGACGGCGCCGGTGGAGATTCCGCCGGGGTTCGATCCCAGCTCGGTCTTTCTGGCGCGCATCTCCATTCCGGCCACGCCCGCCACAACGTCGGGACAGCCTCCGACTTACCAGCTGAACAACATTTCCATCGACAATCTTTCGCGACTCTTTCTGTATCCAGCATCGCTCGTGGCCCGCGCCATCGGGCTTGTCTCGGGAGCGGAGTCTTAGGAGCCAGCCATGCCCAGCTACACGCAAGGCGATACCCGCATCACACTCACGCAGGCCCAGCTCACCGCCGCCCAAAACAACGGCTCGCTGGTGATCGACAGCCAGTGCACACGCCCTTATTGGTTCGACGGGCGCTTCCTGGCGGCGCGCGATCTACAGCGCGAGCAAGACTATTTTCTGCAGCGGCAGGCAGACCTGGGCCAGGCGGCAGGTTTTAGCGTCATCCATGGCCTGCGGGTCGACACCCCGCCGGCAAACTCACCGAGTTCAAATGGCGATACGGTGATCGTTAGAGCCGGCCAGGGGCTTACACCCGCTGGCGAACTCGTGCTCCTTCCAAATGACATCACAATCGATCTTGGCGACTTGCCCGACGAGCAAAACCTCGATGTGCAATTCAACGTAGCTTCGATCCCCAACACCCCGGCACGCACCCGCAGCGGAGCGTACGTTCTCGCGCTTCGGCCAGTCGAGTTCACAGCCAATCCCATCGCGTCTTACCCGACCAGCATTCAGGGCACACGGACCACGCATGACGGCGACATTGTGGAGGCCACCGCGATCGCCCTGGTGCCCTATCCGAGCCCCATCAACTGGACGGGCGGAAGTACTCAGGATGCCTCGCAACTTCGGGCGGCGCTGGCCCGGCAAATCTTCCTCAACGCAAACCCCAGCCAACTCTCCGACGCACTGTTGCCGCTGGCGATGATCTATCTGCAGCGCGGCGTAATCGTGTGGGTGGACCCCTACATGGTGCGGCGTGACAGCGGCCCGGAGTACAGCGGCTTGCGTCTGGGCCTGGCGGACCGGGCCACGCAACAGGCCTTCCTGATGCAGTACGACTCCATGCTGCAGGAGACAGTGTCATCGCGCATTACCTCCGGCGCGCCGGCCAGCTTTGCCGCGGCCAGTGTCTTCAAGGCGCTGCCTCCAGCTGGACGTTTTCCGCTGGCGAGCCTGGGTATCACTCAGGGAAATTCGCAAACCTTTACGCAGGCATTTTTCCCGCAAGAACTCGATGTGCGGTTGAGCGTCATTCCGCTGGATGAGATTCCGGCGCTGGTCGAAGACAGTATGGCGCTGCCGCCTATCGATCTCACGTTGCCGGCAAACGCGTATGCGGACCTTTCGGTGTTTGCCCTGGTTCCCGTGCCGCGGAGCGGATTCACGGCACTCAAGAACAGCCTGCCCACGTTGGCTCCCAATCCCACGGTGCCGCAGATTCTCAGCTTCCGTACTCCTTCGGCTCTTCTCGGGCTGTATCGGGGCACGGTCGCCATCCGACAGCCGACGCAGAACCAGAACTCGGCCTGGCTAAACGCCATTGGGAACCAGACCTATGGCTTCTATATCCGCAACCGCAGCTCGCCCGCGTATGTGAGCTTTGCCACCGGGATCAATTCCTAGACGGGAGAGAGGCTATGCCCGCGACACCTATCACCGATCCAGTCACCGGCGAATCGCTGGTCGGCACGGAACCGCAGCTGCAGCAGCAGGTGGACCCTGGCTACTGGCGGCAGCGGCTCAATCTTTATACCGGACGCGCGCTCACCGTCTCTGCGCTGGACAGCGAACAGAACTATCGCGGCGGTCTGCTCGCGACCATGGGACAAGCAGTCTCTGCGGGCACCGTCAGCGGCCTCGCGCTGACCATGGAAATGAATAGTGCCGACCCTACACTCACTGTCACTCCCGGATATGGGATTACCGCTTCTGGCCAAGATGTAGTTCTGAACACCACTCTGAAGACAAGTCTAAGTACTCTCACAGTGATTGACCCAGTGACGGGCAGCGACTTGTACAGCTTTCGCCAGTCGGTCGGTGACCCTACCAACTCTACGTATGCGGGGATTCTGCTGCTGCAACCGGTGATCGCGCAAGTGAGCGGGCAGATGTTGGACACCGGAAGCCAGCCCAGCATAGTCAGCGGTAGCCTGGGCGCATCCTGCAGTCAGGACCCGGCGGAATATGCCTATGAGGACTGGCAGATTGCGGATGCCGTGCGCCTGGTCTATCTTCCCTGGCCAGCTGGCGTTCCCTCGCTGCCGCTGCCTCCCGTCGCTCCTCAAGCAACCTGGAGAAACCGTCTCGCATATTCAATTTTTGAGGCAGAAGCCATCCTTGGCCCAGACGACCAATTGCCGTGGGCGCTGCTGGGACTGCCGGTTGCACTCATCGCCTTCGACCCCGGAGTCGCCTGGAAACCATCCTCGGCTTACAGTGCCGGTCAGTTCATCACCGATTCCAACTCCAACATTCAGGCGGTGAAGACGGCGGGAACGTCGGGCAGCGCGCAGCCCGTTTCCTGGAACCCCGCCTGGGGTGGTTTGACGACCGACGGCGGCGTTACCTGGGTTAACAGCGGCGTTGCCTGGAAGCCACTGTTCGTCGATTGCTCAGCGGTGGTGCGCGCGGGAGGATTGCCGCGCAACCGTTACGTGCTTCCGTCTCAACCGCCGCCGTTGTCGCAGTGGCAATCGGCGACGGCCTTTGCAAAAGGCGCCTTCATCATCGACTCCAACAACAATGTGCAACTGGTGCAGAGCGCCGGCACCACAGGCGGGCCGCCGCCGCAATGGAACCCGGTCGTAGGCCAACCTACGACGGATGGTACGGTGACCTGGATAAATAATGGTTCAGCAAGCTGGCAGCCCAATACTGCCTTCGTAGCGAATCAATTTACCTACGACGCCAATGGCAACCTGCAACATGTGCTCATCGCGGGCACTTCCGGGAGTGTCGAGCCGGACTGGAATGGGATTTTTCTGCCGACCAGCGACGGCACTGTGACGTGGGTCAACAATGGCTCCGGGAACCCTCCTGTGGTTCAACCGGCGATGGCGCAAGCGCGAATCAATCAACTCTCGGAGCAGCTCAGCCAGGTCATGGTCGCGCAAGAGAAGTTCACAACTCTTGCCGACGTCTTCCCCACGCTACCCCCCAGCGGCATTTTGCCCACCTCCGCGTTGAACTTCACCAACCAAACAGCGCCTTGGTTTCCCCCCAACTGGTCGGTCTCCGCTGCACCCGTTTATCTGGAGGAGTTGGAGACCGCACTCGAAACCGGTATGCTGCTGGATCCGATCGCGGCGGAAACCGCTGCGCCCACCGATGCTTCACTGCTTGAACCAGTTGAAGTTCTGGTCCCACTTCCGGATTCCGTCTACGATCCCGACATTCTGGTGGTCGAGACTGTCCCATCCGTCTTCTATGACGAAGTGGCGCAGGCAACCGAGGCACGTAATCTAACGTTGCAGCAATTGGAGACGGTGCAAAGGGAGATGAATACCCTATTCGCCGTGGCAGGGCCAAATGTCCCGTCAAATCCCAATTTGATCGATCCCAACGCCGGGCTGACCCCGGACGAACTCGCGGGACGCAATACACCTCCGCCCTACACCCCGACCCCGACGGAGACTTTCGGTACGGTGCTGCAAACTACGTGGGAGGCATCGGGGACATACACCGCCGGGGAATTTGTCATTGATGGCAATGGAGCCATCCAGGTAGTGCTCATCGCTGGTAAGACGGGCGCCACGACTCCGATCTGGAACGCTGATGTTGCGGATACCACGACCGATGGGACCGTTACATGGTTAAACAACGGTCCCTGGGCTTGGCAGCCAAACACAGCCTACATCAAGGGTCAGTTTGTAGTAGACCAGAGTGGGTACAAGCAAACGGTGTCGACCGCCGGCTCCTCGGCATCGTCGCCCCCCGGCTGGCTTCAGCCCGAAAGTCTGGGTCAGACCAGACAGGACGGCGGGGTGATCTGGACGGCGGGCGGCAAAGCATTTTGGCAGCCTAACCATCCCTACACCGTTGGGCAACTGATTCTGGATGCTAACGGCAACGTTCAGATAGTACGGACCGCCGGCACTTCCGGAGCTTCGATACTTGCATGGGACCCGAATCCCGGGCAGCCCACACAGGACGGGGGAGTGCTTTGGAACAATCTCGGCCACTCAACCTGGCAACCCAATACAAGCTACTCCACCGGCCAAGCGATCACGGATTCCACTGGAAGCATTCAGATCGCGACCACGGGCGGTGTCACAGCCTCTTCGCCGCCCAGTTGGCTACAGCCCGAGAGTCCGGGACAGACCACGCAGGACGGAATCATCTGGCAGTCTGGCGGCAAAGCGCTGTGGCAACCCGATTACTTGTACGCCGCGGGCCAACTGATTCTGGACGCTAACGGCAACGTGCAGCGTGTGCAGACCGGCGGCATCTCCAGCGATTCTGTTCGCACCTGGAACCCGAACGCCGGGCAGACCACATTAGACGGCGGCGTGACCTGGAACAATCTCGGCCACTCCACCTGGCTTGCGAACAAGAGTTACTCCGCCGGCCAGGCCATTCTGGACGCGAACGGAGACATTCAGATTGCGACGATCGGGGGCACCTCGGGCGCAACCCAACCAACCTGGAGCGAGGGCGGCAACGCCACTACCATGGATGCCGCAGTACTCTGGACCAATAGCGGGCTGCTGACCTGGCAAGCGAAAACACAGTATGCCGTGGGCCAGATTCTCATCGATTCGAGCGGCAACCTGCAATACGCCACCGTGCTGGATGCCAGCGGCAATCCCCAAGCCACCGGCACGACAGGCACGTCGGGAACAGCCGTTCCGGTGTGGAGCACAACTCCAGAGGGAACGACCACCGACGGCAACATCACCTGGGCCTATCTGGCCTACTATTCGACCGACTTACTGCAGCTCGAAGCCATAGCCAGCCAGGCCCCTTACACCACGACTTTTCAAGACAATTCGACCACGTCGTATACGATCTCGTTACTCAGCCAGGACGATCTGAACAATCTAACAACCAATGGCCTTCAGCTACTGATTACGAGCCTTAGCCAGAGAATCGCACAGGCCAACGATCTGCTCGACACAGCTTTTCTGACTGCACAAACCGACATTTACCGCTACCGGCAGAATGTTCTGGGAGCCACAGCTGCGAGCGCGCTGGCCACCTCGCCGGTGCTGGCAAATATAGCCACCGGCGAGACCGCTTCCGCTACCGCGGAAAACTTGCAGGCGTACATCGGTTCGGTTGTGCCGACCGCCATTCCCGCACCCGGCACCACGCCTGCGCCGCCCGTCTATAAGCCACCGATTTTGAATCCAGTCAAGGACCCTGTAGTGCTGGTCAACAAACCGGCCTTTCACGGTTTCGTCGAAAACACGGCCGCAAAGCCTCAATCGCTGCGCGCCCGGGCGGTCTCGGAAACGATGACCGCAAGCAAGACGGTCGTACGCACCGGCATCCGCGTCGGCTCACCCTCCCCAACAACGGCTGGGACAAACAAAATTATCGTTGACGAGGCCCTCACGGGCGTGTCGACCGGATTCGCCAAATCGGTGACCACCGCCGGTCCCACGCAGATGATCGTTGCTCCTGGCAAGAATATCGTCGCCACCTCGATAGACATCACCAGCCAGTCGCCATTGACCGGCGCGCAGATGAACATTCGCACGCTCACCATCGCCGAACGTCTGCAACAGTCCCCTTCGCAGGAGGCGATGTTTTACTCGATCGCAAATCGTTTCAATTTTCTGACGACCCTGGAAGCTCTGGAGAACGACCTCAACCTGGTTGCCGACGATCTGCCGATCCTGATGGATAACCTGTCGTCAGCAAGCACGTCATCCACCACGTCAGGCGGCTCGACAACCAGCACCTCCACCACTACCACTGCCACGTCGCCTCCTACCGCAGTTCCCGTAGAGACTCATACCTTCTCTGAGTGGCTCGGGCCGAGCGCCACGCGCAACCCGAACTATCCGAACAACCAGGCGGCAATTTCGGGTAAGTTGCAGTCTCCGTATCTGATGCAGGATTCGTCGGAGGCCACACTCTTCTCGGTAGGCGTGCGCGTGGTGGAGCAGCACACCATGATGTTGCGCGCGCTGGAGGCGCGTGTGCAGCAATACGCCGACTTTGTCACGCTTTGCACCAACGCGCTGAATAACATCCAGCGGGACATCCAGCAAGCACAGACCTACGTTACCCAGCTCAAGAACAACCTGCTGCAGGACCGCCAGAATGTGGCCTTTACGAGCGCGTTGCTGGGGGATGAAATCCAGCAGGTGCAGACCGTCAACCACAAACGCCAGCAGGTGCTCGCGAGTGCCGTGCAACTGGTGGCCTACACGCGCGCGCGGACACTCGAGGCGATCGACTCCGCGCCGAGCCGGCAATTAGTACCAGCCAATGTCAGCAACCCGGTGCCGGCGTGTTTGCAACAGTCGGTTTCGATTCCCCCCGAACTGCGGGAGATCGTCGGTCAGCTTCGCGAGGCGCCGGTCAACTGGCTGCCGGCCGCATCCTCGCAGGTCAGTAATCTCCAGCGTCCGGTACTGCTGCAGGAACTGGCAATCGCCATGCAGGCGCGCGCGACCCAGATGTTGCAGCTTCCGGCGCTGCCCTCATCGGCGGCCAGCGAGACGGGAGTCTACGCGTCTACCATCGCCAGCGTCTACACCGCCAATCAGCAGATGTTTCGCACCTTCCAGACGCAGCGTGCAGCGGTGCAGCCAGCCGCGCTCGCCAGTCTCAGTTGGAGCAGCCAGGTCGCAGGCGTACAAAACATCGCCGCGATCAACGATCTCATCTCCGCCGAGTCCGTGCACACGGAGATCAGCAACACTGTCGCCCGGATCATCCAGCAAGTCTCCAGCGTCGCCACTTGTCTCTACACGCGGGTCAGCGTCGCCTTGCCCATCGACCGGCTGACATGGGCCGAATACCTAAGGGGCGCAGGGCTCTCCGTTCAATTACAGAGCCTGGCGATCCTGCCTGGGTGGAACCAGCTTGCTTATACCGACCGCCAACAGATGCAGTTGCTGGTGGACTGGCTCTTTCTGCAGATCGACACGACCAACACCGCGGCCGCTGCGTTTATGAGTGACGTGGTGCGCACGGCAATCCTGCTGGCGAGCGACGTTCCCGTCGACAACATCATCCCCGGCAACGTGATTGCTCGCACCCTGCCCGCAATAGGGGGAGTTGTCTCGCTTAGCTTGCCTTCAGATCGCATCTCCTCGGGCATGTACGTGAACCTTTACTCCGGTGCGACGCTCGCAGCCCGCGGCGTGGTGAGCGATTTGGATAGCAGCACGGTGAATGCAACGGTGACCGATGTGTTTACTCCGGGAACCTATCTCGAAGCCACCGACACTGCTCATTTCACCACCCTGACGCCGCAGGCAGTCGCGTTGCGGCCTTTGTTCATGCAGAGTTGAGGCAATGCAGTTCGGACTGGCACGACAAACCGGCAGATTCGACCGTCACGTAAGGCGAAGCTACTTGCGGATGGGCGAAGGAGCTTCTCGCCATCGCATCTCCTATTCCCTCGAAGAGGCGCTGCGATTGGCGAGCTTGCCTGGCGAGGAAGAGGGGCGCATCTACTGCTTCCGCAGAGTCTCGTTCGTCGGAATCCCAGCCGATGCCAACCGAAAAGTCTGGATGGAGCGGGTACAGCAGACTCTCAGCGACTTGTCGATGCAGGCGGTCCACGCGTCCGCACCGAATGCTGACCGGGCCGACGCGATTTACTTCAACAACCTGGAGGAAGCGCTGGAAACGCTGCTTTACAAAGCGCTGCACGCTCCTTGCGGCGCCGCGTG
Source organism: Candidatus Korobacteraceae bacterium (assembly GCA_050014935.1). Lineage (GTDB taxonomy): Bacteria > Acidobacteriota > Terriglobia > Terriglobales > Acidobacteriaceae > Bog-257. The sequence continues at coordinate 10,015 of JBEKCJ010000061.1, forward strand.
GGCAAGACCGGAATGGTTCTCAGCTTCTTTGCTTGGTGTTGAAGCGGAAGCAGGCTACCGTGGGCTGATTCCAGCAATCGTCGAGCGTCTTCCGCCGGCGGCGATAGCGCCGGGCGTAGCAGCGGCGATGCTGTTTGCGGCGCTGGGCAAAGCCGATCCTTCCGTGCTGCTTTTGGCAATTCCTGCCGGCGCCATGCGCGAATGGGTGCGCGAGCTGGAGGGTCAGAGTAACTTCGGCGGAGACGCGCCTCCGCTGCAGCTCCCGGATAGGTTGAAAACCACACTGCAACGGGCGGCAGTGCAATTTGGATGGAAAGATCCGGGCACCCTGTGGCTGGCGGTGCAGGCGGTTCTCTCAGTTTCGCCGAACATGTGGGCTTCGGGCACAGCTGTGAAGCGAGCGCGCGCCACGCTGAGGATGCTGGAAGCGGAACAATTCCGCGAGTTGCCCGTGCGCCGTGCATTCGCGTCCCAGAGCGCTACAGCTCAAATGCTGGTCTTCGACGATGACGGGGAAACCGGCGGGCAGGATGAGTCTTCACTCGACACGGGGCGCGGATACTCCGCTGAAAAACGAGTGCCGAAGGCGGCGCAACACGATGGAGTGGATCTCTCCAGTTTGCATGCGATGGCTGGTGAATCTCCGTTGCCTGAAACCGTGCCGTCCCCTGGAGACGTGTCCGATGTGCCGTTAGAAATCGGATCTCCCGCAGTTCTGGTTGCGGAGGGCACCGCCCTCAGGCCGCTGCTGGGCGCCGCTACGTCGGCGGCCGGCTTATTCTTTTTGCTCAACGCTCTTCGCCATGCTGGGATCGTCGCCGCACTCGATTCCTGCCCCGCCCTGGCAGAGGCTGGCCTGGCGGCGCACATCCTGAAGCGGCTCGCTGTTGATGCCGGAGTCGACAGCCGCGATCCGATTCTTCTCTGCCTTCGTCCGCTACAAGAGAAATTCATATTAACTGCAGAAGTTCTGGCCGTCCTTCCTCAGCAGCTTAAGGCCTGGCCGGCTGGATTTGCGGTTTCGTCCCGGGCCGGATTCGACAGCCAATATTTTCTGCGCGTGTGGGCTCTTGCGGTGAGGCGATGGTGCTGGCGAACGGGAAGGCTTACGGTGGGCGAGATCGTGCAACGCAAGGGCCGGGTCTGGCAGACGAGGACTGACCTCGACGTCACACTTCCGCTGGCAGGCGTGGACATTCGCATCCGCCGCCTCGGGCTCGACATCGACCCAGGCTGGTTGCCATGGTTTGGCGAATTCGGACGCGTGGTGCGCTTTCATTACCGCGATCGTGAACCGGAGACACAGGAATGTTGAATTTGGCCAGAGACGCAGTCGTCGAAGATCAACTGGACGCTTTCTCTTTCGTCCTAAGCGGACTGGCGCGGCTGGCGAAGTCCTGCGACACGCTGGACGAAAACATCCAAGAACAATTGCAGTCCGTCGCCACGTGCTGCCTCCGCGGCGAGAGGAGCTTGTCCTCGGCGTTTCAGGATTACATGAGACGCCCCGCCGAAGCCGATGCGGGGTTATCCGAGGTGGCACGGCGATTCAGCCTCGACACTGTGGAAGTGCTCGGCATCCGGCTGGCCATTGCCGCCGAACAGGACTTGCTGACCGGTCACCTCTTGTCGCATTTGCAGCAACCCCTCGCTCAGTCCCGACCCACCATCGGGCTCGTGGCCCAAGCCTATGCGGCTGATGACGTCCACCACGCCGTCCACGTGTTAGGACAAGGCAACGCCGTTCGCTGTGGCCTGCTGCAGCTCTGTGGTGAAGACAATCCGCTGCCGGAGAGGCAAATACGCATTCCGCTTCCCACAGCTCTTGCCCTACAACAGATGGAGAGTTCCTGGCCGGGGACGTCGCCGATTAACTTCGATCAGTATCAGGTCCCCTTAGGCAGAACGTCAGATGCTCGCGCCGCGGCACTTGCCAGGCGTTTGCATCACGCCAATGGTGGCGGTCCTGCTCTTGTCATTCGTTGTGGCGACGCGCTTGAGGCCCGAGCTGCCGCCGCACAGATCTGTTCTCACTGCGACGCGCGGGCGGTGCTGATCCACACCGACCAGTGGACCGGCATGGCGCCATGGCTTGTTCTGAACGGCTTGATTCCTGTCTTGGCACAATGGCTTGCGCCGGGTGAGCGGAAAAGCGTCCCGGTGATTCCAGGTTTCGCCGGACCTATCATCCTGCTTACCGGGCCCGAAGGCGAGTTCGAATCCGACGATCGGCTGATTCTCGATTGGCGGCTGGAGACTCCTTCAACATCGGAGCGCGTCGAACTCTGGACCGCGGCCATAGGTGATCGGGCACTGGCAGATCGTCTGGCTGCCGAACATCGCCACGCCGCTGGACGCATCGCAACGCTGGCGGCGAAGGCCCGCGAGGACTGGGCGGCCAACAAAGATGGCATCGTAGCGCCTCTGTCCTACGCCCATATCCGCTCTGTCTCGCGGCGCGGCGATTCGGTTGGGTTAGGAGCGCTCGCCGAGTTGATCACGGATGAAGTCGGCGACGAAGCCTTGGTCGTAAACGCCTCTCTGCATCATGAATTGGAGTCGTTGGTCACCCGCTGCCAGTTGCGGGAGCAGTTTCCGCATTCCCTCGGGCCTTCGATTCAGGCGCGGTACCGGCCCTCTGTGCGTGCACTCTTTGTCGGCCCCTCGGGCACGGGAAAAACTCTGGCTGTTGGCTGGCTTGCCAGCCGTCTAGGTATTCCTCTGTTTCGCGTCGACCTGTCGGCGGTCACCTCGAAATACATCGGAGAAACGGAAAAGAACCTCAGCCAGTTGCTGGCGCGGGCCGAGCAGAATGAAGTCCTGCTGCTGTTTGACGAGGCCGATTCGCTTTTTGGCAAGCGAACCGATATCCATGAAGCCAACGACCGCTTTGCCAACGCACAAACCAACTATTTGCTGCAGCGCATGGAGAGCTACGACGGAATTACGATTCTCACCAGCAATGGCCGCAACCGTTTCGACGACGCGTTCTCCCGCCGCTTTGACGCCATCCTGTCGTTTCCGCTCCCTGGGCCTGAAGAACGCCGAGCACTGTGGCTGGCCCATCTGGGCGTGGAGCACAGAGTCAACTCAGGCCAGTTGAACTTGCTAGCGGCGGTTGCCGACCTCACGGGGGGGCAAATCCGCAACGCTGTGTTGCGCGGAGCGGTACACGCCGCGCAGGACCGGAAGAGCATTCAGTATCACCATTTGCTGACCGGGGTCGCGAGCGAGTACCGGAAATTGAGCCGGCAACTGCCCAACGAACTCAAGCAGGCACAAGCCGCCGCCCAACTGTCGAATGAATCCTGAAGAGCACTGCATTCGGCTATGCCAGCTTCTGCCACTGTCGCTTCCAAACCCACCGCCAGGTCAGGGAACGCGCTCGCCAGCCGTGCTCCCGCCAGGGCTGTGTCGGCGCCGAAAGCAGAGGTGAAAGCGGCGCCTTCGCGTGCGGCACCGCCAGCGCTCCCCGTCTTTGCCCGGCCGGCTCTGCCATCGAAACCTCCGGCTGCTTCGACAGGCGGCGTTCATGAGCCGGTTCCGATGGCTGCGCCCAGGCTGGCTGATTCCCTGCCGCCTGCGCCCAAACCAGTTGCTGTCCTGCCAGGCGTTCAGAAGCACGCGGCTCCTCTGCCAGCGGTTGCAAAGCACGAAGCTCACCCATCATTTGCTCCACATCCATCTGCGCCCAAGCACGCGGCTCTGGTGCCAGCTGTTCCAAAGCACGAAGCTCATTTACCAGTTGCTCCATTTCCGGCCCCACTCAGGTCCGCCGCTCTGTTGCCGGCTGTCCCGAAACCCGCAGTTCCGCTACCCGGTGCGCCACACCCTGCCGCGCCCAAGTCCAAAGTTGCCGCACCTCCGCCGGCTTCTCCCAAGCATCCCGAGAACCGCCATGCCGGTGCGCCCAAACCGCGCCCAAAACTCGCTCCGCTGGTTCATCCGAAGGGCCCAAGCACTAGTGGAGGACAGCCGCTGGCTCCGCATATCAAGGAAGCCATTCAGAACAGCCTTCTAGTCGACCTTGGTGCGGTGCGGCTCCACGCCAGCACTGCGGCGGAGAGAAAGGCCCAGTCCCTTTCCGCTCGCGCTTTCACATTCGGCAATGACATTTTCCTCGGCAAGGGCGAACACCCAACCGATCTCACCCTGATCTCGCATGAAGCCGCTCACGTCATCCAGCAGCAATCCGCACCCGCGGTGCAGACATGGTCACCCGACCGGAGCGACCGCTACGAGCGCGAGGCCGACCAGGCTGCAGCGGCAGTACAGCGCAGCGAACCCTTTGCAGTACGGGAACGTGTCGACGCTCCCCGGGTGCAGCGGTTGGGCATCAGCGATGCGTTGGACTACTTCGCCGATAAGGCCAACAACATCCCCGGCTACCGGATGTTCACCATCGTTCTCGGGGTCAACCCGATCAACATGCAGCCGGTGGAGCGCAGCGCCGCGAACGTCCTTCGCGCGGTTGTTGAATTCATTCCTGGCGGAGGGCTCATCACCCAGGCGCTCGATAAGTATGGGGTCTTCGACAAGGTCGGCAATTGGGTACAGGAGCAACTCGATACCTTGGCCATGACGGGCAGTTCCATCAAGAAGGCCCTGATGGACTTCCTCGACAGCTTGAGCTGGAGCGACATTTTCCACCTGGGCGACGTCTGGGACCGCGCCACGCGCATCTTCACCGAACCCATCGACCGGATCAAGAACTTTGTCAAAGGCTTTGTGGAAGGGATCTGGAAGTTTCTCCGCGACGCCATTCTCAAGCCGATCGCCAAGCTCGCCGAGGGCACTGCCGGCTGGCCCCTGCTGACCGCAGTGTTGGGCAGAAACCCCATCACCGGCGAAGCCGTGCCGCGCACTCCCGAAACCCTCATCGGCGGCTTCATGAAGTTGATCCATCAGGACGAGATATGGAACAACCTCAAGAAGTCGAACGCCGTTTCCCGAGCCTGGGCATGGTTCCAAGGCGTACTCTCCGGCCTGCTGGGCTTCGTCAGTCAGATTCCCGATCTCTTCATTCAGGCCCTCAAGTCGCTGGAATGGTTCGACGTTATCAATCTTCCTCAGGGATTCATGAAGCTTGTCGGCGTGTTCGGCAAGTTCCTCGGCAACTTCACCAGTTGGGCGGGGGGCAAAATCTGGGACCTGCTCCAGATCATCTTTGAAGTGGTTGCGCCCGCCGCCATGCCCTATCTCAAGAAAGTGGGCGTGGCCTTCAAGGGCATCCTGCAAAATCCCATGGGCTTTGTGCGCAACCTGGTGGCCGGCGCCAAGCTCGGCTTCGTGAACTTCGGCTCGCATTTCCTCAAACATCTCCAGGCTGGCCTCATCGATTGGCTCACCGGATCGCTGCCCGGCGTCTACATCCCCAAGGCTCTGTCGCTGGTTGAGTTCGGAAAGTTTGCGCTGAGCGTGCTTGGAATCAGTTGGGCCCAGATTCGCGGCAAGATCGTGAAGGTGCTGGGGCCGAACGGCGAAACCATCATGAAGGGGCTTGAAACAGGCTTCGATGTAGTGGTTGCGCTGGTGAAGGGCGGTCCGGCTGCGGCGTGGGAGTTGATCAAGGAAAAGCTTACCGACCTGAAAGATACGGTGATCCAGGGTATTACCAGCTTCGTCATCGATACGATCGTGCAGAAGGCGATACCGAAGCTAATATCGATGTTCATACCCGGCGCCGGGTTCATTTCGGCGATCGTGTCCATCTACGACACGATTAAGACCTTCCTGGAGAAGCTGTCGAAGATCATGGCAGCGGTGAAGGCCTTCCTCGATTCCATTGTTGCCATCGCCGCCGGTCAGATCGAAGGCGCCGCCAATAAGGTAGAGAGCACGCTGGCCGGCCTGCTGTCGCTGGCCATCAGCTTCCTCGCCGGCTTCCTCGGCCTCGGCAGCATCGCCAGCAAGGTCCTCGCCGTGATCGAGAAAGTCCGGGCGATGGTGGACAAGGGAATCGACACGGCCATTGCGTGGATCGTGGGCAAGGCAAAGGCGCTGTTTGCCAAGTTGTTTGGGAAGAAGGATGAAAAGGATAAGCGGACCGAAGAGGAGAAAACGCGAGCTAAGCTGGCGGCAATCGCGGAAGCTGAAAAGCTGATTCCCCAGGAAGGCCTTGATGAGCAGGAGGTGCGCGGAAAGCTTGGCCCCATCAAGGAGCGCTACAAACTTCTGACGTTGAATCTAGTCATCGATTCCAAGCAAGAGCAGACGGAAACCGTGCACTTTACTGCTTCAGCAAGCGAAGAAGAAATTGGGAAGCCCAAACAGGTCAAGACTGCCGCCGCTGGCCCAGTAACTCCAGTGGCTGTAGGTTCCTGGATCAATAATCTGAAGGCTGGGGCCAATTCTTATGAGCAGGTAACCAGCAGCGTGAGTACCAAGAGGAGGACAGCTGCCGGCGTGGAAACCCCTGTTAATTTCCTGACAGCCGCACCCAATGGCGGGACGAACACGCTTCTTTATAAAGATGAAGGCGTCACTTGGGCCCGCAGTAATTTTTCGCATGGCTCTAAGCACGCGGTACCTGTAGGCAATGGTAAATTTGTACTAAGAGTGTCCGAGCGCGGCAGTGAGTTTATTCGGCCGACGTTCTACGCAGACACCAGCAGTAGTCGCAACGCGGTGGTAAGAGCGAAACTGCCTTCGCTACTGAATCCTTCCAATCAAAAAGAATTCTTGAGCGAGGGAGACCCATCTGCAGAATTTGCCAAAGGCTACAAGAAGGATGCGAGCACGGGAAAAGCTCTCGTCCCCGTGTCGGATGCTTCTCCTGATCATTTTCCCCCAATTGCCCAACATTGGACAGGTGGAGGGGGCAATAACGCTTCGCAAGCCATGCGCCAGAACTGGAACAATAATACTGGAACATATCAGATCATGTCATTGCAGTTGAACCTCAGCTTAAGCAGTAGAGGGGCGCGTTTTACAGAGGAAGTCGGCATCAATTTTAAAGGCCCTGGCGAATAAGTTGGTTGGATGGAAATACGAGCAACTTCGGTGCCGAGTTCGTGCGTGAGAAGAATTTTCTTCGATATGCCGGGGCATGGGCCTCACTGGAGCGGCGAAGTTGCAACCACGAAACGACGGTGCTCTGGCGAAACGCGCGTCCCGTCTGGATCTAAAGGATTTGGAGGCCGCACCCAGCGCGGATATATCAAGGGAGGCAAGATCGTATAACTCCAGTGGTCTTCTGAAATACGTTTATCTTGCTAAAACCGTCAACGACGACCCACAAATCACCCGATCTTTGAGGTGTCAGATGCCGGAACCGACTCAGCGGTCAAGACTTGCCAGGATGGGTTTTTACTTCGCAGTGGTCCTAGCCGTGCTGATCGTGTGGCAAATACAGCGCTACATGAATCTCAAGTCGTTCGGACCCGGAGTCATTATTGCTTCCTCGTCGAGCAGTACTCCCAGTGCGTCGGACCAAATGGGTCTGCAATGGGACCAGATGGGCCTGCAAGTTGTCTCTGAGAAGGACAGCCTGCTTACGACTCGGGGTACTGCGATGATGGGGGCGCTCGGTTTCTTGCTAGTCGGCGGACCTCGAACTCGGACTCGCCCAAGGCATCAATAGTCCGCTTTCGGTAGTGCTCTATGTGTGGGGGTCTCCCTGTATTTCGGGTATGTGAGCCACTTACACGTCTTATGGATGATCAAGAGCCAGACCTTCGATCCCTACAGTGCTCTCTATCTTTTGCCTAGTCAGGGTCAATTCTATGCTCTTCTTTTTTAAGGCGTCTTCTTCTTCGCCGACTTTGCTGTTAACGTGAGCGCTTACGAGATGTCGCTGGTTATTGGAGCCTCACTGGTTCGGGGCTTTCTGTGGCGTGGCCTTGTCACCCCAGATGCCTCCCGATCCGTGTTGACGGCGGAAAGCTAAGAGTGCGCGCGATGGCAAATTGTTTTCACTGTGTCGCAAAACGGGTGTACTATGGTGCGGTTTTCAAGTTCAAAATAATGGAGATTCCGGTTTATCGCTCCCGACGGCCAGAATCGGCGAGGTGACGACGCGCGCCGTGGTTTGACTGCAAGACGGTGGTGGAGAACGATCTCGGCCTGCATGTGTTGGCCGACAGCACTGCTTGTCAGACTAAAGGATCATGAGGTTCACCTAAGAACGGGAGGCTAACTTTGAAACCCGATTCACTGAGAAGCACAAGGTTCTGTTCCGGTTTGACGCGCCGGTTGGCGTTGGCCGCGATCTTGTTAGCTGTAACATCTCTGGGCGCGCAATCGGCCCAGAGCAGCTCCAACCCTGCGCCTGCAACAACTCCAACCCCTTTGCTGACGAGCACGCAAGCGGTTGACTGGTGGTTTGCGTTCAAATTCAACGCGGAGGCCATGCCGGGGTGCGGCGGTACCGCCCAAAGGGTCTGCACTTTTGGCGGGACGGTCCAGCCTTATCACGAATTCAGCCAGCAGTTTGCCTACGCCAGTAGCGCCAATCACACTCTGCAGCAGGGTGATGGCTGTATCGGCGATACGACGGCTGACCCCGTGGGAGCCACGTTCAACCAGGTCTATACCGGCAGGCTTTACTACGTGCTATGGAATGACCAGTTCTATGGGAACCCTATCATCAGCGAAGATGCGCCAGAGGGCCATTCCAAGGGAATGCTGGCGTGGGACAATACCGGCAACGGATTCGTGTTGCAGGTCTCCACGCCCTCCTGGCCCGGCTCGGGCAGTGATCTGTTCCCGCGTAGAGTCGACGGAAATACGCTGGGCTGTATCCAGGACAACGACGTCATGGTCAGCCAGCATTTCTTCGCGCTGAAGCTCAACAAGGATGATGTGGTTACGGTGCTGAAGGCGCTTCAGAACGCGAGCGTGGTAACTGATCCAACGAAACAGGAACTGGTGAACAACGGCGGCCCGGCGGACATTCAGGCTCTGGTCAAGCTGCTCGGCAAAGTCTCGACCAGCAAGGCTGTTACCAAGGACACACTGTCGAGTGGGGTTGTCTTGATCTCGAAGCCCTCAGATTTGCATGTCCCGCCGTGGCAGATGGTTTCAGCATTGCTGGATGGCGTCTCGCTTCGAGCGGCAACCTGGTGGGCCAAGCCTGAGATTCCGACGACCACGGCAAGCACGGTGATCGGATGCTGGGACAGCTCGCTTAGCAAACCCGGAGCGGTGGATATCGCAACCAGTGGGACCTGGGCCGGCAAATCAATTGGACTGGACGGCATCGCCGAGCCTGAGGGCAACCATGCAAAGGTTGGTGTATCCACTTCCGGCACCCACTCATATTCCATCTTCGGCGACATGAATCAACAAGGATCTCTTTCAGGACCGAACTGCGCCAGCAGCCAAAATGGCCGAGGCGGAATGTTCTTCGTCGTCGACGACCAAGCCCTTTTTGCCAGCATCAATGCTCTGCTCAAAGGGGCGTCGGGGCCGCCTAAATAGTGACTTTCGTCCTTTATGCCATTTGTCTCTATAGTCGCTCCGATCTTTGAGGGCTAACCAATGCCAGATGGCGCGCCGGGGAAGCAGTCATTGATGGCCAAGTCCCTGACTGCAATGATCCTTGTGGTGCTGCTTTCGCTCGCCACCTGGTCTTACTTTTACATGTACCAAATGCCCTTGACACCTGTGGAAACCAGCGTAGTTGTAGGCTTCTGGTTGCTGGTGGTTTTCGCCGTGAGGTGGATCCTTCGGTGGATCGGTCGCAGCAGAGCCAAGACGGGGGCGGGCAAGTAGCTAGGAGTTTGGGATGCGAGTTGGAGATGACATATCGCACCGGACAGAACAGAAGATGCGGGTGCTCCGGGATGACACCTGAACGACGCATGGCTCCCGTGCGAACACTTGCGTTGGCCATTGCCTTGGTCGCCGTGATGGAGTGTGTGGCGGCAGTGGGGCAGGTCATCCCAGCCGCACGGATCGCGTGTATTCCGGAAAAGCCAATTGTCTACTCGGGCGAGAAGATTGGGGTTAGCGTGTTCGTTCTCGATCCAGCGCGGGCTCATCTGCAATATGCCTGGACGGCGACCATGGGCGAAATATCAGGGACAGCCCGTCAAGTGACTTGGAGCTTTCAGGGGGCACTAACTGGAATCTCTACATCTACCGTGACGGTTACGAGTGCGGGCCGCAAGTTGGGGGAATGTTCCGTACAGGTGACGGTCATCAAGCCTGCGCCAAGCCATTCCCAATTGGCCGCCTCCCATGCCCAATACGAATCGCGGCCAGCACCTCAACCCTCACAAGAATCGAGGCCAGCACCTCAGTCCCGAATAACGGCGCGTGCGTTCCTGATCATGGGGGCGAAGGAAGATGCGGGCTACGGTCTCTATAGCTATCTGTTGTTCGGATCGCCCCCTACAGACTCGACACGTCCACGATACCTGAAGGCCATACAGGCTTACCTGACCCTGATTCAGACGGTCACCGACATGCGCGCCTACCGATCGGCCGACAAGTTGAATATCACCTATCTTCCGGTGAAGGTGCGGACTCCGGACTCACCTGCCGCCGAGTGGCTGTTGGAGAATTATGATTTCGCACGGGCGCGCGTGCTGCTCGACCTGTTGTCGTCAAGCTATCAGACAGGGCCATACTTCGTTTCGACGTTGACGCCGCTCTCCAGTTTGCAGACGATCCCCCATGATCATCTGTTTCAGGACTTGTCGCTAGTTCCGGCGGATCCGCAGGACTTGCTGTCCTGGTGGATTCGTGCGTTTTTGAACCAGACAGCGCAGCAGCAATTCTGGCAACCCCAGACAGGCGAATTATTGGCGCTAAAACTGCGCACCATCATCGGTGTGGAAGCCACCGGACTGCCCGAAGTGCAGAAGCAGTTGGCAAGCTGGATTGCCTGGGCGAAGTAGTCTGAGAATTGGCAGCGCGCCGACAGTTGTGCGCGCCGCGCGAGCTGCTCTCCGCTTGGTTTGTTCGTCCCGAATTTTGGGCTTCTTTTCTACCGAAGGCAATACCGAAATCTCTCAAACCTTCGTCTGTCGGATTTCGCCAGAGAGTCGTCGAGGTTTTTGATTAGTCAGGTTCGCTTAAGAATAAACCCGGCCGATCAGCGAGTCCGGACAGAATATGTTCGGGGCGCTACTTAAGCGTGCCGGTCAAGGCCCCAACCATAGCAGAGATAAAGATCAAGCCGATTAAAGACAGGAACTTAGAGTAGAAGTACAGTAATCGGTATTCCTGCTTAGGGCGCCAATTTTTGGCCACGCCGAGGCTCAGTATCGGCACAAAGATGTCGAGACTGTACCAAATCGGTGAGAAAACGCGGGCGGGAGACTCCTCATCCATTTGCTGCATTCGTGTGCTGTCGCGAAAGATGAGGCCACCCATGAAAACAAACATGACGCACCATAGTAAGGGGTAGACCCATGCGCGCCCATATCCAAAGAACCACTTGTGTCCGAAGCCAATTACGTAATTAAATCCCGCGACTATCTTTTCCCAAACGGTATTAGCATCAACGAACTCGGTGTAGCGCCGCCGGTCACGCATGGCAAAGTACACCCCATCCGCCTTGTCAGACTGTCCCCGGGACTTAAGCGACGATTCGTAAGAGGTGTAGCCAGGCTCGTAATATTCAGCCCTCTCCAGGAAAGCTAGGCCGTAATCGGTGCGATCGGCTCGCGCGCTTCTCACCTCAGTCGCGGTTGTTTTTGCGCCCGTTGCAGGAACGCGGACGACGGCAAGGCTTCCGAAGGTTGCGCCGGTTATCTCCAGCTTCTGGGGCAGCTCCACAGCTCCGGCAAATTCCCACTCGAAGCTCCCGAGGTTGGCCGAGGTCAGGTCAAGCTTCTTGATCAGGGTCACCGGCAGGAACATCGTCCGCTTGGCAACGGTGAGATTGACGGCGCTCATCTGCTGCAGCTCAAGGTTTCGCAGTGCCAGCGTCTCTCGGAGGTTTGCGTTGCTCAGGTCAAGCTGACCGATTCCTGGAACTGCGTCCTGCCCAGCCGAAAGACTGACCCGGCCGGTGTTAAGGTGCGCAAAGTCGAGTTTGGAAATGGAGTTTTTCCCGAGGTTAAGAATGAGATTGCTAGCCGTCAAGTTTTCCATTTCCAATTCGGGCGCCTCTGGCTCCTTGATGCGGACGTCCCCATCGACCTGGGATTGATTGATCCGGATCATCTTGGAGCTTCGCACCGTTTCCAACCGGAGGTCGCCCTGGACGTGTACGTTCTCAAGGTCCAGACCCTTATCGAACTTGACTCGCAGAAGGATGACGCTCTGACTAAAATCCACCTTCCTGAGGAACACCTCGTCCGTAAACTCGCAATCGCGAAACTCAACTTTGAAGGTGACTGGTATGATCGGCCGCTGGTCGGCGTCGATTCGTAGAGGACCGGTGATAATTTTGTTGGCTATCACCAGTGAGTTGTCCTTGACCCCAGATAATTGGCTGGTCAGGTCCGAAGAGCTCATCGTCGAAGTCGAAGCCAGATTGGCGTCTGCGGGCGGAGCCGTCCGAGCATGCCCCTTCGGTGGGGCGGCGAATGCGAATACGGCAAGGAGCACGACTAGAATGGCCGGCGTGACGCGAAATTCAAGAAGGGTGAAGAGCACTTTCGATAAGCCCAGCCTCCCTGCCAGCAGACTTGCGGTGGGCATGCCTTCCTCCTAAGAGTTTCCCCTTGGATCGGCGATGGCTTCCGATCATTTCGATTCGGGGACTTGTGTTGCTGGAGCGGGTAACGTCTCAAAAGCTTCAAACTGCCAGTCGGATTGAGGTGGCGGCATGTTAGCACAGCTTGCGCTTCACTCAATCGCTGTTTCTGCATGTTTAGAGGGATTTCGTTCGGAACATAAGAAGGGTACTAGCACTTTCGTGATCTCGTAAGGCTCGCACGGCGACGCTCTTGGCTGCATTCATGCCCGAATCAGTTTCCACAGCTCAATCGACACTGTTGGCGTGACCTTGACTAGGCTGGCTCTTTCAAAACCAATAGAGCTCAAAGCCTTCGCGCCGAGATGCGCTGTCAGTCTCAAGCTTCAGGTTGTTTAGCGCCGGTTTTCCAGTCCCGCCAAAAGCAGGGGAGCCAAACCTTAAGAGAGACGACCAGCGACCAATGGTTAACGACGAGGTCGTCATGTCGCTATCCTGGGGGATAGTCGCCAGTATCTATTCGGATATCGACAACGAGCGACCGGGCCATCTGAAATTGATTCCAGGCCCTGTATCTCACGGCGAATGCATGAAAATTCGAATGGCTCTTATCCGCTTCGATTTGGCACGTGCCTTGCGGTACGTTGCTGTATCTTTCTGCATCGGGGCTGAGGAGTCTCAAACCGTGCTTATTAGAGCTGCATTCAGACTTGGACTATTGGCCTTTGCCTGCGTACTATTCTTCGCCTTGCCCGCCGTGGCGGGAATCAACGCCGGCAGCTTAGGCGCGAGCTACGACTCGACTCAGAGCAATGTCACCTTCCGTGTCTATTCCGCGCACGCCACGCGAATAGACATCTACCTATACGCGTCCCCTATGATTTCTCCCGAGGTACTGAGTTTTCCACTTAGTGCCAACAGCAGTACGAATGTCTTCTCTGTTTCGATACCGGTTGCGACGCTCAAGGCCGCCGGTATCACCGGACCCGTGTATTACGGTTATCGTGCCTGGGGCCCTAACTGGCCTTTTTCGAACACCTGGGCCAAGGGTTCCAGTGCGGGTTTTATCTCGGACGTGGATGCCCAGGGCAATCGCTTCAACCCCAACAAGCTGTTGATCGACCCCTATGCCCACGAGATTAGCCAGGACCCTGTTAACGCCACATGGACTGACGGCACGGTGTATGCCTCCGGTGGTATGTACCGCAGCATTGACAGTGGGAATATGGCGCCAAAGAGTATTTTGTGGGTGCCGGTAAGCCAGAGTACGGGCACCAGGCCGACGCGCGCACAGAAAGACGACATTCTCTATGAAGTGAACGTCCGCGGCCTGACCAAGAACGACGGCAGCGTCCCCGCGGCCGTTCAGGGCACTTACGCCGGCGCTGCGCTCAAAGCGCCTTATCTTGCGAGCCTTGGCATAACTGCGGTCGAATTCCTGCCCGTGCAGGAAACGCAGAACGACTCAAACGACAACACGCCGAATTCCACGGCCGGACAGAACTACTGGGGCTACTCTACGCTGAACTACTTTGCCCCGGATCGCCGCTATGCGGCGAACAAGGCTGCGGGTGGCCCAACCAGCGAGTTTCAGGCAATGGTCAAGGCCTTCCACGATCAGGGCATCAAGGTTTACATCGATGTGGTGTACAACCATACAGCCGAGGGCGGGGCGTGGAACCCTAGCGATCCCACGACATATTCCATCTTTTCCTGGCGCGGGCTCGACAACCCTACTTACTACGAGCTGACTTCGGATATGCAGTCCTCCTATGACAACACAGGCGTGGGCGGCAACTACAACACGTATAATCCCGTCGCGCAAAACCTTATCGTCGATTCGCTCGCCTACTGGCGCGACACCATGGGAGTCGACGGCTTCCGTTTCGACCTCGCCTCGGTGCTGGGCAATACGTGCACTGTCGGCTGCTTTAACTTCAGTAGTACCGACAGCAACACGGCAATTAACCGCATTCTGCGGGAATTACCTCCGCGACCGGCGGCCGGGGGAAGCGGCGTTGACCTCTACGCCGAGCCGTGGGCGATCGGTGGCAACTCTTACCAGCTGGGCGGATTTCCGGCAGGCTGGTCGGAATGGAACGGCAGCTATCGCGATACCCTGCGCCAGGCGCAGAACGATCTGGGCGTGGCCACCATGACCACCAGCCAATTGGCGACGCGCTTCGCCGGCTCCTCCGACCTCTTCGGCAGCCGCATGCCGTGGAATTCAACCAATCTCATGGTCGTGCACGATGGCTTCACACTCAACGACCTGTATAGCTGCAACGGTCCCAATAACAACCAGGCTTGGCCCTATGGGCCTTCGGACGGCGGCAACACAACCAACTACAGCTGGGACCAGGGCGGTGCGGGCACCGATCAGCGCGCCGCCGCACGCCTGGGCTTCGCCTTAATGATGCTGAGCGCCGGCACACCACTGATGACGGGAGGGGACGAATACCTGCGCAGTCTCCACTGCAACAACAACGCCTACAATGTTGACTCGGTCGCCAACTGGCTCAACTACGGCTGGAGCAGCGATCAAAGCAACTTCAACACCTTTGTAAAAGGCATGATCGCCTTCCGCAAGGCCCACACCGCGCTACGCCCGCTCAGCTTCTACTCGAGCGCACAGTTGTCTTGGTGGACGCCCGCCGGTGCGATACCGGACGCTACCTATTACAACAGCGGTAGCAACCACGCCATCGCCTATCAGTTCAACGGCAACACACTAGGCGATAGCTATTCGTCCATCTATGTTGCCTACAACGGTTGGAGCGGCAATGTGAATTTTACCCTGCCGTCGCCGGGCAACGGTGTGAATTGGTACCGCGTCACGGATACCTGCGGCTGGGCCGAAGGCCCGAACCAAGTACGCACTCCCGGGTCGGAGGATTTTATTGGCGGACAAGGCAGTGTGTATGGCGTATGCGGCCGTGGGTTGCTGTTGTTGATCGCAAAGTAGGTGAAGAGATGAAAGCAATGTCAGCTAGCAATCCTCTGATAAGGGCCACCTTAAGGGGAGGGGATTGGACTGACACAGAATCGTGGGGGGCGACTTAAAGCATCGGCAGCATGTGCATACCTCGACGAGGAGAGACTTATGGCTGGCCCACCGAGCAAGATCATG
>JBEKCJ010000062.1:0-25720 GCA_050014935.1 Candidatus Korobacteraceae bacterium
CGGCGTTGCTGCGTCAGGGTTTCCCCCATTGCGCAAAATTCCCCACTGCTGCCTCCCGTAGGAGTCTGGACCGTGTTTCAGTTCCAGTGTGGCCGTGCGCCCTCTCAGGCCGGCTACCGATCATTGCCTTGGTGGGCCATTACCCCGCCAACTAGCTAATCGGCCGCGACCCCCTCCTCAAGCTGCTTACGCATTTGATCCGTAGATGTTATGCGGTATTAGCCCCGGTTTCCCGAGGTTATTCCCCACTCGAGGGTAGGTTAGTCACGTGTTACTCACCCGTACGCCACTGTACTAATGGATTGCTCCACTTTCTCGTTCGACTTGCATGTGTTAGGCACGCCGCCAGCGTTGATTCTGAGCCAGGATCAAACTCTCGTTTGAAACCTGAAAATGTTTACCGACGGAGGTCGGTAAACAGCCGTCCCTGTCCGAAGACCGGACGGCGGAATTGCTATTTTGTGAGTTTCGCTTGAACTTAACTCAAACGTCTTCTCACGACTGGCACGTTCAACTTTTTGTCAAAGATCCGCTGCGAGTCCGCACTGGGCGGCCGCTTCGGATAATGACGGCACATAACCTTGCGGTTTTGTCCGTCGTCCTCGAAACCTTTCAAACATACTACGCATTTTCCCGTGCTGTCAACCCGAGTATCTCAATCGATACGGGGAGCACTGGGCGCTCGACGCTTGAATCGCGGAGTGTCTCACCACGGAAACACGGAGGACACGGAACAAGACTGACCTCAAAATTCCGTGCGTTCCGTAGTAAACCTGATGCCTTTTGCGATTCACGCGTAGCAAACGCGCAATATGCCGCTCCGGCCTGCCTTGAGCACAAAACTTTCAGCGCACAAAGGCACCAGAGCGTTCGAATTCGTTAAAGATCTTGTACTGGAGGTTCGGCGATTCCCGCTAACCTGTCGAAGAACTCTGTCCTCGACTTCCAGCCCCGTGGCCGGGGCAGCTACTACTGAGCCATCCGCTGGCGACAACAACGCCCCTTGCTGACTTTTCTTTTATATCAGAGGGGAAGCGGCTGCGCAACCCCCGGCATTCAAGTTTCGCGCAGAATTTTATTCGACGCATGGGAAAGCGGCATAAACACTGGCGATTTCAGCGCAAATAAAATTTCGCACGCGGCTGGGGATCGAGAATCCGCCGAGCGCAAATTCCACACGATTCCCACATGAGTTTCATGCCGCCGCTAATTCACTCAGGCGTGCCGCCGCTCTGCGGCTCGCATTACCTCCCACCAGAGCGGGGGCTAACGCCCCGCCTAACTTCATCCCGCCGCGTTGCGCCTGTTTTCATCGCCTGGTTATAGTTAGTCGCCTTGATCTACCAGCCCATTCCGGACCTGAGTTTCGTAACTGCCTGAGTCAACCCCGAGCTAAAGGCAGAAGGTTGTTTCAAGACTGCTGGTTGGTGCGTCCAACCTGGAACACGATCACCCGCTCAGGACCTTCCCAAGAGCCCACCAGGACCGCCGCGCGACCCGCCGAAATCCACGCTAAGTCGCAGACGGCATTAGGTTTAACTTCAATGTCACCGAGATAGTCCAGGGGCAGCTTAGTCCCATAAGGCATCGCCACAATCGCCGGTCCGGAGACCTCGGTCTCCGCTCCAGGCCCAATCTCAAGGCTGAAAATCGCGGCTCGCTCATCGTCGAAAATTTGCGCTACCTTCGCCTCGCCTCTGATCACGCCTGGCCCAACGCCGCGCCGCAACTCGCCAGCTCTGGGCAACAACTCCACAACTACATTTCGGAAAGGCGTATCCCCCAGATTTTCGACTACGTGCACCAAGCCCGCTTCCAGCAACTCGCATTCGCCATCACTGTAATTCAAACGCTTCGGCTCCTCGTCACGCGCTGCGCTGACGATCTCGGCGCCGCTGGCCACATAGAGAACGTAATCGTTGGGATGGCGATGGCAGAGGCTACGCTCATGCGGCGCGATCTCCACCGCGAATCCGCGCACAAACTCATTCGAAAAGACGAGGTGGTGCCGCGGCTCCTGCTCGATCTCCACCGCGTGCTTGCAGTCGTAAGTGTGGTCCATTACTGGTGTCGCAGGCGTCTGCGCCAAAGCTGTGCCGCCGCTCCGCGGCTCGCTCTATTTTCCACTAGAGCGGGGGCTGACGCCGCCGCCTAACTTCATGCCGCCGCGCTAACGGCGCTTCAGCCGCTGCGCGGCTGGAGGGAGGCCAATCTTGAAAGATTGTTCCACCGCATAACTAGAATGCAAGCTACGACACGGATACGGCGCAGGCGCTCTACCACTGGGCGAGCTGTGCGGCGGGTCGCTAAGGCCGAAGGCGCAGGCATAGCTGTTAGCTGTTACTTGCCGATGACCACTAGCGTCACTCCGACGCAAACCAGCGCAATGCCAATCCAGCGCTGCCAGCTTACGCGCTCTCCCAGGAAGAAGATGCCGCCCAGCGCGCCCACCAGATAGCTGAGCGCCGTGACTGGAACCACGAAGCTGACATCCTCGAACGAAAGCAACAGCAGCAGCGAGAAGAACGCGGTCGCCATCATGGCTACGCCAATCCATATCCACTTCACCCGCAGGGCGCGCCCCAGCAACTGGAGAATGGCGGCTGGCTGAAATTTCTCCAGCTCGCCAGTCTCTCTCATGGCGCGGCCCAGGCAGAGCTCGCCTCCGGTGCCAACAACGATGATCATCGCAAATAGTATGTATTCCAGGGTCAATCGGGATTCTCAGTGGTGCGGGGTGGGGTGCCGCGAATGAACGAGACGCCGAGACAGATAACCGCGATGCCGGCCCAGTGCAGAGGCGAGACTTTTTCGCCCAGCAGGAAGACGCCCAGCAGCGCGATCATCACATAGCTAAACGCGGCCGCGGGTTGGACATAGCTGTAGTCGGCGAGTGACAGCGCCAACATGAAGGAAACGATAAACGCGATCAGACAGGCAATGCCGGCCCAGATGGTGAGCCCGCCAAAGACCTTCAGGAAGACATGCAGCAACTCAGACGGCGGCCAATAATTTATGGGGCCAGTCTGCTTCATGGCCTTGGCAATCAATAGGTTACCGATGGGGCCGGCAATTACCATGATCCCAATCAGCAGGTAAGTTTTCAGATGGAGACGGGTGTGCATTCGTGCGATCGATTAGAAGTCATCTCATAAATCCCGCAGTGGCCGAGACCGAAGGGGCTATAAAGCCAACGATTCTGGCGGCAGCTTTGGGCACGGCTGAACTGGTCGTTGAAAAGTCAAAAAGCCGATCCCTCGTCGGCCTGAAGGCCTCCTCGGGATGACAAATTCAAAGGACTTGTAACGGCGCAGCTAAAGCTACGCTTCAAAACAAAAGAACACCGACTTTTTCAGCAGCCTATGAAGTCGTGCCTTGACACAAAGCATTTACGAGATGGCTTCTTGTCGACTGGCCCCAGAAACCTCCGTAGTCATGGTACACGAACTGGCGGACCATCTGATCGATTCTCGCTCGGCGGGTAGCGTCCTAATAGTAGGTTGATGAAGATTGGGGGTTAGTCTCGGTCGGGCCTCGGAATGAGGGCCTCGGTTTTCTTGGCTAGCTCTTTCTGTTGCTGGTATTTCGAGTAACCAAACACGCCGACCAATGAACTCAACGCTGCAAGCGTGGATGCCATTCCTGCTAAGTCGTTCCCCTCATGAACAAGCCACATTCCGCCCAAGACCATCGTCATCGCGACAATGAAACCTAATATCGTTCCGAGTCTTTGGGCCTCAATATTAGAGGCGACGACTTTATTTTCTAAATCTTGTCGGTGTTCGTGCTGACTCTCGGCCATCGTGATGATTCTTTCGGCTGCACCGGGCAGAACATTAATCTCACGATGCGCATGGGGATGAGGCGCTTCACTCGCCTGACAAACGGATTTAGCAAGAAGCTGGAGAACCACGGTCACGCCGTGGCGCTGCATTACATGCATTACAACTTCTGTCGGGTTCACAAAACGATCAGGGTCACGCCAGCGATGGAAGCCGGACTAAGCGATCATGTGTGGGAGCTCTCGGAACTGGTTGAGCTATTGGATAAACAAGGTATACGGGAGAAAAACAAAATGGGAATAAAATAAGTCGTATGTTTTCAATAGGATGGCTAGGCGTGCAATCAGATTGCCGAATATATTAGCATCGGGGGATTGACATGGGCATCAAAGTAGATGAACCTGTTACTGCGACTGGGTGGAGACGCTATGCGACTCTTGCAGGGCCGAACGGCCCCGCCCCAGACGCTTTTTCTTTTTTCTTTTCTGTTGGCGCTCCCCTCTATCTCGGAATGCGAGGCTAAGTCATGTATCTATGCTACATCGACGAGAGCGGTGTGCCAGAAATTGGCCGGGGTACATCTCATTTCGTCTTAGTTGGTCTCTCTATCGAAGCCTGGGATTGGAAACACCAGGATCGTGTAGTGTCCGCCATAAAGAGTCGCTACGGCTTGTCGGGTGCGGAAGTACACACTGGCTGGATGACTAGGCGATATATTGAGCAAGAAAAGATCGCCCACTTCACATCCTTGGACTGCGCGAATCGGCGACTTCAAGCACAACGGGAACGAGACGCCCAACTAATCAGGATAGCAGCCCTCAAAGGGCCAAAGGAGGCCACAGAGCTCCGTAAAGCCTATCGAAAAACCCAGGCATATATTCACCTTACACAGGGCGAAAGAATTGATTTCTTGAGAGAGCTGGCAGATGCGATAGGCTCTTGGGGCCATGCAAGACTGTTCAGTGACTCGATTGACAAGCGCTCATTCGGGACAACCCCTCCCATCATTCCGCCTCGGGAAGAGGCGTTTACGCATATCGTAAACCGCTTTCAGCGATACCTAGTGGATACTGGCGACCAAAGAGCAATCGGATTGATCGCCCACGACCATGACGACACCTCTGCGGATCGCCTGACACAACTGATGCGTCATTTTCACGCCAGTGGAACCATGTGGAATAACATCACGCGCATCATCGAGACACCATTCTTCGTTGATAGCCGCCTAACGGTCGGGGTTCAATTGGCAGATTTATGCGCCTATGCGATTCGGCGTTACTGCGAAAACGGAGAAATCGATTTGTTTAACCGTATCTATCCTCGTGGGCACAGGTCAGGAGGGAAAACGGTTGGTATGCGGCATTACGTGCGCGGTGGAGGATGCGGATGCACAATCTGCACCGATCACTGGTGATTTCAAACTGCACCACTACCGCCAATCCGAGTAAATCGCCTTGGCGTCGGCCTCATTCCCGTTCCGGCTGATGTTGTACAGATCGTATAGTCCGTACCAGTCCATCAGGCGTCCGACACCGGAAGCGTAAGACGGAGACGCTACGAGAAAATCGGATTTGAGTTTTTCGCTCATTTATTACCTATGACCAATAAATCGGCTAGGTGCTAGCACATCTCCCATCACACAATATGTGATGAGTGGACGCCCTGAAAGGTTTCGGCAGTGACGCACAACCTAACCATTTTAGAATTAGTAAGTTATCCTGCCAACACGAAGAGACCAGTTCTTCAACCGCCCAAACCTGATCCGCAAGTCCCGCTTCCATCGCGGGGCGTGACGCTCAGCGCCTGTTCCGACGGCCCATTATGTTAGTTTAGTTACCAGGCACTTCGGAGGTCCCAGGCCAAAACATCGTGTGCGGGATAGTTGGTTTCACACATAAAGACGGATTGCCGCAGCCGGAGCGGATTGCAGCGGCTACGGCGACACTGATCCATCGCGGACCGGACCAGCAAGGTGTCTACGAATCCGCTACCTGCTCTCTTGGCGCAACCCGCCTCAAGATTCTCGACCTGGAGTCCGGCGACCAGCCCATTCGCTCCGACGACGGCGACACCACCATCGTCTTCAACGGCGAGATCTACAACCACCTTGAAATCCGCGCTGAACTGGAGAAGCTGGGACACCGCTTTCACAGCCACTGCGACACGGAGACGGTTCTCCACGCCTTCCTCCAGTGGGATACTGCGTGCTTTCAGAAGCTGCGCGGCATGTTCGCCATCGCGCTATGGACCAACTCCGCCAAACGGCTGGTGCTGGCCCGCGATCGCGTCGGGATCAAGCCGCTTTATATTGCGCGCGAAGGCGAAGAGCTGTACTTCGGCTCCGAGCTGAAGGCGATCCTGATTCATCCCGAGATCGAGCGCAACCTCAGCCTCCAGGCTTTGGACTGCTACCTCGCGCTGAACTATATCCCTGCGCCGTGGACGATGATCGAAGGAATCTTCAAGGTGATGCCGGGCACCTGGGTGGAGTGGCGCAATGGGGCGACGCGCTCGGAGACCTACTGGACTTTGCCTTCGCCGCACGCCGGGAAATACACCCTCGATTCGGCTTGCGAGGAACTGGATTCACTGCTGCAACAATCGGTGCGGGAGCACTTGCTTTCCGACGTGCCGCTCAGCGTCTGGCTCAGTGGCGGCCTGGATTCCTCGACCATACTTCACTACGCTTCGCGAGCGTCTTCGTCGCAGGTGAAGACATTCTCCATCTCATTCCGTGGGCGCAGTTTCGACGAGAGCAGTTACATCCGGAAGATGGTGGAGGAATACGGCACCGAGCACGAGGAACTGGACTTAAGCCCGGAGCAGGACCTGGAAGGCGCGATCCGGGAGTTTGCGTATTACTCCGATGAGCCCAGCGCGGATGCGGGAGCATTGCCGCTGTGGTTCCTGGCCAAGCTGAGCCGGACGCGAACTGAGGTCGCTCTCAGCGGTGAAGGCGCTGACGAATTGTTCGGCGGATACCTGACGTATCGCGCCAGCCGCATTGCTGCGAATCTGCGCCGGCTGCCGTCCAGCACGCTTCGCCTGGGACAGCGCCTGATGCAGGCATGGCCTGTCTCCGACGAGAAGATCGGCCTGGAATACAAAGTCAACCGCCTGCTGGCGGGCAGCTTGATGTCGGCCGACCGCGGCCATGTCTACTGGAATGGCACGTTTTCCGATCGCGAGAAGCAGCGCTTGGCCGCCGACGATCTTCCTGCTGCCCTCGACGGGGTTCTGGCGCAGTTGCGGGCGCAGCTAGGCAGAAACGGCAGCGACCTGAATGCCTACCTTTGGTTCGATCAGAAGTACTATCTGCCGGATGATATTCTGGTGAAGTCGGACCGCATCAGCATGGCGCATTCGCTGGAGGTGCGGCCGCCCTTTCTCGACCACCGCATCGTCGAGTTTGCCAACCGGCTTCCGGCGTCGCTGAAGATTTCCGGCTCGCGGCAGAAGGTGGTTCTCCAGCAGTTGATGAAAGACAAGCTGCCGCATTCGATCCTGCACCGGCCCAAGCTTGGTTTCGATATCCCGGCGCATGACTGGATGCGTGGCCCGCTGCGGAGCCTGCTGGTGGAAACTTTGCGCGCGGGCGGCGCGGAGTATCCAGAAATCTTTCGTCCTGAAGTGCTGGAAGCCCATCTACATGATCATCTGGAAAGGCGAGTAAATATTGGCTATCACTTATGGGGATTGATGATTCTGTTCTTGTGGATGAAAAAGTGGAAGATCCGGCCGCCGCGTCCCGCCCTGGCGACCCAGTCGGTTTCCACTACCGGAGTTGGAGCCTATACCTAGCGCTGCTGTTGATCGCGGGATCGGTATACCTCACCGGGATCATCTCTCCTCCATCACTGCAAGACGATGTAGATTCAGTACAGGCGCAGATCGCCCGCACCATGCTGACGACCGGCGACTGGGTGACAGCGCGCCTCGACGGCGTTGCCTATCTGGAGAAGCCTCCGCTGGTGTACTGGATGATGGCGTGCTCCTACAGGATCTTTGGCGTCCGCGACTGGGCGGCGCGACTGCCTATTGCGCTGTTCTGTGTGGGGCTCTCGCTGCTGACTGCGGCCTTTGGCATCTGGGCCTTCGGCAGGAAGGCCGGCTTCTTTGCCGGCTTGTGTATCGCGACCTGCGTCGGCCTTTACATCTTCACCCGCGTTCTCATTCCTGACGTCATTCTCACCTTCACCATTACGCTGGCGATGTGGGCGCTGCTGCGCGTGACCGACGAAGCCGAAACGCGACCGCGACTCTGGGCATTTCTTCTGGCCGCGAGCCTGGGAACCGGTCTGCTGCTGAAGAGCCTGATCGGAGTTTTGTTCCCCGTCGCGGCCGGCGTGATCTACCTTTTCCTAACTAACCAGTTAGTTAAGAAAACCACCTGGAAGCGGCTCCATCCCTTCAGCGGACTGCTCGTCATTTTGCTCATCGCCGTCCCCTGGCATGTTCTGGCGACGCTGCGCAATCCGCCATATTTTTCCCTCTCGATGCACAGCGGCCGCGGAGAGTATCACGGCTTCCTCTGGTTCTTCTTCATCAACGAACAACTGCTGCGCTTCCTGAATCTCCGTTACCCCCGCGACTACAACACCGTTCCCCGGCTCTGGTTCTGGCTCTTCCATCTGGCGTGGCTGTTTCCGTGGAGCGTCTACCTCCCGGCGGTCGCCAAGTTGTCGTTCAAGCCGCTGGACCGCGCCGGTCGCACTCGATTGCTGGCCCTCTGCTGGGTGGGCTTTGTGCTGGTATTCTTCACCTTCTCGACGACGCAAGAGTACTATTCCATGCCCTGCTATCCGGCTCTGGCGCTGCTGCTGGGCTCGGCCATGGCGATGGAAGGCGCCTGGGTCCGGCGAGGTACAGCGGTCCTGACGGCAATCGCTTCCTGCGCTGCGGCCGCAGCTATCGCCATCCTGGTCCTGGTCCGCAATGTAGCTACGCCTGGAGACATCTTCAGCGCTCTGGTTTTGCATCCCTCCGCCTATACCCTCTCGCTCGGCCACATGGAAGACCTGACGCTCCAGTCGTTTGCCTATTTGCGCCTGCCGCTTCTGCTGGCCGCCCTCGCCTTCGTGATTGGCGCTGTGGGAACATTTCGCGCCCCGGCGAAGCGGACCTTCATCTGCATTACGCTTATGATGTTGCTGTTCTTTCAGGCTGCGCGACTGGCGCTGGTCGCCTTCGATCCGGATCTCTCCTCGCGTCCCCTGGCAGAGGCGATCATGCACGCGCCCGAGGGCAAGCTCATCGTCGATCGCCATTATTATGCGTTTTCGTCGATCATCTTCTACACTGATCGTACGGCGTTGCTGTTGAACGGCCGGGTGCTCAACCTGTCGTATGGTTCTTATGCCCCGGGCGCGCCCAATGTCTTCATCGACGATCCGCAATTTAAGGAACTTTGGACCACGACGGAGAGATATTACCTGGTGGCGAACAACAATGCCCTTCCCCGTCTAGAACGGCTGGTGGGGCGCGAGAAGCTGAATATCGTGGCGGAAAGCGGTGGGAAGTTTGTGTTCACCAACTCTCCGCTTCCCCACTCCACGCTGTTGCCGGAGGTTGCCCACGCGCAGCGTTCTGCGCCGGCCGCCCCCCGGCAGGCGTCAGCCCTGGGCGCCGTCCCGCCATCATCAGAAGGGCCGGCAATTGACCCACATCAATTAACTTCGCAAGTTCTGGGCCTCATAAATTCTGCAAGCGTGCCGCAAACCCGGTATATTTCAAGTAGGGCCTTATTAACGTTAGACCAAGCCAGTCCTATTGGCTTTCCGATTTGCCGAGTTATGACTGCCACGCAGCAAGCTCGAAGCGATGGCAGTAGCGTTCCAGGAGCCTCGCTACACTGTATGAGCCCTGAGGAGGATGCATGAGAATTGCAGTGCTAGGGGGAGACGGTTATTGCGGGTGGGCAACCGCTTTGTATTTGTCCAAGCAGGGACATCAGGTCGCCATTGTGGACAGCTTTGTCCGCCGCCAATGGGACCGTGATCTCGGCGTCGAGACCCTCACCCCGATTCGCCCTTTGCGCGATCGTTTGCAGGTCTGGAAAGACCTTACCGGCAACGTCATCGACGTTTTCGTGGGCGATATGACCGACTACGCTTTCCTTTCGGCCCACATCCGCGACTTCGAACCCGACACCGTCATCCATTTTGCCGAGCAGCGGTCGGCGCCTTATTCCATGATCGACCGCGAGCACGCCACCTTTACCCAGGTCAACAACCTGGTGGGGACGTTGAACCTGCTCTTCGCGCTGCGCGAGTTGAAGTCCGATTGCCACCTGGTGAAGCTGGGCACCATGGGCGAATATGGCACGCCCAACATCGACATTGAAGAAGGCTACATCCGCATCAATCACAATGGCCGCACCGATTCGCTCCCGTTTCCCAAGCAGCCGGGCTCGTTCTATCACCTCTCCAAAGTCCATGACAGCCATAACATCATGTTCTGCTGCAAGGCATGGGGACTGCGGGCCACCGACCTGAATCAAGGTGTTGTCTACGGCACTACCACCGACGAGACCGCCTTGGACGAAGCCCTGATCAATCGCTTCGACTATGACGAGATCTTCGGCACCGCCCTCAATCGCTTCTGCATTGAAGCGGCAGCCGGCCATCCCATCACGGTTTACGGTACTGGCGGACAGACGCGCGGCTTCCTGGATATTCGCGACACCATTCGCTGCGTCGAGATCGCCTGCCAAAATCCCGCCGAGCCGGGTGAGTTCCGCGTATACAACCAGTTCACCGAGCAGTTCTCGGTGCTGGAACTGGCGCAAATGGTGCAGGCAGCAGCCAATAAGCTTGGCCTCAAGGCCGAGATCGATCACCTCCCCGATCCGCGCGTCGAAGCCGAAACCCATTACTACAATGCCAAGCACTCCAAGCTGATCGACCTGGGACTCCAGCCGCATCTGCTCTCGGATTCCCTGCTGGACTCGATGATCGGTATTGCGCTGAAGTACCGCGCGCGCATCGATAAGTCGGTTTTCATGCCGCATGTGAACTGGAGAAACACCACCAACAATCGCAATGGCAATGGCCGCGTGCGCACCCAGGCAGGAGCCTCGTTGATTACCTCGGAAGTGTAGGTTCAACACCGCGAAGCCGCGACCGATCGGGGAAGTGCGCCGGTTAGGCGCCTCGTCGGCGCGGCAGAAAAAAATAGAGCGGGTGCCCCGTTCTAGCCTTCTTTTGGCTAGGCCGGGGATGTCCCGACCACCTTCCGTACCCTCACCCGGAGCTAGCTCCACCACCACATGATTGCTCACCTCATCGAAATCGTCGGAGCCTGGATCATCGCCGTTATCTCGGCCATGGGCTATCCCGGCGTCATGTTCCTGATGGCCATCGAGTCGGCCTGCATTCCCTTGCCCTCGGAAATCATCATGCCGTTCTCCGGCTACCTGGTATACACCGGCCGCTTCTCGCTGATCGCCGTCGCCACCTGGGGCGCGCTGGGCTGCAATCTGGGCTCGATTCTGGCCTACGAGATCGGCTACTTCGGCGGACGCCCGCTGGTGGAACGCTATGGCCGCTACATTTTCCTCAGCCATCGCGAGTTGGCCATTGCCGACCGCTTCTTCGAGCGTCGCGGCTCCATCGCCGTGCTCATCGCACGTCTGCTGCCCGTCATCCGTACTTTCATCGCGCTACCCGCCGGCATCGCCCGCATGAATCGGCTGAAGTTTCACATCTACACCTTTGTCGGATCCTGGCCCTGGTGCTTCGCGCTGGCCTACATCGGTATGAGGCTGGGCCGGCAGTGGGAAACCGATCCTCGCCTGAAGATGTGGTTCCATCGCCTGGATGCCCTGATCCTGGCCGTGATCCTGCTGGCTGTGGGCTACTTCATCTGGTCGCACGTCCAGCATCGCGTCGGACCCAACGGTGGGGTAGAAGAAGCCGGCGACTGACTGGCCCCTTCAAAAATATCTTGTATCAGGGCACTGTTTTAGAGTCTGCGCGAGAACTAACTTTTCTTTTGGGCAGTGGAGTAAGAAGCTCGAAAATCGAGCGCCGCAGGCGCGACACATGATAGCCCAGCGCTTCAGCGCTGGGTTGGCGGGTTAATAAGAGATTGAGCCCCTTCAGGGGCGGCACATGGGATTGTCGATAGAGCCAAGCCACCTCATAAATGCCTTGTATTAGGGTACGGCTTTAGCCCCGCTGTCACGCCGCGAAGAGGAATCGGCCTTTAGAGTCTGCGTGAGAACTAAGTTTGATCTTCGTCGGTGGAGTACTACCCGCGAAAATAGAACCCCGAAGGGGTGGAATTGTAGTTAGCCCAGGACGGAGCGTAGCGGAGTCCTGGGTAGGTGGGAAAAGTAACCGAGTCCCGTAGGGACGGTACGGTTCTCACGCACACACTTTAGGCCGCGAGGAATCTGCTTTTCGCCTCGCGCCCCTCACCAGCGAAACGCCGCCAGCCGCTCCCTGACACTCATCACATGCTGCGGCAACTCGAGCTGCGATCCTTCCTCCAGAATCGGGATCAGCTTGTCGAACTCCGGCCCCGAGTGCGATCCCGTCAACGCCACTCGCACGGGATGAAACAGATCCTTACCCTTGACGCCCGTCTTCGCCTTCACCTCGTTCATGATGGCCTTGAAGAGCTCCGGCGTCATAGCCTCGGGGGGGCCCCAGGTCTCGCGCTTTTCGAGACCTGGGTGTTTTCCGTCCCCCAAGTCAGAAAATGCAGCCAGCACCTCGGCGGACTTGGGCCATGCCAGGACCTCGGCATTGTCAGGCGCGCTTGCCGCCACTGCCGCGTCATATCGAAATATCAATGTCGCCCGCTCGGGCAACTGCTCCAGCTTGTCGACCGACGGCGCCAGCAACGCGACCACTTTGCCGAACCACGCGCGTATCCGCTCATCAGGATTCTCCGGCAACAATCCCGCGCGGATGAAATACGGCTCAGCCAGCCTCCCGATCCGCTCCGGCTCGCTCGTCTTGATGTAATGCCGGTTCAGCCAGTAGAGCTTCTCCATATCGAAGACCGCCGGCGACGGCGTCACCCGCTCCAGCGAGAACTCCTTCTTCAGCTCCTCCGGCGTGAAGATCTCGCGCGTGCCGCCGCTCGGCGCCCAACCCAGCAGCGCCAGGTAATTCATCAGCGCCTCCGGTAGCACGCCCATCTCGCGAAAATTCGCGATCGATGTCGCGCCATGCCGCTTCGACAGCCGCTCGCGATCGCTGCCCAAAATCGTCGACAAGTGCGCGAACTCCGGCACCGGCCAGCCCAGCGCCTCATACAGCGCCACCTGCTTCGGCGTATTGGAGAGATGATCGTCGCCGCGAATCACGTGCGTGATCTTCATCAACGCGTCATCCACCACAACCACATAGTTGTAGACCGGAATTCCGCTGGAGCGCACGATGATGGGGTCGCTGACCACCTCGCTGGAAAACTCCACGTCGTCGTGCACGATGTCGTGAAAGCGAATCGGATGTTCGGGAATACGCAGCCGTATCGCCGCCGCCTCGCCATTGGCGCGACGGCGCTGCGCCTCCGCGGGATCGAGCGCCCGGCATGTGCCGGAATACACCGGCGGCAGTTGGCTCGCCAGCTTCTCCGCGCGATCGCGCTCCAACTCCTCCTGCGAGCAGAAACACAGATACGCCTTGCCCTCGCTCAGCAACCGCTCCGCATGCTCGCGGTAAGTCGCCAGGCGATCGCTCTGGCGATAGGGCCCATACGGACCGCCGAGATCGGGTCCTTCGTCCCAGTCAAGCCCCATCCACTTCAGGTCGTCCAGCAGTTGGCTCTCGAAGCGCGCCTCGCTGCGCTCCACGTCGGTGTCCTCGATGCGCAGCACCATCACGCCGCCCGCCTGCCGCGCGAATAGCCAGTTGAAGAGCGCGGTGCGCGCATTGCCGACGTGCAACTGGCCGGTAGGAGAAGGAGCGAAGCGAACGCGGACTGGGGAAGAAGTAGTCACCCTCTGATGTTAGCAAGAAGCGGCTAAACTCGGCCGCTTTCTGACATACCGCGGAGCCGGTTACAACATCTAAGGAAGCTCCGATTAAGTTGGACCTTCGAAGGGGACGGCCTTTAGGTTGAAGGGGACGGCCTTTTAGGCCGTCCGTTAAACGCCCCGTAATGAGTGCGGCTTTAGCCGCTGAGGGACCTCGCCTTGACTAGATCAGGGTTTCCCAAACGTACACTATTAAATGCAATCGATGGACGTGCGCTCCCGTCCGCTGGCAAAATTCTTCTAGTCCTGTGAGGCCGCGATGAATAACGTCCGTCATTCGCTTACGCCACTTGCCCTGCTCTTACTTCTTGTCTGCTCTGCCTGCGCCGAAAATCCAGCTTCCAAGCCGCCGCCAACCGGTCCGTTCACCGATTTCCGTTACGAGAAGCCCGGCACGGTTCACAAGATCACGCCCCAGGATCTGCCCGCACCCTACGCCACCAAGTCGGCGACGAACGGGCCCGACATCGTGGATCGCCCGAAGAATGCCTGGCCGCTGGCCCCCGCCGGGTTCAAGGTGGAGTTGTACACCACCGACGTTCAGAACCCACGCAATATCGTTACCGCTCCCAACGGTGACTTCTTCGTAGCCGAAATGCACGGCGGCAACATCAAGATTTTCCGTGGCATCACACCGGACGGCAAACCGAGTGAGCAGAAGGTCTTCGCCAGTGGACTGACCCAGCCTTACGGAATTGCGTTCTATCCTCCGGGACCGAACCCACAATACGTCTACATCGGCGACACCGACGCTGTGCTGCGCTTCCCCTATCACAACGGAGACCTGAAGGCCACCGGGAAGCCGGAGCATCTCCTCAATTTGCCGAGCGGGGGCAACCACTCCACTCGCGATCTCGTCTTCTCGCCGGACGGCAAGCGCCTGTTTGTCGGCGTGGGATCGGCTTCCAACGTGGACGATCCCGACACCCATCCCGACGAGAAGTTTCGCGCCGACATCCTGGTGATGAATCCAGATGGCTCCGGCGTCCACATCTACGCCTACGGAATTCGCAACGCCGGCGGCGGCCTTGCCATCAATCCCAAGACCGGCGAGCTCTGGTGTTCCACCAATGAACGCGATCAACTCGGCAACAACCTGGTTCCCGACTACATCACCCACGTGCAGGAGGGAGGCTTCTACGGCTGGCCCTATTACTACATTGGCGGCAATCCGGACCCGCGGCTCAAGGGCAAACATCCCGAGTTGCAGAGCAAAGTGATTGTTCCGGATGTATTGCTTCAGCCCCACAACGCGTCGCTGGAGCTGACATTTTACGAAGGCAACCAGTTTCCGGCGGAGTATGCAGGCGACATCTTTTCCTCGCAGCACGGCTCATGGAACAGAAATCCGCGCGCCGGCTACGAAGTCATTCGCGTGCCGCTGCACCAGACCGGCCACGCCAGCGGCGAGTACCAAGACTTCCTCACCGGCTTCGTGCTCCCTAACGGCGATGTCTGGGGACGTCCCGTAGGCGTGACCGTCGCGTCTGACGGCTCGTTGCTGGTCACGGATGACGGATCGAACTCCATCTGGCGCGTGAGCTACACGGGAAAATGACACGGACGGTTTTTCTGTCGGACCCCTGAAGTATGACCCAGACGCGAGGATATCTGGGGGACAACTTCAAATCCTAACTTCGATGTCCGGGCGGACCTTCTCAAGAATTGTCTTTTCGATCTTGCCGAGCTTGACGGGATCGACTCGAAAGCGCTCAGGCGCGATGGCGAGCTCGGCCACTGGAGATTCATCTCCGCGATCGATAATCCTGATGACGCCGAGCCGTCCAATGCCGTCGGGAGAGTACAACAGGGGTCCAAGCTCACCCATCACGAGTTCGAAGTTGATCTGCGGGACGGGTATGGCCAAGTATCTATAGTGAGCCGGTAGGGACATGAGTTGGCGATGTACTTCATGCATTTGCTTCCGGAACTGCGGGTACCATCCGAAAGACATCTTGTCCAAATTTTACCCCCGCGCGGGTTGCGCTGCAGGAGTAAGCTGTGCCACGCTATTGGCGGCTTCCATCCCGCCGCGAATGCAGTCAGGCACTCCAATGCCGTGATAGGCATTGCCCGCGATTGCGAGCCCAGGAATCTCCGCCACACGCCCTTCGATTTTCGCCACTCGCGCAATGTGTCCGGGCTCGTACTGCGCCATCGCTTCCCGCCAGCGGTATACGCGCGAGAAGATGGGTCGCGCATCCAGCTTGACCAGGTCGCGAAGCTCGCGATGCACTGTTTCCAGTATCTCTTCATCGCTGAGCCCCAGCACCGCTTCGTCGCGCGCTCCGCCTAGAAAGCACCGCAGAATACCTTTGTCCGGCGGCGCGCGGTGGGGAAATTTGTTGTGCACGAATGTGCACGCCAGCATGCGCGTGCCTTCGCTTCGCGGCACCAGAAATCCAAAACCACGGGGCAGTTTCGCCAGCTGCTGTTTGTAGTACCCCAACGTGACCGTCACCGAGGAACTGTAGGTGATATCCAGCAGATTGCGCGCCAGAGCGCGGTCTACTCCGTCGAGCAGCTCGCCGGCAACATGGGCGGGAGTGGCAACGATAACAGCATCGTATCGCTCATCGCCATTCATCTCGATCGCAACGCGCCAGCCCTCGTTCTCCGGATAGATGCGTTGCACATGACGGCGCAAGGCGATGGCCTCCGGATCAATCCGGGCGATGATCGCGTCCACTAGCTGCTGCATTCCGTCTTTCAGCGAGGTGAACAGCGGACGCGCCGGCTGCTTCTTTGCCAGTTGCGCCATTTTCTTGTGCGCCGCCAGCATGGCCCGGCTGAGGCTGCCGTACTTCTCCTCCATCTCGACAAAGCGAGGCAACACCGCACGCGCGCTCAGCTTGCCGGCATCGCCCCCGTAGACGCCCGACAGCAGCGGATCGGCCAGCCGATCGACCACCTCCGGCCCGAAGTGCCGCTCCACCAGTTGCGCTACGGTTTCGTCGCCCTCCATGGGTCGCGGCGGATACAGCAACTCACGCGCCATGCGCAGCTTGGTGCCCCACGAGAACAGCGGCGACAGCGCCGTAGGAACCAGCCGGGTGGGCACCATAAACATCAGCCCGTCCGGCATCGCAATCAACCGGTTATGTACCACAATGTAGGTCTTACGTTGAGCATCGTTGGAACCGATCAACTGATCGGCGATGCCCAGTTCCTTGCACAAGGCCAGCGCCCAGGGTTTTTCTGTCAGGAAGGAATCAGGACCGGCTTCTACCAGGCAGCCCTCAATGCGATCGGAGGAAAGGCAGCCGCCCAGCCGCTGCCCGCTCTCATAAAGTGTGTACTCCAGTTCGGCGCCCGCGGTTCGCGCCTTTTCCAGGTAGAAGGCGGCACTCAGCCCGGAAATGCCTCCGCCGATGATTGCGATTCGCTTCATGCAGCTAGCTTCAGGAGATTCTCTCAGTTCCGGCCCCGCTGCCGCAAGACCGCTCCAGCGCCGCGAATCGGGCCCGGGCCAAGTCGGCAACCGCCCGCACGAACAGTGGCGAGTCGTTCAGCGACTCCGCCCGGTAGAGCTTCATCCCTCGCGCCTCGGCAAACTCGCGGAACAGGATGTCCACATCGAAAAGGATCTCGACATGATCGCAGACAAAGCCAATCGGCTGCATGAATACTCCGCTTTGTCCGGCTCCTTTCAGGTTGTTGATCGTATCCTCCACTGTGGGACCTAGCCATTCGCCGCCTGACATTCCCTGACTTTGAAATGCAAATTGCCACGCGCCGATCTCGGGAACTTGCGCGGCCACCAGCGCCGCCGTCTCGCGCGTTTGGGCCTCGTAGGGATCGCCCTCCGCAATCGTCCGCTGGGGCACGCTATGCGCGGTAAATAATACCGGCAACAGCGACCCATGCTGCTCGCAGGCGCTCTTCCAGCCCGTCCGCAACCTGTCTGCGAAGGCCTCGATCAGCAACGGATGGTCGTGCCATTCTTCCACAAAGTCAATGGTGAAGGGCGCGCCCGCGCCCAATAGCACCTGCTTGTACAAACCCACACTGGTCTGCGAGTTATGCGGCGCAAGACAGATGGCGACTGCCTGCTCCACGCCATCGGCAGTCATCTGCTTTAAGGTATCGGCGATGAACGGATGCCAGTTGCGCATTCCGACGTATGCTGCGATGCCCAGCTCTCGCGAGACACCATTCGCCTGCCCAACGGTCATGCAGGTCAGCGGCGAGACGCCAATCAGCGAGTAGCGATGTTGTACTTCGCGTACCACAACGTCAGACATCGGCCTGCCGCGCGATATATTCTGCAGGAATTCGGGTATGTCTTCCACACACTCCGGACTACCGTGCGCGATCAACAACACCGCCTGCTTGCTCATGACTTCCTCGCTGAAGCGGTCGCTGAGAACTCGTGTACGAATTGCGCAAGATTCTTCACATTGTCCACCGGCGTGTGCGGCAGGATGCCGTGTCCGAGGTTAAAGATGTGCCCGGGGCGGGCGTCAGCCAGGCGCAAAATGTGCTCGGCCCGCTGCTGCAACTCCCGCCACGACGCAAACAGCAGCACCGGATCCAGATTGCCTTGCACCGCATGGTTATGTCCCACAATGTGCCAGCCCTCATCGAGCGGAATGCGCCAGTCCAGTCCGATAACTTCCGCGCCCGTTTCCGCCATGGACGGCAGCAACGTCGCACTGTCGGTACCGAAGTAGATGATCGGGACTTTGGTCTCTTTCTGCAGCCGCTGAATCAGTTTGGTCGTGGGCACAAGCGCGTAGCGGCGATAGTCCTCCACGCTCAGACAGCCGACCCAGCTATCGAAGATTTGCAGCGCATCGGCGCCGGAGCGCACTTGCTCAGCCGCGTATTCGGCCAGCACATCCACCAGCTTACCGACCAGTTCGTCCCATACCTCGGGCGAGTTGTACATCAACTTCTTCACTTCCAGATAATGCCGCGAACCGCCGCCCTCAACCATGTAGCTGGCCAGCGTGAACGGCGCACCGCAGAATCCGATGACTGGCAGCTTCGCTCCGAAATGCTTCGTCACCAGCCCTACCGCTTCGGCGACATAGCCCAGTTCGGCAGCGCGATCGGTCCGCAGCACCTTGACATCCTCCGCAGTGCGTATCGGCCGCTCGATCACCGGACCTTCACCCGGGGCAAAGTGAAACGGCAGTCCCATGACCTCCAGCGGCAACAGCAAGTCTGCAAAGATGATGGCCGCGTCAACCTGCAGGAATTCGGCAGCCGTGATGGTGACCGCGGCCGCCACGTCGGGCTTCTTGCAGATTTCCACCAGCGAGTAGTGCTTGCGGACGTCGCGGTATTGCTGCATGTAGCGGCCAGCCTGGCGCATGAACCAGACTGGTGTGGTCTCGACTGGAAGCCGCTGGCAGGCGCGTATGAAGAGGGAATCAGGGGCGGACATAAGCAATTATCGTAGCACTGGAGGTCACTCGCCCGTGTGATACCGGTCACAAACGCTTCTGCCCCATACAATCCCTTCATGGAAGCGCGATCCGCCATGCAAGCCCTCCCTTATCGCGGACGGCTCGCGCCCTCGCCGACCGGTCTGCTGCACATGGGCCACGCCTGCACATTCTGGGCCGCCTATCAGCGCGCGATCGCACGCAACGGCACCCTGGCGTTTCGCGACGAAGATCTCGATCCGCAACGCTCGAAGGCCGCGTTCGCGCAAGCCATGATCGAAGACCTGCGCTGGCTCGGCATCCGCTGGCAGGAAGGCCCTGACATCGGCGGCCCGTTTGCGCCCTATCAGCAGAGCCGGCGGCGCCAGCACTATCTGGCAACCTGGCGCCAGTTGCGCGATGGCGGCTTCATCTATCCCTGCACCTGTTCACGCAAGGACCTGGCGACCTCGGCCGCCGCGCCCCATGAGGGCGACGATGAGCCTCTCTATCCCGGACGCTGCCGCGCGAAGATTAGCGAAGCCAGGAACTACGATTCGCCGAAAGGCGTGAACTGGCGATTTCGTGTTCCCGACACGGAGGTGATGGCGTTTGACGATCTTCGCCAGGGTCCCCAACAATTCCTTGCCGGCCAGGACTTCGGCGACTTCATCATCTGGCGGCGCGACGACGTGCCCGCCTATCAGCTTGCGGTCGTTGCCGACGATGCCGCCATGCAGGTCACGGAGGTGGTTCGCGGCGCCGATCTGCTCAAATCGACCGCGCGGCAACTGCTTCTGATTCGCGCCCTCGGACTACCGGTTCCAGCCTATTATCATTGCGATCTGGTACGCGATGACGCCGGGGCGCGCCTGGCCAAGCGTCACGACGCCCTCAGCCTGCGCGCCCTGCGCGAGCAAGGCCGTACCCCCCAGGATGTACTCAAGATGTGCGCTTCGTAGCAATCCAATTGCGTAATGCGTTGAAAGAAGCGTATCGTCTGCGATTGATGAGGAGGATGTCTCCGTGCGCTTGAACTGGCTTGCTGTTTTGCTGGCGGCGGTTGCTGATTGGCTGCTTGGCGCGGTGTGGTTCACGGCCTTCGCCAATCAGTGGAAGATGGGACTGCGCATGCCGGCAGAAGAGATGCAGGCTTATATGTCTCATCCCAACTTTTGGCCCTATCTTATCGCGCTCTTGTGCAGCTTCCTCATGGCTTATGTGATTGCGCGGCTGGTTGCCGGTTCTGCCTCGCATAGTTTGTTCCGCGGAATCATCGTGGGCATCCTGATCGGTTTGGCCGCCGCCATGGCCATGGTCACCGAAATGGTCTTCGAAATTCGTCCCGGTTCGTTCGTCCTGATTTCGGCAGGCTATCCGCTGGCGGGCTGCATCCTGATGGGCATCATTATCGGCGCATGGAAGCCGAAAGGGAGCGCTTCGATATGACCATGAAAATCGAAGGCCAGATTGTGAGCGGGTATCTCAAGGCCCTCAGCGGACTGGAGCAGCTTCCCGGTCCTGAGGGCGAACGTTCGATCGAGTTGTTCCGGCACGGCACGCTTACGGTGAAGTTGTACGCGCCTCGCGGCAACGATCACCAGACACCGCACACTCGTGACGAGATTTATGTCATCGCCAGCGGAACTGGCCGTTTCCGGCGGGCTGCGGAGGAGACTTCCTTTGGTGCGGGCGATGTGCTGTTCGTTGCGGCCGGCGAGGAACACCGCTTTATAGAGTTCACCGAAGATTTTGCCACCTGGGTGTTCTTCTACGGACCCGAGGGCGGCGAGGCCGAAGTCGTAAGTATCTGACGGCAGACTTCCTCCCTCTTGTTCCCGGTGGCAACCTGACATCCTTGACACTGGCGTCCCCACCATCACAAGGTGAATAATCAGCATTCTTGATGAAAGCGATTCGGAGCGCAGCCATGTCCAAGGACGATAAGAAGGACAATAAGAAAGCCAACAAAGGCACCGCTGGCGAGGCAACAGCCGTCGATTCCTGGCTCGCCCAGGGAACTCCGCTGGTCGGAAAGTACAGCGACGGCCATCCCCTCGACAGCGTGCAGTATCTGGAAGCCAAGCTCATCCTCAAACCGGATCGATTCGTCTCGGTGGAGAGCTTCCGTGATTTTGGCAAACTGGTGCAGCGCACCGCAAAGAGCCTCGCGGTGGGATTCGTCACCGATCCCAAGGTTGGCCGGCGGCCCGACATCCGGGAAATCGTGTTCATGGACACTCCGGACTTCCGCCTCTACAACAACGCTTTCATCCTGCGGCGGCGAGTCACCTATATCGATGGCTTTCCCATCGGCGATCCCGAAGTCGTCTTCAAGTTCCGTCACTCAGATGAGAAAAAGGCCGCCGAGCTGGATGTGCGGCCCAATATCGCCGGAAAATATCAAATCAAGTTCAAGGCCGAGGCGCTTCCACTCAAAGACCAGTATGGCGGATTTCGCCTGCTGTATTCCCATAACTGCCAGTTCGGTTTGAGCCAGATGCACGAGGGCGATCGCCTGGGCATGTGGGGACTCGCCCACGTTTTTCCCGCGCTCTCGGTTCTCAAGAAGTCAAAGGACGAAGAAGTGACGCTGGTGAACGAAGCCATCGTTGAAGAGGTCCTGCTGGAATTGGGCGACCTCGACTTCGGCAAAGGCGTCCAGGGACACTGCAACGTGGCATTGTGGCGCACCCGCGGCGAACATACGCCTCTGGTCGGCGAGTTCGCTTACCAGCTCAAGTTCGCTCGCCTCGGCGATATCCACGAAAAGTGCAGGAGGCTGTCCGAGCAGTTCTTCATCACCCTGCAACGAGAGGTGCAGGACTGGATTTCCCTGGGCGCGACCAAGACGGGGATGGTCTATCGTCTGCACGGCAACCCTCCTCAGAGCCATGAGTGACCAGAGGCCGCTTTGGATCGCAGCGCCAGCCATCCCTTGGTGTAAGCTGTTCGATTTGGAGGTGTGAGGGATGACCCTTGCCTTAGGCGGCAAAGCGCTTTCCGGTACCATCGTACGTAGCCGCAAATCTTCCGAACTACTCCTCTCGACTCTCGTCGTTTTTCTCGCGGTGCTGGTCCTCGCTCCATCGATTCTCGGTCAGCAATACGATCCGTCGCTCTATTCCGGAATGCAGTGGCGGCAGATCGGTCCCTTCCGCGCGGGCCGCGTGACGGGAGTGACCGGCGTCCCCGGGCAGCCCGCGATCTACTACGTGGGAACGGCGGGCGGAGGCGCGTGGAAGACCAGCGACGGCGGCATGGTATGGAAGCCAATCTTCGATAAGCAGCACGTGGCTTCCGTCGGAGCGATCTCGGTCGCGCCGTCCGATCCCAACATCGTCTATATCGGCACTGGCGATGTCAGCAACGTGGGTGGCGCGGTCAATCAGGGCAATGGCATGTGGAAGTCCACCGACGCCGGTGAGACCTGGCAGCATATCGGCCTGGAAGACTCTCGCCACATCGGCGCAATCTGGGTTGATCCGCACAACGCGAACATTGTCGTCGTGGCGGCGTTGGGGCATACGTTCGCGCCTAACGCCGAGCGCGGCGTCTTCAAGACCACCGACGGCGGCAAGAGCTGGCAGAAAGTTCTCTACAAGGACGACACCACCGGCGCCATCGACGTGGCTTTCGCTGCGGATAATCCCAAGATCGGATTCGCGGCTCTCTGGTACCACTACGTGAAACCCGACACGCCGTTCGCAGGACTGCTGGGCATGGGCGGTGCAGGAATCTACAAGACCACCGACGGCGGCGACACCTGGACGCCGGTCACCATTCCGCAACTGACTAAGGCGCACCTGGGGCGCATCGGCGTGGTTGTCGCCAATGGCGGGCAGCGCGTCTTTGCCATTGTTTCCGCGCAAAAAGAGGGCGGACTGTATCGCTCCGACGATGGCGGCTCGACCTGGAAGCCCATCACCCAAGACCCGCGCATTCAGGGCAACGGGTACTTCGGTAAAGTTTTTCTCGACCCCCACAACCCTGACGTTGTGTTTGTGGCGCAGACTTCGCTCTACCGCTCGACGGACGGCGGCGTGACGTTTGAGTCGTACAAAGGCGCGCCCGGCGGCGACGACAACCACGCGCTGTGGATCGATCCCGCCAACTCTGACTACATGATTATGGGCAGTGACCAGGGTGCGACCATCAGCATGGACGGCGGCAAGACCTGGAGCTCGTGGTACAACCAGCCGACGGGCCAGATCTATCACGTCTCCACTGACAATCGTTTTCCGTATTGGGTATATGGCACACAGCAGGACAGCGGATCGGTTGCTACCCTGAGTCGCGGCGATTACGGCGCGATTACCTTTCTGGATTGGGACCCTATCCCCGGCTACGAGTTTGGCTACATCCTGCCCAGCCCGACTGACCCTAACATTGTTTACGCCGGTGGCGAGGCTCGCGGGTTGTGGCGCATCGATCGCACCAACCGGCAAGTGAAGGTAATCTCGCCGAACGTGAGTCGCGACGGCGATTACCGCACCGCGACCAATCCGCCGCTGGCGTTCTCGCCGCAGGATCCGAACGTTCTGTATGAAGGAACGCAGTTCCTGTTGCAAACCAACGATGAGGGAGCGACGTGGAAGAACATCAGCCCGGACTTGACCGTTCGTCCGGGCGAACCCGCACCTCCATCAGCAGCAGCGGAAGAAAACAAGGCGGAAGCCGCGAAGAACGAAGACGAAAAAGCCAAGGAAGCCGAAAACAAGAAGCCAAAGCCGCAAGAGGAACAGGAGACGATGCGGCCTCCCGACCGCCGCGCCATTACGACGATTGCGCCGTCGACGTTGGCACCCAACCTGATTTGGGTGGGCACGAATAACGGGCTCGTGTATGTCGACTGGGACGGCATAGACGCTTGGCGGAACGTCTCGCCGCCCGGGCTGCAGAAGTTTTCCGAGATCACCATGGTCGAAGCGTCGCACCATGATCCCAGGACAGCTTATGTGTCTGTGGACAACCACCAGGGCAATGACTTTCGTCCTCACATTTTCCGCACGCGCGACAGCGGCAAGAGCTGGCAAGAGATCGTTACCGGAATTCCTGACTTTAGCTTCGTGAAGGTAGTTCGCGAAGATCCCGAGCGCAAGGGCCTGCTATACGCCGGAACCGAGACCGGCGCGTTCGTCTCGTTCGATGACGGCGAGCAGTGGGGCACGCTGCGGCAGAATATGCCGACGGTTTCCGTACGCGACATGGTGGTTCATGGCGACGATCTTGTCGCGGCAACCTATGGCCGCGCTTTCTGGATCCTCGACGATTTGAGCCCGCTGCGGCAGATCAACGATCAGATCGCGAAGTCCAATGTTCATCTCTTCCAGCCGGCGACGGCGATTCGGCTGCGCAATGACATGAACTTGGATACTCCCCTGCCGCCGGAAATGCCTGCGGGCGACAACCCGCCAACGGGAGCGGTGCTGGATTATTACTTCAAGTCGGCGCCGTCCAGCGAGGTGACCGTCGCCATCTACGATCAGAAGGGACAACTGGTTCGACAACTTTCGAGCACGCCCGCGGTTGTTCGCCCGGAAGAGCCGCCGCCGGTTCCTAACTACTGGCTCTATCATCCGACGCCGCTTCCTAAAAACGCAGGCATGAATCGCTACGTCTGGGACCTGCGTTACCCATCGCCGGACGCCATCCAGCACATGTATCCGATCTCAGCTCTGTATGAAAGTACTCACGCCGAACCGCAAGGACCGTTCGTCGTGCCGGGCAAGTACGAAGTGCGCTTAACTGTCGATGGCAAGACCTACAGGCAGCCCTTGACGGTGGAGATGGACCCGCGCGTCAAGGTGACGCAGGCCGCGTTGCAGCAGCAGCTCGACTTCGCGCAGAAGGTCGGCAGTCTGGTGTCGCTGAGTTACAGCTTCCACGAGCAGGCAGCGAAATTCCAGAGCGAGGTTGCCGATCGGCAAGCAGCGTTGGAGAAGAACGGCCACGCCAATGCTGCTACGCAAGCCACGAAAGATTTCGCCGCGAAGGTGCTCAAGATTCAAGGTGAGATGCAGCGTGGATTTGGCGGCGGCGGTAAACCGAAGCCAACATTTACGCTGATGAACTCGGAGCTGGCGTATCTTTCAGGGGTGGTAAGCCAGGCCGATGCCGCGCCAACCGATGCGATGCACACCGCCTATCACGACTATTGCCAGGACCTCACGAAGCTGGCGCAGCAATGGTCCGATCTGATGAAGCAGGTCCTGCCGGCGGTGAACGCGCAACTCACGGAGCAGCATTTACAGCCGCTGCCGGAGACGATGTTGACCGGAACTGTACCCGCGTGTGGGCAGTGAGTATTAGGCGAACGCAGCCAGTTGCTTGTGTAATAGCGATCCACATCAACTATTCGCATTTCCTGATTCCCGTTCGTTTTGTGCTAGCATCCGTGGCACCTGGGAAAGGAGAATCCAAATGAGTGGCCCCCAAAGGTTGGTGTCATTTGTATTGGCGTGCGCTTCGAGCGTAATCATGGCCGGCGCTCAGTCTCAGACAGCACCTGGCCCGGAAGTGAAGAAGCTGGGAGTAATGGTCGGCAAGTTCACGGTTCAAGACGAGCTGAAAGCCGG
>JBEKCJ010000063.1:0-26171 GCA_050014935.1 Candidatus Korobacteraceae bacterium
GGTTGGGCGTACTCTGTCGTGTCCCATCCGTTATTCATCCGCGGATCCAGACTCGGCATCTCGGTCACGATGTCGTAGCGGCCCACATCGCTGACCCCCAGGGTGACCTGGTTCGATGGCGCCTCCGGTCCCAGATAGGTATTCACCCCCAGCAACGAAGCCAGGCCGATCATGAACGGCTGTGTGGCCACCTTCACGAACGCCTGAACATGCGCGGGTTTTTCGGCTTCAACGATCCGCTGTACCAGCTTGAGGTTCACATTTTCAACCTGGTTGTGGACGAAGACCGTCATCCGGTACGCCAGTTGGTCATAGAACGCCTGCACGGCTGTCGCGCTTCCCGCGATGTGGAGGTCGCTCTCATAGAGGGCTTGCAATTCGGCCTGCACGCTGGGATCGCCGAGAAAGAGCGTGTCGCCTACTATGGAGTTGCTGCTGCCGGAGTAGCCGGGAAGCAATGGGTTGTTCTTAATGCTGAGATCGGCGCCGAGGATGGTCGCGAAGATGTGCCGCAATCGAAAGTCTTCGATCACGATAATCGCGCCGCGGCTGCACCCGCCGTTGGTCGCTACATCCAGCGCCTGGGTCACGCCCTTCGCCGTCCCCCGCCATTGGTAGAGGCTGGGAGTCGCCTCCAGCCGCGCGCGCTTCCGGCCAGGTGGATAACTGTTCGGCTGGATGGCGATCCATCCGCCCAGCCAGTCGAGCGAATCGTCCGGAGTACTCTCGGGCCGCATCAGGAGGTATGCATTCGCGATGCGGTCTTCAATCCGCGTGAATTGCGATTCGAAGATGTCCACAAACCGTTCAAGAAAATCGCGCCGTGTGCTATCGCCATCCACATCCGCTTCCGGGGGAAACTTGGCCTCGTGATAGATCTCCGGAAGATACTTTTGCACATAGGAAAATCGCGGTCCGTACACTCGCATGCCGGCTATCTGGGGCGAGTTTCTTCCATCGCCTTTCAGTTGAATACGCACGCCCAGGTAGCGCCCGCTCAGGTTGCGGACCACCTTGTTGGTCCGCTGCACCAGGACCATGAACAAGCCTTGTACGTTCTCGATCGGAGCGCTGTGCAGCAAGGTCGGAGCAAAAGCGACTTCCGAGGGTATCGACTGCCACGCCGCGGTTGGCGTGCCCGGCAACATCGCTGCCGAAATCGCCGTTGTATCGGCTGCGCCAAGAATGTGCGGATACCACTGAAACGCCGGATCGACAAGATCGGTGAGGCTGTCGGAGGCGGTGAGCCAGATCAGCGCGCCGCACCGTGGAGGCACAATTGCCTCAAGGAACATGCGATGCCAGACGCATTGCGTCGTGCCGCTGTCGATGATCGCCGGCCCTGAGGGGTTGGTCGCGCCAGCCGCAGCCAAGGTATTAAGCGAGAGCGGCAACAGCGGCAACATAACAGGCGTCGCGCCCGGAACGTTGGCATAGTTGGCTGGCAGATTGAAACCGTGAACCATGGGACCAACATTGTTCGCGGCAAGGATGTAGGTTTCGCCTGCGGGAACCAGGGTGTCGCCCGCATCGGAAAGGTCGTAGATGAGGGCCTCGTTCAAATTGGTGGTAAAGACTGCGAATTGTTGATTGCCCAGCCAGGCGATCGCATAAGGCAGCCGCACTCCGCCAAGTTGCACGGGTGTGCCGGAGAGCGTTGTCTCGTTGAAGATGCGAATGGTCGCGACTTGATTGCTGGCGCTGTTCACACTCCACGACATCACCACGAACTGTGCCGGCTGCTGGGTCATATCCATGGGCGCGAGAGCGACAAATGTCTCCCCTGCCGGCAGCGAATAACGGGAGACGATTTGCGGTGGATTCGGATTCGCCTGGCAGGGACGCATAATTCCGGGATCGGGCGTGTCGATCGGTCCGGTTTGTAACGGCTGACCGGACACTTTGCCCAGTTGTGGTTGGTTGCGGTCCAGCGCCAGCACTCCGCCTTCGGGCAGGGCGGCCAGCCGCCAGAAACTGAAATCCGCGACCGTCAGCGTGTAATTGGGCCAGCGATCGCGCCGGTCCACCATCACCAGGGAGCCGCCCACGGCGATGTAGAGGATGCCGTCGTAGCCCATCGCCACGTCAGTGACTTCCGGTTGCCCCGGTGCGTAGATAGGCACTTCGTTCGGCGGCGGCGCGTCGCTCGGGCCGCTTCCCCCAGCCACCACCAGGCCGCTTGATGCATCCCAGCGCGCATAGTTGCCGAACTGGTCCAGCGTCATCGGAGTGCTGGCAACCATGCTCGTAGCGGTGTTGAAATCCTCCGCCGGAGGACTACCCGTGCGCATGCTGCGCAGTTGCAAAGTGTTGTTCTTGCTGCAATAGAACAGTCCAGCTTGCGATGGCCCCGCGCAACTCCAGGTCACGTTGCCGTCCTGCACTGGCTGGCCGAACGCCACTGGCCAAGTGGGCTCTACAGCGCCAGTCGTTCCGACTCCTGTGACCGCAACCACTCTTTGCAGGTTGCTGTTCAAATCCAAAATGTACTGGCCGACGACATACCCGGTGCTTGCCGTC
The DNA here is from genome assembly GCA_050014935.1 of Candidatus Korobacteraceae bacterium. Classification (GTDB taxonomy): domain Bacteria; phylum Acidobacteriota; class Terriglobia; order Terriglobales; family Acidobacteriaceae; genus Bog-257. The sequence goes on from JBEKCJ010000063.1 coordinate 2,521, forward strand.
CACATGCCCGGCCCGGAGTTCATCCAGGCGATTCCAGCATCTGCCGTGGTTTGACCGATGGTTGCGTTCCAGTCATGGTCAGCCGCGTCTGATGTGCCCGAATTTTGCGCGATCTGAATATTGCCGTTGCGGTCCACGATCCCCTGTCCTTGGACATAGGCTGTAGTCGCGCGCCACGGCGGCAGCCAGTCATTGAGCTGGCTCAGCATCCAAAAGGACAGACCGTTCGAATCCATATGCAATCCTTCAGCAGACGTTGGGCACGACGGGTACTGCGGCCGACGTGTCAGTTTCTGGTGCCGGCGTCAAGCTAGTGGGAACTGTGGCCGGCGTTCCATCCGGACTGGCGATCACAACCACGTCCAGCACTTCAGGAAGCTGCCAGCTCTTCAGCACGATTTCCGGCGAGCCGCTCTTGTCGGCTTTCACCAGGTGATATCCACCGGAGTGGAGCAGCTTGAAAAGATTCAGCCCGTTCACCTCGATCACACCTGGGACCTGGCTGACGATGACTTCAAGTTCCAGGTTGCGCACATTGCGGCCAAGGGGCCAGCCGGTGCTGTCCGGACCTCCCGGCACTAAGGGCCAAAGATAGCTGCGCAATGCGGTTTCGACGGCCTGCGAGACTTGTACCAGGCCATAACCGGTCTTCACCTCGACGCCTACTCCAATGCCCAGCCCGACGTACTCGCTGGCAATCACGTACATCTCCGCTGTTACCGGCCGGCAGGGATTGAGGTACTGATAGACCGTCTCCAGTGTCGGGCGGTCGGCGCGAGGACACGGTCTCATGACTCCGTCCTTCCCGGGTATTACCATCACCGAAACGACTCCAGGAATATTGATGGTCTGGGTCTGCGGCTTGAACAGCGGCAGTACCTCCACCCGTGCCACGTTGGCTCCTGGGGTCTGTTGCGCAAGGTTTTGGTAGTCGGATGCCGTGACCGCGCGGCTCTGATTCTGAAGCAGAGAAGGAATACGCTGCTGGGCAGCATCGAGCGTTTCCGGATCCGCACCTCCGGTCGTGGCGATGGGTTGCACCACAGTGATCGTCTGCGTCACCTGATTGCCGGAACCGTCGAATGCCTGGATGGAGGTCAGCGAAGCCGCCGGCAGATTCCCCGCTGAACCTCCGCCGACCCGCATCGTGCGCACGCGAACCCGACGGCCTGTGGGCACAATCATCCCTTGAAGCTGGTTGCCAAACGTCACCGTGCCAGCTTCGGAATCGAGCTCAAAAGCCTGCGCTGGCCCGGTTAGTACGGCGAGATCGTCCACCTGCTGCCAGGTCTGAAAGCCCAAGCCCGGCATGTCGACGTCGAGCACAAACGTTGTCGGATCGACTTGCGATTGTGGCAGCGCGAACTGCTGGTTAGCGCTGCCATCGCTTACTCCGATCACGATGGCGTTATAGGTTTTGCGCTGGTCGATCTGCACCGCATTAACGCCCAGCCAGCTTACCTGCAACGAACTCTGCGCAATCAGCCGCACCCAGGTCAGCAGGCGCGACGCGATGGAAGGGTCGTCGATGCGCGGCGGCTTCATGCCCACCCCTGCCTGTGCATCGGTACGAACATCGTTTGAGGGCGCGCCGATGACCCCGTCTGGCGGCACCATCAGTTGTACGATCCCCGGCTGCGTCAGACCTTGTGTGGTGTCGCCCAGCACCTTCAGCGTCGTATACGTAGTGGGTTGGCCCGCCGCTGCCGGAGGCTGGCTCATCTGCCACGTTACCTGAACTGGCACCGGCACGCCTGAGGACGAGTAGGACTGGGGAACGGAGTAAAGTCCCGGGATGGAGAGCGTTGGCACGAACCCGATATTCAATGTCTGCTGCCCGTTCTGGCCGCCGATCGCTTTGAGCATCTGATTCTTGTTTTGCGGGTTGGCTACAAGCAGGGCCAGCCAAATGCTTGAGTCGGTGGTCCCATTCACCAGGTCGAGGCCGTTGAGATCGGCTTGATTGTTAGGGAATAGTGCCGTGGTCGTATATCCCGCGGGCGTCTTCTTAAAGTTGTAGAGCTGCTTGAGCCCGCGGAGCAACCGCAAGGATTGCGCATGTTGCTCGGGGGTCAACGGAACCTTAACGTACGCCTGTGCGGTGACGGGCAGCAGATCGACATCGCCGAGCGTTTCGAAGTTGACCGCTCCCGTCACCGTGGCGTGAGCAACTACGCCGACGGGCGCCACCGCAGCCGGATCGAGCGCCAGCGACAGAATGCCGGTCGCCGCGGCTGCCGGCTGCATCGACTGTCCAAGTAGCTTGAGAAAAGCGATCCGCTGTTTTTCCGGTATCAGATTGGCGCGGTAGAGAATGGTGTCGGCCAGCCATGCGAAGAGTTCCAGCAGCGTGCGGCCGGGATCTCCCGGTTGCGGATTGGTCCACTCGGGAGTGTGCGCCGGAATGTTGGCGAGCAAATCCTGTACAAGATCGTCGTAGGACCGGTCGTCGAGGGCTGGCGGGATCAAGGGCATGGTGTCAACCCGCTTGCATGGTTACGCCGATCTGCTGAGGTGCGTTGGTGCGCAGCAGCCGGTAGTGAATCTGGATCTGAACTTGCGCGGGCGCGTTGGGGACTGGATCGACGTCCACCGCATCGACCGTGATCCGGTTCTCATAATTCTGCAGACTTTGGAGGATCGTAGTTTGAATCTGCGCGCGCAGTGCCACGGTGTTCCCTTCGTCGAGAAAATTCTGCAATCCCGCCCCGTAGCGCGGGCGCATGAGTTGCTCTCCCGGACTCGTCATAAGGATGATCCGGATGGAATCACGCACACTCTGTTCGAGCGTCGGATAGGCGAGCTGGCCCCCTTGCGGCGCGGGCAGGAACGGCCAGCCGATCGGGTCTTGATACGTAGTCGTCATGGGGAACCCCCGTCGGGTGAACTGGAGGACGGCGCGGGAAACGGAATGCAGATTTTGATGATTGCCATCCAGAAGAAAACGATATTCAGCAAGCCGAGGAATATATTGAGTACGAAGAAAGCGCAGATGCTGATCAACGGAACGTTGAAGCCACAGATCCAGCCGAGCTTGAGCCCTCCTCCGCCGCCCGCCCCACTCATCAGCCCCGACATGCTGGTTCCCTGCATGGCGTTCATCAGGCTGCCCGGGACCTGGAAGGAGCAATTGGGCTTGGCACTCTTAAGAAAGTCGGAAGTGGGATCGGGCAAGGGAATTGGAGGATGCGGGCGATCGCCGGTCGCATGCCAAGGCGCAATCTGGAAAGGCTTGCTGTATTGACTCCAGACAAGTTCAGGCGGGCAAGTCGGCGTTTCGCCCTTGATACGGAAAAACATGCGCAGCATATAGTGCCGCGTGCTGTCTTGAAAGCGGCCCTGAGGGGAGAACAGATTCAGGCTTGCCGAGCGCGTCGTGTTGGCTTTCATCAAGGCATCCACCAGCGCCCGCTCGTCGTCTTTGCTAAGCGCCTCCCATTTCGCCGGCATAAGCACGGACTGGAGAGGCATTTTTTGGGGCGAGGAACTGGGATAAGAATTTTGATCGAGGAGGGTTGTCTTCGCCCACTGATAAAAGTCACCCATTCCCATGGGCTGCGTTTTGCCGTCGTCGAAACTGACGATGCGCCTATTTAGCACAGTCAGGATTGCGTTGCCTTCATGCGATCCATCGAACGCGCCGAATACGCTGTGGAGCATGCGCAACGCAGTCGTGAAGCCCTGGAACTGGGTAGCGCTCGGATTAGGCGCTGGCAGCGGCGGGCTCCCCTTCGGAGTTCCCTCCTTGGGCACAATTGGCGGATAGACGGCGTTCAGAAAATCGTCCGACATCCAGCGGGAATCGACCGTTGGCGGAGGCATGGGAGTTGAGGGCGGCCTGTTGCTGGAACGGAGCAACGGTGGCAGGCTGCTGATCAGGTCTGGCCGGTTGATGTTCGGCGGCTGCATCGGCGGAGTATCGCTGACTTCACTGCTGGCCGTGGGAATGACCGCGTAAAACACGGTCCGGTTCAACGCCTCACAGGTCGCCGGAGGAGCGGCAAAGGCCGGGGTTGTGCTCTCCGCGTTGGCAGTCGACAAATACTGCGCCGTAAGCTGGCGATCGAGCTCCGCCTGTCCTGATGAAAGCTGCGGTTGTTTGGCAGGATCGGGATCCAGTTGCTCGTTGTCTCTCGACAGCTTGACCCACCCGAACTGTCCCTTAGGATTGCGCATCCAGGCGGACAGCATGCTTTCATCGTCCCAAACTTCGCCACCATTGACTCCCGGCTGGCGAACGAGCCGCCGGATCACCAGCCCTGCGGAAACAATGCGTTTAGGATCAACTCGCGGAAAGCCCACGCTGTTACAGCGCAAGTCGGCCAGAGCAACGTTCAACATTCGCTGCACCGGCTGATACAGCGGTTGTGAGATCCAGTGTGGCGGGCGATCCAACACCGTGGTAGTGGAAATAGGGGGTTTGCCTGGCGACGCGAGGTCTTGCAGGAAGCGCGCCGGAAAATCGTCGTCGTGCATCTGCAGGACCACCGGCGGCTTCTGTTCGTTGCCGTTCAGGTCCACACCCCTCACCAGGATGTCGTGCTTCACCATATGTTGCCCGCTCCCGGCGTGTAGGTGCTGGCGACTACCGTTGTGGCTTGCATGACCTGGCACTGCACGACGCCGCTGAAGGTGGTCATGGCTGCGTTGACGCTGACTTGGGGCGCGTTAACCGTCATACTGCTGGCCGCCGTGATCTGCACCTCGGCGGTTGGCGCGTTGATCGTCACCCCGCTGGCGTCGATCCTCACAGAGGTCTGGTTCGAATCAGTGAACTCGATGGATCCGTCCGAATCGGTCATCTTGCCCGAAAGCTGGCCTGGGGTGGTGAACTGGATGGTAGGCCCGGTTTTGTCTTCGATGATTGCGATCTTGGTTCCCGCTTTCCCCGTGATCGTCCAGCGATCGACGCTGTCGCCGGAGCCACCAAACTGGTCTGGAGCCGTATCATGTCCGTTCCATAGTCCTCCCAGAACCACTGGAAAACGCGAGTCTCCGGACAGATAGACCACCAGAACTTCATCACCAACATCGGGAATGAAAAATGCGCCGCGGTTATCGCCGGCAAAGGGTACGGCCACGCGCGCCCACACCGCGCCATCCTGCCCGGTGATGCCGTCCACGTTGTACACGCGCACCTGAATGCGGTTGCGGTTGTCAGGATCCTGCACGCTGACCACACGGGCCAGAAACGCGCCCGTCCCCAACATCGCTAAGGTGTCTTCCCGCAGCAAGCGGCTCACGATCCACCTCCCAGGTAGGCGCACTCGGCGCGGAAGCGGGTTTCATAGCCGTTTTGGGTGTCGAAGTGGTGCACGGTCGCGGTGGTGTAGTAGGTATTCGAAAAACGCGGTCCAAGTCCAACGAGTTGCAGATAGGTGCCTACGCGCAGCTTGGGATTGCCTTCGGAGACGCCGTCGGCCACAACAAAAGTGCGAGTGCGCTGGGCAAACTCCGTATCTACCAGAGCCTGGGCTTCTTGCGCATTGAGATTCGAGAACTGGCCAAGCTGTTCCGAGCGTGTAGCCAATGCCTGTTGCAGACAGGCACTCCCCGACTGCCCCGACCCGGGGCCGAAGGTGGTCGTCTGGCTGGTCACCGAAATCATCTGGCCCTGGTTGAAATCCCAGCCGGTCGCGGTAATCTGCGCGACCTGGTGCGAGAGGTCCGCGATGACGCGCACCTTCTTGAGTTGGCTGTTCAGGTCGATCTCGATGGAATTGCGCTGCGCCTGGCTGCGCGGCGAAGCATGGAGTTCGTTTCCCACGACTTGCACATCCGCGTCGTAGCGCGCCAGCAATCGGCGCAAGAAGTGAAGATCGCTTTCGTTGAACTGCAGTTGGTCTCCAACGTTGGTGTCCAAGCCTGCAAGCACCGGAGTCAGACCGCTATTCGTCGCCACTTCGGTGGCGATCTGGGTCAGCGTGGCAGAGTCCCAGTTCTTCGTGCGGCGCGCCATGCGTGCGCCTTGCAGCGCGTCTTCCGCCAGCACCACCAGGTCTGGGGGGCCAGCATCTGGATAGCGTCCTTCGAGTGCAGTGATCTTTCCACGAAAAATCTCCGTCGGCGAACTGGCGTCGCCGGCACAGACCAGCACCGCCGCCCCCAGCTTCAAGATTGCTCCATCTTCAAAGACCAGATCCGCCAGCCCGGTCGAAAACGACCCAAAGTTGCTGAAGCGCATCTCCAGCGCCGACATTCCGCCCTCATGCTCGCGCATCTCCATGCTGAGCAGTTGGGCCGTGACCTTGTCGTTGGCCTGGCCGTCGATCTGTACGGTGGGAACCGCGCTGTAAACCGCATTCTGCGTGAGTGGCTGTTCCGCCATAGATCAATCCGCTCGCAGCCGAAGGTTGCGTTCATGTAGCGTCTGCAATGCTTCGCCGAGGTTTACGTCCTTCTTGGGTTCCTCACTGGACGACGAAGAACTCGCTGCTGCCGGAGCTCCTTGCACCTGCACATGCATCTCATCGATCGTGACCGCCATCGTTCTCCTCGAATCCCTAATCGTCGCTACCGAAAATCAAGCGCCGACTGAAGCTGAATTGCGTTCCTACGTCAGTCGACAGCCCGGCCGAGCCGGTGCTGTTGGCCATCCCCCCGAGGCTGAAACTGGCGCCGCTGAAAGTCGCCACATCGGTGCCGGAGGTCGCGGGCAGCATCAGGAGTGGGTTCAGGTTGGCCGTGCTCTTGGCCGGCGCGCGGCCTGTCTGCAAACCGGCAAAGGCGGCCGCAGTAGCCGGTACTCCCGCCGAAGCTGCCGCACCAAACGCAGGTGCGAGGCCGCTGGTGGTTGCACTTCCTGAAACGCTTACCGACACTCCCGCCGAGACGCCTGCTCCGCCACCGATTGATCCTCCCGTCGAGATGCCCAGGCTCAATCCTGTGCTCGCCGAAGCCGATGACGTGGTAACCAATCCGGCAGGTGGATTGAGCTGCACCCCTGCGCTCACCTGCATCGCAGCTCCGCCCGTGAAGCGCAGGCTCTCCAAGCCATTGTCCGTGCCCAGTTGACGCATCGCGCTTGGATCGCCGCCGCGCGTCGCCATCGACAGCGCGCTGTCGCCGCTCGAACTGGGCACCAGGCTGCCCGACGACGTCGGTCCGGACAGATTGGCGCCTTCATCGAAGACGTTGTCCTGGCGCGAGAGCTGAACGCTCACCAGCGCGCGCAATGCGACCCCATCGGCGGAAAAGAAGTCAATGGTCTCCTTGAAGGAGTCCATGATTCCCTGGAACTGGTAGGTTCCCCACTGGAACATCAGAACCGGCGGAGCCTTGGGCGGCGGACCGGCTGAATTGCCATTCGAACTTGGCGGGGCCGTGCTGGCTGCCGCTGCCGTAGCGTTAGCTGACGCCTGCATGAACAGCGCAACCTGGTTGGTAAAGGTGCGCACATCGGCGCCGGTGTCCGTGGTGTCAAACTGCAAATCCATCGTCAGCTTGCCTGAAAATTGCGCGGCATACTGGACCTTCTTAGGTCCGCCTGATTGCTGGGGCGTCGAGTTCTCCACCGAATACACCAGCGACGCGGGATTGAAATGCACCGTCAACGGCGTGCCGCCGGGCAAGGCAGTCAGGGTGGCTTTGGCGACTTGTGGTGGCTGTTGGGGCATAGCTATAGCTGCTGCACTGTGGGCGTCGCCGACCACAGGCCTTCGTGGACCAGGTGCAACTCCTCAATGCCGATCTCGCTATTCTTGGAGTTGAGATCGGAGAACTTGTACTTAATCGGCATCGCTTTATCCAATTGCCAGGCCAGCACGGCCGAGCCGTCGATGTCGAACAAATTGATGGTCACCTGCATTCTGGGCGCGAAGGTTCCAGTGCTGACCGAGTTGAAAATCTGATACATGTTCTGGTTACTGCTGATGCCGCGCTTCAACACCACCGTTGCGAAGGTCGTGCCGCCGGCCCGCTGGGCCACGCCATAGTTCCGCCCGCCTTCCTTGATCGACTTCGGCTCCATCGTCGCCTCCAATCCCGTGCACTCGGCGAACGATCCCGAACATACCGGAAACTGTTCGTGGCTGCCGTCGTCCGAAAGGGAATCGGTGAAGAAGTCCACCTGGAACTTGAAGACGTGCAGCGGAGTCAGGGAACTGGTCGACATTAGCTTGCCTCCGCCATATTGCTCGTGATCTGCTGCGCACTGGTTCCGCTGGTTTCCATCGCCAGCTTGACCGTGATCGTCTCGAGGGTGGATGCCGCCGCGAAGGTCACGTGCGCGATCGCCCGCCCGTTGTCCAGATCGTTTTGGGTCATGGTGGTCTTATCGCATCGGACTGAGAAAGCGTCGCTGACGGTGGCGCCGTCCAGCGCATTTAACGTCCACAGGCGAGTCATCAGATTCTGTAAGAATCGCTGGACGCGTCCCCACAACGCCGGTCCATTCGATTGGAAGACCGCGCTCTCGCCCATCCGTCGTGCGGCACGCCAGATCACGGCCACCAGCCGGTTGACGGGTCCGGAGCGATAACCCTCCCCGGGAAAGGTCGTCACATCCGACAGCAAGCGCAGGCCGGAAGGAGTAAAGCCAAATAAGCTGATCCGCTCAACCAGCGGCTTTTGTGGGAGCTGGAGACCCCAGGTGAGAGGCTGGGCGGAAGTCTGCATCTCCTGTGCCGGAAGCACGGGCGATATGTCGTAAATTTCGGCGGGAGTGATCTTTGTCGCACTGGTGAAGGTCCCCTTGGTCAGAGCATTACGCGCCAGCAGGCCGGCCAGGGCTCCATCTGGAGCCTCAAGCGACTCCAGCAGGATGCCCGATCCGGACGTCTTCAGCCACGGGTAGGCAAGCTGCAGGAACGAACTCGAGATGTTCCCCTGCGGTGCAGGAACCAGGGTCTCGGGCATGTAGTACTGGATGACATCATGGATGTCCTGTGCGATTTCTGAGCTGGATGGGTTCTCCGCGGCTGTCGAGGGATCCATGTCCTGCGGCATCGGGAACGCGGCCACGAATTGTATCTCCCGCAAATGCAGCTGATGGGTGAGGCTTCCACTGGAGAGGTAATTCAAGATCGCGCCCACCGCTGTCGCCCATGTCCCGTAGTCGGCGTAAGCCAACCGGGGGGCCGGCGACGGGAAGGTCCGGAGTTGCTGCGGAGTGATGTCCCCTTGCGAGCACACCACGAACTCCTCTTGACCGGTGGAAGCAAAAGGCAGCTGACCGCTTGCTCCAGTCGGCTGCGACGCACACAATGCCGGCAAATCTGGCGTCACCAGGAACGACACATCTTCAAGCGGGCTAAGACTCCCTACACCGGTCCAGCTTTGCGCCTGGTCGGGCGCGAAGGTGCTGTTGGGCAGCAACTCCTGCAACTTAGTCAATTTGTCCTGTGGAGTGTCGGCGGGAGTGACCGGATCGTCAACTCTCACCACGTAGCAGCGTTTGCCACCCTGGGCAAAAAAACTACGCACTCCCGTGGCCAGATAGTCGGTGCCGAAACCTGTGCCTGCACTCCCGTCGTCGAACAGCGCTGTGAACTCGGGATAGCTGTCGATCGGCAGTGGGATATTCGTCATGGTGGCAATCTGGTTCGGGTTAGGTGCCGGACCCGAGGAGTATCCGAGAGAACTCAGCCACGCCGCTACGCTCGCGGAGACTGCGGCGTTGGGCACCACTCGCACCAGGCCCACAAAGCAGGCTATGTCGGCACGGCCCGGATTGAAGACCGGCGCGGCGGGCGTGTTATCGAAAACAACGCGGCTCATGACATTCTTCCCCGACACATTGATCGTGCTGCAGCTTGCCTCAAATGCTGTCGCCAGCTCTTCTCTCAACTGCGTTTCCAGCCGACAGTCCGAGCGGAGATGGCGGCAGGGGATAGGGTCAAAAACCTGAATCAGGGCTGGGTGATTTCAACCGTTTCGGGCGCCAGCACAAGTTCCTCGATGGCCACATCGCCTGCTCCCTTGCCGCTGAGCGTCGGTCCCGTGTATCCCTTCGGCGTCACGCTGTACAGCTTAAAGATCTGGACTGGCGTGTTGGCTTCGTCGCGCAATGTGATGGTCACGTCGCGCTGCGCGGAGGAACCGTTAGTTCTGGCGTCGGTGATCCAATCCCAGAGGTCCGACGTATCCACCACGCCACGTTTCAGCGTGACGTCGCCGCTGGTGTGCATCCCTGAATATTTGTGGACGTAGTTGGCGCTGTCATTACCGTCGCGATACTCCGAGATGTGCAACTCGGTCTTGAGGCCGGCGAGATCGGAAAAGCCGCCCAGTGGCTTGCTCGGATCGCGCGGGCCTTTGAGATCGACGAGATAAGTGTATGAGGGGTAAGGTGCAGTACGTTTTGCCATCGATAGTCTCCTCTTGCAGCGGTGCTGGTTTACCTGGATGCGCTCGCTGTTTAGCTGGGCGAGCTTGCCGTCATCTGGCCAATGCGGAAGATGACGAACTCGGCCGGCTTCAGCAGTGCGACTCCGATCAGGCAAATCATGCGCCCGTTGTCCAGATCGTTCTGCGTCATGGTGGTGCGATCGCAGCGGACGAAATACGCGTCCGCTGCTGACGTACCGAGCAGGTTGCCCGCGGCCAGCTCGCTATTCAGGAAAGAATCAATTGAGTCCGTGACGCGCGCCCACAGCGCTGGTCCGTTGTTCTCAAAGACTGCCCATTGCGTGCCGTTGTCGATCGAGTGTTCCAGGTAGATCAGGTAGCGGCGCACGTTGATGTACATCAACTCGGTATCGGAACTCACCGTCCGCGCTCCCCAAACCCGATAGCCGCGGTCAGGGAAGAAGCGAAGGCAATTAATTCCCATAGGATTGAGGACTGACTGCTCGGCGAAGTTGATGTGGCGTTCGAAGTCGACAGCCCCTAGCACCACTTCGTTCGCAGGCGCTTTGGCCACGCTGTGTTCGATGTCGTTACGGGCATAAATGCCGGCCATGAAACCGGTGGGCGGAACCAGGACCTGGGCCGGACTTGAGGTGCCGGCAACGGCGAGTGGGTTGGGAGTCCATACCCACGGCACATAGAGAGCCGCGTAGCTGGAGTCGATCTGGGCGCGTACATTCTCATAGCCGGAGTCCAGCAGGCCTGGCCCAGCCTCCAGAATCGCTACCCGGTAGGCGCGCTGTGCTTCCACGTGGGGGACAAGGGCGCCGATCATGATGTCCGTGGAGTCGGAGTAGATCGACGAGCCAGGCGTCGCCACGATGGCGATATCTTCCAGTGCCTGTAAGTACTGCAGCGGAGTGACGTAGTTTGTCGCCATTGGTTCAGCGCCGTCATTGCCGTTCGTGCCCGCGCCGGTGGTGCCGACCTTGCCGAGAGTGAACACCGCCGCCGGGGTTGGAGGCCCGATGTTCTTCCAGGTCACGCCACCATCGGTTGTGTTTTGGCCGATGGCATTCCATGAGGGTGTGCCGCTCTCAGAAGTACCGCCGGTTGTAACAACCTCAACATTCCCGTTGGGATCGAGAACCATATTTCCGGTTACATAGGCGGTGGAGACTTTCCAGGCAGATAGAGGAGTCGCAGGATCAATCCAGCTCGGGAAAAGCTCAGCGAACACTTCCGCTCCCGTGGTCATGGAGCTCCCGATGTCGAACCATATCTGGTTCTGCAGTTGGTCGATGGGCCGCGGAGGATTCACCCCCAATACATCGCCGATATAGTTCGGGCTGTTGGGATCGAGACCGAGGCCGCTGAATACCATTTCCGTTCCGTTTGCAGCCGGTGCCGTCACCTGAACCGTCAGAACGTACAGGTTTTGCGCGGGCGTTTGGCCGGGCGGGAAATTCCCCGAGGTAAGGGCCGCCGACGTGGATGCATTTGCAAATGCAGTCCCGTTTCCGTTGGCATAAAGTGTCGGCGCGGCGCCACCCGCTCCCGCCACCGCCAACAGTGAATACGGCGGGAGATTGGCCAGATTGTTGAAGTTCTGTACCTTCGTCGGCGTCAGCGTGACCGTTACTGTTTCGCCGTTCAGGAACGCGCCGGGAAACCTCCCTATTACGACCACGTTGGTGGCCGAAGGCGTACCCGAGGTAGCAATGCCTGGATCGATCAGTGCTCCTCCGGATCCAGGATTGTTGGCAAAGACACGGGAGACGTACAGCACCGAGCCGCCGTTCTGGAAATACGTCTGAACCGCCATCGCCATGTAGTTGATGTTCTTGGCAGCTACCAGCGCCGCGGGATTCAACGTCATGTTGAGGTCGGCGTAGCCGCCGTAAATGTTCTGGAAGTCACCGAAACTCGTCAGCAACTGGGGGACGCCGCCCGATGGAGCGCCGGCCACGGCGATACCGGTGGCTGGAAGTCCGCCATACGGCATGCCGCCGACCGGACCGGTTAAGGTAGGCCCGGCAAACGCCGTGGTGGTGGTGCCGACCCCTTCAATAGTTGGTGCGCTGTAACTGACTTCTTCGACGTATACCCCTGGAGCTAGATATTCAGGCACGGTCATCCTCCTCGTTCCAATTCCTGATTTCAAACTGTTATGGCAAAACTCATCGACAACTCCTGGCCGGAACTCAGCTGCACGGCTTGGCTGCTGGACTTGAGCGCGGGATTAGAAAGACCAGTAAAGATGACATCCGGGTTTGGAATCCAACCAGCCGGCTGAGTCAGGACGCTGGGATCGAAGTAAGCAGTGATCGTGGCCGCCACAACCGATACGGTCACTGGTCCGCTGGCGCTGGGGTTGGCCTGAACCGTCAGCCCGATCACGGCCAGCAGCGCTTCACCGTTGGCATCGGTCTGGCCTGTCGCCAGTACGGTGTTGTTACTGGTCTGTACTATCTGCAGGACCGCCCACGGCAATCCTTGCGGAGGAGTTGTACCGCTGCGGGTCACCGAGGCATGGATCGCCGCCCAATTTGGTCCGATGGCAGCGGCCGGCGACGGATAGACCGAGACTTGCTGCGGAGCGAACACTCCCGTGGGAGTCGCCGGGACTGGCGGAATTGTCGGTACGGCAAGCGGTGCCTGCACATTGGCCCGGCGCGGCAGATATCTGAGGCTCGGATCTTGCAGTGTGACTTCCAACGTCTGCGGGGCCGGCCAGGTTCCTGACGGAATGAATTGGTCGGCCTGCGGCCCCAGTTGCGGTCCATCGAAGATGACGTAAATGCCGCTGTGATTGGGTCTGACCGTCCATTGCGGAGCGGTCACAGGAATGGCAGGAACCACGGAGCTGCCAGTAATGGCATCTACGCAGACGAACGCTCCCAGGATTCGGCGATCTACCGACTCATTCACGAGGCACTCCCGTTCTGTAGGGTGAACCGGGTGGCGACTACCGGCACTCCCGAGGTAATCGTTCGGTCGACCCGAACGACTCGGGCAACGTAACCCACGGTGAGGCGGTACTTTGGTCCAAGGCCATCCCAGATATCAAGGATGTCCTGCAGGCTCAGATCGGCCGGAATGAGTTGAACTGAATCGGTTTTGTTCCATCCGGGCGCGGTCGACGAGAGCGACAAGACCGAAGTGTCCAGGATCGGATTGGACTGCAATTGCTGCATGGTCCATACCAGGATTTTCTGTTCCGCCTCAGCACCATCCGCCGATGCGTCCCAGTAAGAGATCAGATAATGCAGATCGAGATAGAGGACCGGTTGGTCCGAAGGCAAGTCCTGGAGTCTAGTAACGTTGCGGTAGAACTCGGCGGTTGTTATCCGGTGGAGATACAAGGAAACGGTCTTGTCGAGCGCGGTGGTGTCTTCCTTGGCGATATCCGCGCTCGATACTAGTCTGAAGGTGCAGGGCAATCCTACGGCTGTAGCGTCGTAGTTGTTCGCGAGGTATTTTACGATCGCGTCCCCGACAGCGAACACCGCCTGGTAATCAGCCACCTGGTTCTCCTCGTCGCTTTCCGCGAGGCTACATCCCTATGCGGGGCGAACCACCGCCTAGACCGTTGCCCTCAACCTCAAGCCTCAACTCCATCAACCGTCAGTGTCCGAACTCTTGGGTCCTGGGTCCAGAAAGGATTCAGCATCTTTACGGCGGGCTGAATTGAGCTGGAATAGACTCTCCGTCCCCAGTCTTGTTTCCTCACGCACATATCCTTCGGCAATTAAGTAATTCAGTGCCTCCCGGGTTTCCTCGACGCTGCGCCGAACCGTCTCCTGCATCAGTCGCCATCGTGCAAGCTCTGTCAGGCTATCCGCCGCATCGGGATTACTTAGGAAATATCTCAGGACTTCCTTCGTAACTGGCATGTTCGGAGCCTTCCCATCTGCCACGATAAGATCGTCCTTGGCAGAGACTTATGCATCTGGGCGTCCATCTCTGCGCAGCGCCTTAAAACATAGGAATGTGCTAGTTACAGGACTCTGCGACGAGGATCCCTCGGAAGGGGAGGGACGCTTGCGCCCCGCTGATCAGGTGGGAGTTGTGATGCAAACCAGAGTTTTGCCAAGAAAACCCCGGCAAATAAGAGAGTGGGTCAGAAATAGCCCGGCGTGTGTTGGGCATGACCCATCAGGCGGGCGTACGGAGGATACTGTATTTTTTCGCCAAGCGCCCGAACGCGCGACGGTCCTTGCCCGCCTCTCGGGCAGCCTGGGTCACGTTGCCCTCATGCTTATCCATCATTTGCGTCACGTAATCGCGCTCGAAGCACTGGATTGCGTGCAGCTTGGCGCTTCGGAAATCCGCGCATCCATTCGTGCGCGCGTTGTTCGCGCGGATATCGGAAGATGAATTCAGGTCGACTACCGAAGCCGGAATTTGCGTTCCGGCCGAACACAGCACGGCGCGCTGCATCGTGTTGTAAAGCTCGCGAACGTTTCCCGGCCACTCGTGCTGATTGAGCTTGTGTGCGGCTGCCGGGGAAAGAACCTTCTTGGGTAGGCTGCTCGCCTTACAAATCTCGTCAATGAAATGCCGGCCCAGCACCGCGATGTCGGAGCGACGCTCGCGCAGTGCGGGCATGCGGATTCTCAACACGTCGATGCGAAAAAAAAGGTCGGAGCGAAAAGTCTTTTGTTCTATAAGCTCTTTCAGATCGCGATTGGCGGCCGCGATGATTCTCACGTCGGCCTGCTTGAAAACTTCGGCGCCTAGTGGGCGGTAGGTGTGTTCCTGAAGCAGGCGCAGGACCTTACTCTGCGCCGTCAGCGAGAGGCTGTCAATCTCATCCAGGAACAAGGTGCCGTGCTGGGCCAATGACACTAGCCCTCGCTGGTCCGATCGCGCATCGGTAAAAGCACCGCGCGCATGCCCGAAGACCTCGTTCTCAAAGAGGTGGTCCGGCAGAGCCCCACAATCCACAGGAATGAATGGCCCGAGGTGGCGCTTACTCAGCAAGTGGATCACGCGGGCGCATAGTTCTTTGCCCGTACCCGTTTCTCCCGTGAGCAGCACCGGGGCGTCCTTGGCGCCGAAGATCGCAATCTGCTCCAGCACCTTGAGGAAAGCAGGGTCTTGTCCGATCAACTGCCCCAACCCGATTTCTGCGACCAGAGTCGCCTGGATATTCGAAAGATCCTGCGATCCCAGCCCCAGGAAACGTGTGATCCGCCGATTCAATTCCTCGGGACGAAACGGCCAAATTAGAAAGTCGTCGACCGTTTCCGTGGCCATCCCCAACAATGC
Source organism: Candidatus Korobacteraceae bacterium (assembly GCA_050014935.1). Taxonomy (GTDB): domain Bacteria; phylum Acidobacteriota; class Terriglobia; order Terriglobales; family Acidobacteriaceae; genus Bog-257. The sequence continues at coordinate 18,082 of JBEKCJ010000063.1, forward strand.
ACGGTCTTCCGCCGGTAGGATGGCGAGGACGGGAACCTGAATTGGATTATCTCGCAGCCAGTGAAAGAACTCGGTTGCCTTGTTGCTCCCCACAGCATTGGCGATCAGCAGGCCCTCTTTCCCGTCGCGCAGTTGTTCGGGGCAAAAGGAATCCCAAGACGTGCGGCGGGGATTTGCCCATTCAGGAGAGAGCACGGTAAGCTCCCCGCCACAATCAGGGGATAACCGCGGATGCTCGACAATGAGGATGCTGTTGGGCACCTTACACCCTTAGCAATTGAAAAATCGACGCCACGCCGACTGAAATTCTAAGCGCGCCACGGGCACTCAAACGATGTTGTCATTTGCCCCCGGGATCATTTTGGAACCGCCGCGTTCACTTGAACGTTGACGTTCACTGGGGCGCTTGTCGCTCCTAGATCATCCGTTACATGGAGCGAAAAAGTGTAAACGCCCGGTGGCAGGGCCGCGACCAGGAGTTCCGGTGTTGTGGTGGAAATCGGCTGCCCGGGCGCCAGCACAACTGCTTGCGGTTGGCTCGCGACTGGAACCGAAGGATTGGAAGAGACCGGCTGCGGAACTACCGGCTGCGGAGCGTTTACCACGGCAGTGAGTGCCCTCGCTCGAGGAGCAGCCTCGGCATCGGCCGGCGAGAACTCTATGGGACGAGTCGCCGGCTCCACTGAAGGGCTCGGCGTGACAGTACTCGCCTTGCTCCCCAACTGAGTGGCCCACTGCACTCCGCGTTGCAACCAGCTTCCCATGAGCTCAACCAGGTCTCTTAGACTGACTCGGTAACGGCTATGCGAGGACAGCAAATCCTAACCGCCGGAACTGGTGTCTGTACCCCGACGGAGCTGTCGAGGCCAGATATATATATAAGATCGGTCGCCTTGACGGAGAGCGCGGCACCTTCAGCCGGATCACGGTGAAGAGAAGGTGCAACCGCCCGGCATCTCAACCGCGGCACAACTTTGTATCAATTGGTAAGGGAGCGGGGACCCCGTTAGCCCCGCAGTTTCCCACTAGACCGCAGCTCCGTCAAGGGACGAAAGTGCCTTTCTGAAGCATAGTTTCAAATTTCTTATTGCAACTTCTCTCGCGTTCTCAACTCAGGATCGGGCTTCGTGCACAAATACGTGCCTTTGTCCTCCGGACGAGGGCAGGAAACTCTTGCTTTATCTCTGGTCTTTTGCTACTTTCGCAGGCTATTCAACGGGCCGGCGGTGACTCCAGAATTGCAGACGGCATGAACACTGCTCTGTCCCTCTCCTGATTGCTAGCCTGACCGCTAAGGACATCTATGCCTACTTCGAAGGACCACATTCCACTGGCAGGGAGTGAACGTGCTCCTCTGCCGGGAGCGCAAGAACTAGGTCCGGCCGATCCCAGCCAACAGATTGACGTGACCATCCGGATGCGCTCTCGCGCTGGGAAAGGGCCAATTGTCGATGCGGAAACCTTCATGCAGTCGATTGAGAAGCGCACAATTATGACTCGCAGTGAGTTCGAGCAACGCCACGGCGCGGATCCCAATAGCATTGTTAAGGTCGAGGCATTCGCCCAGGAGTACGGACTGACGGTCAAGGAGAGCAGTGTGCCGCGCCGGACGGTCATCTTATCCGGTACCGTGGCTGCAATGAATGAGGCCTTCGGTGTCGAACTGAAGGAGTACAAGCATCCCACCGGTTGCTATCGCGGCCGCACCGGACCACTCCACCTTCCTGTAGAGCTGCAGGATGTGGTCGATGGCGTCTTCGGCCTGGACAACCGTCCCCAGGCCAGGCCGCACTTCCGTAGGGCGCGAGGGCAGGCTGACGCAACCGCCGGTTCAAGCAATCTCTCTTACACGCCTATACAAGTCAAAGGATTCTACAATTTCCCCACTGGAGTAAACGGAGCGGGACAATGTATTGCGCTCGTCGAGTTAGGCGGTGGTTACAACACTAACGACTTGAGCACCTATTGGACGCAGCTCAACCTGAGTCCGGCTCCGAGCGTGTCGGCCGTCTCGGTCGGGAACGGCAGCAACAATCCAACCAACGACCCTGGCGGATTCAACGGAGAGGTGATGTTGGACATTGAAGTTGCGGGCGCAGTGGCGCCGGGCGCAAGCATTGTTGTGTATTTCGCCGAAAACACGGACGCAGGCTTTCTGAACGCGGTCACCACCGCAGTTCACGACACTACCAACCATCCCTTTATCGTTTCAATCAGTTGGGGAGGGCCTGAATCCACGTGGACGCAACAGGCCATGATTGCAATAGACCAGGCATGCCAGGCTGCTGCCGCGATGGGAATTACGGTGTGCGTGGCCGCGGGTGACGAGGGCTCGACGGATGGCCTACAAGACGGGCTGAATCACGTTGACTTCCCGGCAGCTAGTCCTAATGTGCTGGCATGTGGTGGGACACGACTGGAAGTTTCGGGCAACGCGATCAGCGGTGAAACCGTGTGGAACGAACTCGCGAACGATGCAGGCGCAACCGGAGGTGGAATCAGCGACACCTTTCCACTCCCGGCCTGGCAGAGCGCAGCTGGCGTGCCGCCTTCAGCCAACCCAAACCGAAACGTCGGCCGCGGGGTTCCCGATGTATCCGGAGTTGCCGACCCTAATACTGGTTACGTTACCCTCGTTGATGGGCAATCCGGTGTCATGGGAGGCACAAGCGCCGTAGCTCCACTTTGGGCCGGATTGATCGCTTTGATCAACCAAAACCTCGGACGGCCGGCCGGATTCATCAATCCATTGCTCTATCAGAACCCGCCTTTGGCCGGGCATTTCAATGGTATCGCCTCCGGCAATAACGGCGCCTATTCCGCTAGTCCGGGATGGAACCCCTGTGCCGGTCTTGGGTCGCCCAATGGGAGTCAGATTGCGGCGGCGTTGGGCGCGCCACCACCGGCGCAGGCGACGAAAACGATGCCAATCAGCAAAATTGCAAACGAGTGAGTGGATTTTTTCGCTGGACGTGCTGAACTTTGCAAACGACAACCCTATAAGAGGTGGCTGCTGGAGAAACCGAGCCGCTTGCGCTGCCTCAGCCCAATTCATCGGCAGGTTACCTCAGAGTTTACGCACGGTCAGATCGGGCCGTCCATCCAGAAGTGCTTCCACAATGTCCGGTGCAAGGAAGGCACATTGCAAGACTCGGCTGACATAGCGTTGGTTAAGCCCACTCCTTCCTGCGATCGACCGTCCGTTGTGGAGACTCGACCATGCGCTCCCGCCAGTCGTGAGCGCGCGCAATCGCCCTCAGCAACGCAGGTGCTGGCTTGCCGACGGTATTGCCGTTCGATTTGGGTGACACGACGAGTCTAACTTCGCCTCCACAGCGTTTAAGCTTTGCTGCGGTTTCCAGAACGAAGAGGTCATCGCCAGGCACTTGATCCGAACTCAGTCCACGGTCCCCAGCCAGGACGTTGCGAAGCTGAGACCTGCTGACGTACAGTTCAATTCGCTGTTCTTGCACGATGGCCCGTTTGATCGCACTTCTGACAAGTTTGTGAATCTCTGCGGGTACGAGCGAGTCCCACTCGCGCTACCATCTCTTTACAGAAGTAATCAGCTGTCGAGTAAACGCCGGGCTATCGGAGGCGAGGCCCACCGGCACACCTTTCCTCAGACGACTCTCTGAAGCAACAGCTGGAGCGCGAAGCCAAAGCGGTTCCCAAACTCTCCCACCGGAGATCGGATTTCCCAAGACGAGGCCACCTTTTAAGGAACGATCTCGGTCCAGCATTCCACCGTTGTCGCTAGACCAGGCAAGGGTGCGGCGGATTACGGTAATGGCGACTCCCGCGAAAAATTTCTTGTGATGATATCTGGGTGTAACTCTTGGCTTTTGAACCGCTTAGCCGCTGACCCAGAACTTACCTACAAATGATCTCCCGAGTATTGATCGCGCAGGCGAAGAGGCGCATGGTGCGCTCATGAAAGCGAGGATTGCCCCCATGAGAACTGCCGCATGTGATCTGTATCGAGACGCGAAAACCTTGTTCCGAGCGATATGTCGTTTTTCTTGGGTGGGGCTGACGATTTCCCACTGGAATCCTCTTCGACGGAACCTACACCTGGACGGCGAATTCTGGGACCTGCAGCGCGACCAAGCTGGCCAGTGACGGCTCGATAGTTGGCTCGTATGTGGTTGGAAGCTCCCCTCTACACTTCAGGTCCGTAACGATCTGAAAAGGCTCAAAGCCGCCGCTTCGATAGCGGCGGCGACTTTCCCAAGGGCACGGATTCTTACGCAGCCTCACTTTTGTAGAACTCTGACTTTCGAGATAGGAGAAATATCTATGTTCACCCGCCTAACCGGTATCACGTGTACTCTCCTGATCGTTTGCTTGAATACAGTCTGGGCGCAAGCTCCTCCACCCGTGGCATTTCTTGCGGCGAGGACTTTCAGCGCGGGCACATATCCCATCTGGATGGCATCGGGAGATTTCAATGGCGACGGCAAGCCCGACTTGGCCGTGGCAAACTACGGCAGCAACAATGTGAGCGTACTGCTGGGCAACGGCGATGGCACCTTCCAGACGGCGGTGAACTACAGCGCGGGCACCCAACCGACATCGGTGGCTGTGGGGGACTTCAACGGCGACGGCAAGCTCGACCTGGCCGTGGCGAACCTTGGCAGCAACAATGTGAGCGTGTTTCTGGGCAACGGCGACGGCACCTTCCGGGCGGCGATGAACTACGGCGTCGGCACCTATCCAATCTCGGTGGCGGTGGGGGACTTCAAGGGCGACGGCAACTCCGATCTGGTGGTGGCGAACGAGAATAGCAACAACGTAAGCGTGCTCCTGGGCAACGGTGACGGCAGCTTCCAACGGGCGGTGGACTACCGCGTGGGCACACAGCCAACTTCAGTGGCGGTTGGGGACCTCAACGGCGACGGCAGGCCGGACCTAGCGGTGGCGAACTTCAGTAGCGGTACGGTGAGCGTACTCCTGGGCAAGGGCGACGGTACTTTCCAGACGGCGGTGAACTACCCGGCGAGCACAGGTGCCTACTCGGTAGCGGTGGGTGACTTTAACCGCGACGGTATGCCCGACTTGGTGGTCGCAAACTATGGCAGCGACAACGTTAGCGTGCTCTTGGGCAAGGGCGACGGCAGCTTCCAGCCGGCGGTGAACTATGACGTCGGCACAGGCCCGGTCTCGGTGACGGTGGGGGATTTCAACGGTGACGGCAAGCCCGACCTGGCGACGGCAAACACCAGTGGCGGCAACGTGAGTGTGCTCCTAGGCAAGGGCGACGGCACCTTCCAGGCGGCGGTGAACTACGGCGCGGGAACCGAGCCAGACTCGGTGACGGTAGGGGACTTCAACGGCGACGGCAAGCCCGACCTGGCGGTGGCAGACTACAACGACGGCACTGTGGCGGTGCTCCCGGGCAACGGTGATGGCACCTTCCGGGTCGCCGCGAACTACGGCGCGGGCACAGAGGCTATCTCGGCAGCGGTGGGGGATTTCAACGGCGACGGCAAACCAGACCTGGCGGTGGCAAACTATGGGAGCAACAATGTAAGCGTGCTGCTGGGCAAGGGCGACGGCACCTTCCAGGCGGCAGTGAACTACACCGCGGGCTCAGAGCCCTACTCCGTGACGGTGGGGGACTTCAACGGTGACGGCAAGCCCGACCTGGCTGTGGCAAACGTTGGTGACAACACGGTGAGCGTCTTGCTAGGCAATGGCGACGGCACCTTCCAGGCGGCCAGGAACTACGGCACAGGCTCAGAACCTTACTCGGCGGCGGTGGGGGACTTTAATGGCGACGGCAAGCCCGACCTGGCGGTGGCAAACTTGGTTGACGGCACCGTGAGCGTGCTCTTGGACAATGGCGACGGTACATTCCAGGCAGCGATGAACTATAGCGTGGGCTCAGAGCCCGTGTCGGTGACGGTGGGGGACTTCAACGGCGACGGCAAACTCGACTTGGCGGTGGCAAACTACGGGAGCAACAATGTAAGCGTGCTGCTGGGCAAGGGCGACGGCACCTTCCAGGCGGCGGTGAACTACGCCACGGGTTCAGGGCCCTTCTCGGTCGGCGTCGGGGACTTCAACGGCGATGGCAAACCCGACCTCGCGGTGTCAAACCTCAACAGCAATAACGTGAGCGTGCTGCTGGGCAACGGCGACGGCACCTTCCATGCGGCGGTGAACTACGGCGCGGGCTTAAGTCCCTATTCGGTGATGGTGGGGGACTTTAACGGCGACGGCAAGCCCGACCTGACGGTAGCAAATGACGGCAGCACCAATGTGAGTGTGCTGTTGGGCAGGGGCGACGGCACCTTCCAGGCGGCGGCGAACTACGGTGCAGGCTCAAGTCCCGTCTCGATCGCGGTGGGGGACTTCAACCGCGACGGTAAGCCCGACTTGGTGACGGCTAACTATGGTAGTAACAACGTATCAATACTGCTGAATACCTCGGCTTACCCCGGACCCGCAATCGTGGAAAGTCCGACTCCCAATTCCACTTTGCCCAGCTCTACCGTAACCTTCCAGTGGGATGCCAGTGATCCGGCCACGGCTTTTTGGATTGATGTCGGAAGCAATGCGGGCGGCAATCAGTACTATCAATCGCGGAGCCTTCCCAATACGACGTTTTCAGCCACCGTAAGCGGCTTGCCCATCACCGGCGGCACGGTTTACGTGACTATGTACTCGCTGATCGGTGGTCAGTGGGTATACAACCAATACACCTACACGGCCTACAGCAACGCCAATAACAAAGGCGTGATCACGACACCGCCTCCGGGCTCGACCCTGAGCAGCAGCAGCGTAGCCTTCACCTGGACGCAGCAGCAGCGTAGCCTTCACCTGGACGGCGGGCATAGGCGCTACGGGATACTGGCTGGATGCAGGGAGCACTCCGGGCGGTAACCAGTACTATCAGTCTGGCAACCTGGGAAACCTTCTAACCACGACGGTGAATGGACTGCCCACCAATGGCAGCACGGTTTACGTAACTCTGTACTCGCTGGTGCAGGGGACTTGGCTGAGCAACGCTTACACCTATACGGCGTTCAGCGGGAGTGGGGCGCAGGGTGTAATGACCACCCCGGCTCCCGGCTCGACGTTCAATGGCAGCAGCGTGACCTTCGATTGGACGGCGGGTGCGGGTGCGTCGGCCTACTGGGTGGATGTCGGGAGCACGGCTGGCGGCAACCAGTACTACCAATCGGGAAACCTGGGCAACGTACTGACGGTCACGGTGAACGGTCTGCCGACGAATGGCACTCCGGTGTACGTCACGCTCTGGTCTCTGGTGGGAGGACAGTGGCTGAACACGGGCTACACCTATACGGCGTACAACGCCGGCAGCGCCTTGGGGATCATGCAGACGCCGACTCCGGGCTCGACGTTAAGCGGCAACGTCGCCACGTTTACTTGGAGTGCGGGCTCAGGAGCCATGGCGTACTGGATGGACGTGGGGAGCACTGTGGGCGGAAACAACTACTATCAGTCGGGAAATCTGGGCAATGTGCTGACCACGACGGTGTACAGCTTGCCGGCGGATGGCGGCCAGATATACGTGACCCTGTACTCGTATGTTGGAGGCCAGTGGTTCAACAACCAATACACCTACACCTCAGGTCCGTAAGGATCTGAAACGGGTTTAACGCCGTCTTCGAGCGACGGCTTTCACAGGGACACGGATTCTTCATCCGTGCCCCTACGTTTGGAGCCGCCTATATCGGCTACCTTGGACAAACTGTGGCTCTCGAGAGCCTCGAAATGTCGATCTGCCGGCTGGTCGGCGACCGTGTCGAACTCGAAGGCTCTTGCGTTTTCTACCTGGAAGGAGAAGTGGAGATCTGAGCGGGCTGACGCGTCTGGCTGCCGCGGCGTCGCGGTTTCGGTGATCGCGCTACTCATCAGACCAACACCGAGGACTGAAAACAGTTGGCTTCACCGAGTCCACAAGGGTCTGTCATCGCGAGGTAGTTCTTTCTTGCGAGATCCGCAAAAAGGCCGCCAATCAGGCATGAATTGGCGTTTTTCTAGCTACTTCTCTGATGATAATGACTTGCTGGCGGAGAAAAGTGGATTCGAACATGTGATACATGTCATTCTCTGCCAAC
>JBEKCJ010000064.1:0-25057 GCA_050014935.1 Candidatus Korobacteraceae bacterium
CGCCAGGTACCGCGAAACAGCGGTTTGCGATAGAGTCCTCCCATGCGCGTACCACCGGTTGTGCTCAGCGTCGCGGGCTACGATCCCTCCTCGGGAGCCGGAATCACTGCCGACATCAAGACAGCGGCTTCGCTGGGTTGCTATGCCGTGACCTGCATTACCACGCTGACGGTGCAGTCAACGCAGGGGGTGTTCAGCGTGCAGCCGCTGGCGCCGGAATTGGTGGCCCGGACGCTGGAGACTCTGGCCGACGATGTCGAGATCGCGGCGGTAAGGCTGGGAATGTTGGGATCGGGATCGGTTGCGGCAACGGTTGCGGATTTTCTGGAGTCAAGGCGGCTGCCGAATGTCGTGCTGGACCCGGTGATCCGGTCGTCGTCGGGAACTGCACTGCTGGACGAGGCCGGAGTGCAAGTGCTCCGAACGCTGCTGATTCCGCTGTGCGATGTGATCACGCCCAACGTCGACGAGGCCGCGGCGCTAAGCTGATCCGCCTCCGCCGGGCGCCGCTTGGGATGTCGTACTTCCGCGCGCCCGAGAGATGGCCGCCGGCCTGCACAAACTTGGCGCCAGGGCCGTGGTCATCACCGGCGGACATTTGCAATCGGCCAACGATTACCTGAGTTACAAAGCGGCGTCTGGGGAAAATCGCGAGGAGATCGTTTCGGGCGGGCAAATCGAGTCGCGGTCAACCCATGGAACGGGCTGCGCCTATGCGACCGCCCTCGCCTGTCGATTAGCGCTGGGCGACACGCTGCTGGAAGGCGTCCATGCCGCTAAAGAATACGTGCGCAAAGCCATCGTCGCGGCCTATCCGCTGGGGAAGGGAATCGGGCCGGTCAATCATTTTGGGTGAAGATCGCCGCAGGTTCTTCTCCAACCTGAATTACTCCTTCAGCTACGGGGTGATCTCCCAGACGACGCCGGAGTCGTACTGTCCGCCACCCTCCGCAGTGCCATAAAGATTGCCGTTCGCGTCGAGCAGTACATTACCCATGGGAATCTCTCCATCGGGATTCCCGATGAAGTCGTGCAGGCTGGTATAGGCCCACCCGCCGCTGGAGGGGGTCAACTCGAAAACCGCGCCTAATCCGTACGCACCGCCACTAGATGTCGAGCCGTAAAGATTGCCGGCCGTGTCCATGGTCACTCTGCCCAACGGCCCCCCGTTGGCAAATCCACTGGTAAACGCCCAAAGCACCTTTAATGACCAACCTCCGTCAGGCTGAGGAACAAGTTCGAAAACCGTACCCGCGCCGTTATCCCCGCCTAGAACCCCGCCTCTGTAAGTTGTGCCATACAGATTGCCCGACCCATCAAAGATCAACCCGGATACGGGAATGCACCCATCACCGACACCGTCACCCAGAAACAGGTGAAGCGTAGTCTCCACCCACCCGGAGCCGGTGGGCGTTAGTTTGAAGACCGTGCCGCAGTTATACATACCGCCGCTGCTTGCGGTGCCGTAAAGATTACCGGCACTGTCAAAGATCACTCCGCCTTCGGGGGAAAATCCATTGCTGCCTCCAGTGAAAGTGTAGACAATGGTTTCCGTCCAATCGCCTTCAGTTGGAGTCAACTTGAAGACTGTGCCACATCCGTTTCCACCGCAGCCGTTTCCGCCGCCCCAGCTTGTGGTGCCGTAGATGTTTCCCGCTGAATCGAAAACCAGAACAGAATAGGCCGGGAGAGCGCCATCACTGCCACCTGGAGGGCCAAAATCATGAAGCACGGTTAGCGTCCAGGGGGCGATAACGTTACGCTGAGCGCGTGCCGGGGGTGTCAGATTGAAAAGTGTGCCCGCATCCGTACTCCCCGTTCCACCCGAAATAGTAGTGCCGTAGAGACTGCCATTCGCGCCGATGGTTACCGCAGACTCCGGAAACTCTCCAGAGTCACTGTCGCCGAAGGTGTTATACAGCGGACTGAGAAGCCACCCGCCATTCTTGTGGGTCATTTTGAATACCACGCCCTCGCCCGTTACTCCCCCGTCGGAAGTCGTGCCATAGAAGTCTCCCGCTCTATCCATCGTCAAGCCGGCCAAAGGATTTCGCCCGTCGTTTCCGCCGGTGAACTGGTGAATCACGGAGAACGTCTGCGCCTGCGCGGGTTGCGTCGGCATCGCGGTGAACACGCAGAGGAGGGCCACTGCGAAACCTGCTGCTCGCGAGCCTCTACGAAACATGAATGGGGAAAGTTGGTCGAGATTCGACACAATGGTCTCCTTATTGAATGCGGCATTACGCTTGGCGACGGATCAGAAGGCGAAACCGCAGTAGGCTCAGGTCAGAACAGCTTGCGGCGCAGCACGCCAACCACGCCGAGGAAGCCCGAGCCAAATAACACAACGCTGCCGGGCTCAGGAACTGTGGTGCCGCTGACATCGCCGTAAAGGCTGAACGATTCAGAAGGGATGCACGAATAGCCGCCATGAGTACCGGGAATACAATTATTGCCCTCAGCTTGGGAGGGACAACCCGGCGAAGTACAGCCTACGCCAGAATTCTCGTCCCAATAAACCGGATCACCGTCGTTCACAACGGCATTCTCCAGGTTCACCCAGTAGGTGCCGTTCGCCAAATTTGGGCCATTGAAAGTCCCGAACTCGGTGCACACGTCGAACCCGTACTGGTTAACGGCGCAGCCCGATTGCGTGAGGCTGACCACCTGATCGAAATACGAGGTGCCGCCGAGCGGGGCGTTGGTAATCCAAACTTCGGCCGATTCGAGAGTGTCCCCCGGAAACAACCACGCCCCGAAGGACAGGCCAGTCAAAGTCGTATTCCCGGTCGATACAGTAAAGCTGTCACCGACAATGAACCCGAAGTTGATGGTCCAGGCATCGGTATTGCCATTGATCGGGCCGTTGTTGTAGATACCTTGCGCCGCGACCGGAACAACCATCAATATCAGATGCAGCGCGAGAAGTGAGAGCGAAGCAAGACGCAACTTCATGTTGAGCCATCCTCTCAGCCGGATGTTGACTGGAATTTGATACCCAATAAATCCCAAAGTCAACGCTGCTTTTCCGCCAAGAGACGCTTTAGCGTGGAGATGAATTAGTTTTGAGATTAAGATCCGATTACTTCTTCTGCCCGCGGTGGCCCTCCCAATCCGCATTTGCCTGACTGGTTGTCTTGTTCCCACTCAAGAGGTCGTTCGAAATCTGTCCTAGTTATGGATAAGTCTTGCGGTATTCCATCCCCTCCCACTCATTCGCAAGAAAAACTCGAATGAGTGGGGCATGGGGCAATCGAGCGCCAGGAAACAGGCGTCAACGCTGGCTGGTCAGTACGCAAAAGCCTCAATCTCGGTCACTCCGGAGTTGGGGCCGTCTATGTACCCGGACCGGAGGCTGGGGTGCAGGGCAATGTGCGCGGGCACGACATTGAAGGTATTTGAGAAGCTGAATCCGTTAATCGTCTCCTGCAGGTTTCCGTGTATGTCGTAAACGTAAATCGTGCTGCCGCTGGGCGCCGAACTTGAATCGGGCTGAGCGATCAGGAACAGCTTGTTCACGGAATCAAATTCGACATCGGCGCCGCTGAACTGTTGCAGTCCCTCCGACCCGGGCAACACCACAGTGACCCCGGTCTGCGTGCTGAGATTGTAGAACTCCACGCTGGCGTCATCCTCCGTATCGGTAACGAAAATGCCGTCCGCGGAATCTACGGCGATTCCGTTCACAAACCCGAACCCTATCCCCTCAAACTCCGCAAACGTGCCCGCAGTAAGATCAACCACACCGATGACGGGCCGGGTGCCGAACGCTCCGGTCCCTCCGCCGAGTATCGCCTGATTGCTCACGCTATCGTACGCAATAGGCGGAGGTACGCTGCCAAAGTTGGTGGAGTCCGTGATATGGACGACTGGCCCGAAGGTATTGTTGGCGACGTTGGAGCTGAAGACATAAGGAATAAAGCTATCGCTGTTGTCGTAGGCGAACACGGCGACGTTCGGGACTCCCTGGCTGCGGCTTACCCCGGTCGGCATGATGATGTGCTGCAACCCGATGGGTGGGGTCCAGTCGCCGGTAATGAGATTCCCGCTCAGCGGATTCACGACGCTGAAGACGCGGCTGCTGACGAAAAGGTGCGATACGATCTCGTGTTCGAACAGCCCCACACTGTTGCCGACCACCCCCAGGGTGATGAAATCATCTTGTGAGTGCGATGGTTGCGTCAGTTGCACCACCTTTAGGATACGGCCGCTTGCCTGATCAAAGGTTTCCATTGCGGCCAGAACGTTTCCATTGGAAAGCGACTTGGCCTCCGCCAGTATGCCCTCGGTACCATTCTGATCGATGTCAAACCCAAAGATTTGTCCGCCAAACTGGCTGTGAACGATGACCCCGGTTGGTCCAGAGGGGGAATCGCTTTGCAATTCGGTAGTCTGCGCCGATGCCACGGCGGTAAGAGAAATCAGTGCAGCCAGGCAGAATGACAGGCGCCTGGAGATGGCACAAAATGGCAAAATGGTTGATAAGTTGCTGGTGTAGCGCATTTTCGGTTGCTCCTTCGGATGATATTCAGCAAAATCCACGCATAGCGTGGAAGTGACCAGGCAAAATGTTAGGATGGCCGAGCTCTTGTCGTGTCACAACCTTGTCAAAGATTTGTCAACCATTGTTGCAGGATCCAACAGACGGCAGAGGACTACTTGCGCTATGGCCTCCTTCCGAAGTCAACCTAGACTAAAAAACAGCAGTTTGGTGCTGAATCCGAGTGATTCAGTTAACGTTGGCTCAAGCATTTCCCGAAGCCGCGCGTACCCCTGCCGGCCGGCAAACCCAAACGTGCCAGTCACTGCTCCACATCGCCGCTCTTCGAATTCTTGCCGGACAGTCTCTCTACAATCTGGCGGCCTGGCTAGCAAACTGCCTGCTATCAGTGGATTAGACCGTAATCTGGAATTAAGTTGACCGGTTCGAGAAATGGGGCAATAGTGGGCCTGCACTGCCAGGGGTCTGGTGGTGGATCAGGGACAGTCTCTGAGGCGGTACCCCTGACGCTGGAATGAACGGCTGCGGCGTGATTTACGAGGCTATCGCCTTCCGGGCGGCAGATGGACATTGCAGCTAACAGCGTTCGATCCTGACGCCAGGTCATGCTCGCTTCCGCAAGCGATGAAAAAGTAACAAAAAAAAAATGGCGAGTTGAGGCGTGCTGGTGTATATTGCGTTGCACTTGAGATAACACACTTGCCTCGCACTTGAGATAAAAAACTTAGAACGCTGGCAGCAAGCAGTAAACAGTCACTGGGAGGATGTTAATGGCGAACCTTAGGGAATTTCGGACGTCAACCGCCGGGCGCGCGGGCGCGACCGCGGCTGCGCTGGCACTGGCGATCGCGCTTGGGCTGACAGTTGTCACCACCGGGGTGGCACACGCGCAGACTTACCAGGTAATCCACACGTTCAGCGGACCGGACGGAGCGCACCCCGTTGCCGGCTTGAACATCGATAGAGGCGGAAAGCTCTACGGTACCGTACGCACCGGCCATTCGGGAAGCAATTGGGGTGGGGCCTTCCAGTTGCGGCGCGCCGGAACTGGCTGGGTCTTCAATACTCTTTACATCTTCGACGGTACTGTCTCCAGCAGGGTAATCTTCGGCCCTAACGGCACTCTCTACGGCACAAGCCCTAATAACATCGCCGGCCATCCTTATGGCTATGTTTACAACCTTACTCCCCCTGTGAACGCTTGCACTTCGGCACTGTGCCCGTGGAACGGGTCTCTGCTGTATGCCTTTTCCGGAGGTAGCGATGGCGCTACACCTCTGTACGGTGACATCACCTTCGACCAGTCCGGCAACATGTACGGCACCACCTCCCTCGGAGGTAACGGCGTTGGTGTTGTTTACGAGATGACGCGTTCGGGCAACCAGTGGACGGAGCAGCCTATTTACACCTTCGTCGGCAGCCCCGACGGAGCGACTCCCTACGCGGGCGTGATATTCGACACCGCCGGCAACCTCTATGGCACCACAACGGCGGGCGGCGCATCCGGCAACGGCACGGTTTTTAAGCTGTCCCCCTCCGGAAGCGGCTGGACGGAGCAAGTTGTTTACAATTTCCAGGGCGGCGCTGATGGAAGCGACCCCGTCGCTGGGCTCATCTTTGACCAGTCGGGCAATCTCTACGGTGCGACTGCCAGCGGCGGCGCTGGTGGCGGCGGTACGGTCTTTGAGTTGTCCCCCTCCGGCGGTGGTTGGACTCATAACGTGATTTACAACTTTAACGGGGCCGCCCAGTGCGGGCCATGGGGCACCGTTACCCTCCAGTCGGGCAATCTCTATGGCACGACCCTGTGCGATGGGGCCCATAGCGACGGTAACGTTTGGGAGCTGACATCCTCCGGCAGCGGTTGGACGTACAGTTCAGTTTACGATTTCACCGGCGGCAACGACGGAAGAGAACCCTACGGTAACGTGACATTTGACACGTCCGGCAACTTTTATGGCACCGCCTCCTTGGGCGGCCAAAATCTGGTTGGTGTGGTCTGGGAGATCACGCCGTAACGCAGTCGATAGTGTTTAGTGAGGTCCGATTAAGTTAATTATGTCTTTGAAAGGGACCGCCTTCAGGCGGTCCCCAAAAGTCGAACCAATGAACCCGGTTTTAGCTGGGATCAGGATCTGAGCAGTCTGGTTATTTTTTCTCACTTTCTACCGTTCTCCCGGCTTCATAAGTGATTGCCTGATGTTGTCTGTCTGGCTTGGCTGGCTGTAAAACCACACGTCGCAGGCTCTTCGGAGGACTCTTCAAGGCGGAGTAGATTGGAATGCGCGGTCCAGCGCGACTTTCCAGCCGCCTGTCTAGTTCTCCCGATCAGCCTGCTTCGGCAGTTAACCATTGAAGGGAGAACTTCATGAAAGACCCCCAGGATTGTTCTGACCAGGCCACGCTTGTCCACGGCGAGGCCCCTCACACCCACAAATACAAGGCCAGTAAGGAGATCCCAGCCGGGCCATCTGACACCAGCCGGCGATCCTTCCTGGGCAAGGTCGGCGTCGGCGGCGCCGCAGCCATGGCGCTCGCCGCCCTTCCATTTGAACCCCTGATTGAAGGTAAGCATGCGGAGGCGGAGGCCTCGGTCGTAACATATAACTCGGCAGCGCGTGCAACCTCCAGCTACAACTACCGCACCAAGACAGCGCTGAACGATTACATCAACATCGGCGAATTGCCGGACAATGGCGATGCCGAGCGATTCACCGACTTCAGCGGAAGCTGGAGCAAGTGCCTGCCGCATCCCCACCTCGGCATCGTGAATCCTGCTGCCTGGCAAAGCCTTACCCACGCCCTCCAAACCGGCCGTTACCAGGACTTCCAGAACATCATCGTAGGAAATCCGGGTGGCCCAGGCTTCACCGGAACGCTCAACGGGCCGATGTGTGCTCTGGCGCTCGATCTGGAAGGACTCGATTCACACGCGTACAGCACTCCCCCGGCACCCAGTATCACCAGCGCCCAGACCGCGGCAGAAATGGTCGAGCACTACTGGGCTGCGTTTATGCGTGACGTTAACTTCACCGACTATTCGACAAGTCCGATCGCGGCCCAGGCTTGCGCCGACCTGAACAGTTTGTCCTACGTGCGCAGCCGTGGGAGCATTTTCCCCTATCCGGTGACGCCGCAGAACTTGCTCCGCGGGCAGTTTTATGCCGGCGACGGAAACGTGCAGGGGCCGTACGTCTCGCAATTCATGCTACAGCCGACCTTTCTGGGTGTGCAGCCCCTGTCGCAGATGTATCAAAGGTTCCTTTCAGTCGGGGAAGGCGGGTCAGACTACTGCACCAATCCCGCAGAGTATCTAAGCATTGAGAGCGGCTTTGCTCCGTCGTTCACCCTCCAGTACGATCCCACCTATCGCTTCCTTCGGATGGGACGCGACGGGGCGGCCTACACCCATGTGGACGCACTGCATCAGGCGTACTTCATCGCCGTTCTTGTTCTGGCTGGTATCGGCTGCCCGGTCAATCCCGGCAATCCCTATATCGGCTCGCCGTCGCAACATGGCTTCGGCACCCTCGGCAGTGCGCAGGGCGGTCCGGTGGACGCCGTGGGAACCATTCCGGAGATGGCATCGCGAGCGCTGAAAGCCGTGTGGTTCCACAAGTGGATTGTGAACCTGCGGCAGCGTCCGGAAGAAATGGGCGCATTGGTCCAAGCCTTGATGACCAACCAGCGGCCCATGCCGCAGGCGGCGCAGGCCATTAACCACGACTTGCTCAATTCGGCTGGCCTGGCCAAGAGCTACTCGCAATATGGTACCTATCTGATGCCGCTGGCCTTCCCCGAGGGCGCGCCGACCCATCCCTGCTACCCGACCGGACACGGCACGGTGGGCGGCGCCTGCATCGCTGCGATCAAGTTCTTCTTCGACGGAAGCCAGCGGATACGTCCGCTGTTGCAAGCCGCCGGATCGGACGTGATGCAGCCGAGCGAAGATGGTCTGACACTCGTGCCTTACACGGGGTCCGACCGCGACCAGTTGACGGTCAACGGGGAGCTGTCCAAGCTCGCCTCTAACGTCACCCTCGGCCACGGTCTCCACTCCGGCATTCACTTCCGCAGCTCCAGCTATTGGTCGATGCTGCTGGGCGAACAAGTGGGGCTGAGCGTGCTGCAAGATCGCGCCGCGTCCTACGACGAACCGTTCACCATCAACATCACCAAATTCGATGGAACAAGTGCGGCCATCAGCAACCAACACTAAGCGTTGACCCCAGACCCCACCCCTGTCGTCCGATTCGACGACAGGGGTGGGACATTTTGTTCGCGGCGCAGTGCACTGTCATGTGGCCGCTGGCACGCTTATTTCTGAGGTCCTATGCCGCAAATAGACCAGACAAGTACGTGGGCAGCCCCTGACATTGCCAAGACGATCACCCGCCTGGAGCAACAGTGGGCGTCGGCGGCCAAAGCGAATGACTCCACCAAAATTGCACTTCTGTTATCCGAGATCTTTGTCGAGATGGACAGTACGGGAACTATCCATGGAAGGTCCGAAGTCCTCGACAGAGTCAAGACGGAAAAATGGCAGGCTTTCGAAGTTAGCGACATCAAGGTCGTCATGCAAGGTAATATGGCCATTGCTACAGGCGCGTGGCGCGGGAAGGGCACGTTGCCTGATGGTAAAGCGGTGGATGCGCGTGAACGCTGGCTGGATACGTGGCACAAGAATGGCGAGTGGAAGTGCATAGCCAGCGCCAGCGCTCCGATTAACGGTGGGTAGCCGCCGGCACCAATCTAATTCGACGCAGGCTTAGATCATCCTCCTCCCGGCGGAGCCTCCATCGCTGTCATTTTCCGCTGGGTAGAATTCAATTCCTGCTTATTGAGCTGGAAAGGAATCGCAAAACGATGAGTTTATCCGCTCGCACGCGGCTTAAGGCAGTATTTTCCTTTGCCATTATTTTAACCAGCCAGACTTACGCTCAAATAAGTCCTTCGCATTCGAGTTCCTCGGCCTACCCGAATAAGCCTATACACCTGGTGGTGCCGTTTCCGGCTGGCGGTGGTGCGGATTTCTGGGGGCGCTTAGTGGCCAAGTCGTTAGGTAACGCTCTGGGCCAGCAGGTCGTGGTGGATAATGTTCCCGGGGCCGGAGGTAACAACGGGACTGCGGTTGCGGCCAAGGCTATACCCGACGGTTACACATTGCTGCTCGGATCGGTCGGCCCGTTGAGCGTTCATCAGTACACTTACAACAGGTTGCCTTTTGATCCCGCCAAAGACTTCGTTCCCATTGCCCTTCTGGAGTCCTCACCCATGGTGCTCGTGGTGCATCCCAGCGTGCAGGCATCGTCGTTGCAGCAGTTGATCGCCCTGGCGAAGGCCCAGCCCGGCAAACTGAGCTTCAGCTCCAACGGAAACGGGAGCCCTGAGCAGATTGCCGGCGAACTGTTCGAGAAAAAGGCTGGCGTGGACATTCGCCACGTTCCCTTCGACGGCGCAGGACCGGCGCGGAAGGCCCTGCTGAAAGGCGAAGTGTCAATGATGTTCGATCCATCCAAAATGGCCCTGACTGCGATCCAGGACGGCAGCCAAAGAGCTCTGGGTGTCGCCAGTTTGGTCCGGCTCACCCAACTTCCTGATGTGCCGACGTTCGCCGAGGCCGGCATCGCTGGCTTTGACCTCAGGATATGGACGGGAGTGCTTGCGCCTGCCGGCACTCCCAACGAAATCATTTCCAAGCTGAACCGCGCGATACAAGAGGCATTGAGCACACCGGAGATGGAAAAAATGGTTGCCGAACAGGGCGGCGAGCTAGGTCACACCACTCCGGAACAGTTCAGCTCCTACATCCAGGCCGCGCGCAAGAAATGGAGCAAGTTGGCTGTAGAGACCGATACGCCTAAGGTCGATCGGCCAATATAGTTCTTAGTTGTCATAGGCCAGCGAAGGCCGGCTACTTGAGTTGCGTCGATTTGGGCGGAGACGGTGAGCCGATCAATTCGATATCCAGCGTAACCTGCACCTCATCTCCGACGGCTACCGTTCCGCCATTGATATCGAAATCCCGGCGATTAATCTTCGCCGTCGCCGCCACTCCCATGCGGGTAGCGCCCGAAGAATCCTTGACAGGCAGACTAGGGCCATCGACGTCCATCACAACCTCTTTTGTTACCCCGTGCATGGTGAGGTCGCCGGTTACGCGTAGCTTGCCGGCTCCTGCACTCTCGATGCGTTTTGATTTGAAGGTGATGACAGGATACTTCTCTACGTCAAAAAAGTGGGGGCTGCGCAGATCCTTGTCGCGCGCTTCTATCCTGGTGTTGATCGTAGTGGCGTCGATCGTTGCTTCAATCGAACTCTTACCCACATCCATGGAATCGTAGGATACTTTGCCGCTTACCTTCTCAAAATCCCCTCGTACCGTTGAGATTCCAAGGTGGCGAACGGCGAACTCGGCGGAGGAATGGGATGGGTCGATCCCCCAAGTTTGAATCTGAGCGGCGGATAAGTTCGCGAGTGCAAAGCTGGCCCATACTACGAGCGCAAGACGACGCATGTGATCCAGGCTCCCTGTTCGATCTTACATGATGACGATGGCGCAGAGGAAGACTAGAAGTTTCTCCAGCGGTGATATTGCTTCGACGTTCCCGCAATTGGAGGAGTTGTGGGCTGCGGCCGCCCCGGGCGAACGATCCCGCCAGGGTCGCGCTGCTGAGTCGAAAAGCCAGCAACGTGCCGCCGGCTGAAGCTGGCAAGCTGGGATGCAGAAGTTGTCAGGGTTGGACCACCAGCGTACCAAAGCAAGTATTGCGTATCTCCTTGCCCGGGCCCAGCAGGGTATTCTTCTCGTATCCCGAAAGTAAAACGTCGGCCGAGTTGTGGGAATAGCGGCATACTTCGGACCCAACCCTTATGAAGCTCTGTATCTCCGCATAAGGCGGTACATTCAACTCACCGAAAGACCAGTCTTGAGTTCGAAGCACAATGTGTCCAGGCTGGGGCTTTATAAACTGCTGGACGAACACCGGCAGTTCCCGCTTCACCGGTTCACTTATCAGTACATTCGCCTCAGTCAAGTTGTCGGTGTAGAGCGCCAGGGATAGATCGGAAGGCCACCGCCCAATAAAGCTAAGCGCCGGCAACACTCCAAGAAGTACGAGGACGACTTTCTGGTAGACAAATTTATTACGCCATACAATGTCGGCGAAAGTGACATCAGTATGCCAGAACAAGACAAGTATCAGGGCGATCATAGCTACATTCCACGGCCATACCACGGTGTTCCAGTTAAGCCCCAGCGGGCCGAAGCTATATAAGATGAAGACGTGCATCACAATGCCATTCAGTATCCCTATCTTGCGGAATCTACGGGTTAACAGGCACAGCCCGATACTTACTTCTATGAAAGGCACAATCCATCCCAGGTAATTTAAGTAGGCGACCGGGATATGAAGATGCAGTGTGCCCAAGACCCAGGGAAATCCTTCCGCAACGAACTTGCTGTTTAGCTTTTGCAGCCCACTATAGACGTAAGTACAACCCATGATCAGGCGGCAGATGTTCACCGCGTCCTGCCGCCCCCGGATATCGTCCGGCTTCCACGAAAAACAACCCAGCGCAAGTAGCATCAGCCAGTATTGATAGGCCCAGGGCTGCCACCGGGTCTGGTCCAGCAATGAGTATGCCGCGAGGAAAGCTACCAACGCGAAGATATAAAGCCGAGGCCTCGGGACGAAGGCTATTGCGGCAAGAAGAAACAGCACAACCCCGTAACAGATGTAGTCCAGCGGATACGGAATGCGTGGTAAGCCGTGGAAGACAGGAATCAGCGGATAGAAGCGCGAACTAACCCAGAGCTTGGGAGACAATAGGAGGCTCGCGACGAATCCCACCACAACAATCGTTTTGGTGCGAAGCGCGGTTCGGTCCGCGACCGTCTCGAGACTTGTAGCCCCAGAGATCTGCTGGGCGGTCGGAGAAACAGCACTTGGGGCTGCTGGCAGGATCGGCTGGTTTACGTTTGAACTCGCTCCCATTCTCTGGTATTAGCCCCTATCCCGGTACGCAATTCGCCAGCAGTTGCCGTGTCTCCGCCCGCATCCGGCGCCACACCTCCGCTGCAGAAAGTCGTGACCGGCGTCAGGTCGAATTCGTGCTGCCGGATTCCCGGAGAACCCGAAATTATATTTGGCTGATCTTGTGGTCAGAACGTTCGACTGTCCCGCCGCAGCCGGGGACACATTCACACATTTAATCATGCGGCTCGCCCGTGTCAAGATCAAAGAGGCTGGCATCGGACACCAGGGGCCCTGATCTGAGCTTCATGACGCCAGGGACAACTTCTGTGACATCCCCCGCAGCTTTTCCACCGGCCTCCGGGCTCGAAGGACGCACCAAGCCCATCACTGTCTGTTTAATATTCTTACTCCTGCTAGGGATGGGCTCGCAATATCGGGTAAACTTCCATAAACCGGTCGCGATGAAACCTTACTACCGACTGCTCTTTTTGGGGTGCCTCTGTGGTGCGTTTTTGCTGATGGCCCCGTTGTGCCCTGCGGCGGCTGCCCCGGATAGCTCCTGGGTTCCGACCCGGCCCGATACCGATGCCAACACCCGAAAGGGTTTCGAACACTTCTACGAACTCGATTACGACAAGGCAATCCGCGACTTCGAAGCCGCCCAACAGGCCCATCCCGACGATCCTTTCGCGGTCAATCACGTCCTGGCCGCAGTTACCTTCAAAGAGCTGTCGCGCATTGGAGCGCTGGATACCGAGTCTTACGCTGGCGACACCTTTATGAACAAGAAGGCGGTGGTGCCGCTCGATCCCGCGGTACGTGACCGGGTCCAGCAGCTCACCGCGCAGTCTTTGGCGCTCTCCCAAGCCAAGCTCGACAAGAATGCCAACGACGTGAACGCGATCTATGCACGCGGAGCCACTCGTGCGTTGGAGTCGACCTACGTTGGCCTCGGTGAAAAATCCTGGTTCGCCGCACTGCGCATCGCCGTGGCGGCCCGCCGCGACAACGAACGCGTGCTGGAACTCGATCCTAAGTACGTCGATGCCAAGGTCGGCATCGGTACCGACCTGTACATCGTCGGTTCCCTTAGCTGGCCCGCCAAGGTCGCTGCCTCGGTCGTGGGTCTCAGCGGTAATAAGCAGAAGGGGCTGGATTATCTGCGGCAGGCCACGGCCAGCAACCACGTTGAAGTGGCCACCGATGCCAAGATCATGCTGGCGCTGTTTCTGCGGCGCGAGCAAAAGTATGCGGAAGTTCTTCAGCTGGTCAACAGCATGACCAGCGAGTACCCACGTAATTTCATAATGGCAGCCGAGTACGCCCACCTGCTGAACGCCGCTGGACACGGGCAGGAAGCCATAGCAGCCTATCGGAAAGTAATCGCTGGTTGCCGTAACAATGTCTACAACCAGTGTCGCATCGCGATCCCGGCTTTTGGCCTCGGGGAATCGCTTCGCGGGCAGAAAGAATATGCTGACGCGGCCGAAGCCTATGAACTTGCTGCCGGCAGCGCCAAAGACGATCCCAACTTGCAGCAGCGGGCCACGCTGGCCGCGGGCGAAATGTATGACCTGCTGCAGAAGCGCGATACCGCTCTGGAAAAATACAAAGCAGTCATCGCCGAGAACTCCACCTCCAACTCTGCCGACCTGGCGCGCCACTACCTGAAGCAGGCCTACACCAGTCCCTAAACTCCCCTCCTGGTTCCAGGGTTCTCGCGAATTGTCAGCCCGAGCGGAGAAACCTGCGGTTTTCAGCGCCTGGATCAGGCATTCACGGAAATTGCGTTCGGCTGCACCGCGGTCGTTCCGCTGGTACTCTGCCCGGCCTGCTGGAAGTCCTGCTGTAGCGTGCTGAAAACCTGCTGCGCGGTGGAGAGGTCTCCGGATTGCAGTGCCTGCCCCAACTGGCTGAACAAGCTGCTGATGCCGTTTTGTCCGCCTTCCCCGCCGCCACGATGATGATGATGGTGACCGCCCGACTGCACTGCGTTGGCCTGCACCTGCTGAATGGCGGCGAAGTCCTGCTGCGCGGCCGACAGGTTGCCCGACTGCAGGTCCTTCGCAAGCTGGGCAAAAGCCTGCGCCATGGGACTGGTGCCCGCCGCCGAGCTGGAAGACGAACTCGACGTCGACTGCGGCCCGAGCTGCGTTAAGGTCGCAAAGTCGGATTGCGCGGCCGACAGGTTGCCCGACTGTAGGTCCTGTCCCAACTGCGCGAACTCCTGCCGCATCTGGCTCTGCACGCTTTCTCTGCTGTCATTAATATCAAATAGATTGCTGCTGGAGATACCTGCAACGGACATTACTGGCTCCTCTCGACTCGATCGCTTGTCTTTAAGCCTTATCGGCGAGGCTCCATCGAACTTCAGTTAACGGTTGCCTCACAAGGCATAGTGCAAGCCTCCTGCCAAAGCAGGCAACCGCCTCCATTCACCAAAGCTTGCTCATCTGCCAACCCTTAGCTCAGCAGATTCCGACAACGGTCTGCCGGACCCAGGCATTACCGGCAATGTCTGCCTAATCCACATAGGCAAGATCTGCCTGGCGGTTTGCTGATTGGTGGCTTGGCTTTCGAACGTGAAATGGAATAGATAGTTAGCGGGAGTGTTCGGGATGGGCTTAGCCTTCGCTGACAACTGACAACTTGTTTACGGCCAGATCTCCAGCGCCGTCTTGCCCAATATTTGCTCTTTCGCAGCGTCGCTGATAACTAGCTTCCGAAATTCGGCGAGGTTGTTAGCAATCTCAGGCACTCCCGGTCCTGGCCAATCCGTCCCAAAGAGTGTCTTGTGCGCGATCTCTTCCAGCCGCGGGAAATACTTCAGCAGCGTCTTCGGCGGAATTCCGCTGATGTCGAGGTAGACATTGCGATGTCGGCGCACCAGGAAGAACGCAGTGTCCATCCACAGTGGCCGCCCGCCATGCGCCAGTAGAATCTTCAGCCGCGGGAAGTCCACCGCGACGTCGTCAACATACATTGGATCGCCATACTTGTTGCGCGCCCCGGGAAAGATCGATGTGCCGGTATGAAACATGACCGGAATCCCGTTGGCTTCGGCGGCCCGATAAATGATTTCCAGCTCTTTCACGCCGTGTACGTAATCATTGGGATAAAGCAACTGATGCGGCGGATGGATCTTCATCAGCTTGATTCCCAGCCGCACGATCTGCTCCATGTCAGCGAGGACGTTGGTCGTGTGCCGCGGATGAACGCTGCCGCAGGGGATCAGCCGCTTGGGATCTTCTTTTACATAGTTGGCGATAAACTCGTTGACCGCCGGCGTGAAACCAATCACCTCCGGTGCCACGTAATTGATCAGCACCGCCCGATCGATCCCGATCTCATCCAGATGTTTGAGAAACGCCTTCGGCGAGCGGCAGTACTCCGCAACCCTGTCAAAGTCCTTGCGCGACTTCTTCATCAGAGCCAAGGCTTCCGGCTTGAACAGTTCGATCGGCTGGATGTGAATGTGGCAGTCGGTAATCATAAGTAGTGACTGGTGGTCAGTGGCCAGTAGCTAGTTGTGAAGCTCTCCTTAAGGTACTCACCAAAGCATCTGTCATCGTGAGCGGAGGCGCGCCGGTTTTGCGCCGCCGGAGTCGAAGAGCTTGCCCTGAGCTTGCCGAAGGGACCCCTATACTGGCGGAAGACTCTACTTCTGCAACTGGCGACTGTCCACTGGCCACTGCCTTCAGTTCGCGCATGCCATCACCGCTCGCTTGGCAAGCACCCGCACCATCTCCCGCCGGTACTCCGGCGTCAGCGCGGACGTGGTCAACGGCTTCGCGGTCCTCGCTGCCAATTCGCCAATGCGCTCGGCGATCTCCTCGTTCGGCGCCATCCCGATGAGGTGCGCGTCCGCGTCTTTCACCAGGAACGGCGCGGGATTAAGCGCTGTAATAGCAACTCGCGCGTCTTCCACGCGCCCCGACTTCATCTTGAGCGCGACCGCAACTCCGGCCAGCGGATAATCAATGCTACCGCGTACCCTCATTTTCTGATAACTGCCACGCCACCCCGCTGCCCCCTCCGGCAGATGCACACGCGTGACAATTTCGTTGGGTGCAAGGTGCAACCGCACGATGCCGTCGTTCACATAGAACTCTGACAATGGGGCACGCCGTAGTCCCTGCGGGCCGGCAATCTCGACTTCTGCCCCCAGGCACAGCAGCGCCGGCGGCGTGTCGCCGGAAAATGCTGCCCAGCAGAAATTTCCGCCCGGCGCCACGTGGCACAAGTGGCCGTCCTTCTTCAGGCAGAATCCACAACTCTTGCGCCACAGCAGCGACTGGTTGTACCACAGGCAGCGCGTGTCCAGGCAGACATTGCCGCCCAGCGTTCCCATGTTGCGCAATACTGGCGATGCTACAGTTTTCACCGCCTCGTACAACACCGGGTAATCCTTGCGGATGATCGCGGAGTGCTCGATGGCGCTGAGCGTGGTCAGCGCGCCAATTTCTATACCATCGCCCTGAACCCTGCGAATACCACGCAATTCGCCAACGCCGCGCAAATCCAGCACAAACGATGGCGTGAACAACTTCTGCTTCATCGAAGGCAGCAGGTCCGTCCCGCCGGCGACGATCTTCACCTCACCGTCGTGTTTTGCCATGAGGCTGACGGCTTCATCGAGTGTCTTGGGGCGTAGCAATTGGAAGCTGGGTAGACTCACTGCTTACCTCCTACGACCGAACCTGCTTGAGAACCCTGTCGCGCAGGATCGAGCGGATGCCGCGTTGGACCCTTGCCGCGAAACCAGAGGGACCCACCATGTTCGCGGAATTTCATCGGAGCGGTGGGGTCGACCGACTCAGTCATCTCAATCCGCTTCAGGCCTTTTTTAGCGCGCAAGGCCGAAAGTATTCGCTCCGGAGTAAATGGACTCTCACGCAGTCGGACTCCCACAGCGTGGTAGATCGCATTCGAGATCGCTGGAATCGTCGCCGCCAGCGACCCTTCCCCCGCTTCTTTTGCGCCAAATGGCCCTTCGGGGTCGATGCTTTCCACGATGATACATTCGATATCGGGCGATTCCGCCGACGATGGGCTGCGATACTCCAGCAGGCCGGGATTCATCAGCAGACCGTCCTTCCACACCATCTCTTCTTCCAGCGCCTGGCCCAGCCCCATCCACACCGAGCCAATTACCTGGCCTTCCACGGCCACTGGATTCAGCGCCCGGCCGCAATCGTGCGCGGCCCAGATCTTATGCACCGTCACTTCGCCGGTTTCCTCATCCACGGTCACCTCCGCCACCTGTGCCGAATAGGAATATGCCGGCGACGGCCCAACTCCACCGCCCTTATGCCTGCCGCCACGCGCCTCCACTGGAGGAGCGTACGATCCAGTTCCGGTCAGCGCGCCATGAAAGTCGATTGCCGAGACCACGGCCTCTTCAAAGCTCAAGTGCTCTTTGGGACCATCTTCTTTGCGGGTCTGCAACACCGAGCCGCGTAGGATTTGCCCATCCACGTGGCCGCGTGCCGCTTCTTTATCTTCCAGTATCTCCGCCGCTTTTGAATCGCTATCGTCCGAAACGGTGCCGCGCTTGTACACCCGATCGTCGCGCATGATCACGTCTTCCGGTGCGCAGTCCATGCGCTTGGCGGCTGCACTCGCGATGTTCTTCTTCACTGCTTCTGCCGCGCGTAGTGCGGCGTTGCCTGCCATAAAGGTCACGCGGCTGGAATACGAACCAAGATCGATCGGCGTGAGGTCGGTATCGGCTGCGATGACCCTAACCCGCGCCAGATCGCAACCCAGCACCTCCGCCACAACCTGCGCGGTCATGGTGTCCGAGCCTTGTCCAATGTCCGATGCGCCTGTATACACCACCACGCCGCCATCGCGATCGATCTTGATGTTCACCGTCGAGTGCGGCATATCCGAACGGATGATGCTGTTGGCCGCGCCGCTCACGTAATGGCTGCACGCCACGCCTAAGCCGCGGCCTTTGGGCATCTTATCTTTGCGCTCTGCCCAACCCGATCGTGCGATCACCTGGTCGATGCATTCCGGCAGTCCGTAGCTGAGCACGCGCAGACCGTTCACGGTGACCGTCGGCGGTTTCAGCAGGTTCACGCGTCGCACCTCAGCCGGATCGAGCTTCAGTGTCGCCGCAATCTCATCCATCTGCGACTCGAAGGCGAAGCGCACATTGACCGTACCATGCCCGCGCATGGCGCCGCAGGCCGGCTTGTTGGTGAGCACGCGATATCCGTCATAGCGAATGTGGGGGATGTCGTACAGCGCACCGATCAGCGCGCCGGAATACAGAATGGTGACCACCCCGTATGAGCAATACGCGCCGCCGTCCTGAATGACCTTGCACGCAACCGAGGTCACGCGACCGTCCTTCTTTACGCCGGTTTTTAGATCGATGATGGTGCGCGGGCGTCCGCGATGCGCCCAGAAAACTTCCTCGCGCGTATAGGTGATCTTAACCGGCGCTTTTGCCGCGCGCGCCGCTACCGCAGCGATGATCTCCAGCGGGATGATCTCGCTCTTGCCGCCGAAGCCGCCGCCCACCAGCGGCTTGATCACACGGATCTGCGACATCGGCAACTCCAGCACCAGCGACAGCTTGTGCTGCAGGTAGTAAGGCACCTGCGTAGACGACCACACGGTCAGACGTCCCAACTTTCCGGTATGCGGATCAAGCTCGAAGTTCGCCAGCGTGCAGTGCGGCTCCATCGCCGCATGAGTCACTTCGTTGGCGATGTAGCGCGCTTCGGCAACATAGTCCGCTTCGGCAAACCCTTTTTCCGGATCGCCGAAGACGTGGTGATAATCCTTCTCAATATTGTGCGGACGGTTCTCGTGAATCAGGTCCGTCTCCGCCTTCATCGACTCTTCCGGATCGAAATAAGCCGGCAACGGCTCGTAGTCGACGTCGATGAGTTCCAGCGCACGCTCGGCAATCTCTTCTGTCACGGCGGCAACACATGCGACATGGTCGCCGACGTAACGGACTTTGCCAACAGCCAACGCCGTTTCATCATGACCCACGGGAAGAATGCCGTACGGGTTAGGAGCGTCCTCACCCGTCACCACGGCGACCACGCCGTCCAGCGCTTTGGCGCGCGCCGTGTCGATGCTCTTGATGCGCGCGTGCGGATACGGTGAATGCAGGATCTTGCCCACGAGCATGCCGGGAAGTGCGAAGTCGTCAGCGTACTTGCCTGCGCCGGTGGTCTTGCCCGCCGCGTCAATCATCGCAATGGACTTGCCGATAACAGAAAAGTCAGTCATGAAAGAAGCCTTTAGTAATTAGCAACTAGTGATTAGCTTTGAGCCGCGAGCTTCGAGCTGTTGGTTCTCAGCAGGGTTGTGTGCCTGGTTCTCTGGTTCTTGTCCCGGGTCTTCGATTGGCTCGAAGCTCGTAGCTCGAAGCTACTTCGCTTCCACCAACTCCTGCTTCATACCCTTGTGTTCGGCGTCGAGCGCCGCGCGGATCGCCTGGTACATCTGCGAATATCCGGTGCAGCGGCACAGGTTGCTGCTGAGCGCGTCGCGAATCTCAACCTCGCTGGGATCGGGATTATTGGCCAGCAGCCACTTGATGGTCATCATGAATCCGGGCGTGCAGAAGCCGCACTGCGAGCCGCCGAAATCGCCGTAAGCTTTTTGCAAAGCAGCCAGGCTGCCGTGGTCCGCCACGCCTTCGACGGTCGTGATCTCCTGGCCTTCGCAGCTGGCCGCCAGCATGGTGCAGGAAAGCATCGGCACGCCGTCCACCTGTACCGTGCAAGCACCGCAGGATGAGTCGTCGCAAGCGCGTTTGGAGCCGGTGAGATCGAGGTCCTGCCGCAATACATCCAGCAACAGTTTGCTCGGCTCGATGGCCAGTTCGTGAGTGCGTCCGTTAACGCGAAGTTCGATTAGTTCTTTTTTCATATCTTAGCCTTCAGCAGTCAGCAGTCAGCAGTCAGCAGTCAGCAGTCAGCCAGAAGCCATCCTTTAATTCCCCCAGCCGATTGGCTGAGTGCCGACTGCTGATTGCTTCCTTTCAATACACCGGTACCTTGGGATCAATCTGTCTTGCCCAGCGATCGATTCCACCACGCAAGGATTGCACCCTCTCAAATCCCTGCTGCCGCAGCCATACCGTGACGTTCATGGACCGCACGCCGTGATGACAAACCACCACAATATGTTTTTCCGGATCGAGTTCCTCATTGAATCGTGCCGGGATGTCGTTCATCGGGATGTGTCGGCTATTTTCGATCTTGGCCGTTTCAAACTCCCACAGCTCCCGGCAATCAAGTACCACAACGTCAGAGTCAGACTCGAACAGCGACTTCAGTTCTTCCGGTGCGATCTCGTAATCCATTCCTTACTTTCCCACCCACTTTGGCCGGCGGCGCTCCAGAAACGCAGCAATGCCTTCCTGCGCGTCCGCGGTCTTCATCAGTTCGTCAAAATAAATCTGCTCGGCGCGGGCGAGCCCCTTGTCGAAGTGGATCGCGTCCCACGAGTAAAGCGCCTTCTTGGCCATTGCAATCGCTGCCGAACTCAACTGCGAGATCCGCTGGAGGCATTCCTTCACCAGCGTCTCCGGATCGTCAGCCAGGCCGTTCACTAATCCTGCCACCAAAGCCTCCTGGCCGGTCAGCGTTCTTCCGGTCAACACCAGGTCCGCGGCCAGCTTCTGTCCCACAATGGAGGACAAAGCAATACATGCCACCGGCGGGTAGCAGCCCAGCTTGATCTCCGGGAAACCCCACACGGAATCAGGCGAGGCATACACAATGTCACACATCAGCGCCAGCTCCGCGCCTCCGCCCAGGCAGTGCCTGCGCACGCTGGCAATCGTCAACTTGCTGTTGCTGACCACTGAGCGAATCACACTGTGGAATGCCGCCAGCATTCCACGGACTTGGTCCGGCGTGTGCGCTGCAACGTCCACACCACTGGAGAATGCGCGCTCCGAGCCGGCAAAAACAATAGCGCTGATCTCCGGGCGCGTCTCGATCAACTCCAGAGCGGCGCGCAGTTCCTCCATCATCGGGATGTCGATGACATTGAGCGGCGGATTGCTGAGCGTCACTCGCGCCGCCGGAGGCTGTAACTCCACCGTGATGCGCGCGAATGCGGTTTGTGTGTTGTTGGGCATCGAGTGTCGCCGAGTGAAGCCGGCTTCGGATTTAGTAATAGTCATGGGCACCGGCCTACGGAGGCTGCGTGAGAACTGTGCCGTCCCTAACGGGACTCAGAGAAGTTTTCCATTCTACCCAGCACTCCGCCAGCCCACCCCACTTCGCGCAAACGCGGCGCGAATCGGGGGCCCCGGTTGCGGCTCCGTGCTGGGCTAGATTATTTCGCGCCTACGGCGCTCGATTTTCGGGCTTCCCGTTCCACTGCCAAAACGCAATTTTAGTTCACACGCAGACTCTAAAGGCCGGCTCTACTAGCGTTGCCGCCGCTCCGCGGCTTGCATCCTTGAGAACGTCCGGTACCCGGCGCTTCCGCGCTGGGCTAATTGCTTTCGCCCTGCGGGCTGGCTTAATGCCGACAAGGCGCCTTCATCGCTCAGGAAGGAGGTTCCAGGTCCGTCACTTCCCCGTAAACCTTGCTGGACGTTTCTCGACGTAAGCGGCCAGACCTTCCTTCGCGTCTTCGCTTTCAAACAGCAACTGCTGGTTCTCACGCTCCAAGGCCAATCCTGCTTCGAGAGGAATTTCCCAGCCGGTCTGCACCGCGCGCTTGATCCGCCCTACTGCCTTGGCCGCCTTGTTCGGGGGACAGAATTGGCGTGCATATTCCATCACGCGATCCATGAAGTTCTCACCCTCGAAGACGTCGTTCACCAGTCCCAGCTGTTTCGCCTCGTCGAACGAAAACGCACGCCCGGTCACCATCAGTTCGATCGCTTTCGACTTCCCCAGAATCCGAGACAGGCGCTGTGTTCCACCGGTTCCCGGAAGCACCCCGAGATTCACTTCCGGCAACCCGATCTTGCCGCCGTCCTTGCGCGCAATGCGCAGGTCGGCCGCCATGGCAATCTCCAACCCGCCGCCGACGCAGTGTCCATTCAGTGCAGCAATCACCAGCTTAGGCGTGTTCTCCAGACGCAGCAGGGTCTCATTGGCGTGCAGGCAAAAATAGTATTTGAACGTCGGGTCTACTTCGGTCAGCATCTGGATGTTGGCGCCGGCGCAAAAGAATTTCTCGCCTGCTCCGGTCAGCACGATCACGTGAACATCGCTGTCCATCCGCGCCTGGAGAATAGCGTCGTCCATCTGCCGGTTCATCTCATAGGTGTAGGTGTTGGCAGGCGGATCGCTCAGCTCGATCACTCCTACGCCCGACACCGTGCGGTAACGGACCAGTTGTTTCGCAGCGGCCGCGGCCAGCGACGTTGTGCCATGCATTGGATCTGCGCTTTTTGTATCCGTTTTCATCGTTCTCTATGTCCGTCTCTTCGTCGGCGGCCCTTGGCGCGAAGCTGTTTTCCGCTTCTTCGAGGGGTGGGACTGAACCGTGGCACGAGCAACCCTACCTGTCTTAGTTTCACCGCGGATACCTTGCAGGAAGATGTCGCTTATCTCGCGCGCTAAGACCTTCGCATCGGGATCGACTCCTGGCTTGTACCAGGTATATAGCCAGTTCATCATGCCGAACAGGCCCATGACTGCGGTACGAGTGCCGATTCCGCGGGCGGCTCCCGCAGTGACGCCGACCGACTTCAAGCGTTCGGCCTTGGCCAAGTCGTCCACTAATCCAACGCAGATGCGGTAGTACTCGCGCTTGATGGCGGCGAGTTCGGTGCCGTAGCTGTTCTGCAACACGTCATCTTCGTGCGAAAGCACCTTCATTGCCTTCTGCTTGGCGACCGAATACTCCACATGATTATGGATGAAGACGCGAATGCGGGCTGCGGGATCGCTGCTGGAGGCCAGGCGCTGGCGCAAGCGCTCGACAATGGTGGCGAAGGTGTGCTGCTGGATGAAGTAGAGCAGGTTTTCTTTGGAGCGGAAGTAATAATAAAGACCGGCCAGCGAGATACCGCTCAGGCGCGAGAGGTCGCGCATGGAGGCGCCATCGTAACCCTTGTCGGCGAAGACCTCGGTGGCGTAATCGAGGATCTCAGCCAGACGCCGGTCGAAGCGTGTATCGTTAGGGGAAGGGGATTCGAGGGCACGAGCTGGCGGGGAAGCGGGCATAGGGCGTGAGATATTCGATGGGCGATTTCTGTCGAACGTTCGTTCCGATTTTACGCGCCGGAGAAGAGGTTGTGCAAGCCGGCGGGAGACATTTTCCGGGGCGAATCAGTCCGCCGCTTCGTGAAGCAGGACGCACCTTGGCTGCCGTGAACGCCAGCCTGTCCGACTGCCAGGACGAGCGCTCCGGAAAGCGAGTGCGCCGCCGGGAGGGAAAGCGCGAAGGTTGCGGTGGATGCGCTGCAATCCATTTCCGGCTTCGGCCACACCTCCGTTGACAACTGTGGCTACGAACAGGCAAACTGCTGCATCCTGAAGATTTGTGTTCCGGGCTTGGAACGCGAACACGATCTGGGCACCCACGAGCGAATTGATGACTGCGCCACAACGCGTTTCGTATCGCATGGAGTCCACGCTGGAAAGCGTGAACAAGGCCGAGGAAATGGCGGACCAGCAGGCGGCGCGGGCGGGTCTGGACGAGGACACGCGCGGCGGGTTCTCCATGGCAGTGCGCGAGGCGATGATCAACGCGGTCCTGCATGGCAATGCTTACGATACCGCCAGGCGGGTCAACTTAAGCTTCGAGCAGAACGATCAGGGACTGATCGTGACCATCACCGACGAGGGCAAAGGCTTCGTTCCGGAAGAAGTTCCCGATCCCCTGGCGCCGGAGAATCTTTTGAAAGAGTCGGGCCGTGGCATATTCTTAATGCGGGCATTCATGGATGAGGTTCGGTTCCGCAAGCTGAACCCCGGCACAGAAATAACTTTGATTAAGCGGCTCCCGGGCACTGACCTGGACCGTCAGGAGGCTTCCACGTGAGTATGAAAGCGAGCACCCGGCAGATAGATGGGATCACCATCGTCGATTTGAGTGGGCGGATCACTCTGGGCGAGGGCAGCGTGGTTTTACGCGACACCATCAAGGACCTGCTGGGCAAAGGACAGAAGAAGATCCTGCTGAACCTGGGCGACGTCAGCTACATTGACAGCTCGGGCATCGGCGAACTGGTCAGCGCCTTCACCTCCGTCCGCAACCAGGGCGGGGAATTGAAGCTGCTGCATCTGACCAAGAAAGTGCACGACCTGCTGCAAATCACCAAACTCTATACGGTCTTCGACGTGAAGGACGACGAGGCTGGAGCCATCGCCGCGTTTAGCCGGTAGCCGCCGCAACCGTTGTCACCGGAACGATCTTCGGCGCCCTTCTGCGTCCTTGTGGAAGGGCGTTGCTTTCAGCAGTCAGCCATCAGCATCGCAACCACCGATGACCACGCCTGGCCGCTTACCGCGCAGTTCGGGAAAGAGCGCGTTCGGATACGTCTCGTGTCTTCTTAGTCATTAATCCACGCTTCCCGCCGGTGTAAGCTCGGATGGTCGTCTAGCTACGGTCCGAGCGGTCCTTCAGC
>JBEKCJ010000065.1:0-23913 GCA_050014935.1 Candidatus Korobacteraceae bacterium
ATGCCGGGCGACAACGTGAGCCTGGAGATTGAGCTGATCACGCCGGTGGCGATGGAAAAGGGCTTGCGGTTCGCAATCCGCGAAGGCGGACGCACCGTGGGCGCCGGCACCATCGCGGAAATCATTGCGTAGTTTTTGTTCCCACTCATTCCAAGAAGCTGGAATGAGTGGGGCACCCGAATAACCAGCGGCAAAAGCCGCAAGGCGAGTTGCGGAGACGGAACCAGCCTTAACAAGAGATCTTTGAGAGATAACTAACGTGATTGGCAAAGAACGAATCCGGATCCGACTGAAAGCATACGACTACCGCATTCTTGATCAGTCCACCAGTGAGATCGTGAGTACGGCGACGCGCACCGGGGCAACCATCGCGGGACCGATTCCGCTGCCCACAGTGAAGAACAAGTACTGCGTGCTGCGCTCTCCCCATGTGGACAAGAAGTCGCGCGAACAGTTTGAGATTCGCACGCACAAGCGCCTGCTCGACATTCTGGAACCCACGCAGCAGACGGTGGACGCGCTGATGAAGCTGGAACTTCCCGCGGGCGTGGACGTAGAGATCAAGGCGTTCGGGAAAGAACATAAGTAACCGCTCTTCGCTCTTCGCCAGAAGCGGGCCGTTCTAGGGTTCTGGCGAATAGCGAACCGCGAAAAGTGACAAAAACAAGGCTTCCGCGACGTAAGTCCCCGGTAGATGAATCACCGGAAATCAGGAAGCGGAGTTGAGGACAAAAACATGGCAGTGGGTGGAATTCTCGGTAAGAAAGTCGGTATGACGCAGCTCTTCGATGACAAGGGTGACGTTCATCCAGTCACGGTGCTGCAGGCCGGCCCCTGCGTTGTGACCCAGCGCAAGACCGTCGACAAGGACGGCTATGACGCCGCTCAGATCGGCTTGGTGGAGTTCGTGAAGGAGTCGCGCCTGACCGGCGCGATGAAGGGTCACTTCGCGAAGAACAATCTGCCGCCGTTGCGTTTTCTGCGCGAAGTGCCGGTGGTGATCGATCCCGAGGCGCAGGACGGCACCAAGGTCGGCGACAAGGTGCTGGTGGATATTTTCGAGGGTGAGAGGTTTGTCGATGTTGCCGGGACCAGCAAGGGCCGCGGCTTCGCGGGCGTAGTGAAGCGCCACAAGTTTGCCGGCGGTGCGGCATCGCACGGATCGATGTTCCAGATTACCGGCTCGATCGGATCGTCGGCGTTTCCCTCGCGCGTGTTCAAAGGTATGCGCATGGCCGGCCACATGGGCGTGGAGCGGGTCACGGTCCGCAACCTGCGCGTACTGGGCGTAGACAAAGACGAGAACCTGCTGGTGGTGGAAGGCGCGGTACCGGGACACAGGGACGCCTACGTGATTATCACCAAGGCGAAGAAGCCGCCCAGAGAACGCCGTGGATTCAGCGGCGCGGGCACGGTCGATCCGTTGAAGGCTTCCAAGCGCGCGGTAGCGAAGAAGAAGTAGTGGCCGGCGACTAGTGGCCAGTTGTCCTGAGGGTTGCTGCGAAGAAATTTTAATGACTGACCACTGGCCACTGGTCACTGGTCACTGAGAAAAGATTATGGCGACGATTGATGTAGTGAATCTGGGCGGTGAGGTCGTTGGCTCCCTCGAGCTGGCCGATGAGGTATTCGGCGCGGTGAACGAGGACTTGCTGTGGGAAGCGGTGAAGCACTACCGCGCCGGACAGCGGGCCGGCACGCACGCCACCAAGAACAAGAAGCTGGTGAGCGGCGCCGGCAAGAAGCTCTGGAAGCAGAAGGGCACCGGACGCGCACGTGTGGGTTCCATTCGCTCGCCCCTGTGGCGGCATGGCGGAACGGTGCACGGACCGCAACCCCGCTCTTACGATTACGCCTTCCCGCGCAAGAAAGTGCTGGGCGCGTTGCGTTCGGCGCTGGCGGCGAAGCTGGCTGACGGCAAGCTGGTGGTGGTGGCGAACTTCGATCTGGAAGCAGTCAAGACCAAGGAGTTCCGCAAGACGCTGGACAAGCTGAACGCCAAAGGCACAACGCTGCTGGTGGAAAGCGCGGCGAGCGAGAACCACAATCTGCACCTGAGCTCGCGCAATCTGGAAGGCGTGGAGTTGGTGGCCGGCAACCAGGTCCATCCCTATCATCTGCTGCGGTATGAAAACGCAATCTTCGCGCTGCCGGCGCTGGAGAAGTTGCAGGACGCGCTGAAGGCCTCGGCCCCCAGGCGCAGACACGCGGAGGTGGCGTAAATGAAGTCGGCGTATCAGATCATTCGCCGCCCGGTGATCACGGAAAAGGGTTTGGGCGTAAAGGAAACGGAAGCGACGCTGGTCTTTGAGGTCGCGCTGAAAGCCACCAAGACGGAGATCAAGCAGGCGGTGCAAAGCATTTTCAAGGTGAAAGTGGATTCGGTACGTACTTCCACATTTGCCGGGAAAGAGCGGCGCCGGGGCAAGTTCACCGGTTATCGTCCCGACTGGAAAAAGGCGTATGTACGGTTGAAGACGGGGCAGAAGATGCCGGAGTACGCAGAAAATATCTAGTGCCTGGTGGCCAGTGGCTAGTAGCGGCTGCTGAGCGAAGGGCCAGTAGCAAAGAGCGAAGAGCGAATCATGGCAATTAAGACTTATCGACCGACAACTCCGACGCGGCGGTTTACGACTTCGACGGTCAACGATGACCTGACGACCAACCGGCCGTACAAGCCGTTGACCGAGCCGAAGCAGCGCACCGGCGGACGCCGCAACGCCGGCGACCTGACCATCTGGCATCGCGGCGGCGGACACAAGCGCAAGCTGCGCATCATCGATTTCAAACGCGACAAAGCGGGAATTCCGGCGACCGTTGCCTCGATCGAATACGATCCCAACCGCTCGGCGCGCATTGCGCTGCTGAATTATGCCGATGGCGAGAAGCGTTACATCGTCTATCCGGTGGGGCTGAAAGTTGGGGCCAAGATAGTGAGCGGCCCCGATGCCGACATCCTGGTGGGCAATGCTCTGCCGCTGCGCAATATTCCTCCCGGCACGACGGTACACAACATCGAGCTGAAGCCGGGCAAGGGTGCGCAGATGGCGCGCTCGGCAGGAGCGCAGGCGCAACTGGTCGCGAAAGAAAACGATTACGCGCTGCTGAAGCTGCCCTCCGGCGAAACCCGCAAGGTGCTGGTGGATTGCATGGCGACAGTGGGCCAGGTGGGCAACGTCGATCACGAAAACATTTCCATCGGCAAGGCGGGCCGTACCCGCTGGATGGGCATTCGTCCGACCAACCGCGGCGTGGTGATGAACCCGGTAGACCATCCGCACGGCGGCGGTGAAGGCAAGACCAGCGGCGGACGTCATCCGGTGACCCCGTGGGGCCAGCCAACACGCGGCTACAAGACACGCAACAATAAGCGGACCGATAAGTTCATCGTGACCCGCAGACAGAAGTAGGACTGAGAGACTATGGCACGTTCAACCAAGAAGGGTCCGTTTATCGATTCGCACCTGCAGACCAAGGTCGACGGCATGAATGCGCGCAACGAGAAGAAGGTGGTGCGCACCTGGTCACGCCGCTCGACGGTGATTCCGGAGATGGTGGGACACACCCTGGCAGTGCATAACGGAAAGAAATTCATTCCGGTGTACATCACGGAAAACATGGTGGGCCACAAGCTGGGCGAATTCAGCATGACGCGCACCTTCAAGGGCCATTCCGTGCGGGCGGCGACGGAAACCGCGGCCAAGCCCGCGCCGGCGAGATAAGGAAACGACATGGAGTTCACAGCCAAACTGAATTACGTGCGGGTCTCGCCGCAGAAAGCGCGCCTGGTGCTGGACCTGATCAAGGGACGCCGGGTGGAAGTCGCGCTGGACACGCTGAACTTCACCAAGAAGGGCATTGCCCCGGCGCTGTACAAGCTGCTGCGCTCGGCGGTGGAGAATGCCAACTACGTCAGCGCGGAAAAAGGCCTTGACGTGGATGTGGATCGCCTGGTGGTGACGCGGGCGATTGCCAATGACGGGCCGCGCATGAAGCGCATTCGTCCCGCGCCGATGGGACGCGCCTACCGCTATCAGCGGCGCATCTCGCACATTGAGATTGCGCTGGCGGAAAAAGTTTCAGGCAACGGTAAGGGCGACCTGGTGCAGAAGGTCGAAGAGGGCGCACCGGCCACGGCGAAGAAAGCTGCCAAGAAGGCGCCGGCGAAGAAGCCGGCCGCTAAGAAAGCCGCGAAGAAGGCACCGGCGAAAAAGTTTGCGGGCAAGAAGCCCGCCAAGAAAAAGTAGGAGATCTATGGGACAGAAAGTCCATCCATACGGGTTCCGTCTGGGCATTACCAAGCCGTGGAAGTCGCGCTGGTTCGTGGAGCGCGACTACGACAAACTGCTGCTGGAAGACGTCAAGCTGAGGGCCGAGCTGAAGGACAAGCTCAAGTCGGCAGGCGTCAGCTCCATCGATATTGAGCGGCCAGGCAACAAGCTGCGCATCATCATCCGCACCGCGCGTCCGGGCATCATCATCGGGCGCAAGGGTACGGAGATCGACAAGCTGAAGCAGGAGATCCAGAACCGCACCAAGCGCGAGGTGTACGTCGATATCCAGGAAGTGCACAAGCCGGAACTGGATGCGCAACTGGTGTCGGAGAACATCGCGCTGCAGCTGGAAAAGCGTGTGGGCTTCCGTCGCGCCATGCGCAAGGCGGTGGATTCGGCGCTGCGCTTTGGCTGCAAGGGAATCAAGGTGCGGGTCAGCGGCCGCCTGAACGGCAACGAGATCGCACGTTCAGAGTGGTACTTGCAGGGGCGGCTGCCGCTGCATACGCTGCGCGCCGATATTGACTACGGCTTCACCGAAGCCAGGACAACGTATGGCGTGATTGGGGTGAAGTGCTGGGTCTACAAGGGCGAGATTTATCGCGAAAAGAAACGCGAGCCCCAGGGTGTGCAGGCGGGAGCGTTTTAAGAATAGTGGCTAGTGGCTAGTGGTCAGTGGCTAGTAACCAGGTGGCTGACGACTGGAAGTAGCCGAGCGGAAGTATTTGGGAACCTTGCAACGCGGTATGGGGAGATGCTGGGCGGTAGCAGGCGCGGTGACGTTGGAATTCAGTTTTCTGACCACTGGCCACTGACCGCCAGCCATTGAATTCTATGTTGATGCCAAAGAAAGTGAAGTATCGCAAGCAACAGCGCGGCCGCATGTGCGGCAAGGCGTGGCGCGGCGGCGAGCTCTCGTTCGGCGACTATGGATTAAAGGTCCTGGAGCCGGGATGGATCACGGACCGCCAGATTGAAGCCAGCCGTGTGGCCATGACGCGCTTTATCAAGCGTGGCGGCAAGATCTGGATTCGGTTGTTTCCCGACAAGCCCGTCACCAAGAAGCCGGCTGAAACCCGTATGGGCAAAGGCAAAGGCGCGCCGGACCACTGGGTCGCGGTAGTAAGGCCGGGCAAGATCCTCTTCGAGATGGAAGGGGTGCCGGTGGCGGATGCGGCGGAAGCAATGCGGCTGGCCTCGCACAAGCTGCCGCTGCGGACCAAGTTCGTGCAGCGCGAAGGCGTGCACTAAACCAGGGACTAGGGACTAGAGGTTAGGGATTAGCAGGTGATGGAACAGGCCAGGGAGATTCTAGTCCCTAACCCCAAGCCCCTGATCCCTCGCTCAAGGATTAGCAATGAACGTTGACAAGATTCGTAACTTGACCGGGATTGAGCTGGAGCATCAGCAGCGCGAGCTGTCGGACCAGCTTTTCAAGATGAAGTTTCAGCTCAAAATGGGGCAGACCGAGAGCCTGAAGAAGATCCGCGAGCTGAAGAAGGACATTGCGCGGGTGAAGACGGTGACGCGTGAGAAGCAGATTACCGGCGGCAACGGGGCAGCGGCTCCGAAGGCGGCAGTAGCCAGCGCACCAGCACCGGCGGAGAAGACGGCGAAGAAGGCGGCCAAGAAGACGGCTGCGACGGAGAAAAAGTAATCCATGGCCGAAACCACAACCAGTAACGCAAAGGCTGCCGGCCGGCGCAAGATCCTGATTGGCAAGGTGGTCTCCACCAAGATGGCCAAGACCATCGTGATCGAAGTGCGGCGGCAAAGGGCGCACCCGTTGTACAAGCGGGTGGTAACGCGGAGCAAGAAGTTCTACGCGCATGACGAGCAGGGCACGGCGCATCTCGGCGACTTCGTGAAGATTGAGGAGACACGTCCGCTGTCGAAGCTTAAGCGCTGGCAGTTGAAGGAGATTGTGCAGCGCGCGGCCCAGGTAGCTCCGGTGGAAGAAGTACCCGCCGCAGCCAAAAAAGAGGCCTAGCACGGGGCGCCTCGCGAGAGACGGGACGAGGGAGACAAGGTTATGGCAGTGATGATGAGGTCCATGCTCGATGTCGCCGACAATTCCGGCGCCCGCAAGCTACAGATGATTCTGCCGCTGGGCGGCTCGACCGGCCTGGTGGCGGGATTGGGAGACGTGATTACCGCGGCGGTGAAGGAAGCTTCGCCGGACGGTACGGCCAAGAAGGGCACGGTGGTGAAGGCCGTAATTGTGCGCACCCGCAAGGAGCATCGGCGTCGCGATGGTACTTACATTCGCTTCGACCAGAATGCGGCCGTGCTGATCAACGATGTGCACGAGCCGGTTGGCACCCGCGTCTTCGGACCGGTGGCGCGTGAGTTGCGCGAGAAGAAGTTTCTGAAGATCGCTTCGCTGGCGCCGGAAGTACTGTAAGGCAGTGGCCAGTGATCGGTTGCCAGTCTGCTAAGAGCTAAGAGCCGGGCGGACGAGGCGGCGACGATTAAGAGGGATTGAAAAATATGCAGAAGACAGTCGACATTCGCCGCAACGATCAGGTGCGGGTGATTACCGGACGAGACAAGGGCAAGCAGGGCCGGGTACTCCGCGTGATGCCTGACCGGGGCAAGGTCCTGGTAGAGCACGTGATGATGGTGAAGAAGAACGTGCGGCCGAACCCGCAGAAGAACATTAAGGGCGGCATCGCCGAGCAGGAAAGCGCCATCGCCATCAGCAACGTGATGCTGATGTGCAGCTCCTGCAACCGGCCGGTACGCGTAGGACATGAGTATCACGGCGACCGCCATGTGCGGGTGTGCCAGAGCTGCCGGAATGCGCTGGAGAAATAAGGCAGCAATTAGCCACGAGCCACTAGCTACGAGCTAAGAGCCGAAACGACGAAACTGAACTGTTGCTCGAAGCTCGTGGCTCGCAGCTAAATTGATTTCCTCACGAACCGGCCGCAACTAACGCCGAAACCGTGAGAAAGGTAGAAAGAAGAGAATGGCAGAAGAGAAAGAGAAGAAGCAAAAGGCGCAGCCAGCGGGTGGGCAGGCCAAGCCGCAAGGCAAGAAGGCGAAGCCGGAGCAGGTAGACGCGGCAGGCGATCAGCCCGGGGGAAAGCCGGCGCGGCCCAAGGCGACGAATCGCGCGACCGCGCGCTTGCGCGAGCGCTACGTCAAGGAAGTTTTGCCGGCGCTGATGAAAGAGTTCAGCCTGAAGAACCCGATGGCGGTTCCCAAGCTGGACAAGATCATTTTGAACATGGGCGTGGGCGAGGCGACGCAGAATGCGAAGCTCATCGACCCGGCGGTAACCGAAGTCACCCAGATCACAGGCCAGAAGCCGGTGGTTACCAAGGCCAAGAAGTCGATTGCGCAGTTCAAGGTCCGCGAGGGAATGCCTATCGGAGTGATGGTGACGTTGCGCGGCGACCGCATGTACGAGTTCTTCGACCGGCTGGTGAATGTGGCGCTGCCGCGAGTGCGCGATTTCCGCGGGGTGCCGACCAAGTCGTTCGATGGACGCGGTAACTTCACGCTGGGGGTGCGCGATCAGCTGATCTTCCCGGAAATCGACTACGCCAAGGTCGAGAAAATGAAGGGCATGAACATTACCATCGTGACCTCGGCGGGTACGGACGACCAGGCGCGGGCGCTGCTGAAGCATATGGGAATGCCGTTCAAACAGTAGGACGGGACTAGGGATTGGGGACCAGGGGCTGGTAGTTTCGAGTTTCCAGTTTCGGGTTTCAAGTAGGACAAGATTGCAGGCAGGCTAAGGGTTTATAGCCAAGAGCGAAAAGCGAAAAGGAAACAATGGCCAGAACATCACAAATAGCGAAGACGAACAAGAAACCAAAGTTTTCGACGCGGCAGCACAACCGCTGCAAGATTTGCGGACGGTCGCGGGCCTATCTGCGCAAGTTCGGCCTTTGCCGGCTGCACTTCCGCGATCTGGCGCTGCGGGGAGAGATTCCCGGGGTTGCCAAGTCGAGTTGGTGAGAAGCAGTGGGTAGTAACCAGTAATTAGTCAGGCAGTTAGTTCGTTGTCGGCAGGTTCTTCTCACGGACGGATGAACATGGTTATGAGAAGCTAACG
Source organism: Candidatus Korobacteraceae bacterium (assembly GCA_050014935.1). Classification (GTDB taxonomy): domain Bacteria; phylum Acidobacteriota; class Terriglobia; order Terriglobales; family Acidobacteriaceae; genus Bog-257. Next base: position 8,344 of record JBEKCJ010000065.1, read on the forward strand.
GGCGACGATATCAGGAGAAGCAAAGCATGAGTTTGACCGATCCGGTCTCAGATTTTCTGACCCGCGTTCGTAACGCGATTAAGGCACGCCAGCAGAAGGTAGACGTTCCGCATTCCAAGCTGAAGGTGGAGATGGCCCGCATTCTGAAGGAAGAGGGCTACATCGCGAACTTCAAGTCGACCGAGGAAGAGGGACACAAGGTCCTGCGAGTGTATTTGAAATATAGCTCGGATAATTCCTCGCCTATTTCCGACTTGAAGCGGGTTTCGCGGCCCGGTTGCCGGGTGTACGTGGGACACGGCGAGATTCCCCGCATTCTGGGCGGGTTGGGGATCAATATCCTGACCACGCCGAAGGGTGTAATGACGGGCCGCCAGGCACGCAAGGAAGGCGTGGGCGGCGAAGTGTTGTGCGAGATTTACTAAATAGCTTTCAGCCGTCAGCTGTCAGCTGTCAGTAAAGTCGTGCAAGCTTGGAACAAGAGAAATTTCGGGCGTGCTGCATCAGCTCGAACCAAAATTAAGATCTGGATGCCGGCGGCTTGCAGCGGATGGAACAAGCTGATAGCTGGCGGCTGATAGCTGAGAGCTAAAGATTATGTCGCGAATTGGAAAGAAGCCGATACCGTTGCCCAAGGGAGTGACCTATGCCGTTGAGGGCAACACGGTCCGCGTGAAGGGTCCCAAGGGCGAAGTCATCACCCACATGCCCGGCGGGGTGAAGCTGGAAACAAACGACGGGCAACTGCTGATCGTGCGCGAGGACGACTCGAAGGCCGCAATCCATGGGCTGGTGCGGGCGCTGGTCAACAACTCGGTGGAAGGCGTTACCCGGGGCTGGACCAAAGAGCTGGACATTGTCGGCATTGGTTATCGCGCCGAGTTGAAGGGCAAAAACATGGTGGTGTTTACGCTGGGATACTCGCACCCCATCGAATATCCTTTGCCGACCGGCATCGAGGCCAGCGTCGATCCCAAGCTGACGCACTTGACGGTGAGCGGGATCGACCGGCAGAAGGTGGGATTTGTCGCGGCTGAAATGCGCAGCCTGCGTCCACCCGATCCGTACAAGAACAAAGGCGTGCGTTATACCGGCGAGCGCCTGAAGAAGAAGGTTGGCAAGACCGGAGCGAAATAGTGGCTAGTGGCCAGTGGCCAGTGGTCAGAGAGGGAAACGTACTTGCCGCCGAAAGCTGATAGCTGACGGCTGAGAGCTAAAAAAATGCTAGCAAAGACTTCAAAAGACCAGACCCGGCAGAAGGTGCATACCCGGATCCGCAAGAAGCTGATGGGTACAACCGAGCGTCCGCGGCTCAATGTTTATCGCTCGGTGAACCATATCTATGCGCAAGTCATCGACGACGCGAAAGGGGTGACCCTGGTAGCGGCCACGTCGGTGGAAAAGGGCAAAGGCATCAAGGGCGATAAGCGGCCTACGGGGGGCAACGTGAGCTCCGCGAAAGATGTGGGGAAACTGATTGCCGAGCGCGCCAAGGACAAGGGCATCAAGAAGGTGGTATTCGATCGCGGCGGATATCTGTACCACGGACGCATCAAGGCGCTGGCCGACGCGGCGCGAGCGGCGGGATTAGAGTTCTGAAGACAGTGGCCAGTGGCCAGTTGTCAGCAACGGAATTGGAAGGCGCCCGGAAGCGGCGCCGGGAGACACAAAGGTAATGCCAATCGTTAAGAAGAAGCTGGACGCCGGTCAGTATCAACTGAAGGACCAGGTGGTATCGATCAACCGCGTCACCAAGGTGGTGAAGGGCGGCAAGAACTTGTCATTCGCAGCGCTGGTGGTGGTGGGCGATCCGAGTTCGGCGGTTGTAGGCTACGGCTCGGGCAAGGCGAAGGAAGTGCCGCAGGCGATCCGCAAGGGCATCGAGTCGGCCAAGAAGAACCTGCTGCGGGTGAACCTGACGCAGACCACGATTCCACACCAGGTGCTGGGGCGTTACGGTTCGGGCATGGTGCTGCTGAAGCCGGCGCCGGAAGGAACGGGAGTAATTGCCGGTGGCGCGGTGCGCGCGGTAATGACTTCGGCGGGAGTGCAGAACGTGCTGACCAAATCCATTGGCACCACCAACCCGCACAACGTGATCAAAGCCACATTCAATGCGCTGGGCAAGCTGCGCGATCGCAAGGACGTGGCGGCGATGCGCGGCAAGACGGTGGAGGAGCTGTAACCATGGCACGCATTCGAAAGAAGACAGAAGCAACGGCGGCCAAGCGCGGCACCAAGATGCAGTTGAAGTGGGTGCGGTCGGCGATTGCGGCTCCGGTAAAACACAAGCTGGTGATCAAAGGTCTGGGATTCACGCGGCTGAACCAGGTGGTAGTGCGGGAAGATACGCCGTCAATTCGCGGTATGGTGGCAAAGGTGCCGCATCTGGTGGAGATAGTGAAGTAGTTGCGAGTGACTAGTAACGAGTGACTGGTCACTCGTTACAACCGAGGATTGAGATGAACCTAAGCACATTACGAGCACCCAGAAAGTCGTCGGAGAAACGCAAGCGCGTGGGCCGTGGTATGGGCTCGGGCATGGGCAAGACGTCAACGCGCGGCCATAAAGGCCAGCGGTCGCGCAGCGGCTCGCGAATGATGCGCGGATTTGAAGGCGGCCAGATGCCATTGCATCGCCGTTTGCCCAAGCGCGGCTTCACCAACATTTTCCGCGTGGAGTATGAAGTGGTGAACCTGGGACGGCTGGCCGAGCTGGGCGAGAGCGAAATCACGCCGGAATCACTACGCAAAGCTGGAGTGGTGAGTTCCAAGAAGACGCTGGTGAAGGTACTGGGCCACGGCGAGTTGAAGAAGGCGCTGACCGTACATGCCCACAAGTTTTCCAAGTCGGCGCAGGAGAAGATTGAGAAGGCCGGGGGCAAGATACAAGTGGTCGGTGGCTAGTGGCCAGTGGCCAGCAGGGGTTGCCGGTTTTCAGTTGTCGGTTGTCAGTTTTTGAACCGACGACAGGTGGTCGGCAGGTGCTTGAAGTAATCGTTTCTGTTTGCGTTGCCGCCGTCGAGGTTGCCGTCTTAGCTGACAACTGATCACTAGCCGCTAGCCACTGGTTTTTGAGGTTCTATGCTTGAGAAGTTAGCCAACGTATTCCGCGTTCCCGATCTAAGAAAGCGCATTCTGTTTACGCTTGGACTGCTGGCGGTGTACCGCCTGGGCGGACACATTCCGACGCCAGGTATCAACGCCGATAAGCTGGCGCAGTTCTTCGACCAGAACCGGGGCAGCTTTCTGGGCTTCATCGATCTGTTCAGCGGCGGCCAGTTGCGGCGGCTGACGGTGTTTGCGCTGGGCATCATGCCTTACATTACGGCGTCCATCATTTTGCAGTTGATGACGGTGGTGTATGAGCCGCTGGCCAAGCTGCAAAAAGAAGGGGAGCTGGGACGCAAGAAGATCACCCAGTGGACGCGCTACCTGACCCTGGGCCTGAGTGCGGTGCAGTCGCTGGGCATTGCGTTCACTTTGCAGCGGCAGCCGGATTTCGTTCTCAACCCGGGAATTGGCTTTGTCCTGATGACGATGTTGACCCTGACCACGGGCAGCGTGTTCATTATGTGGCTGGGCGAGCAGATCACGGAACGCGGGGTCGGCAATGGCATGTCGCTGCTGATCTTTGCCGGCATCGTGGTAGGCCTGCCGCGGGCGGTGATGGACCTGGCGGAAAAGGTATCGTCCCAGGCGTGGGGCGCGTTTACGGTTCCCGCCATGCTGATGCTGGTGGTGCTGATGGTGGCGATTGTGGCGTTCATTGTTTTCGTGGAACGCAGCGAACGCCGCATTCCGGTGCAATATGCCAAGCGCGTAGTTGGACGGAAGGTCATGGGCGGGCAGTCGACCCACTTGCCGCTGCGGGTGAACTCCGGCGGTGTAATGCCGGTCATCTTCGCGTCGTCGGTGCTGACCTTGCCGCAGACGGCGGGAGCGCTGTTCAAGGACAACCGGTACTTTGGCCCGATGCTGCGCGCGTTGCAATGGGGCGAGCCGTTGTACACCTTGCTCTATGCCATTGGGATCATCTTCTTCGCCTACTTCTATGTGTCGATCATCTTCAACCCGACTGAAGTTGCCGACAACATGCGGAAGTACGGCGGCTTTATTCCCGGCATCCGGCCGGGGGCGCGGACGGCAAACTACATTAACGATATTTTGACGCGCATCACGCTGGTGGGCGCGCTGTACCTGATCCTGATTTCGTTTATTCCAGAGTGGATGATTGCCGGTATCCGCCTGAATCATCTGTGGGGCCCCATCGGTGGGTTCTTTGAACACCTGCCGAGTTGGGTAACCAACGGTTTGGGCGTGAACTTCTACTTCGGCGGAACGTCATTGCTGATTGTGGTCGGCGTGGCCATGGATACCATCAACCAGGTGGAGTCGCAGTTGGTGATGCGGCATTACGAAGGCTTTACCCCGCGCAGCGGACGAGTGCGCGGAAGAAGAGCGACATGGTAAGAAGGCAGTGGCTAGTGACTAGTGGCCAGTAAAAAGGCGCGGCATCGCTGGCAGGTGGTTCTACTGATCCCTGGCCACTGATTTTTGGAGTACCGGGAGCTCCGAGCCTGCGAGGGTACAGAACATGGAAGCGCAGACTTCCGCGGCAGTGGGCGTAAAGACAGACGCGCGCGTGGTGGGCCCTATCATTCTGCTGGGACCGCCGGCGGCGGGCAAGGGAACGCAGGCCAAGCTGATTGCCGAGACCTTCGGCATACCGCAGATCTCCACGGGAGACATCCTGCGGGGCAATGTAGCCCGGAAAACCGAGCTGGGGATGAAGGCCAAGGCGATCATGGAGCGCGGAGAACTGGTTCCCGACGAGCTGGTTTGCGACATGGTGGCGGACCGGCTGGAGCAGGCGGATTGCGTTCGCGGGTTCATCCTGGATGGTTTTCCGCGGACGGTGCCGCAGGCGGAATGGCTGGATACGCAGTTGGAGAAGATGCGGGAAGGCAAGAAGGGTGACGTTCAAGCCCAAGAGGCGTGCGCGGCGCCGGTTGTGATCCGGTTGGTGGTGGACTATAATGTTCTACTGCAACGGATTACCGGACGTCGTTCGTGTCCCACCTGTGGCCGGATTTATAACGTCTACCTCCAGCCTCCCAAAGTGCAGGGTATCTGCGATGTCGATGGCACGCTGCTGGCCACTCGGCCGGACGATGCAGAAGACGTTTTTGCGGAGCGCATGAAGGCTTATGAACAGCAGACGCTGCCGCTGGTGGATTATTACCGGGGCCGCGGGCGGCTGATTGAAGTGAACGGCGAGCAGCCGGTGGAAGCAGTAATGGCACAGGCATTTAGCGCGATCGAGAATGTCAATCGTTTGTAAGTCGGCTTCGGAGATCGAGAAGATGCGCCGCAGCGGGCGCATTGTCCGTCAGGTGCTGGAAGCGACCAGAGAAGCAGTAGCGCCGGGACGTTCCACCATGGATTTGGAACGGGTGGCGGAGCGCAAGATTCGGGATTTGGGCGCCAAGCCGGCGTTCAAGGGCTACTACGATTATCCCTGCGTGCTTTGCGCCTCGGTGAACAACGAGATTGTGCACGGCATTCCGTCCGAGAAGCGGGTGTTGAAAGCAGGCGACATCGTTTCCCTGGATTGCGGTGTGGTGCTGGACGGTTATTACGGGGATGCGGCAATCACGGTCCCGGTAGGCGATGGGATCACGCCCGAGTTGCACGAGTTGCTGAGGGTTACGCAGGAATCGCTGGCGCAAGGGATCGCAGCGGCCCGGGTGGGTAACACGATTGGCGATGTTGGGGCCGCGGTGCAGCAGTTGGTGGAAGCCAGTGGCTTTAGTGTAGTACGGGATTTTGTGGGACACGGCATCGGCACGCGGCTGCATGAAGATCCGCAAGTTCCGAACTATGGTACTCCGGGACACGGGCCTAAGCTGCGCGATGGGATGGTGATCGCGATTGAGCCGATGGTGAACATGGGTGGTCCCGCAACCCGGCTGCTGGAAGATAAATGGACAGCCGTAACCGAAGACGGAAGCTATAGCGCCCACTTTGAGCACTGCATCGCAGTAACCAAGAATGGGCCGGTGATTTTGACGGAATAGTGGCCAGTGGCTAGTGGTCAGTGGCTAGTTAATTCAAGTACTGCATCGATACGAGGAAACTGACCACTGGCCACTGGCCACTGGTAACTGGGTGTGAATGAGTAAGGAAGACGCGATTGAAGTGATGGCGGTGGTGGTTGAGCCCCTGCCTAATGCGATGTTCAAAGTGGAGCTGGAGAACAAGCACCAGGTGCTGGCGCATGTTTCCGGCAAGATGCGCAAGAATTTCATTCGCATCCTTCCTGGCGACCGGGTAGCGGTGGAGTTGTCGCCGTATGATTTGACCCGGGGACGGATTGTATATCGCTATAAATAGGCAGTAGTCGGTTGCCGGCAAGCGGCCCAACTGAGAACTGCCAACTGAGAACTGACAACTGAGGAATCATGAAGGTACGGGCATCGGTAAAGAAGATTTGCGACAAGTGCAAGGTGATTCGCCGCCATGGGGTGGTGCGGGTCATCTGCGAGAACTCAAAGCATAAGCAGAGGCAAGGATAAAAGAAGTGGTCAGTGGCCAGTGGTCAGTGATCAGAACAATCGCTTGCTGGTAGCTCTCGAAACTAGTCACTAGCCACCGGCAACTAGCCACTATCCGGAGTAACTATGGCACGTATTGCAGGCGTGGATCTACCGCGCAACAAGCACATCAAGATAGCGCTGACGTACATCTATGGCATCGGCAACTCGCGGTCGGCGAAGATTCTTGGTTCGGCCGACGTCGAGTCCAACAAGAAGGTGAGTGACCTGAACGAGGACGAGGTCAACCGCATCCGCCAGGTCATTGAGCAGGAAGGCGATGTGGAAGGCGATCTGCGCAAAGATATTTCGATGCACATCAAGCGTCTGATCGAAATCGGCTCGTATCGCGGGTACCGGCACCGCCGCAGCCTGCCGGTCCGGGGCCAGCGCACCCACACCAATGCCCGCACCCGCAAAGGACCGCGCAAGGGCACGGTGGCCAATAAAAAGAAAGCAGCGGGTAAAACATAACCCATGGCTAAAGCAGCTTCCGCCGCAGGCGACAAGAAGGGTAAGACCAAGAAGTTCAAGAAGAAGGAACGCAAGCACATTCCCCATGGACTGGTGCATGTGCAGGCTTCCTTCAATAACACCATCGTCACCATTTCCGATCCGACCGGCAACACGGTGTCGTGGAAGAGCTCGGGATCGCTGGGCTTCCGCGGATCGCGCAAGGGAACGCCGTTCGCCGCGCAGCAGGCTGCGATGAACGCGGCCAACCAGGCGCGCGATCACGGCATGCGGAGCGTGGACGTGCGGGTAAGCGGCCCGGGTTCGGGCCGGGAGTCGGCAGTGCGCGCGTTGTCGGCCGCGGGATTGGATGTCCGTACCATCCGGGACGTGACGCCGGTACCGCATAACGGATGCCGGCCGCCGAAACGGAGAAGGGTCTAGATTGAGACTAACCCCGCCCTGGCCAAAAGAAGGCTCGAACGGGGCACCCGGGAGTTGATTCCGAAACGTGGGTTGATGCATCTAAAGAGTAACCCACTGACTACCGGCAACCGACAACTGAACTTTGATCGGGAAGAAGGGACGCCAAGTCCTGTAAACCGATCCATAGAACGTGGATAGTTTGAATCGTGGATCGAACAATGGTTCACGACCCACGATCCACGGCAAGGAGAAAACTTGGCGCGTTATAAAGACGCAGTATGCCGCCTCTGCCGCCGCGAGGGCATGAAGTTGTTCCTCAAAGGCGGAAAGTGCTTCACGGACAAGTGTCCGATCGAGAAGCGCAATTTCGCTCCCGGCCAGCACGGCAAGGACCGCAAGGCCAAAATCGTAGGCTACGGCTTGCAGCTTCGCGAGAAGCAAAAAGCCAAGCGCATCTACTTCACCCAGGAAGGCCAATTCCGCAACTACTTTGAGCGCGCTTTCCGCGCCAAGGGTGTCACCGGCGAATTGCTGTTGCAGCAACTGGAGCGCCGGCTGGACAACGTGGTGTATCGCCTGGGCTTTGCTGTGGCGCGACGCCAGGCCCGCCAGTTGGTGCGTCACGGTCACGTCACGGTCAATGGCAGGAAGGTCAATATTCCTTCCTACCAGGTAAAGCCTGGCGAAGAAATTAGCGTGCGCGAGAGCAGCCAGAAGCTGGTGATGTTGGAGACGGCCAAAGAGTTTGCCAGTCACCAGGCGCCTCCGGCGTGGCTGGAAGTGGACCGCGATGCGTATAAGGGACGGGTGATCGCGCTGCCGAAGCGCGAAGACATCAACCAGCCCCTGAATGAGCAGTTGATTGTCGAACTGTACAGCAAGTAGGGTGTCGCGGGCTGAAGCCGGCTCGCACGGACAATGACGGCTGGACGCCGGCCTGAAGGCCGGCTCTACCACAGACCTTCGCGCCAGATCAGCCGGGCGTAACCTTGTGGTTGCGACCCGCGCAGCACGGCCGAAGAGACAGAGGAGTTACGCATGCTTTGGAAAGGTTTTCAAAAACCGAAACGGCTGGCAACTGATACCGAGACGCTGACTGACAAGTACGGTCACTTCTGGGCACAGCCGTTCGAACGCGGATTTGGTACCACAATTGGCAACGCGCTGCGGCGGGTATTGCTTTCTTCCATCGAGGGAGCCGCGGTCACCGCGGTCAAGATTGAAGGCGTACTGCACGAATTCCAGTCGATTCCGGGAGTGGTGGAGGATGCCACGGACATCATCCTCAACCTGAAGCAGATTCCCTTTCGCCTGAACGGCGACGCGCCTAAGGCGATTTATCTGCGCGCCGATCAGCCGGGTGTGATTACCTCCGGCATGATCGAGGCCGACGCCGACGTGGAAGTGCTGGACAAGGATGTGTACATCGCGACCGTCAGCGAAGGTGGAAAGCTGGACATGGAAATGCGGCTGAAGAAAGGCCGCGGCTACGTTTCAGCGGACAAGAATTTCGACGAGGACCTGGGCCTGGGATTTATTCCCATCGACTCAGTGCACTCGCCAGTGCGCAAGTGCAACTACTCGGTAGAGGCGGCGCGTCTGGGACAGATCACCGACTACGACAAGCTGGCAATCGAGATCTGGACCAACGGCTCGGTCACTCCGGCTGACGCCTTGGGCTTGGCGGCAAAGCTGCTCAAAGACCACATGAACATCTTCATCAACTTCGAAGAGGAGTTGGAAGCGCAGGCTGCCGCTGGCGGCGACAAGCCGGAAATCCGCAACGAGAACCTGAACCGCTCGGTGGAGGAGCTGGAGCTTTCAGTGCGCAGCTACAACTGCCTGAAGAATGCCAACATCCAGACCATTGGCGAGCTGGTGCAGAAGAGCGAAGCGGAAATGCTGAAGACCAAGAACTTCGGACGCAAGTCGCTGAACGAGATCAAGGAGATTTTGTCCTCGATGGGCTTGGGTCTGGGGATGAAGATCGACGAGCACGGCAATGCGGTGCCGGGAAGCGGTTCGAGCATGTCGCAGGGTCTGGCCTCGGCAAGCTACGGCATCGATCCGGGATACTGATTAGCTGTGGGCCATGAGCCGCGAGCTGGTGGCGCTGGCTGCGGCTCGGAATTGCGAACCAGAATCGAGCCGGTTTCACGGGCTTTGGCCGTGGCTTCTTTGCTCGGAGCTCGTGGCTAGAGGCTCGAAGCTATCGGATACCGACAACGTTTGTCACAAGGAAAAAGTCATGCGTCATCGTAGAGCAGGATGGAAGTTAGGACGGAACACCGAACACCGGCGCGCGCTGCTGCGCAACCTGGTGACCTCGCTGATTGTGGAAGAGCGCATTGAGACGACCATCACCAAGGCCAAGGCCATGCGTCCCCACGTCGACAAGATGATCACCCTGGGCAAGCGTGGCGACGTCGCGGCGCGGCGTCTGGCTGGGTCGTACCTCATGACACGCGATGCCGTCGACAAACTGTTCGACACCATCTCCCCGCGTTATGGCGACCGCGAAGGCGGCTACACCCGCATCGTGCATGGCGGATTCCGTCAGGGCGACGGCGGCGACATCGCCTTCGTCGAGCTGCTCGGCAGCGAGAAGACGCTGGACGAGAAGCGCCAGAAGCGCACCGAACTTCGCGCCAAGCGCGCCGAAGAGAGCCGCAAAGCCCTGGAGTCGGCCCAGGAAGAGAACAAGGCCATGGAGGGCCAGGAAGCTGCGCCCGAATCATCGAGCGAGGAGAAAGAGAAGTAACTCTTCTCTCGCGAGCCCGGGAAAACTCATAGCGCACTCCGCCCAGTTGCGGGGTGCGTTTTCTTTTTGTCCAGCCTTATTGCCGGCCGCCCGGACGCCAGCTCACAATTTGTTCCACATGGATACGCCTCAACAGTCGTCGCCGGGACCGCTCGCCGCCCCGCAGTCCTACCACAGCTTTTCCCAACTCCACATCCCGCTCATCACCTCGGTGGCCAAGGGGAATCCCAGTTGATGCGCCAGCATACACACCTGCCCGCGATGGTGGGCCTCGTGAGCAAGCATGTAGCACAGCATCTCCGGGCCAACCGGCCATGGCCGGCCCCAGCCATCCCGGCGAAACTTCTCCACCCGGGCCTCCCCGCCCAGCGCGTGCGCCAGCATCTCCGCGCAGCGCATGGCGCTCTCCGCCAATCCCGCGCGCGCCTGCTGCGGCGTACAGCGCGCGCGGTTGAGCTGTGGTGGAACCTTCAGGTGGGGAGCTGTCAGCCTCACCCACTTGCAGCGGACGTTGTGTACGTGGGTGAAGATGGCCGCGATGTTGCGGACGTTGCCGGGCGGTTTGGCCCTCCACAAAGCAGGATCGAGATGTTCGATAAGACTCTGGTTGATGCGATCATTGACGGTAAACATCTGGACTGCGGCCCGGCCGAGCTGAGGGTGTACTTTGGATGGACGCGTCATCACGACTCTCTGCTCCTTGACCTATGATACGTCCGCACCGTCGGCCCAGGCTTGCCTCCCTTTGTTGAGCCTGCTGCGGAACTGGAACCCTAAATTATGCGGTGGAACCGCCGGCGACTTGCCTCAACTAGTCGTGCCTGGCCGGGGCCTCACGCCGTGCCGATCTTGCGCGGATTGACGCGGGAGCGGGCGGCTATGAAGTTAGCTGGGGGCGTTGAGGCCATGAGCGGCGCGTGCAGCCGGCGTTTGCTATCCTTGCCTCTCCGGTGAACTCCGCCGACGACACACCGTACCAACTGGAATCCCATGGCGACGCCGTGGTCTTGCGTCTCGTCTCCGCCGATGGCACCAACCGCCTGACGCGGGCGCGAGTGCGGGCCCTGACGGCCGCGCTGGGGGAATTGGCGAAATCTCCGCCCTTGCGCCTGGTGCTTACCGGCAACGCGCATTTCTTTTCGGCAGGTGCTGACCTGAACGAGATCACGGCGCTCACCGGACCGGAGGCGTTTCGCTTCGCGGGCATGGGCCAGCGCCTGATGAATGCGGTCGCGGGTTTTCCTGCTCCTACGATTGCCGCCGTCCACGGCTACTGCATGGGAGGCGGCCTTGACCTCGCGCTGGCCTGTGGTCGCCGCATCGCCGGCCCGCACGCGATCTTCGGACATCGCGGCGCCGCCCTGGGACTGATTACCGGATGGGGAGGCACGCAGCGCCTGCCGCGCCTGATCGGCAAAGGGCGAGCGCTGCAAATGTTTTTGGCCGCTGAGAAAGTTCACGCGACCCGAGCCTTGGAGGTCGGGCTGGCGAACGCGATTGCCGAGGATCCGGTGGCCGCGGCACTGGGCTAGAACATTTCAGATTTGAGGTGCCGCACTACGGGCGGAATGGGAACACGCCGTCTGGAGCCGCTGAAACGTCGGCTCCGACTGGGGCCAGCGGCTCAAGCCGAGAGGAAGACGGCATGCGGTTCCAAATCGGGAAACCGCTGTGGTGGCGTTTAGAGCCCCGCTGGAGCGTTTTAGCCTTCGGGACGGCCTTGGATACCTCCGGCCACTCTTTCGTCGATTCTAGGGCCATCCCAGGCTCCGCAATGGGCATTCTAGCCCTGTGACTCCGTAGAAATAGAAATATTGAAAGAGCGACTGCTTTATTGACCAACTTTGGTGCCAGTCTTGGCCGATAGCTGACCGCTTCCTCGCACATTGCGTATTTTCGCTCCCCTGCTTTATCGTGGATGGTCTGCTCCAACCGAATATGACTGACCATCGCCCGCACGCCGGATCCGCGTTTGAAACCCAGGTAAAGTCCAACTCCTCGCGCTTCGAGCGTAACCAGAAAGCCGTGGCCGAACTGGTCGCCCAGGTTCGCAATCAAGAAGAGATCATCCAGCAGGGCGGCGGCGCGAAGGCGGTTGAGTCGCAACACAAGAAGAGCAGGCTCACCGCGCGCGAACGTATTGCGCTGCTCATCGATCCAGGCACGGAGTTCTTCGAGATCGGCTCGTTTGTCGCCTGGGGCATGTATGAGGAGTGGGGCGGCGCGCCGTCAGCTGGCGTGGTGACGGGTCTGGCGCGAGTGCAAGGCCGGCTGGTGATGCTGATCGTCAACGACGCAACCGTCAAAGCGGGCGCGTTCTTTCCGATGACGGCGAAGAAGGTGATTCGCGCGCAGAACATTGCCATCGAGAACCATATCCCCACGATCTACCTGGTGGATTCGGCCGGGGTGTTTCTGCCGCTCCAGGAAGATGTCTTTCCCGACACCGACGATTTTGGCCGCGTCTTTCGCAACAACGCCGTGATGTCGGCGATGGGCATTCCGCAGATTGCGGCCATTATGGGCATGTGCGTGGCGGGCGGCGCGTATCTGCCGCTGATGTGCGATCACATCCTGATGACCGAAGGCAGCGGACTGTTTCTGGCTGGGCCGGCGCTGGTGCAGGCGGCCATCGGTGCGAAGTATTCCGCCGAGGAGCTGGGCGGCGCGAAGATGCACTCGCAGATCAGCGGCACGGTGGACTTCCGCGAGCCCGACGATCAGTCTTGCCTGGCGCGCATTCGGCAACTGGTCGACAAGATGGGCAATCGGCGGCTCGGCGTCTTCGATCGCAAAGAGCCCGAGCAGCCGCTGTTTGCAGCGGAAGAACTTTACGGCATCTTCGATAGCGATCCGGCGCGGCAGTACGACATGAAGGAGATCATCGCGCGCATTGTCGATGGCAGCCAGTTCAGCGAGTACAAGTCCGAATACGGCGAGACCGTGCTGTGCGGCTACGCCCGCATTGGCGGATTCGCGGTCGGCATCGTCGCCAACCAGAAGACGCATGTGCAGCAGGTGGACAAAGCCGGCAACAAGCGCATGGAGTTTGGCGGCGTCATCTATACCGAGTCGGCAGAGAAGGCGGCGCGCTTCATCATGGATTGCAATCAGAACCTGGTGCCGCTGATTTTTCTGCACGACGTGAACGGATTTATGGTGGGCCGCGACGCGGAGTGGAGCGGCATTATCCGCGCGGGCGCAAAGATGGTGAACGCGGTGTCGAACTCGGTGGTGCCGAAGATTGCGGTGATTATTGGCGGCTCGTTTGGCGCGGGACATTACGCGATGTGCGGCAAGGCCTACGATCCTCGCTTCCTGTTCGCGTGGCCGACGGCGAAGTACGCCGTGATGGCCGGCGCGTCGGCGGCGGGGACGCTGGTGGAGATCAAGATCAAGCAACTGGAGCGCGGCGGCAAGAAGCTGAGCGAAGAAGACAGGAAGAAGCTGTACGACGAGGTGAAGGCCACCTACGACGAGCAGACAGACCCGCGCTACGGCGCAGCGCGGCTGTGGATCGACAAGATCATCGATCCGGCGGACACGCGCGAGGCGATCATCACCGCGCTGGAGGCGGCTTCGTTGAATCCCGATGTGCCGAAGTTCAGCGTGGGCGTGTTGCAGACGTAGGCGCGAAGCGCGCCGGAGCTGTCAGCCGTCAGCTAAAGGCCGCCGGACGTTAATCTGGACTCCTCAATATCCGGTACAACCATAAACCGATTGCTTTGTGCAGTCGGTGATCGAGCCTGTATTGAGGTCGATGCTGACGAATTCGCCCGTCGCTGATTTGTAAAGAAGTGAGTGATTGTCTCTTCCCCACTGGAAGGTCCCTCCTGCAAACCACATGGGGGTACCAGCGTTGGTGTAGGGCCCGTTCGATAATTTGTGACCCGGCCGCAGTTCCGCAAGCGGCAGCTCCTTGACGAGAACACCCTTACCCCATTCGCTAGCGGGACCCGTTCTGCTGGGCTCTTTGTAAATTCGCATGACGACCCACCCGGGATAAAAGTCCCGCCGCTCGTCGAGCAAAACGAGATACTGAGAGCCTAGGATAAGCGGGATTGGGCAGAACACGGCCTTGTCGTGACCGAGCACGACTGTCCACAGCGGCGGCGAATCCGCCCAGAATGTCATTGGCGAAGTGAGTTTGTCTGCGCCGGGATAGATAAACTCCTGTTGGGAAAAAATGCCGTACGTTATCTGCGTCACCGTATGCGCGCCAGGGAACTGCTTGCTTGGCTCGAATTGCGTATCAGACACAACCAGGAACCTTCCATCGTCTGATCGTGCGGCCTTTACACATTCCGTGTGCGACAGATCATACGCGGATAGTGGGAGGGAAAGAGCGAGCATCATCAAAGCCACTGAGCGGTAATTGCAGGGCATAGCCACATCACCTCTCTTATCACGCCGATCCTATCGTGCCTAGCGAATTCATGATGGTACTGCGTCATCAAGGACACATGAAGCCAGGGAATCCGACCCGCAGTCATGGTTGGCGTACAATCCCATATCGTAAAAGGCACATTGCCGAAAGCTAATTGCTAATGGCTGACGTTATCAAACTCATCGAATGTCCCCGCGATGCTTGGCAAGGCTTGACTGGCCACATCCCGACTGCGGTGAAGGTCGAGTACCTGAAGGCACTGGTCGCGGCGGGATTCAAGCACATTGACGCGGTGTCGTTTGTCTCGCCGAAGGCGGTTCCGCAGATGGCCGACTCCGAAGATGTTCTGAGCGAGCTCGATCCGCCCGACGATGTCGAGATCATCGGCATCGTGGTCAACGAGCGCGGAGCGGAGCGGGCCATCGCGACCGACGCGGTCAGGACTTTGGGCTTTCCGTATTCGCTGTCGCCGACGTTCCTGAAGAACAATCAGAACCAGACGCTGGAAGAGAACCTGGACATCCTGGAAAAGGTGAAGCAGAAGGCGGACGAAGCCGGTCTCGACACGGTGGTGTATATCTCCATGGCGTTTGGCAATCCCTATGGCGACTTGTGGAATGTGGAGGAGTTGATCGAGGGCGTCGGCCTGCTCGCCGACATGTATCCGCAGGCGATTTCGCTGGCCGACACGGTGGGACTCGCGACTCCGCAGCAGATTGCCGACGTGCTGGGCCCGGTGCTGGAGAGATTCGACGGCGTTGAGATCGGCGTGCATCTGCACAGCCGGCCCGATGATGCGGCAGCGAAAGTTCTGGCAGCCTACGATGTGGGATGCCGGCGATTTGATTCGGCCATCGGCGGGCTGGGCGGATGTCCCTTTGCGCAGGACGTGCTGGTAGGCAACATCCCGACAGAAACGTTGCTGGAAGCCTTGCGCAGTCGCGGTGC
>JBEKCJ010000066.1:0-23269 GCA_050014935.1 Candidatus Korobacteraceae bacterium
AGAAGCGAGCAAATGGGACGACTTGGTGGGCCGACCGGGCCCACTCTCAGGAGGAAAAACAATGCGTAAAAACAAGGTTGGCGCAATCGCAGTCAAGAGCTTAGCACTGATTGTTGTGCTCGGTGTGGCGTACCAAGCGAGGTCACAGGATGCCGCGACACTTTATCCGAATATGGCCCCGATTGAGCAATACCTCATGACGGATCGGGATGCGGAGATTGCCCTGGCGCGCAGTGCGGCGCCGGAGTCGATTGCACGCGATGCAGAGGTGCAGGTTCTTGCGCGTCATGGTTTCGAGACAGCGGTCAAAGGCAAAAACGGTTTCGTGTGTATCGTCGGACGTTCGTGGACGTCCGCTGTGGATGCTGAGTTTTGGAATCCGAAGGTGCGGGTGCCCATGTGTGTGAATGCGGCAGCCGCACGTTCCTACCTTCTGCGCATCACCAGGATCACCGAGCTGGCTTTGGCGGGACACACGCTAGCTCAGGTTAACGAGGCCATCGCCGCCGCCATCGCCAAGAAAGAGCTGCCGCCGATGGAATCGGGGGCAATGTGCTACATGATGGGGAAACAGGGATTCGGCGGCGACAGCGCACCACACTGGCCTGCCCACCTCATGTTCTTCTATTCCGACACCGACCCCGCCATCTGGGGAGCGAATCTGCCGGGTTCTCCCGTCATTGCGGTTGCCGATCCCCAGCTGCACCTGACGCAGTTCGTAATTCCGACGCAACGGTGGGCAGACGGAACGGAAGCTCCTCCCGCGCCACATGTCCATCGATAAACGGGGCCGGTTCGTTCGCGTCTGCGATGGCACGTACTGAAGGCTGTGACTCTCGGAACCCACTCATTCGAACCCCGCGAATGAGTGGGGCACCCGGCCGAATCAACACTCTGCCCTCCCACACATTCGAAACCCGCGAATGTGTGGGGCACCCGGCACCCGGGAATCTTTCCGCGGTGGTGTCGGTTCCCACTTTGGGAATTATGGTTACCTTCGTTCGGAAAAATTAGCTTGACATCTAGGCATGGCTAGCTCTGGTTGATAGGCTGGTAGGTTGGGCCGAGTGTCCACATGCTGGTGCGTGGTATCTCTCCAAGTCTCGAAAATTGGCGAGACTTAGGGCGCCCCGGCAAAGATGTTCTTTGAAATATTGGGTTCAACGCTCCCATGGCGGCTGCACGTCGAGTCCAGTGGTTGTGTCCTTCTAGCCTCTCGAAAGGAGGGCCCAATCTGGGCCCGGCGCATCCCATTGGAAATGAATGGGTTTTGAGGCTGTTTAAGTCCTTTGTTTTGAATATTTTGGTATAAGGTCTTTGTTTTCAAGACCGAAAAGATGGGGGGAGGGGGGCCCTATCGCCGATTGTCCGTCTGCGGCTCGGGATGGATGAGCACGCGGAATAGCTCCGGCACTTCCTGGCGGAAGCGGCCTTCCACCGCGGTCTGGATGTCGTGCACGCGCGACAGCGGCAGGTCGTCCTGCATGGTGATGTGCAGCGACAGATACAGCCTTCCACTCACCCTCTTAAACGTCAGGTCGTGCATGTCGACTACTTCGGGAAGAAAATTCTCCGTCACCGCCTGAAGCCGCTTTTCGAAGTTAGGCACGCGCACCAGGCCATCGCTGGTCTCGATGGTCGCCGGCTCGCTCTCGATGTGGGTCAGGATGTCGGAGATCTCGCCCACATCCTGCTTCATCTCGGTCTCCAGGCGGGTCACGCGATCATGGGCTTCCTTCAGGCTCAGGCGTTCGTCCAGCTCGACGTGCTGCTCGACATGCAGTTTGCCGCCGATGTCCTGCACGCTGATGTCATGGACGTTCAGATTATTGCGCGTGGCCACGGCGCGAATGCGGTCGAAGAGGCTCTCCTGGCGGCTGGCGCGGGCCACGGTATTGACTACCACGTCGGCGTCGGGCAGCAACTTCCGGATGCGCGCCGCCACTTCGTTGGAAACCTGCTCCGACTTCTGAAACGTCACATTGCGTGACATGGCGATGGAAACATCGGCGAAATAGCGGCTGCCCGCGCGGCGAATGCGGACTCGCCCAACTTCCAGCACGCCATCCACGCGGTAGACCTCTTCCATGATGCGGCTGCGGATGCCGGCGGGCGCCGCGTCCAACAGGGCGTCGATGGTCTGGCGCGCCAGCCGCCAACTCACATACACCACGATGCAGGCCACGAACAAAGCGGCGATGGGATCGGCCTTGGCCAGCCACGGCAGCGAGTAGTATCGGCCCGCCAGTACCAGCGCCAGCCCCACGATGACAACGCTGCTGGACCAGATGTCGGTGCGGAAGTGCAGCGCGTCGGCGTGCAACGCCTGGCTGTCGTACTTGTCGGCGATCAGGCGCAGCCGCCGCGAGCGCCACGAGTCGACCACGATCGACACGCCCATCACCACGAAGGCCCAGATCGTCGGCTCGATCTCGACGGAGTGAAAGAACAGACGCTTGCCGGCTTCGTAGACAATCCAGACGCAGGTCAGCAGCAGCAAGCCGGTTTCCAGGAAGGCCGAGAAGCTCTCCACTTTGCCGTGCCCATATTGATGGTCGGCATCGGCGGGCTTGTCGGACACGCGGACCGAAAAGTAGGTGACCGCTGCCGCCACCAGGTCGAGGCCGGAATGTGCCGCCTCCGACAAAATGCCCAGGCTGCCCGTGGCCAAGCCAACTACGACCTTGAGCACGGTGATGCCAACCGCCGCCAGAATCGAGTGCAGGGCAACGGCCTTCTTCTCGCGCTGCATATTGGCGATGGCGGCGGCTTCCGTCATGATGCTCCGATTATTCACTGTCACCGGGAAATCCGCCAACCACCCGCATGGTGCGTTCGCCCGCGTTTGCAGCATTTTGGTCACAATGTGGTACGATTTTCTGCATCCACTTGCGCCGCCTCAGGCGGCAACTATTCTGGAGGAACACCACTTCATGTTACGTTTCACACTGTGGGCACTCGCGCTTTCGTGTGCCATCACCTGCACCACCTACGGTCAACAACCGTCCCCGCAACAAGCACCGCCTCCGGCTGGTCAAGGCGCGCCCATGCCCGGAATGGCTGCCACTCCTGCGCCCGCCACCCCTGCGCCCGCGGCAACCAACGTTCCTATGAACGAAGTTGTAATCACGCTGAAAGGCGCTTGCGCAGCGAAAGCTGGCAGCACACCGCCGGCCGGATGTATCAGCAGCCTTACCCGCGAACAGTTTGAGAACCTCACCAATGCGCTGCAACCCGCCGACAAGGGACCGGTTCCTCCCGAGGTGAAACGCCGCTTCGCAACCAAGTATGCCCAGCTGCTGACCTTCGCCGACGCGGCCCGCGAACTTGGGCTGCAAAACGATCCCAAGGTCCAGGAGATCTACCGCTTCGCCATGACTCAGATCCTGGCCGAGACGCTCAATTCCCATTACACGGAGGAATTCGCCCATCCCAGCGATCAGCAGATTCAGACCTATTACGACCAGAACATCAAGAAATACAAGGAAGTAACGTTGCAGCGAATTATCCTCCCCGCCAATCCGGGAGCTGCCGATAAAGATAAACCTAAGCCAACCGAAGCCGAACGGACAGCCTACGCTGAGACCATCAGGGCGCAATGGGTGGCTGGCGGAGATCCCGTCAAGCTGCAAAAAGATGTGATGGAACATAACGGCGTCACTACCACCGCTCCCGACATCAACGTCGGTGCCCGCCGTCCCGGCGCGCTGCCGGAAGCCCACGAAGGCGTATTCGAGTTGAAGGCCACCGAGATCTCGCCGGTCTACTCCGACCAGGCTGCATCCTACATTTACAAAGTCCTCTCGATCCGCACGGTTCCCCTCAGCGAGGTGAAGGCCACCATCTCGCAGACCTTGCAACAGCAGATGTTCAAGGACAAAATTCAGCAGATACAGAGTGCCGTCACGGTCACGCTGAACGACGCCTACTTCGGCCCTGATGTTCCGCCGCCCGCGCCGCGCAATATGATGAGGCCGGGAGGCACCATGCGCGGCCCAGGCGCTCCGCCCATGCCGCCCGGTGCCGGTCCTGGGGCTGGAACACCACCGCCTCCGCCGCCAACTTCCGGCGGACCTCCTCCAGCTAATTCACAGCCGGCACCCCAGCAGTAGTTATGGCGCCAAACCGGACTGTCCTGATTACGGGCATCTCGGGCAATCTGGGGACCAGGCTGCTTCCTTTGCTCTCGGACTTTCGCGTGGTGGGCGTCGATATGCGCCCACCCGAGAGTTCCTCTCTTCTCCAATTTGAACAAATGGACCTGGGCCGCGAGCCCAGCTGCCGCCAGCTCATTGAGTTGCTCCGCGCCAGCGGGGCCCAGTCCGTGGTTCATCTGGCCTTCGTTCTCGATCCGCAACGCTCTGGCGTACTCGACGTGGAACGCATGTGGCAGATTAATGTTGCCGGCACGGCGCGCGTGATGGAGGCGGTCAGCGTCGTCAACCGCACCGGCGGCAACGTTCAGCGCTTCATCTTTCCCAGCAGTGTCGCGGCCTACGGGCCGGAAACGGCAGGTCCGGTGCCGGAAGACGCTCCGCTGCGCGCCCACACCTTGCCCTATGCCATCCATAAGCGCGAGTGCGATGAAGTTGTCCGCTATCGCGCGGAGAGCATGGGCGATTGCCGCTGCTATCTTCTGCGCCCCCACATCTTCACCGGCGCCAGCATGCAGAACTACATCGTCGGAGCGCTGCGGGGCACGCCATTAGGCCCAAGCAAACGCGCCGCGCGCATGCGCGCCGAAGGCCGCCGCCTGCCGCTCATGCTTCCGCGCGGGGCCAAGTATCTGGAGAAGCGCCTCCAGTTTCTCCACGTCGACGACATGGCGCGGCTGCTTGTCGTTCTGCTCAATCGCCCTGAAACCGACCCGCCCATTAGCATCATGAATGTGGCCGGCCGGGGCGAGTCGCTTACCGTGCAGCGCTGCGCGGAAATCGCTCAAGCCACCATCAAACGAGTCCCCACCCGTGCCGCCTTCCATACCGTCCTGCGCTTCTTGTGGAGGTTCGGGATTTCTTCCATCCCGCCGGATGCCTTGCCTTACCTGATCGGCTCCTACACCATGGACACCACGCGCCTGCAGCGGTTCCTTGGCCCAGACTATCCACGGGTGATCCAACACACCACGGAAGAGGCGCTGCGCGACAGCTTCACCAGCAGCGTATAGGGATCTAACCTCGCATTCACACTTTCTTTCAGCCGCAGGCATGATCGCGAATATGGCGGTCATTCTGATGGCTGCCTTTGGTTAGGCGATGAAGAGTACATGAATTGGACTGGGCTGGTGCGGCAAGAGAATTAGTTCGGGATAAAAAGTAGGAACGGTCTATTGTGATCAGAACCCGAACACTATCTTAGCGATAATCATCTCGTAGAATAAATCGATCCAAAGAATAAGGATAGCCCTCAATGAAAAACGCTTTCGCTCTAGCCACTGTGGCTTGCATGCTGATGTTTTCGGTCAGCACTTTTGCAGTAACGGCAACGCCGACTAACACGCCGTCTGCGGCGGTAGTTAAGGGCACCATGCCGCCCACCGCGCCCCCGCCTCCGAAACAACCAGGACCGGTACCTTGCCAGATTGGCCCTGCCTATTGTAAGTAAAAGTGGCCCGGCGGCGATCAACTCCCTTGAGCAATCAGGGGAGTTTCCGTTTGCTATTAGACTCTTAGAGCGGAAGTTCACCACCTGGTGGAACATCTTTCTCGCATGACGGGTCAGGGAGCAAAAGCTCACCATTAAGAATGTAGTGACGACTCCCATCAGTCGCACTTCAGCTTGAAAATGCGGCGTTGGGAACGGGCCGCAGTATAGCCAAAAGGGAGCGGCTCCCCCTGAGCCCGCTCCCCTTCGATGTGGATTTATTTCTCGAAAAGTCTAGACGACCGGGTTTTGGCTGTCTGTGCAATATTGCACACTTGTTGATGTCGCCATTATATTCTCGGTATGTCCCCAAGGAAACTCACAATCCTGCGCAGCGGGACGCCCGAGGTCGTGGGTATTTGCGAATTGTGCCAGCAGCGTTTCACGTCTTCGGCTCCCGATCTTATGCAAGCTGGACTAGATAAAGTCTAAATTCGACGTGCATAAATGTCGGCTGCAGGACTTAGGGCAATCCAACGCGACCCCCCGTGGGACTGCAGAGTAAGTAACCGTCGCAAGTTGCGGTCCTATGCCGGCCTGGCCTATTTTGTGGGGGTTACGCCCGGCCCTCGAGCCGACTATAATGGCAATAGGAACCCTGTCTTGACCCACTACGCCAATAACGCCTCCGCGGAAAGCTTCGCTCCGAAGCCAGGCGTAGCTACGCGTGCTGCCTGGTCAGGGGTCGGCTACCATTCCGACAACTCCCGCCTTTCGACGCGTGCAGAGTCCCGCCTGGCTCCCTGCATGGTCCGCCCCAATCTCTTCTCTGGCGACTAATCTTCTGTTTTCCCGTATCTCCCGCGTTGTGTTCAACTCCAACCAGATTGCACTCGCGGGCTGACCAAAGCTCCGGCCCACAACTCGGGCCGCAAGCCTTTCGGAGGAAAACATCATGTCCGCTAATACTCTTGTTCCTGTTGCCGGTCCTCACATCAAGACCGCTCTGCCTGGACCCAACGCCCGCCGCGTTCTGGAAGGCGACGAGCGCTATATTTCCCCGTCTTACACCCGCTCCTACCCCATGGTCGCCAAGCGTGGCCGTGGTGTCATCGTGGAGGATGTCGATGGCAACGAGTTCCTCGACTTCTCCGCCGGCATCGCCGTCACTTCCACCGGTCACTGCCACCCCGAAGTAGTCGCTGCTATCCAAAAGCAGGCTGCCGAGCTCATTCACATGTCCGGCACGGATTTCTACTACGAGAGCATGGTCACGCTCGGCGAGCGGCTGTCGCGAATCGCCCCCATGAAGGGGCCGCACAAGATCTACTACGGCAACTCGGGCGCTGAGGCCGTTGAAGCTGCGCTGAAGCTGGCGCGCTATCACACCAAGCGCCAGAACGTCATCGCCTTCTACGGAGCGTTCCATGGCCGCACCATGGGCGCGCTCTCGCTGACGGCGTCCAAGCCGCAGCAGCGCCGCCGTTTCGCGCCACTGGTTCCCGGCGTAACTCACGTGCGCTATCCCGACATCTATCGCGGATGCGTCGGTGGAAGTCCTGACCAGGGCACGACCGATGCCTACGCGCTCGGCTGCGCCCGCTTCATCGAAGAGAAGCTCTTCAAGACCACTTTGCCTCCCGAGGAAGTTGCCGCAATCTTCGTCGAGCCCATTCAGGGCGAGGGCGGCTACGTGGTTGCGCCCACGGTCTTCATGCAGGAGCTGCGGCGCATCTGCGATCGTCACGGCATTCTCCTGGTGGCCGACGAGGTCCAGTCCGGCGCGGGCCGCACTGGCAAATGGTGGGCCATCGAGCACACCGGCGTTGAGCCCGACATCGTCTGCAGCGCGAAAGGCATCGCCAGCGGTATGCCGCTGGGCATCATGATGTCGAAGGCCGAGGTCATGGATTGGGTCCCCGGTTCGCACGCCTCCACCTTCGGTGGCAATCCGGTTTGCATTGCGGCTGCCATGGCGACCATGGACGTTCTTGAGCACGGAGCCATTCACAACGCCGAAGTCGTCGGCCGTCACATGATGGAACGGATTGCAGATTGGCCTCAGCAGCTCGACCTGGTGGGCGACGTCCGTGGGCGCGGCCTGATGATCGGCGTCGAAATCGTCACCGACAAGAATGCCAAGACGCCGGGCGGAGCGGAACGCGATCGCATTGTCGAGCTGGCCTTCGAACGCGGCCTGTTGCTGCTGGGCTGCGGCCCTAACACCGTTCGCATTTGCCCGCCCCTCATCGTCACCAAAGAGCAGGCTGACATCGCGATGGATGTGCTGGAGGAGTGCATCAACATCACCGCCGGCAAGCCGCACAGCAAAGGGGCAACCACCGGCAAGCAAGCCGGCGCATAACCAGAGCTGTGACGCCTCGTAAACCGCTTCACAACGATGGGTGCCCCGTTCTAGCCTTCTTTTGGCTAGGGCGGGGCAGTCCCGGTGAAATGCAGTTCGCTCCATCACGCTTCTCCGCAGATCATCCGCGCTGCATTGCGAAGCGTCTTTACTGAGGAATACACTGCCTAACGCTATGATCCGATATATCCGAACTACTCTCGCTCTGTTCGTTGCGTCGACCGCTCTGCTGGCCAACGCCCAATACACCGATCGCACCGCCATGAACGACCTCGGCGGCCCGAAGGAATTCGCGGCCCGGCGCGCCGAACTCGCCGCCAAGCTGAAGACGGGCTACGTCCTTCTCTTCGCCAAGACGCAGGAGCCTCCTGCCGCTCACTACCGCGAGGACAACGACTTTTACTACTACACCGGGCTCTCCGATCCCGGCGCCATCATGTTTATGAGCGTCGCCTCCGGCAACGTTACCATCGTTGAGCCGCAACAGACCCCACGGGAAGTGCAGGTCTACGGCGCTAACCTGCTCTCCATGTCCAAGGATGAGCAGAAGGCGATGGGATTTTCCAACGTGGTGCCCTTGTCGACCCTCGATTCGACGCTGAGCTTTCTGTTTGGAAACGGCGTCGATAACGATCTCTGGGTCCGCCTCGGTTTTGCCGACAAACCCGACGGCGCTCGCTTCGAGACCGGACGCGATTACGCTGCTGAATACAACAATCCTTATGGACAGAGCTTGCCCGGGGACCGCGATGCCCTCGTCAAGCTGCGCCAGCGCTATCCCGCCGCCAACGTCCGCGACATCACTCCTGTCATGGACGCCATGCGCAACATTAAGCGGCCGGGGGAGATTGAGGTCCTGCGTCGCAACGGCCGCATCAGCGCTCAGGGCGACGAGCAGGCCATCCGCATGGCCCATCCCGGCATGTTCGAGTATCAGATCGAAGCCGAGGCCGAGTTCGTCTTTCGCAACTCCGGCGCGCAGGGCCTGGCTTATCCGGCCATCGTCGGCGCAGGCCTGCACGCCAATACCTGGCACTACTTCTTCAATCGCAGCAAGATTGAGCCGGGCAGCATCGTGGTCTTCGACTTCGCTGCCGATCTCGACCACATGACCATGGACATCACTCGCACCTTCAACATCGACGGCAAGTTCACGGCGGAGCAGGCCAAGTGGTACAACGTCGATCTCGAATGTCAGAAGGCCATCATCGCCATGCTCAAACCCGGCAACACTTATGAGCAGGCCCAGGCCGAGGGCAAGAAGGTTTTCGACCGCGAGGGCGTTGGCGATCAATGGTATGGTTGGCCGGGTCACTTCGTTGGCCTGGCCACTCACGATGTCATGATGGCCAAAGGTCCAATCCTCGCCGGGCAAGTGGTCACGGTTGAGCCCATCGTCGAATTTCCCGACAAGCACTGGCACTTCCGCGTCGAGGACACCATCCTCATCACCCCCAACGGTCCGGAAGTCCTGTCGTCCAGCGTTCCCAAGGAAATCGGTGACGTGGAGAAGCTGGTGGGAACCCTGCCCGCTGCCGAGCCTATAAAGTAGTTAGAGCCGACCTTCAGAGACTGTGTCATGATCGGCAAGCGAATTTGTCGGTGGGAAGTACAGTACGAATTTCGCGAAACTAGCCGCGCAGCGGCGGCATGAAGTTAGCCCAGGGCGTGAGCCCTGGGTACGGGTGGAATAGAATCTGAGCCGCGTGAGCGGCGGCACGGATTGTGACAAAGTCTCTTCTTTCTCCCCCGTCCTGTAAAGTAAAGTGCATCACTCCGCCGGCCGATGTTCAGAAGCGGTAACATAGAAGAGCCAAAGTTGCAGGAGAACGCTCCCCGTGCCTGAGTTACGCAAGGATCCCATCATTGGACGCTGGGTCATCATCTCTACCGACCGAGCCAAACGCCCCTCCGATTTCGCCCGCGAGCCCGTCAAGTCCAAAAACGGCTTTTGCCCATTCTGTGTGGGGAACGAAAGCAAAACTCCGCCAGAGGTGTTGGCTTACCGTCCGAATGGCGCTTCACCCAACACCGGTGGCTGGAGTGTCCGCGTGGTGCCCAATAAGTTTCCCGCGCTCGGAATCGAGGGCAACCTCAACCGCCAGGCCGAGGGCATGTTCGACAAGATGAACGGCATCGGCGCGCACGAGGTCATCGTGGAGACACCCGACCACGATGTGACCCTCGGCAATCTCCCGGAGAAGCGTATCGAAGATGTTTTCTGGGCCTTTCGCGACCGCATCGTCGATCTCAAGAAAGATCGCCGCTTCAAGTACATCCTCATCTTCAAGAACCACGGCCATCTGGCGGGCGCAACTCTGGACCATTCACACGGCCAGCTGATCGCTCTCCCAATCGTCCCCAAACATGTGGTCGAGGAACTGGAAGGCTCCAAGCAATATTTCGTCTACAAAGAGCGTTGCGTTTTCTGCGACATCATCCGGCAGGAAACCGAAGCCGGGATTCGCGTGGTCGCGGAAAACGATAGCTTTCTAACCGTGGCTCCCTATGCGCCGCGCTTTCCTTTCGAGACCTGGATACTGCCCAAGCGCCACGAATCCGCCTTCGAAAATTCGTCGTCCCATGTGTACGAAAGCCTTGCAAAGGCCCTGAAGAATCTGCTCATGCGCGCCGACAAGGTGCTCGACAATCCCGCTTATAACCTCGTCGTGCATACCGCGCCCGTGCAGGAAGCCGCCATGGATCATTACCACTGGCACATCGAGTTCATGCCGCGTCTGACCAAGATCGCGGGCTTCGAGTGGGGAACAGGTTTCTATCAGAACCCGACGCCACCGGAAGAGGCAGCAAAATATCTGCGCGAAGCCAAGATCGAGCTCCCGCAGCCCGCTGCCGTTTCGTAGTCGTAGAGCTGGCCTTCAGGCCAAGAACTGTTAGAGCTGGCTTTTGGCCAGCGTCAAAGCCACCCCTATCCTTTTGTCATCCCGAAGAGGGCTTTGGCGACGAGGGATCTGCTTTTCCGGGCCTTTCAACAAATTGTTCGCTCCGGCGGAACGAACGACCTTGTCTTCCGGCAACCCCACCAACCCGCCTCATTTGGTATAACCTTGAATCATCGGCTCGCCGGTGACTCATCCCGGCGATCGCCTGAAATCGTTCGCGCCACTCTTCGACGTTGACCATGACCAACCCTTCTACCATCGCCTCCCGCTCCCTGGAAAAACGCACGCGATTCCTGAGCGGACTCTATAGCGACCTGCTGGAGAACGGCATCCGCTACTTCTTCCCTGGCGCCACGTTGGAACGCATCTCCACCGGTGCCGAACAGATGCCCGGCCTGCTAGGCGCAGTCCCCAGCGGCGGTCAGGTGGAATTCGAATGGATGGGCGGTGGCTACTCTCTCAAATCATCGTCGAATAAATTGTCGGATCACGAACGCCGCCTGCTGCGCAGCATCGGTATGGTACTCTCGGCGCGCTATCAACTGCTGACCAACGAAGAACTGGCCGCGCAAAGCTTCCAGCTTTTTCGCGGACTGCCCGAGGACCGCTTCATCTCCGCCTTCCTCGATCCCACACCCCACAGCAGCGCCGAGGCCATCGCCGAGCTTCCCGATCGCGTTGCTGACGCTATCGAAGTCCTGCGGACCAGTAGTATGAGCACCTACGAGAACCGGCGCATCGCCACTGGCGTTCTGCTTTTCGGCTCCATGCCCGAGCCTTGCCATGAGCCGCCGCGTACCCCAAAGCGCGCCCTGCGCTATTCCCACCTGCTCACCAGCATTCGCAGCTTCCATCGCCTGTGCGACGGCCTCCGCACAATCGCACTCGTCGACCAGAACGGCATGCTCGCGGAATTGGTCGACGTTCATGAGTGGGCCGAGCCTTATCGCGATATGCCGCTGGCCGTTCCACCGGCGGCCGCGTACGCGGACCACTGCCGCGCGACGCTATGCGGCGGCCACATCTGCCTCATCCTCTCACCGAACGGCGAGATCAAGATTTACTCCGACGGTGTCCCCGTCTTCCGTTTCATCGACGGCACCTGGCGCCTGGTGGACGCGCGTCATCGTTACGGCTTGTGGAAGAAAGCCATCGGCAACGCTGAACTGGCGGAACGGCTGTTCACCGTCGCGCTCAATCTGATCGAGAGCCGTCGCGGCGCGCTCTTTGTTGTGCTCGACGATCGCGAGTCGGCGCGCGTGCTGGTGTCACAGCCTGATCTGCTCGACAATCTCAACCGCGACAACGCCGACGACGGTGTCACCAGCAAAGACCAGCTGCATTATCTGCTGCGCGACAAGAGCATCCTCGACGTCCCTTCCACGGTGCTGGAGAATATCGCTCGCATTGACGGCGCGGTGGTGCTTTGTCCCGATGCCAACCTGCTGTCTTTCGGCGCCATTCTCCACCACGATTCCACCGAAGAGGCCTTGAACCGCACCGTCGAAGGCGGACGCACGACCGCGGCCATCGCCGCGTCACGCTACGGCACCGTGCTCAAGATCAGCGAAGATGGCTTGATTTCGATGTATCGCGGTGGCCAATGCCTGTGGGAAATGTAAAGCGGCAAAGCTCCCCTAGCTCTGTTGACATCCAGCTTGAAGGGGCGCCTTAGGGTTGCTGGACAAGTCGATTTCTGCGAGTTTGAAGGGGCACACCTTTAGAGCCTGCCCTGAGCTTGCCGAAGGGTGCGCCATCACAAGTCCCTTGAATTTGTCATCACGAGGAGGCCTTTAGGCCGACGAGGGATCTGCTTTTCAGTTTCTTGGCAGCCTATTTAGGCGCGCCGTAAGATCGTCGAAACCCGCCGGCTCTAGTGCCCTTCATGGAGTCGACGCAGCTATTTCCCCGATCTGCGCTCACCTTGGCTAACCTCCGAGCTGTCCCAGAGCAGTTACAATCAAGGCAGTGACCAAGCATCAACCTGAGTTCGCATTCGACTTGACTGGCGGACAACTCGCCTTGAATTTCGCCAATACCGTCAGCCGGCGCCACAATCCCGGCCGCCGCAAGGAACACCTCGAGAGCTCTGCCGACATCATCGCCTTCGCCAGGCAGTCGGGAATCATTTCCTTGAAGCAGGAGAAAGAGCTCTCCGACTATATCGAGCGCCACGCCAGCGAAGCCGTTCGCACCTTCCGCAAGGCCATTGCTATGCGGGAAGTGATGTACCGGGCCTTCTCGGCAATCGCGCAAGGCAAGGCCGCCACCACCGCCGATCTTGACCTAATGAATGATTTCGCCATCGAGGCGCTGCGACATCGCTGCCTCGCGCGCTCCAACGGAGGTTACCGCTGGGAATGGAGGCCGGATGGCAACAGGCCGCTCGACCGCATTCTATGGGAGACAGCGCAGGCGGCCGCCGATCTGCTCACTTCTCCGCAGCTGCAGCTCGTGCGATTTTGTGAGGCTCCGGACTGCGAATGGCTCTTCCTCGACCACAGCCGCAACCGCAGCCGCCGCTGGTGCGACATGACCAGTTGCGGCAATCGCCAGAAAGCCCGCCGCCACTACCAGCGCACCCGCGAATAGAGAGGCTCACTCGCCAGAGCATCCCGCTCGCACGGCAAAAAGGCACACCTGCATAGGTGTGCCTTCCTTATTTCTGGACGCTGCTTAACGGCCGAAATACTTGGCGTTGCGTTCGGTGTACTCTTTCCACTTTTCCGGCAGATCGTCGAGCGCGAAAATCGCCGACACCGGACACACTGGCACGCACGCGCCGCAATCGATGCACTCCACCGGATCGATGTAGATCATTTCTTCCGCCGCGAACTTCTCGCTGTCCTTCTTAGGGTGGATGCAATCCACCGGACAGGCATCGACACAAGCCGTGTCTTTGGTGCCTATGCAAGGTTCCGCGATCACATAAGCCATAGAAAAGTGTCTCCTGAAGTCTCTCTCTGTTGGAGAATTTCGCTCGAAGTCGGTATATCGATAATAACAAAAACCCAGCCGCGATGTGGTATTGCGCAGGATATGTCCGACGAAGCTCAAGCCACGTTTGCCGGGTGCCCCGTTCTAGCCTTCTCTTGGCTAGGGCGGGCCAGCGGCCAATCCATCACGTGAACTGCTCGCCTCATCCAACAGACGGCTGGAACGGGGCACCCAGAGTTGAAGAAAACGAACTCAACTCAGGCGACACTCGCCGGTTCGCGCTCGCCCGCCGGATCATATTCCACAATGTAGCCCGCGATAGCGCTGGCCGCCACCGTCAGCGGGCTGGCCAGATACATCTGCCCTGGACCACTGCGGCCAGGGAAGTTGCGGTTCTGCGCGCTGATCACCACCTGGTCCGAACGTGTGGAAACTCCCGGCCCGGCGTTGATACAAGCGCCGCAACTGGGCTCAATCACCTGCGCTCCGGACCGCTCGAATATGTCCAGATAGCCTTTACGTACACAATATTCGCGCGTCTCTTGCGATCCGAACTGGAGATAGAACTTGCAACTCTCCGCCACCCGCCGTCCCTGTTTCAGAGCGTTGCCCAGCACCAGCGCGTACATGTCCATGTCTTCGTTCTTACCGGCGGTGCAAGTTCCGCCGTAGGCAATCTCCACCGGCACCGGCGTGTTCAACTCGCGGATGAACTTGCCATTGCCCGGATCGCCCGGCGTCGCCACCATGGGATAAATCTCAGTCGCGTCCAGTTCGATCACGTGCGCGTAGTGCGCGTCGGGATCGCTATACAGTCCTTCCACCAGCGTCTGAGCCTCGTTCTCGCTCATGCCGCGCCGCTCCATCAGGAACTCGACCGTCTTTTGATCGGGTGCGACGATGCCGGTGAAGCCGCCAATCTCGGCCGCCATGTTGGTCATAGTGGCGCGCTCGTCGACGCCCAGCGCCTCAATGGCTTCGCCGGAGTACTCGATCACCTTGGCCAGCGCCTTGCCCGAGCGAATGTATTCCATCGATAGCAGCTTGAGGATGAAGTCCTTGGCGGCGACGTTCTCGCGCCGCTTGCCGCGAATGAGGACCTTCACCGACTCGGGGACTTTCACGCGCACATCTTTGGTAAACCACGCGTTGAAGACGTCAGTGGTGCCAATGCCGAAGGCGACGCAGCCCATCGAGCCGACGTGCGGCGTGTGCGAATCGCTGCCCACATTGAGCTGGCCGGGCAGAGCATAGCTCTCGGTGACGATAGAGTGGCAAATGCCTTCCGAGCCTTTGCGATCGCGCAGCTCGCCGTGCAGCTTGATGCCCTGCGCCTTGGCGAAGGCTTCCTGCTTCAGTTTCAATTGGCCGGCAAGATCGAGCAGGCCCATCTTGCGCTTCTCTTCGGAGATCACCTCGTCCAGGAAAGTGAGGTGGTCGCGGAAAAACATGATGGTGCCGGGATCGGTCACTTTCGCATCTTTGCCCAGGAAGTGCTCGAAGAAGATCGAAGCCATGGGCGTGACGTACTCGTGGCTGAAGCGCAAATCGGTGCGGGCGAAGCCGCTGTCGCCCGGCTTGACCGCCTCAACCCCAACCTTGTTGGTGTCGTGCAGCATGTGCCGCGCGAAGATTTTCTCCGCGATCGTCATGGGCCGTGGCTTGGTGGTGATCGGCGGCAAAAAGACTTTGCCCTGCATGCGCGCAACATTGAAGGGGAACAGTCCGCCGTACTCGATCACTTGCCGCGTAATCTCGTCCTCACCGGCCGTAAAGTCGGCCAGCGGAATCTCTTCACCGCGGCGAATCTGGTCGATCAGCCCGAAGTCCGTGGACGTCAGCACACCCAGGTTCTGGCAATTCTGCTTGTAGATGCGCTCGATGTTTTCCGCGATCACCAGCTTGATGCCGGCACACATCTCGGCGTAGGGCGAGGCCTCGCGGCTGGAACCCTTGCCGCGCCGCTTACCGCTCACCGCGCAGACGAAGCCGCCATTCTTCACGTCATTGCGCTTGACGGGCGTTTCGTTTCCGCACTTCAGGCCGAGGTACGGGAATTCGCCCAGCGTCTCGTCGAAGAAGAAGCAGATGTGCGCCGGTGTGATCTCGTCGGTGGAGATGTCGTCGCGCAGTTTGGGATTGCGCTCGGGATGTTGCGTGTCCCAGGGCAGGTCTTCGCCCGCAAGCTGCCGCTTGATCAGTTCGGGATCTTCGGTGAGGAAAAGGATTCGCCCCTGCAGGTGGACTCTGTCAGGGCGCTTTTCAACGGTGCGGTTCAACAACGAATTGTTCACTGGATAATTTTACCGCAGTCACAAGGGCCTGTGACGAAGCCGAACGGGTGTTCGAAACCGCGACCTACTCCCGCGCCTTCACGTATTCCGCGATGGACGGCAGCTCTTCCAGCCCACGTCCGGCAAAGATTTCCGCGAAGTTCGTGACCAGTTCCTGATGGATGAGGCCATTGCTGGCGAGGACCTCGCGGCTGTCGAGACGGAATGCCGAGCCATCGAAACGCGTTACCGTGCCGCCTGCCTCCTGCACCAGTAGGACGCCAGCTGCGGTGTCCCACGGGTTGAGGTTGAACTCCCAGAATCCGTCGTAGCGGCCACAGGCGACATTAGCGAGGTCGAGTGCAGCCGAGCCAGCGCGCCGCACTCCATGGGAACGCAGGGTGATCTGGTGATAGAAGTGAATGTTGGGATTCTTGTGCCGCTTAAAGCTGGGAAAGCCCGTTCCCAGGATCGACTCCGCCAGCGCTTCTGTTTGGGAAACGTGAATCGGTTGGCCGTTTAGCTTCGCACCCAAGCCGCGCTCGGCGGCAAACATCTCATCGCGAGTGGGATCGTACAGCACGCCCACTGCAAGCTGTCCGTCCTGCCGGACCAGCGCAATCGAAACGCAAAACACCGGGTAGCCGTGGGCAAAGTTCGTGGTCCCATCCAACGGATCGACATACCAGCGATATTCAGCATCCATTTCGCTACGCGTGCCTTCTTCAGCGACGATGCCATGCTCAGGCCAGCGCGCGCGCAGCCGCTCGACGATCAGCTTCTCCGAAGCCCGATCCGCCTCCGTCACCAGATCGACTTCGCCTTTGTACTCGATGGTCACGTGGCGGGCCAGGTAGCCCATCAGCAGCCTGCCGGCCTCGCGTGCAATCGCTTCCAGATCTGGCAGGTAAGAGTTCATTGACCGGAGTTCACAGAATTGCCATTGTTCGGTGCGGCCTCGGAGCGCGGCTTACGCACGGCTTCTTCTGCAATGTAGGCGATTTCGTGTTTGAAGATGAAAAGGTTGGGTGCCCCTTCGCGCGTCAGCCGCACCATACGCCGGTCGTAGTACTCAATCCAGCCGTGCACCACTTCTCCGTCCATCAGCTTGATTCGCACCGGACGTTGCTTCTCGCCCAGCATCTTGAGATAGGCCGCTTCCTGGCGAGTATCATCCGGAGGAGGAGTTCTGCCCTGGTGGTGATTGCCGTCGTTGCTGCCACGAAAGACCATGCGTCGATTCTACATGCGATAACAGTTCCACGGGTATGAAGAATCATTCATGATGCAGGAAGGAGTAAGAGAACCTTGAACCAGAAGTGCACGCGACCGCCGCTACAATTCTTAACAATATTTCGCACCTTCAGACTGGCATGCACGCGGGATGACCTGCATCATTCATAGAGTGGTGTGCATCTACTTGACTTGTCATAATGAAATGAGATGATGAGATTTAACCGACGCGACGCAACCCTCTGTCCTCGAACGCGACCCTTTTTTGGGCATGCGTCACTTTCCAGTGGCGTGCGGGTTATGACGGTAGGCGTTGAACTTATCGACTGACCCGACTCATGTTTCAGCACCTTCTTTTTTTACTTTCAGAATCCGTCACCCTCCCGGCTCCGCTATGTCTCTGCCTGGGCATGCTGGTCTATTTCACCCTGCATAACTGGCAGAAGGTCGGGGCGCTTTCGCGCAACCGTTCGCAATTGCTCTCAGTCGGGGTGGTGCTGGCAGTGGTCCTGCTCATTTTGCAGCTTTCTCCGTCAGGTAGGGGACACAGCGGGAGTACCGCGAGCGACGATTTCTTTGCTGTCGCCAACCCTTCCGCGCAGGGGCGGGGCATGACCGCCGAGGCGCTCACTGCGGCCGGTCTGGCGGTGGTTGCGACCTATCACAATGACAATGCCCGAACTGGACAGAACACGCTCGAAACGGTTCTGACGCCCGACAACGTGAACCCAGCGCATTTCGGCCGGCTCTATTCCTTTCCTGTAGACGGATACGTTTACGCCCAGCCGCTGTACATTCCGCAAGTCGCGGTCCCGGGAAATGGAATTCACAACGTCGTGATCGTGGCAACGCAACACGACAGCGTTTACGCCTTCGACGCCGATTCTCCAACTCCGGCGCCGCTGTGGCGCGTCAATTTTCTGGATCCCGGCGCCGGAATAACCACCTTATCGCCCAGCGATGTCAACACCAGCGACATTCTTCCGGAAATTGGCATCACCAGCACTCCGGTGATCGACGTGGCCAGCAACACAGTCTATGTAGTGGCCGCCACCAAAGAGAGTGGAGTGTTCTATCACCGGCTGCACGCTCTCGACATGACCTCGGGCGCAGAGAAATTTGGCGGCCCGCGCATCATTCAGGCGTCCTATCCGGGTAACGCGCAAGACGCCAACGACGGCGTGCTCACGTTCTCCTCCCGCTTTCAATTGCAGCGAGCGGCCTTGCTGCTTTCAAAGGGCAAAGTGTATGTGGCCTTCGCGTCGTACGGGGACTCAGGGCTCTATCACGGTTGGGTGATTGCTTTCGACTCGACCACCATGCGGCAACTTGGAGCTTGGGTCTCCACGCCCAACGGCTACCAGGGCGGCATCTGGATGAGCGGCTGTGGTATTGCCACGGACAACGACGGCAGCCTCTACCTGTCGGTGGCGAATGGGCCCTTCGATGCCTTTGGCGAAGAACCCGGTTCGAATCTGAGCGACAGTGTAGTGAAGCTGAAGCCCGGCGCTCACGGGATCGCGCTGGCCGACTTCTTCACTCCCTTCAACCAGGCAAACATGGCGAAGGACGACCTGGACCTCGGCTCCTCCGGCGTCGTCGTGCTGCCTGATCAACCTGGTCCGACTCCCCACCTGGCGCTCACCAGCGGAAAGAACGGCCACATCTACCTGTTGAATCGCGACATTCTTGGCGGATATAGCGCCGGGCTCAGAGGCAATCCGCAAGTAGTGCAGGAAGTGTCAGGCCAGTTGAGGCAGCAGATGGGAACGCCAGCCTACTGGAATGGACGACTGTATTTTGGTGCGGGAATCAGTCCGCACAAGGATTCGATCAAGGCCTTCGCGCTGCGCAGCGGAACCCTCTCAACTACGGCCGTATCGCAGACCGCTGCTATCTATCATCTCACCCGTAGCACCGTCAGCATCTCCGCCAACGGCAGCGGCAACGGCATCGTCTGGGTCGTGGACAGTGACGCGTACTACGACGCGCATCAGGGGCCTGCCGTCCTGCACGCCTACGACGCGAAGAACCTGGCGCGTGAGTTGTACAACTCAAACCAGCACTTCGCACGCGACAACCCCGGGCAGGCGTCGAAGTTCACCGTTCCCACCGTCGCGGATGGGAAAGTGTTTGTCGGGACCGCCAACCAACTGAGCGTGTATGGACTGCTTCCGGCCGCCGGAAATTAGTGCCTCGCCTTACATGGACACAAGTCGCACCCATCTAAAGACGAACCGCAGGAAATCGTGCCCGGCAGCCATCCCTACTCGACCCGGTAATGCGATGATGGAGAGCAGGAAGTCCTGATGCGAATCAGCCGGGTAACATCCATCCACGCCTTGCTCTGGGTCGCGCTGCTGTTCGCATCCGCGCCCCGCTTGTCGGCGCAAAGCCCGGCCTCGCCGCCGGCACAACCTCGCGCCACCAGCACGCCTTACAGCGGCGACCTCTCCATTTTTGAGACGCCCGGCCGCGACGATCGACTTCACATAAACGGCGTGATGGACGCTCTTGCCATAACTCGCGGCAAGACCGTAGCCGATATCGGCGCCGGCTCGGGATGGTTTACGGTACGGGCTGCGCAACGCGTCACTGCCGCGGGAACGGTTTACGCCGTCGACATCAATCCCCAGGCCATCGAGTACATCGACAAGCGCGTCCAGAAAGCGAAGCTGCACAATGTCAAAACCATACTGAACAAGCCCGACGATCCCGAGTTGCCACCGGACAGCATTGATTCTGTGCTGATGCTGAAGACGTACCATGAGGTGGCCGATCCCGTGGTGTTACTCCGCAATCTGAGAAGCTCACTGAAGCCGGACGCGCGGGTTGGCATCATCGATCGCGACGGGAATGGAACCGACCATGGAATTCACAAGGAGATCGTCCTCCGCGAGGCCGACCAGGCGGGCTACCGATTGCTGAAAGAGCATGACAACCTGGTGGTAGACGACGACATGGATTACTTTCTGGTGCTCGTGGTCAAGTAGCCACGCAGCCTGCACCCGGTAAACCCGCGGGCGCACCCATTTCTCTCGTTCTCCCGCTGGCAGAACCTTTCATCACAAGCCGACGTTACTGAGGGAGAGGACTGTTATTTAAGCGCCTTCATCAGCGGTGCCAAAAAATCCGATTACACTCCAACGGAACCGAAACCCCGGAGAGCTGCGGTATCACTCGCACCGTGTAATCGGTTGCAGGACGTGCGGCGGGCACGCTTCCGCCATAGTGGCAACCGCCAGCCAGCAGTCGCGTGCACTTCATTTCCACCCGCACTGGGCCGGCGCCGTCGATTCCGTCCGCAAACAGCTCAACTCGTACTGCGCTCGGTTGGAGACCGTTCAGAAAGAGGTCGACTTCAACTGCGTGGTGGTTCGCGTCGCTGGTCACCTGAAAGTCTCCAAAGCGCAACGAATCCCACCTCTGATCGATTGCGTTTCGCCAGTCGACCTCTTGCCGGCCTGCTGCGCCTTTGTTCGCGGCGCGCTCACGGTAGGCGGCCGCCGCCGGAAGGTAATGTTGCTCGGTGTATTCCCCCACGGCGCGGCCCGCGGAGAACTCTGGTGTCAGCCGCGCCATGCTTTCCCGCATCCGCTGGACCCAGGCGGCGGGAATACCGCTCTCGTCTCGGGTATAAAACTCGGGGACCACCTCCCGCTCCAGCAGGTTGTAGAGCTCATCGGCTTCGGCCGCGTCCCAGGCGGGATCGTCGCCATGTTCCTTCCCGTCTCCCAATGCCCATCCCACTTCAGGCGTGTAAGCTTCCGCCCACCAGCCGTCCAGCTCTGACAGATTGATGCCTCCATTGACCAGCACCTTCATACCGCTCGTCCCGCAAGCCTCCCACGGCCGTCGCGGCGTGTTGATCCAGACATCGACACCCTGCACCAGTTGGTCGGTCAGCATCATGTCGTAGTCGCTGAGGAAGATCACATGAGGCCGTACCTCCGGGCGCCGAATGAAAGTTATCCATTCGTGGATCAGGGCCTGCCCCGGACGGTCCGCCGGATGCGCCTTTCCCGCGAGGATGAGCTGTACCGGACGCTGAGCATTGGTCAAGATGCGAAGCAGCCGCTCGGGATCGTGCAGCAGCAGGTTGGGTCTCTTGTAGGTGGCGAAGCGCCGCGCAAATCCTAGCGTCAGTGCGTTGGGATCAAATACATGCTTCGCCGCCTCCACGTCGCTGGCCGGCATGCCCGAAGCGGCCAGTTGTCGCGACTCTCGTTCGCGAGCGTATTCAACCAGAGACCTGCTGGCAGCGGTGCGAAATTGCCAGAGCTTCGCATCCGGGATTTTCCGAATGTCCTGCGCGGGTGTTGCTGCCGTTCCCAGCCAGCGGCCTTTGCCGCAGGCCCCCGTCCACAGATCGTCCGCGGGACCAGAGTCCCAGGTCGGCATGTGAACTCCGTTGGTCACGTGTCGTACCGGGACTTCATCCTCAGGCCAGCGCGGAAACAGAGACTGAAAGAGTTGCCGGCTGACCTTCCCGTGTAAGCGACTCACTCCGTTGACTGCCCCGCTCCCGCGGATTGCCAGGTACGCCATGTTGAAAGTTTCCGATGAGTCGTCCGGATTCTGGCGTCCAAGAGCTAGCAAATCGCGAAGGGGAATGTGGAGCCTCTTGTCCGCATACCAGCCGAGGTATTGCTCGATCAGCGCGGGCTCGAAACGGTCAAACCCGGCCGCCACTGCCGTATGGGTGGTAAAGAGATTACCGGCGCGGGTCGCGGCCAGCGCCGCTTCGAACGGCTGACCGGTGTCTTCCATGAAATTGCGGGCGCGTTCCAGAACGGCAAATGCGGCGTGCCCTTCATTCAAGTGACAAACCTCGGGTTGGATGCCGAGACTGCGGAGCAGTCGCCATCCGCCAATCCCGAGTGCCAGTTCCTGCTTCAGACGCAACTCTGGCCCACCCCCATAAAGCTCACTGGTGATTCCGCGATGAGCAGGGAAGTTCGCCGCATCATTGCTATCCAGCAGGTACAGCTTTACCCTGCCGACCTGGACCTGCCACGCGCGCAGCCAGAGCGAGTATCCAGGCAAGGCGACCTCTAGGCGCAGCCATTCCCCGTTTTCTTGCCGCAACGGTGTGATCGGCAACTGTCCGGGATCGTTGTATGGGTAGAGGGCCTGTTGCTCTCCGTTCTTATCGATCACCTGGCGAAAGTATCCCTGCTGGTAGAGCAGTCCCACGCCGACAACCGGCACGCCCAGATCGCTGGCGGCTTTCAGTTGATCCCCGGCCACATTGCCGAGTCCGCCCGAGTAAATCGGCAGAGCTTCGCTCAACATGAACTCCATGCTGAAATACGCAACGCAGGACAAAGGCGCTTCAGGATGCTCACGCTGAAACCATGCGGGCGTTTCCGCCTCCTGACGCTTGGCTCGCAGCAGTTCATCCATGTTCTTGCAGAAGGCGGGATCGGCAAGCGCGTGTACGATTTTGTCGCGCGAAACCGTCTGTAGAACGACCCAGGGATTTTGCGTAAGCGCCCACAGGGTGGGATCCAGCGTGCGCCATACTCCATCGGTCGCGTGGTTCCACGACCAGTGCATATCCAGGGCAAGCTCTGCCAGGGAATCAAATCCCTCGATGTCGACGGGTAGAAGGCTGTAGATGGGGCTGACTCGGGTTTGGTCGCTCATGATTTCTCCTTCGCGTCCGACGCGGCCAGTGCATCGCTGACGATGGTCTGCGCTTCCTCCAGGATCAGGCGCAAGTGGTCCGCTCCCCGGAAGCTCTCCGCGTAAATCTTATAGATGTCCTCGGTTCCTGACGGGCGCGCCGCGAACCATCCGCTCTCCGCCGCCACCTTCAATCCGCCGATGGGAGCGCCGTTGCCCGGTGCAGTGGTGAGAATGGCCTGGACCTTTTCCCCCGCCAGATCTGTAGACCGGACCTGCTGTGGCGAGAGCTTTCCCAGAATTTCTTTTTGCTGAGGGGTAGCAGGCGCCTCAACCCGGTCGTAGAC
>JBEKCJ010000067.1:0-23181 GCA_050014935.1 Candidatus Korobacteraceae bacterium
TGCCCATCGATCAGCGGATAGCGCAGGCTCCAGGGCTGCGCAAGGCGCACCATGGCGTCGTAGACAGCGCTGTCGCCGTGCGGGTGATACTTCTTCAAACACTCGCCGACGACGCCGGCGCATTTCATGTGCTTGCGATTATGCAGCACGCCCATGTCGTGCATGGCGTAAAGAATGCGGCGGTGCACCGGCTTTAACCCATCGCGGATGTCGGGCAACGCGCGCCCAATGATTACCGACATCGAGTAATCGAGATACGAGCGCCGCATCTCGTCTTCAATGTTGACGGGCTGTA
Organism: Candidatus Korobacteraceae bacterium; assembly: GCA_050014935.1. GTDB lineage: Bacteria > Acidobacteriota > Terriglobia > Terriglobales > Acidobacteriaceae > Bog-257. The sequence continues at coordinate 296 of JBEKCJ010000067.1, forward strand.
TGTTGCCGCCGGGGACAATGTTGTCGAGCGGTAGTTGCTGGTTGGGATCGTCTGCCATTGTTAGCTATCAGCCGTCAGCCATCCGCCGCCGGCTTGTTCCTTCCTAAGCTTCTTACCCAGTCAATTCAGAAATTTGTGGTCGCACCGGTATCAGTTGAAGGGGCGCGAATTCGCTCCGATTTGCGAGCGCAGATTGGGCGTCGCCACGGCCTTGGCAAGTATCGGCGAATTATCTGCAAGTCATTGCAAACTAAGGATATTATCTCAATTGGGAGCACTGCTAATTATAACACGCGTAGAGGGGTAGAACACGGCCTCATTGTCATTGTCCGGCGCCTGCGGTGCGCACTGCTTCCTGGCATTCGCGGGCTGAGGTCAGCAGCTTGTCGATGGCGGGGTCTCCGCGAAATCTTGCCAGCAGAGGGTCGGTCAGCAGGTTGGAGTACGAACAATAATTATTCTGGATGGCGCTTTGTAACAGATGGGTGGCGGCCTGGGTTTTTCCGCAGTAGGCAAACAGCGCTCCTTCGTAGTACCAGGTCTCAGGATCGGGATCGGCGGGGAAGCTGGTTTCCGACTCGTGGGCGATGCGGTCCAGCTCCGATGCCGGTCGCAGTCCCAGACACGATTCCAGCAAGTCGCGGTGATAGCGAGGCGCCGTTGGCATGTGCTTCACCGCTTCGCGCGCTTCCGGAATCTTGCCCTCGCGCAACAGCAGCGATGGCGCAACGTAGGCCGCCCACTCCGAGCCGGCGTCCAGGCGGATGAAATCCGCGGCGCGATCCGTCTTGCCCAATTCCATGAAGGCCCAGGCACAGGAGCGGAAAATGTAGTTGGCCGGATCGAGCCCGATCGCCGCATTGCATTCCCTGGTGGCCTCCTCCAGCATCCCGGCATAACGATAGACATAGCTCAACACGAAGTGCGCCTGAGCGTTTTCCGGACGCCGCTTGACCAGCGCCTGCGCCGCCTCGTATGCCTTGCCGAGTTCGCCGCGCTCCACCCGGTTGGTGATCAACTGCCCGGCGGCAATCGTGATGTTGGGATCCAGGGCCAGCGCCCGCTCGCAAGCTGTGTTGGAAAGCTGGAACGCGGCCTCTCCCCCATCGGAGTAAGTAGTGTCCCAGTAAGCTCGTAGTCCCAATTCCTCCCACGCCGGAGCGTAGTCGGGATCCATCCGCACTACTTGCTGCAACACCGCGATCGCATCTTTATTCGGTCCGGGATCGTGCGGCAGCGCCAAGGCGTGCAGGTAGAGATCGTAAGCCTCGGGATTCTTGGGACGGCTGCCGGTAGCCACCGTTCCGCCCGTGACACCCAGGGTAGGCAGCAAACCCTGGCGTAACTGCGCGGCCATGTTGGATTGCAAAGCGATCAGGTCCTGCGCCGGCGCGGTGAAGCTGGACTGCCACAGCAAGCGGTTGTCGCGCACGTCAATCGCTTCCAGGGTGACCATCAGATTGTCGCCTTCCTTCAGGAAGTGTCCGGTCAACACCGTGGCCACGCGCAACTCGCGTCCCACTTTCTGGGGATCGGAATCATTGGCGGCGTACTTTTGCGTCAGGGAAGAGGGACGAACGTCCAACGTGCGCGAATAGGTGAGCACTTTGGCGATCTCGTCGGCCAGCGCGAAACGCAGAAAGTCCACGCTGATGTCGCCGTTCACATTCTGTAGGGGTAGCACGGCAATGGTGTTCCTGGCGCCGGCTGCGCCCGAGGGATGCTTGAACCACCATAGTCCGGCCAGCGTGAGCACCATCGCCAGCACTGCGCTCACCGCCAGCAGAAGATAGGTCTGCCAACGGCTCGTAGTCTGGAAGGTGCTGGTCGCGATGCGGTATGGGAAGGGAGATCGCATGCGGCCGCTGGCGGTCATGCTCGGGTCAGTCTCGCGCTTCAGGGCTTGCAGATCGGCCTTCAGGGTCAGCGCATCGGGATAACGATTGGCGCGGTTCTTCTCCATCGCGTGGCCGATGATTCCCTCCAGATCGGGAGGGAGCTTGGGGTTCAGCTTCAGCGGGGGAGTTGGCTTCTTGGTGAGGACCGCTTCCAACGTGACCACGGAGTTGGCGCCGGCAAACGGTTTCTGGCCAGTTGCCATCTGGTACAGCACAACGCCGAGCGAGAACAGATCGCTGCGCGCGTCCAGCTCTTCGCCGCGCGCCTGCTCCGGCGACATGTACACCGCGGTGCCAAAGATGTCGCCGGCCTCCGACAGGTCTTCGTTGACCGGCTCGCCGCTCCACAGATCGCGAGACAACTTGACCAGGCCGAAATCGAGGATTTTCACCTGCCCGGTCTGGGTAACGAAGATGTTCGCCGGCTTGATGTCGCGATGAATGATTCCCTTGGCGTGGCAGGCGGCCAGCGCATCGGCTACCTGGATGGCGATGTCCAGCATCTCCTCGACGTCCATGGGCGCGCCGCGCAGCCGGTCCTTCAGGCTCATGCCCTCCAGCTTCTCCATCACGATGAAGGGCTGGCCGTTCATGTCTTCGATATCGTAGATGGTACAGATTCCGGGATGGTTTAACTGTGAGGCAGCTTTGGCTTCGCGCTCGAAGCGCTCCAGCGCTTTGCGGTCGTTGAGCAGGTTTTCGGGAATGAATTTGAGTGCGACGTGGCGGCCCAGACGCGTGTCTTCCGCGTCATAAACCAACCCCATTCCACCACCGCCGAGTTTCCCCACGATGTGATAGTGGGAGACTGTCTCGCCGACCATGTCTGAGGACCTCGGGTCCCGCTGGCGGTTATGGTAGGCCGCGTGCGAGGCCGGGTCAACTCGCCGCGGCCAGGACCGCCGGAATTACGGCTGTAGTCCCCGGCCAAGATCGTTCAATCCGTTCCTGCTTCCTACACGTAACCCCAATGAGCGATCAAAAATCAAAAATCCATTGCGCTCAGAGGATGAGGAACATGAAGAAGCAGATTCTAGTAGTGCTGTTTGTAATGACGATGGCCTTTGCAGCCCTGGCGGCGCCGGGCTCGAGCGATCCGGTAGTTGGCGGCGCGCCTATGTATCCCAGCAAGAACATCGTTCAGAATGCCTCGACGGCAGACAATCTAACTACCCTGGTCGCCGCGGTAAAGGCTGCCGATCTGGTCCAGACGCTGGAAAGCCCCGGGCCATTCACCGTATTTGCGCCCACCAACGACGCCTTCAGCAAGCTCCCGGCCGGCACGGTTGAAATGCTTTTGAAGCCCGAGAACAAAGACCAACTGGTGAAGGTCCTGACCTACCACGTAGTTCCGGGCAGGATCAACGCTGCCGATCTGATGAAGCAGATCAAGGAGGGCGGCGGCAAGGCCACGCTCAAGACGGCAAACGGGGAAACTCTCACCGCCTCCATGCAGGGGAAGCATGTTGTACTGACGGATGAAAAGGGTGGCATGTCAATGGTAACGATGGCGAACGTGTATCAATCGAACGGCGTGGTCCACGTGATCGATGCCGTGTTGCTGCCGTAACCAGCGCTGCTTCAAAGGAGCACCGTGGCCCGGTGCTCCTTTTTCTTAACGTAACAGGGCGGAATCTTTATCGGTATCACGCGTTGCCGGCTTCTCGCGCGGCCTTCATCACTGTTTTCTTCATGCGATTTTCGCCCGCCCAGTACAAACTGATCTCGTGCCCCTCGGGATCGTTAAGATAGGCGTGGCGCCAGCCCCACGGCATCATGGTGGGCAATTGCGTGAAGTAGAAGCCGCGCTTTTGCAGGCCGCGGCAGAAATCGTCGAGATCGCGCACTTCGAAATACAATCGCACTCCATCGCTGGTGACCGAAGCGCCTGGGCCGGCCTGATGCAAAGCAATCGTGCCATCGCCACCCGGCGCGCGCAGTCGCGCGTAAACCGGCCGGCCTTCATAACGAAAATCCTCGATCAGCTTGAATCCCAGCCAGCCGCGGTAGAAGTTCACCCCGCGCTCCACGTCTTTCACGTAGATCATGGCGTGGTTGAAGCTGAGCTTTCCCTCGTCCGCTGCAGGCGCAGGAGCTTTTGCTGGGGAAACCTTCGGCGCGGAGACCTTTTTGGATTGGGTACGCACCTTCTTCACAACCGCACTCTTCACCGGACGCGCGGCGCTCTTCTTTTTCGCGACGACTTTCTTTTTGGCTGGCTTCTTCTTCATGCAGTCACCGGGATAACTTGGCGCTTCAGCCGTACTTCAAAATCGACCGCGCCAGTATGTTTGCGAATCGCTCCGGTTGTCAAGTAAGTGTCAAAGCATCGGCCCCGTGGGGGCGCGCCTTCAGGCGCGCCGTAAAGCCGTCAAACGCCGCCGGCTTTAGCCGCCGAGGAAATCCGTTTCTATTAACCGTCTGCAGAAATTCGATTTTCCTCAGTGGCTAAAGCCAGCCGTCAAGATCGTGTTGACCGGCGCGGCTGAAGCCGTGACCCTGCAAGGAAGTCGTCATCACGAGCGCAGCGAGGGATCTGCTTTGCCTCGCTTCTGCTGCGAACCCTTAGGCTGGCAAGCCCATCTTCCGCAGGAATGTCCCAAACCGCGGATCGTGATAAAGGTTCTTCAGCAGAGGATCGCCCTTGATGCCCGCCAGTCCGGCATCTTTGTGAGATCGGGCAATCGCAAGCCAGTCGAAGGCGCGGTCGGCCTCGCCGCGAAAGGCATACACTTCGGCGATCTGATAGGCAGCCTGGTCATGGTAGCCGTTGATGAGTTGCTGCAAGGCCGCCTCCGCTTCCGTTTTTCTACCTAGTCCACTGTAAGCCAGGGCTTGCCCCACGGCGCGCTCACTATTGGGACGGTTCTTTTCGAATTCCGCCAGCGCGTGCTGGGCTTTTCCCTGTTCCAGGTAAACCAATCCCAGTAAGTAGTGCGCCTCGGGGCCATCGGGACTGATGGCCAGCGCCTTTTGATACGCGTCAATGGCCAACTCCTGCTGGCCCGCGTAGTAGGCATGGATTCCCAGCGCGACGTGCGCTGTCACGCTAAGAGGGTCGATTTCCACTGCACGCCGATTCAGCGCAACCGCCTCATCAAAATGGCCGAGGCTGGCCTGCAAACTGGATGCTCCCAGCAGGACTACGGAGTTCTGTGGTTCCAGCGCCAGGGCTTTCTGGAAGGCTGCGTCCGCACCTGCCCAGTCCCACTCGTAGCCGCGCTTGATGCGGCCAATGGCGGCGTGAGCCTCGGCCAAACCAGGGTCCAGCTGCAAGGCTCGCTCGGCAGCTACCCGGCCGTCACGATAGCCTTGTTCAAAGGTCGAACCCTCGGCTCCCTCGCCGCGCGTAATCAGCACCCAGGCCAGCGCGGACCAGCCCCGTGCGTAGCTGGGATCGAGCTTTACTGCCTGCTGGAAATAATCGTAGGCCCGGCTGAGGTCGTCGTGCGTGCGGCGCTCGTAGAAGTATCGTCCCTGCAAGTACGCGTTGTATGCTTCCGCACTGATCGCGCGCTGCGGGGCACTACCGCTGCCGGCATTGAGCAAGCGCAATTTGAGTTCGCCGGTGATGGCGCGGGCAATATCGTCCTGTACCGCGAAGACGTCGTTGAGGTCGCGGTCATAGGTTCCCGACCAGAGCTGAAAACCATCCTCCGCCTTCACCAGTTCGGCGGCGATGCGCACTCGCTTGCCCTCCTTGCGGACACTGCCTTCCAGGATGGTTGCCACCCCCAGCTTCTGTCCGATGGCCCGCAGATCGGCGCTCTTGTCGCGCAACTGGAAAGACGAGGTGCGCGCGGCGACCCGCAATCCCGGCGTTTTGGCCAGGTGATTGAGAAGCTCCTCGGCCAGCCCGTCGGAGAAATATTGCTGGTTCTTCTCTGGACTCATGTCGACAAACGGCAACACTGCAATTGAGGAGGCGACGGGACGGGCCGAAACTGCCGGGTGCTTCCACCAGAAGTGACCCATCGCCACGGCGATAATCAGCAGCGCCATGGCCGGCAGCAACAGCCTCCACCAGCTTGCGCGCGGCACAGTTTGCGCGCCCCCAGGCAGCATGTGCGCCAGCAAGTCGAGGGCGGATGCGGAGTCGCCAGCTTGACGGACCAGCGCGGGCACCAGATAGGGCGGCTCGGTAACGGTCGGCGGTTCCAACACTCCAATGAAGCGGTAACCATGTTTAGGCACGGTCTCGATGTAGGCCGGACCTTGCGCCTCGTCGCTCAGCGCCTCTCGCAAACGCCTGACCGCAACGTTGAGGCTGGACTCGAACTCCACAAAGGTGTTTTCCGGCCACAACCGCGCTTTCAGTTCCTGGCGCGTGACCAGCTCGCCGGGGGACTGCAGCAGGGTTCGTAGCACCAGAAAGGATTTTGGCTGAAGCTTGATACGGTAACCGAACTTGCGGAGGTCGCCGGAATCCAAGTGAATCTCGTAGGGTCCGAAGCGGGCTACCGGAAGCGCGTGCAGGTTCCGTTCCTGCGGGGCGCCAGGCGGAATCCAAGGGCTGGCGGGCATAGCGGGAGCCATGATGGGCACAAATGTTATCACAGTTTCGTCAAAAGGCAACCATCCGTAAACGCTTATTTACATTGTCTGCAATGGGTTACACCGTAATGTGGAATTAAGTTGACTTGGGGCGGAGGGTGGAGGAAATAGAGAACAGCACAGCGTGGTTTGTGGTCGCAGCGGTGTCGGTGGAGGGTGGCGCTGACGCCGCAGGAGTGGTCTTCGAGATAACCCCGTAGCAGCAGCCATCTGCCAGTCAAGTGCGCCGTATCCCACAGTGTGGAATTACAAGGATCGAAGTTGTGCAGGAGAAGTCACGATGACACATTCAGGGCGATCTCGGAAGTCAGCAACGGCCCACCTGGGACGTATCGCTGGCGGTAATACCAGCACAACCTGCAAACGAGAATCTCAGTTACCAGTGCGGCGTTTTGTTCGAGAGCACGCCAAATTGAAGGTCGTCCCCATGCGGAGCGCAGGCGTCTGCGTTCTGGATTCCGGCGCTCCGCTAGTTCCCACATGGTGGGACTCAATCGATCTGGGGCCGGTCACTCTCAGTTGTCGAATAACGGAGAAATCGACGATGACACATTCAGAGCAATCCCGAAAGTGGAGCGTCAGTATGGATTTGTGGATGATCCTTGCGGCAGTGGCCATCGCAATCTTGCTGATCGTCGTGGCCACGCAGGCGCAGGCGCAAACGTTTCGGGTTCTGCACAACTTCACCGGCGGGCGGGATGGGGCAAATCCGCTGGATGGGCTGACCATCGATCGTGCCGGCAATCTCTACGGCACTGCATCCGCCGGCGGTATCCAGGCCTATGGTTGCGAGAACTTTTACCGGACTGAGGGTTGCGGTGCGGTCTTCGAGTTGGCGCACTCCGGCACGGGATGGATCATGAGGCCGCTTTATGATTTCCCGAGTGTTAGCGATGGCTATCCTGCATATGGCGTAACCTTTGGACCCGATGGCGCCCTCTACGGCGAGACCAACGGCGGCAGCTGTTGCGGCGGTGTCTTCCGCCTGGTGCCGCCGGCGACGATCTGCACCAGCTTCACCTGTAATTGGCAGCAAACGGTGTTGCATCAGTTCACCGGCCAGCCGGATGGATCGGGACCCTCCGGCCGTGTCACTTTCGATTCTGCGGGCAACATGTATGGCCTGACTTTCGAGGGCGGACAGTACAACGGGGGCGTTGTCTATGAGCTCTCTCCTGACGGTTCAGGCTGGACCGAGAACGTCATCTATTCCTTCGGCACCAATGGGCCGAATGGCCAAGAGTTCCCGGGCGGGCAATTGGCCATAGATCCGGCGGGCAATCTGTATAGCTCCGCGGAGTGCAACGTGAACATGGGCTGTTTTTATGGTGAGGTCTGGCAGCTACAGCCCTCGCAACAGGGCTGGACCGAGAACGTGCTATTTCAGTTCAACGGCAACAATGGCTACGCACCCTATTCAGGAGTGATCCGCGACTCAGCGGGCAATCTCTACGGTACCAACTCCGGCAATACCGGCGGCGGTAACGGCAGCGCGAATGTCTACGAGCTCAGCCCCTCCAACGGCGGATGGAACTTCACCGAGCTCTATGATTACGGCGATTTCGGCGAGGACAGCACCCAAGCCTTGACGATGGACTCCGCCGGCAACCTCTATGGCGCCGATTCGATTACCGGCAACGGTTACATCTTTAAGTTGACTCACACGCAGAGCGGCTGGACGTTCAGCCGGCTGCACAGCTTCAGCGGCGGCGCAGACGGCGCATTTCCCAGCGGCTGGATCGTCATCGATAGCGCCGGAAATCTGTACGGCACGACCAGCGGTGGCGGGACCTACGGCTACGGAGTGATTTGGGAGATCACGCCGTAAGGCAGTTGTCAGTAGCCCGCCGTTCTGCCAAGAAGGCGACTCGGAGACATTGTCTGGCAACATGGGAGTTGTATGAAAGGCCTCCTTTGCAATAAAGTTCTCCGTAAGAGGTGGGGTATGAAAGCTCTGGAACGGCATTCGAAGCTTCTTTGTGGGGACGATCGGCAACCAGCAACGGTCGCGACAAATCCCGCAGTCGCGCCAGATCATTACGGAAACCGGGGGGCCGGAGGCCGTCGTTTATTTAGCACGGCTGCAACCCTGGCAGTCCTGCTGACCCTTGCCGCTGTCCTGACGCAAGTGGCGCAGGCACAGACCTACGCAGTCATCTACAACTTCACCGGCGGCCAGAATGGGGCCACGCCCATGGCCGGCCTCACCTTTGATGGCGCGGGGAGTTTCTACGGTACGGCGAACTTCGGCGGCAACACGGGTGGAAACTGCGGCACGAACGGCTGTGGCCTGGTGTACCGGCTCACCAACACCAGCTCGGGCTGGGTACTGACGCCGCTCTATAGCTTCTTGGGTGGCAACGATGGGGCCAATCCGCAAGTCGCCGCGGTGGTGTTCGGCCCGGACGGCGGCCTCTATAGCACCACTTACTTTGGAGGCGGAAGTTGTGATGGCGTAGGTTGTGGCACGGTCTTTAACCTGCGGCCACCGCTGTCGGAAAACCTGGGTGGATCCAGCCCGTGGATCGAGACTATCCTGCATCGCTTTACTGGCTCGGATGGCGCCGGACCTGTCGGTGCTCTGATCTTTGACCACAACGGCAATGCAGACGGGGCCACCAGCAGCGGCGGTTTGCACAATGGCGGAATCATCTATCAGTTGAAATCTTCCGGCAATTGGGAGGAAGAAGTCCTGTATCACCCGTATGGTTACCCGGGAAGCGGCTTGACCATGGACCACGCCGGTAATCTTTACGGCACAACGTTCAATGGGGGTAACAACTTATTCGGATCGGTCTATAAATTGACTTCATCGGGATCGGGCTGGATCGAGACTGATCTCTATGATTTCACCAACGGGGGCGATGGAAGCTTCCCACAGGCTGGCGTCCTTCTGGATGCGGCTGGCAATCTCTATGGCGCCACCAGCGCTGGAGGGGCCGGCCACGGTGGCGCGATATTCAAACTGACAAACTCTGGTGGAAACTGGAGCTATAACAATTTGTATGGTTTGACTGGCCCTGGTGGTCCACGCCTCGTAGTCGGACCGTTCGGCAATCTGGTGATGGATGCTGCGGGTAATCTTTATGGCACGACCCTCTCGGACGGGGCGCACGGTTTTGGCGCGGTCTTCAAGCTGACGCCGTCTAATGGCAGCTGGACCTACACTTCGCTCCATGACTTCACGAACGGCAGCGACGGCGGCTTTCCCTACAGCACGCTGGTCCTCGATCCCAGCGGCAATCTGTATGGCACCGCATCCGGCGGCGGCACGCAGGGACTGGGTGTAGTGTTCGAGATTAAGCCGTAAACGTCTTGCGGCGTCAACGAAAACAGGGCGCTCCTTGCGAGCGCCCTTCCTGCATTCTGATGGCTTAACCAGTCTCCGCGGCAACATGGTCAAGGGTTCACGTCTCTGGCGCAGACGGCGGCAACGATCTCAAGTGCGTGAGCGCATTGCTCACGCGTGACGTCGAGGTGGGTAACAAAGCGAATGATGTAGGGGCCGTAGGCGCTCGCCAAAACATTCCGTTCAGCCAGTTTTCTCGACAGATCCGCTCCCGTGATACCGCTGCCGGAGGTATCGCAAATCAGAATGTTGGTTTGCGCTTTGGCGGGATCGATTTTGATGCCGGGAATTTTGGCTAAGCCTTCCGCAAGGAACCTCGCGTTGGCGTGGTCCTGTGCCAGCTTCTGTGGCCCCTGCTCCAATGCGATGAGTCCGGCCGCTGCGAGAATGCCGGCCTGCCTCATGCCGCCGCCCAGCGCTTTGCGGTAGATGCGGGCGCGGTCCATCAGTTCTGCGCTGCCGACCAGCAACGATCCCACCGGCGCACCCAGGCCTTTCGACAGGCAAAACATCACCGTGTCGGGTTTGGCGGTGAGCTGCGCGACCGGCATCCCTAGCGCGATTGCGGCGTTGAACACGCGGGCGCCGTCGAGGTGAACCGGCAGCCCGGCCGCGTGCGCGTTGTCGCAGACCTCGTCGAAGATTTCCGGAGGGATAATAGTTCCGCCGGCCATGTTGTGGGTGTTCTCCACGGAAACCAGGCCGGTCTTGGCACCGTGGTAACTCTTGGTCCTGATCTTCGGCTTGACCTGCTCCCATGTGAGAACGCCGTCCGTGCCCCGGACGGTTCGCGGTACCACACCCGAGAAGTGCGCCATCATCGCCATCTCGTACTCGAAAATATGGCTGCGTTCTTCGCAGATGAGTTCCTCGCCGTGATGGGTGTGCAGCTTGATTGCGATCTGATTTCCCATCGTCCCGCTGGGGACGAAGAGCGCCGCCTCGCGGCCGAAGATCTCCGCCGCGCGCTTCTCCAGCCGGTTGATGGTTGGGTCTTCGGCGTAAACATCGTCGCCAACCTCGGCCTCAAACATGGCTCGCCGCATCTCCGGCGAAGGCTTGGTCACCGTGTCGCTGCGCAGGTCGATAACGGGAGCAGGAGCAGACATAGGTTTTAGTGTAGTCATGCGAAGAGGAAATCACCACGGAGGCGCGAAGAACACGGAGGGATGGGAGCTTTGCTTCACTAGCGGAGTTCCGGTGGCGGGAGTTAAACCCAACCCGTGGCACCGCCGAACAGGCCGCTGAAAAACTCAAAAGCAGATCCCTCGTCGGCCTGAAGGCCTCCCCGTGATGACAAATCCCAGGTTTGCGAGATGACTTACAGTGCCCGCCAGCTTCATCAACTGCCAACTGGCAACTGATCACCGCGTCGATCTATGCCTGCGTTATCAACTCGGAGAACTTCGCCAGATCGATATTGCCTCCGCTAACCACGCAGACAACCTTCCCCGAGCCGCACTTGCCGCTGAGTCCGGCGGCTACGGCACAGGCGCCCGCGCCTTCAGCGATCACGTGATTGCGCAGGGCGACGATGCGCATCGCCTGTCGGGTCTCCTCGAGAGTGGGAACAATCGAGCCGGCGAGCAAATGGCTCGCCAGGTCCCACATGCGGGGAAAGACCGACTTGCCTCCGCAGCCATCGACCCAGCTGGCTTGCCAATCGGGAAAACTCTGCGCCGAGCCCGCTGCCAGCGAGCGCGCCAGCGGAGCTGCGGTCTCCGGTTCTGCCGCGAATACCTTCGCATGGCTTCCGCGCTCCTTCAGAGCAGCCGCAATTCCGCAGGACAAACCGCCTCCGCCGAAGCCGGCGACTACGGCATCCACGTCAGGCAGATCTTCCAGGATTTCGAGTCCCACCGAGGCATTGCCGGCGATAAAGTCGTCATCCTCAAAGGGATGCACAAAGGCACCCGTCATGGCGGGATGACTGCGATCCGCCAGGGCCTTCCAGCAATCGTCGTAGGACGCCTTCACATAGTCAGCTCCCAGACGGCGAATCGCATCGAGTTTGGCTGCCGGCGCCGCGTCGATTACCAGCACCTGGCAGGCCACGCCGGCCTTGCGCGCCGCCAGTGCAACTCCCTGGGCGGCATTGCCTGCGCTGACCGTCCAGACACCGCGCCGCCGCTGCTGCTCCGGCAGCTTCCGAATTGCGTTGTAGGCACCTCGAATCTTGAATGACCCAATCGGTTGCAGGCACTCCAATTTCAGATAAATCTCCGCCGGAGCGTCGTAATTCAGCCGCACCAACGGTGTTCGGATGGCGGCCTCGTAGACGTGCTGGCGGGCTTCGTCAATGAGCCCGGGGGGGATGTTGCGCCGGCCAACAGTAGTGGCCGCAGATGGATTATTTGTCATAGCAGGTCGCGGGGCGAACCGCGATTCTGTCAGATCATCGCCGTGATGTCCAGTTCAGCTGTTGGGTTACATCTCAGAATAGACGCCCGAGCGGCCGGCCACCGACTACTGACCACTAATCACGGCTTGAGCGATCGCAAATACGCAACCACGGCTTCAGCGTCGGCGCGGTTCATCTTATACGTGGGCATGGGCGGCCGCGCCGGCTGGCCATTGGGCGCCAGGCCCGTCATGAAGTATTGCACTGCCTTCTCGGTGTCCCACCCGGGTAGGCCGGCGATGTTGGGCGAGGTGTCGGCCCAAATGGGGATCGGGATGAGCGGCCCGAACTCCAGCTTCTTGCCTTGCAGCCATTTCTCCATGACAAATGTGCCCATCGGGGTAAATGGCGTATGGCAGTCGGCGCACTGGCCGATGGCCTTTACCAGATACTCGCCGCGCGCAATTTGCGCCTCACTCTTGCTTGCCCCCGAGGCCACCGATCCTTTGCCGACAATCACCAGACACACACCTGCTGCAACAGCCACTGCAATCGCGCTATTTTTCACGGGCACACTCCAAGGGTCTCTAGTGTCGAGTTTCAGGCCTCAAGTTGCAAGTCCGGAACGGGGCATGGAGTTATCGCGTGGGGTTCGGCGCGGGCTGGATTCTGGCAGCCACTCGGCTCTTCAAAATCGTCAACCTCGCGCCTTCGTCCTCCCGCGGCAAATGAGAAAGCGCCTGCCAGTCAAGGACTTACGATCCGGAGTCGAGGGCAATGATGGCAGTTGTCAACAACTTTTGACAACATCGTGACCTGATCAGGACAACTCAGGTTTTCGCCTTAGCTAGAGTTCAGAAAGCTTGTGGCAGCAGCAACAGGGGACGAAGGGTTGCCGGAAGCAATCAACCATTCCGAGACAGAGGAGAAATCATGTTCAGCACCAAGAAACCACTCGTTGCTTCTCGACCGGGCTTGATGGCAATGCTATCGCTTCTGGCGATCGTGGCGCTCAGCCTGCCAGCTTCAGCTCAAAAGGTCAACATCACCAACCTGACATCCGACATCTCGTCCGCCGGCGCATTTCAAGACGCGAACCTGCTCAACCCTTGGGGAATGTCGATCAGTCCCTCTGGTCCATGGTGGCTATCGGATAACACCAGCGGCCTGTCGACGCTCTACATCGCCTCCGGACAACCGCAGGGACTTGTGGTCACGATTCCTCCCGCCAGCGGTTCGGGCCCGGGATCGCCCAGCGGGACGGTTTATAACGCCAGCACCACCAGCTTCAAGATCCATAACCAGGCAACACCGTTCCTGTTCTGCACCGAGGACGGGACTATTTCCGGCTGGTATGCGGGAACCACGGCGTTTATCGCCGTCAACAACGGCAGCAATGGCGCGGTCTACAAGGGAATGGCTCTGGCGTCGGCCAACGGAATCAACTATCTGTACGTAGCCAACTTCAACGCAGGAACGATAGACGTGTTCGATGGGAGCTACAATCCCTTCTCCTTTGGCTCGGGCTCCTTTGTGGATTCCACCCTTCCGACCGGGTATGCTCCGTTCAACATCCAGCTGGTTGGAAGCAGCTTGGTGGTGACTTATGCCAAGCAGGATTCCGCCAAGCATGATGACGTACCTGGTCCGGGCAACGGTTACGTCGACATCTATGACACCCAGGGCAACCTACAGCTTCGCCTGGCCCACACTCTTTACTTGAACGCTCCCTGGGGCGTGGCGCAAGCTCCCGCGAGTTTCAGCGGCTTCGGCAATGACCTGTTGATCGGGAATTTCGGCAGCGGAGCCATCTCGGCCTACAACATTTCCACCGGCGCGTGGATTGGAAACATGCTGAATGTTAACGACCTGCCAGTGCAGATTGATGGACTGTGGGGGCTGACATTCGGTAACGGTGGTTCCGGCGGTCCCGTAGGCACGCTGTACTTTACCGCGGGCCCATTCGGCGAAACCCACGGTATCTTCGGGTCAATCACGCCTCACCCTGGTATGTAAGTATCCTCCGGTACCAGATTGGGGAGAGGAGGGCGCAAGCCCTCCTCTTTTTTTGTTCGACTGTGCTATACGCTGACGCTGCTACGGCTACAGCTTCTTCAGCACCTCGAAGATATCTTCGTTGCTTGGCACCTGGCCGATGGGATAGATCCTGGCGAAGGCCAGCTTGCCCTTCTTGTCGACCACGAAGATGGCGCGCTCGTTGATGCCGGGGATGGGGTCGCCTTCACGAAGAATCCCGAACTTCCTGGCGACGTCGCCGTGCGGATAAAAGTCGCTGGCCAAGGGATAGCTTAGGACGCCAATTTCCTTCTTCTGCCAGGCGGTATGGCTGGGGATGGAATCGACGCTGATGCCCACAACCTGCGCGTCGTAGCCGGCAAAGCGCTCCACATCGTTGTTCAGCCCCGGCAATTGCGAGGCGCACACCGGCGTCCAGTCGGCAGGATAAAACGCCAGCACTACATTTTTCTTTCCCCGATAGTCGCTCAGCTTGAACTGTGTCTTGATGTTGCCTACGACCGCGGGGAGTTCAAAGTCCGGAACTTCATCACCAACGTTCAGAGTCGCCATCCATTCCTCCAGAACCTTCTTTGATGCAAACAGCGATTCTAGAGGTCGCGTGCACGGTGGGCAAGTCGGGGAGGGTGAATTGATGTTACAAGCGGATGAAACCGTCGCTACTGCGCCCTCCGACATGCCGAACCTTTCCACTCACTCGCGAGGATGGCAAAGATCACGTCATCCACCCATTCCCCTCTGAACCACAGGCTTTTTACAAAGTGAGCTTCCTGTCTCATGCCGACCCGCTGCAACAGCTTCATCGATGACACATTGCGGGGATCGACTGAGCCGAACACCCGATGTTGTTCCAGAGTGACCAACAGATAATCCAAGATCGCGTGCAAGGCGTCCGTGGCATAGCCTTGTCCCTGAAACTCAGGCGCGAGGGTGATACCAACTTCGGCCTGCTCCGGGTCATTATCGAGCACGCGAAAGCCGCAGTCGCCGATCAGTTTGCCGCCTGCCAGCAGAAAGATTCCAACCTGATACCACGGGCCAGGCGTTCCGGGCTCAACAGCGGACAAGCCTCGAATGTAGGACTGAACGACGTCGACAGATTCAGTGCCCCATGATTGGAAGCGGGCAACCTCAGGATGTTTATGGTAGGCGAAAACTCTTGGGCCATCGTTAGGTTCGAGATCGCGAATAGCCAGACGCTCGGTGAGAATTTCGGGAAACATGTTGGAGGAGGCTGATCGTTCCGGATTAGGGGAAGCCCGATCTAAGTTACGGAGAAGTCCCTCAGCGGCTAAAGCCGAATTTATTACAGGGCATTTTACGGACGGCCTGAAGGCCGTCCCCTTCAAAGAAGCCAGACTTCATCAGAGTTTCCCTAGCGGATAGCTGACGGCTGATAGCTGTCAGCTGTTACGAGTACGTAACCCGCTTCTCGCCCTTCACCACGCGTCCAATGGTGTAGCCCTTCTCGCCGCAGCGGTCCAGGATGGTCTGCACCTTCTTGAACTTCTTGGCCGGGACGACCAGGATCATGCCGATACCCATGTTGAAGGTGCGTAGCATCTCGTCCTGCGGGACGTTGCCGATCTCCTGCATGTGATCGAAGATGGGCGGCACGGGCCAGGAGTTGATTTCAACGATAGCGCCGGTGCCCTTGGGCAGCGCGCGCGGCAGGTTCTGGGTGATGCCGCCGCCCGTGATGTGGGCCATGGCAGAGACCGCGTCGGCTTCGATCATGCGCCGCATGATCGGCCAGTAGCTGCGGTGGGGCTTCATCAGCTCAGTGCCAACTTTGCCTTTGATCTCATTCACATAGGAATCGGGGGTGTAGCCCGCAACCGAAAAAAACAGCTTGCGCGCCAGCGAGTAGCCGTTGGTATGCAGTCCGGTGGAAGCCAGGCCCACCAGCACGTCCCCCGGCTCAACTGCTTTGCCGGTGATGATCTTGTCGCGGTTCACCACGCCCACCAGGAAGCCAGCCAGGTCGTACTCGCCCTCGGCGTAGAAGCCGGGCATCTCGGCAGTTTCTCCGCCGATCAGCGGGCAACCGTTGTGCTTGCAGGCATCGGCGATACCGGAGATAACCTTCTCGGCGACATTGGGTTGCAGCATGCCGGTAGCGAAGTAGTCCATGAAAAACAGGGGCGCGGCCCCCTGCACGCCGACATCGTTGACGCAGTGGTTCACCAGGTCGGCGCCAATGGTGTGGTGCAGGTTCATCTCGAACGCGATTTTCAGCTTGGTGCCGACGCCGTCCACGCTGGAGACCAGCACCGGGTCGGTATATTTTTTCTTGTCGATAGCGAACAGGCCGCCGAAGCCGCCTATCTCGCTCAGCACGCCGCGGTTAAAGGTCTTATGAGCAAGGTACTTGATGCGCTGTTTGGTGCGGTTGGCGCGCTCAACGTCCACGCCGGAGTCGGCGTAGGTGATGGTGCGAGGTTCGGTCATCTGTTGTGCCAAAGGCTTGGAATCCGTTCAGGGGGCGCGTCGCCGCAGAATTGTTTCGCGGAGGCTCCATTGTAACATCCCTCGTCGGGAGGCCCGGTTCGACCTTGAGGACAGCGAAAGCACGGGGAATATCCGATCATCATGCCCAGGCATAGCCGTGTACCAATTTGCCTGGGTGATGACTGATTTCCCCGCACTATCCGGGTTCTAGCCGGCCCCTGGCGGAGCCGGCGGTGGTTAAGTTACTCGGAAGCATACGCTTCAGCCATGGACACTTCGATCTCGGCACGCAGTAATTCGCCCGCCTCGTTCGCCATGTCGTGCATTTCCGCTTCGTCGATCAGCACGCTCTTGAGCGGCAATCGCGGATCCTCAGTCCAGATCCACACCCGCGACATCCGTGAATCGGGACGGACAGGGTACATGGTTGACATAGAGTGCAACTCCGGTTCGTCGATCCAGACGCTCTTGAGCGGCGTCTGCGGATCTCCGGTCTCGATCCACACCCGCGAAAGCTGGGGATGGACAGACTGCACCTTCGCCTCGTCCCTCCGCGTGTGATGGATCGGCAGCTTGGACTCTTCGGTCCCAGTCTTGGTCCGAAAGAGCTTGGGGTAAACCGCGGCCAGGTTCTTGATTCTGCTTGTGTACAGCATGGTTCCTCCTTATGGAGCGCAGTAGTCCGCGCGGCTAACGGAGGTGATCCTGAAAGATTGGCAGGATTCACTCGCCCGGGTTCACGTTACGCTCCGTGACCGGGCAAGCTATGCAGCGCTCAGGCGAGCATGGCAGCACGGTACGCGGAGCCGGAAGCTTTCGTACTCCAGTTAGCTGGAGGGTCGGCTTGCATATCGCATTTCATATAGGGTTCGCCAACTTGGTTGGCGGTACTTAGTATAGACGCCGGCGGGGGATTTTGGCTGCGAAAAAAGCGCGCCCGCGGAAAGTATTTTGCACCTCTGAAACCGCCGCGACAGGCATAGTCTTTCGCGC
This sequence comes from Candidatus Korobacteraceae bacterium, assembly GCA_050014935.1. Classification (GTDB taxonomy): domain Bacteria; phylum Acidobacteriota; class Terriglobia; order Terriglobales; family Acidobacteriaceae; genus Bog-257. The sequence continues at coordinate 17,919 of JBEKCJ010000067.1, forward strand.
TCCCGGAACCAGAGATGCTGTGAGCCAAGTCACGCTCTCCCGTGATGGAATTTCTCCAAGCGCATCCCCCAAAGGCATAGACTGAAGCTTCATTACTAATCGTGAGGACTCATGACAACTGCTACCAAACCGCAATTTACAAGCACTTTGAAAGCTGATCCTTCATCCGACGTTTACCGCTCTGAGAGTCATCCTCTCGACTCCTTGTTTCTTCCCAACAACGTCGCCGTGATTGGCGCCTCTGAGCGCGCCGGCAGCGTAGGCCGCTCGGTGTTGTGGAACCTGCTGAGCAGCCCCTTTGGCGGCACGGTCTTTCCGGTCAACGCCAAGCGGTCGAGTGTTCTTGGCATCAAGGCCTATCCCAGCATCAAAGACCTGCCTGACAAGGTGGACCTGGTTGTGGTTACGACCCCGGCCGACAGCGTGCCTGACCTGATTGCCGAGTCGGTGGAGATGGGCATTCCAGCGGGTATTGTGATTTCGGCCGGCTTCAAGGAATTCGGCGAGCATGGCAAAGAGCTGGAGCGGCAGATCTCGGAGATCATCCGCGGCAAGATGCGCCTCATCGGCCCGAACTGCCTGGGCGTGATGAACCCCATTCGCGGGCTGAATGCAACTTTCGCGCGCAGTGTCGCGCGGCCCGGCAATGTCGCTTTCATTAGCCAGAGCGGCGCGCTGTGCACTGCCGTACTCGACTGGAGCTTGCGCGAAAACGTCGGCTTCAGCGCCTTTGTCTCCATTGGCTCCATGCTGGATGTGAACTGGGGCGACCTGGTGGACTACTTCGGCAACGATCCGCGGACGCACAGCATTGTCATCTACATGGAATCGATTGGCGATGCGCGGTCGTTCCTTTCGGCGGCACGCGAGGTCTCGCTGACCAAGCCGGTAATCGTTATCAAGGCCGGACGCACGGCTGCTGCCGCCAAGGCTGCCGCCTCGCATACGGGCGCGCTGACCGGCAGCGACGAAGTTCTGGATGCGGCTTTCCGCCGCACCGGTGTGCTACGGGTCAACAGCATTGCCGACATCTTCTTTATGTCGGACGTGCTGGCCAAGCAGCCGCGGCCTCGCGGCAACCGTCTCTGCATTCTGACCAATGCCGGCGGTCCTGGCGTGCTGGCCACCGATGCTCTGGTTGCAGGCGGCGGTGAGCTGTCCGAGCTTTCGACCGAGACCATGAAGGCCTTCGACGAGATTCTGCCCGCGCAATGGAGCCACAATAACCCGGTCGACATCCTGGGCGACGCCGAACCCGAGCGCTACGCGAAGTCGCTGGAGATTGCCGCCAAAGATCCCAGCATCGACGGCATGCTGGTAGTACTGACGCCGCAGGACATGACCAGCCCAACCCAGATAGCCGAGAAGCTGAAGCCTTATGCCAAAGGCCTGGGCAAGCCCGTGCTGGCGAGTTGGATGGGCGGCGCAGAAGTTGCTGCCGGCGAGCAGATCCTGAACCAGGCCGGCATTCCGACCTTCCAGTTCCCCGACAGCGCCGTGCGCGCCTTCAACTACATGTGGCGCTACGCCTACAACCTGAAAGGCATCTACGAAACTCCTGCCATTCCGCAACATGCGGACGCGGCGGTGCAACGTGGCAAGGCTGAGCGCATCATTCGCGAGGTGCGCGAATCTGGCCGCACCATTCTTACCGAGTACGAGTCCAAGCAACTGCTAAAGACCTATGACATTCCGACGGTCGAGACCCGAGTGGCCGCGACCGAGCCGGAAGCACTGAAGGCAGCCGAAGAGATCGGCTATCCCATCGTTCTAAAGCTGTACTCGCTGACCATCACCCACAAGACCGACGTGGGCGGCGTGCAGTTGAACCTGCGCGATGCGGCCGCGGTGAGGACGGCATTCCAGACCATCAAGCAGGCAGTGACAGAGAAAGTTGGCGCCGAGCATTTCCAGGGCGTCACCGTGCAGCCCATGGCCAAGCTTGACGGCTATGAGCTGATCATCGGCAGCAGCCTCGATTCGCAATTTGGTCCGGTGATTCTGTTTGGCACCGGCGGCCAACTGGTTGAGGTGTTCAAGGACCGCGCCCTGGCGCTGCCTCCGCTGAACTCCACGCTGGCCTTACGGCTGATGGAGCAGACCAGAATTCTGAAGGCGCTGAAGGGCGTTCGCGGCCGCAAGCCAGTCGACCTGAACGCGCTGGCAGACCTGCTGGTGCGCTTCAGCCAGCTTGTGGTCGAGCAGCCGTGGATCAAGGAGATCGACATTAATCCGCTGCTGGCTTCGCCGGACCGCTTGCTGGCGCTGGACGCGCGCGTCGTCCTTCATGGTCCTGAGATGACAGAAGACAAACTGCCCGCTTCAGCTATTCGTCCCTATCCCATCCACGCCGTCAAGGAGTGGACGATGAAGGATGGAGGCCGGGTCACCATTCGCCCCATCCGTCCGGAAGACGAGCCGGCCATGATCAAGTTCCACACCGCACTGTCCGAACGCAGCGTCTACCTGCGCTGGTTCCAGCCATTGAAACTGACCCAGCGCACGGCTCACGAGCGCCTGACCCGGGCCTGCTTCATCGACTATGACCGCGAGATGGCGCTGGTAGCCGAGCGTCCGAATGCCGCAGGCGAGCCGGAAATTCTGGCCGTCGGGCGAATGAGCAAGCTGCATGGCAGAAACGAAGCCGAACTGGCTGCCGTCGCTATTGATGAAGCTCAGCACAAGGGCCTGGGTACGGAGCTGTACCGGCGGCTGATTGAGCTTGCTCGCGAAGATAAGCTGGGCAAACTTATCTCCAACATGCTGCCCGAGAATCGCGAGATGCGGGCGATGTGCACCAGGCTCGGGTTCCAGATGTTCTCCAGCCTGGAGGACAATATGATCCGCGCCGAGCTGGACTTATAGAGCGGGCGAAGCGGGAGATAGTAGTGTCCCCGTTTGATAGCAACCTTTGGGAATTCCGGTAGAGCGAACCTTTAGGTTCGCGTTCCGGCGGCCTGCTTATCGCCCCAGTCCCAGTTCCGGCTGGTTGACGCGGGCCTGAAGGCCCGCTCTACCGCGTTCGCTCTGAGGATTTCAAACTGAGACACTACCTGCCGGGGACAATACTGGCGAAACCGAGTCCGTCCGATCTGCGCTCAGGAGCGGCCGTCGAATTAAGACCGTCCCGGTCAACGCCCATCCGCCAACAAACCCGACTTTACGAAACTAGGACTACGGTCCAGTGCCCCGTGTTATGATTCGGAACTTACTGAAGTGCAATCGACAGATCCTGCGGCCCAGGCGCGGCAGGCGAATCCAAGGGGCGATCGTTAGAACGTGCCAAGCGAAAAGCAAGTCCGATGGTCCCAACTTCGGGTAGGAATCACTGTCCTCATTGCCTTGGTAACCCTGGCTGTTCTCATCTTTGTTATGACCGGCACCACCGGCCTGTTCACCAAGAAAATCCTTCTGCGCGCTTATGTTGACGATGCCGGCGGCCTGCGCGTGGGCGCGCCGGTGCGCCTGGAGGGCGTCGATATCGGCAATGTCACCGGCATCAGAGTGGTTGCCGATAAGCAGCGACGCCTGGCCCCGGTCGAAATCACCGTGAAGGTCACCACCAAGTATGCCGACACCATGACCACGGGTTGTCAGGCTGAACTGGCGACAGCCGGCGTGCTGGGCGAGGTTTACCTCAATCTGGATTGCCGCGCCAGCCAGTCCGGGACGCTGCTGAAGAGTGGCGACGAGCTGACCACGCGCGACTCACCGCAGCTTCAGGATGTGGTGCGCGCCAGCCAGGGCACCCTGGAGAACGTGAACGTTCTGGTCAAGCGGCTGAACGATATCCTGACATTCATCCAGAGTGGTCAGGGCTCCATCGGCAAGATCATTTACGATTCCACCCTGTACGACCGCGCCAATAACACGCTTGGGCAATTGCAGCATATCGCCGACGAAATCAATTCGCCGAAAGGCTCCATCGGCAAGTTGCTGAACAGCGACGAGCTGTACAACAAGGTCAACACCTCCATCGATAGCGTGAACAAGATCGTCGACGAGGTGAATGCCGGCAAGGGTACGGCGGGCAAGTTGCTCAAAGATCCCGCGCTCTATGACAACGCCAATAAGCTGATGACCAACGGAAACCAGCTGGTGGCGGACGTTAACGCCGGCAAGGGTACGCTGGGCAAGCTTGCCAAGGACGAAGCCCTGGCACGCAAGATCGACGATACGATTACTCGCCTGGACAGCATTACCCAGCAGCTCGACGAGGGCAAGGGCACAGCCGGCAAGTTCCTCAAAGATCCCGACCTGTACAACAACACCAACGACCTGCTGGTGGAAACCCGCAGCTTGATCAAAGCTGTTCGCGAGAATCCCAAGAAGTACCTTACGATTTACCTGAAGATCTTCTAGCCGTTGGCCTCGATCCGCCCTTTGCCAAATTGATTCGGGCTAGCTGGTTTGCTAAGGTCGTCGTCATGTCCGAGCCTTCCCCCGAGCCGATACGCGAATTGCTCGACTCCCTTTATCGCGTGGAGTCGGGACGAATTCTGGCGACTCTGATCCGCCTGCTCGGTGACTTTGATCTTGCCGAGGAGGCGATGCACGAAGCCTTTGCGGCTGCGCTCAGCCTGTGGCCGACGAGTGGAGTACCCGGCAACCCGCGACCATGGTTGATTTCGACGGCCCGATTCAAAGCTATTGATACTCTGCGTCGCCGGGCACGGTTTGATGCGTCGCAAGACGAGCTCGCGCGATATCTGGAAGCGCAATGGAATTCGGCGGAAAGCTCCCGGGAAAATGAGGAGGACAGCCTTGAAGATGACCGGCTGCGCCTGATTTTTACCTGCTGTCATCCATCTCTGGCGCCGGAAGCGCACGTTGCCCTCACCTTGCGTGAGGTGTGCGGCCTGACCACCGAGGAGATCGCCAAGGCCTTCCTCACCACTCCGCGAACGCTGGCGCAGCGCATTGTGCGCGCCAAGGCGAAGATTCGAGAGGCGCGGATTCCATACGAGGTGCCGACGCCGGAGGAATTGCCGGAGCGGCTGGGCGCGGTGCTTCAGGTCATCTACCTCGTCTTTAACGAGGGTTATTCGGCTGCGGCGGGAGCCGAGGTGACGCGGGCCGAGCTGACCGGCGAGGCGATTCGACTGGGCCGGCTGCTCGCCGAACTCCAGCCCGAGCCGGAAGTTATTGGGCTGCTTGCCCTGATGTTGCTACAGGAGTCCCGTCGCGCCGCGAGAACATCGCCCACCGGAGAGCTGATTTTGCTGGAGAACCAGGACCGCTCGCTGTGGAACCGGGAGCAGAT
>JBEKCJ010000068.1:0-36734 GCA_050014935.1 Candidatus Korobacteraceae bacterium
CAACGTCTGCACGGTCAGCACCAGCTTCAGCGGTCCGACGCTGAACGCGGGCACTTATTGGGTGAACCTGCAAAACGCCACCGTTCCCAGCGGCGATCCGGTGTACTGGGACGAGAACAGCGGAATCGGATGCGAGTCTCCCGGCTGTCCCTCGCAGGCCGAGGAAAATAGCGTGGGCACAATTCCTTCGGAAGCGTTCTCGATGCTGGGGAGCGGCAGCGGCTCGCCCACATGCTATGCCCCCGGAGGAAACCTACAGAACATTTATAACTTCACCCAGCAGCAAGGGTACGGCGAAGACGGTGTAGCGATCGACACCGCCGGAAACCTTTACGGAGCGACTCCCAATGGCGGCGGTAACAGCGCCGGTTTCGCCTTCAAGCTGTCTCACCTTACTGGGTGGGTACTTGATCCTCTATTCAACTTCTTCGGAGGCGACAATGGCGGCCAGCCGAACGGTGTGCTCATAGGCCCGAACGGAAGTCTTTACGGCGGCGCGCAGGGAGGCATCCAGAACTGCGGCACCGATGGCAGCCAGTACTGCGGACTGATCTTCAACCTGAGGCCTCAACCGACGGCTTGTTTCAGCGCCCTGTGCAGTTGGACGGAAAATGTGCCCTATCGCTTCAGCAGTGAGAGTGATGGGTCCGGCGTAATCAACGTCACTGCGCACGACCAGCAAGGAAACCTTTTCGGCACGACAACTACGGGTGGAATCTATAGTGCTGGTACCGTGTTTGAGCTCACGCCGTCGGGGGGAGCCTGGACAAAAACTACCCTCTACAGCTTCACCGGCGGTGATGACGGCACCTATCCAATCCAGGTACTGGTAGGCCACGATGGCAATCTCTACGGAGTGGCCGGCGGTATCTATGCAAACGGAGTCGTCTTCCAACTTACGCGTTCGGGTGGTCAATGGACAGAGAGCGTCGTCCACTCGTTCGAAAATACGAATCCCAGGTATCTCGTCCAGGACAGCGCCGGCATTCTCTATGGCATCGATTCCGCCTATTTCACCACCGGCGAAATATTCGCCCTGCAAAGGACAGGCTCCGGATGGACGTTTAGCGAATACCCTCCCACCGATTCTCCGGGACATAGTGACCCGCCCGGGAATATTCCATACGGTGATTTCACTCAACTGACGATCGATACCGCAGGAACTCTTTATGGCACGGGATACGCAGGAACTACGTATGTCCGCAGCCCTGGAAACGGTCCTGCTGCTCCGGACAGTTACGAGACTTTCATCTTCAAAGCTTCGTACGCTAATGGCAACTGGCAATACCAAAACCTAAGAGTTCTTGACGAACAATATTTTCCTTCAAGTGGTAGTTTGGCGCTCGACGCAAGCGGCAACTTGTATGGGACCACCGCCGGGTGTGGAACCAATGGCTATGGAGCCGTGTGGCAGCTTTCGCCTTAGCTGGCCCTTAGCTGACTCGTCCGACCTTTTTCGGACCCACGAACGTCACATCCATCGCGAGGAGCAAGCCGATGCCAAGTCCAGCGCAAGGTCTCATCTCTCCGGTTCGCACCGTCGTTCTGGCCGCAGTCACCGCGTTGCTGATCACGTTGGCTGCGCTTCCCACGCCCGCACAGAATTCCATTCCCCCAACGGCGGTTCAGGCAGCAAAAATGCCGCAGTTCGCGTCGCGACTCGCCCATCCAGCCCCTCGACCGCCCTCGACGCCGAACCCGGTGCTAGCGCGCCAAGGGTCTCGTCGCACCCCGGGGGGAGGAGGTAACGATATCTACGACAACGGCCCTATCAACGGCAATACCGATGCCTGGTCGATGAATTTCGGATTTGTTACCAGCGATGCGATCACTGTGGGCGGCGGCAGCAGCGTCAACGGTATGACTTTCGGGGCCTGGTTATTTCCGGGCGACACGTTGACCTCGGCCGAGGTTTCCATCACCTCCAGCCCGAACGGCGGTACCAGCTACTTCGATCAGACGGTGAACTTCACGCAGCAGGGCGGCTGCACGGGCAATCAGTTCGGCTACAACGTCTGCACCGAGACCGCGACCTTCACTGGTCCGGTGTTGAGTGCTGGAACGTACTGGGTGAACCTGCAAAACGCCAGCGTTCCCAGCGGCGACCCGGTGTATTGGGACGAGAATAGCGGAGCGGGATGCGAATCTTCAGGCTGTCCGTCGCAGGCCTACAGCAATAGCGTGGGAACAATTCCCTCGGAAGCGTTCACCATGGACGGGAGCGCGGGTTCGCCCGCTTGTTTTGAGTCAGGAGGAAATTTACGGGTCCTGTCTAACTTCACTCAGCAGCAAGCGGGGCCATACGGCCAGGACGGCGTAACCATCGACCGAGCAGGGAATCTCTACGGAGCATTCCCTGTCGGCGGCAACGACGGCGCCGGTTTTGCTTTTAAGCTGGCTCACCGTGCCGGGTGGCTGCTGGATCCTTTGTTCAACTTTTTCGGAGGTAGCAGCGCGGGTCAGCCGACCGGCCTTATCGTGGGAGCGAACGGAAGTCTTTACGGCGGCGCGCAGGGAGGCATCCAGAACTGCGGTACCAACGGCAGCCAGTACTGCGGGCTCGTCTACAACCTGACACCGCTGCCGACGGCCTGTGCGACTGCTCTGTGTAGTTGGAATGAAAACGTACTCTATCGCTTCAGCAGTGAGAGTGATGGCTCCGGCGTGATCAATGTCTCGGCCTCCGATGAGGAAGGCAACCTGTACGGCACGACAACGACTGGCGGAGCTGATGGTGCCGGTACGGTATTTGAACTCACGCCCTCAGGCAGAAGCTGGACGAAAACCATCCTGCACAACTTCACCGGAGGTAGCGATGCCAGTCCAAACCAGGTGCTGGTAGGCAATGACGGCAATCTGTACGGAGCTGCCACCGGCGCCTATCCCAGCAATGGAATTGTCTTCCAGCTGACGCCTTCCGGTGGCCAATGGACAGAAAGCATCCTTCATCTATTTCAGTCTGCGGAAGGCTCCATCCCCGCTTATCTGGTGCAGGACAGCGCAAGCAATCTCTATGGCATCACTAACTCGTCTCAAGCCCCAATTTTCACGCTCCAGAAGACAGGTTCCGGCTGGGTCTTCAGTGAGCACCTCAGCCAGCATAGCTGTCAGCCCGAGGACCTTCCGTACGACTTCCTGAACAACCTTGCGATCGATGCCGCCGGCAACCTATATGGCACGGGTGCAGGAGGTGAGGGGGACCTCGGCGGCTCTGGTAAGAAATTGCCCGGTGACCCAGGGTGCCATTACAGCTACATCTTCAAAGCCTCGTATGCCAGCGATGGCTGGCACTACCAGGACCTCGACTTCCTTCTCAATACAGTCTTCCCAACGGGTGGTAGTTTGGCGCTCGATACAAGTGGCAACTTGTATGGGACCACCATCGCGTGTGGAACCAGTAGCTATGGAACGGTGTGGCAATTTGCGCCTTAGCCGGTCGGGCTCATAACGCACTTTCTTCAAGGCCTTCAGCGATCGCGTGGGGTCATCCCACGAGACTCTGCGGAGGAGACGTTGCGTGGTGGCGCGGGCTGGCGGAGGAACCGGGACGGCGATCTCCCGCTGACTAGCTCTGGGTCTTCCCAGGTGTGTGAGTGTCCGTCCCGGACTCCTCGTCCATCCTCTGTTGTAGCTTCTGGAAATAGCGGCTCAGGTCGGCAGGAATCGGCCTGAATGTCGGACGTTGGAACAGCATCCTATCCAACATGTTAAGCAAGTCTGCGTTCGCCCCAAGCTTGAAGCTGGTGGCCCGGAAGCCTTCTTCTAATTCGCTTTGGTGAGAGGCCGTGGGATGCCGTCCAAGCAGGCATTCCAGCATCACCACGCCAAGCGAAAAAATGTCCGAAGCGCAGGTCACTGGTTCCCCTCGGGCTTGCTCCGGCGAAAAGTAACCCCAGGTTCCAAACGGCCGGCGCGAGGCCATAGTGTTGTCATGTTGGGAATCTCTTGCAGCACCCAGGTCGATGAGGACCGCGCCCCCGGAATCTCTAACCATAATGTTGGAGGGCTTTATGTCCCCATGAACAATTTTTCGCGACCAGATTGCCGCAATTGCAGCTGCGACATCGCGCCCTATCGGCAGCACTTCGGTATCCAGCAGCCGTCCGCCGATTCTCAGCCGATGGCTCAGCGGTTGTCCTTCCACGAATTCCCATGCGACATATCGCGTACGTCTACCGGCCACGTCACAATAACCATGTTCAATCAGCCGGGCCAAGGCTGGATTCGAGAGGTTCTCGATCGCGGTGATTTCGCGCTGCACGCGAATCTCCTGGTCACGATGGAGATTCAACTTCAGGGCCACAACGTCTTCAGTCGCTGTCCCGTCCGCCAGAGATGTTCGGGTTGCCTTAAACACTACTCCTTGGCCACCAATGGCAATCTCGGGCCCAATGATGTACCGGCCACCTAGAGCAGCTTCTATCTCTGCAGGCATGAAGGGATGGTCAGCCATATTAGCCATAGTACTACGCGGCAAGCAGCAGGTTTGCTTACGTTTCCTTTCTCCACGATGCGAGAAAACTATTCCTAGAGTAACACTCGCGAAGCGTACACGAGGGAGTCTGTCACAGCCAGGCTAGTGCCTGGCTACGCTCTTAAGGGTTCAGGCGAAAGCTGCTTTTCCGGGTTTCTCCTGTATGCTTAAAGTCTGTCGATGCCAGCCCGCCGTTTAGTCCGTTTTATATTCAGGCGTCGCCTGACGACCGCCGCGATTCTCCTGGCCGTGGTCTTTACTGGAGCCGTTTGGAACCAGACTGCACGCGCCCAACCGCAATCGCAGGCAGCACCGCAGTCCGGCGCGATACCACAACCTTCTGGCCAGCCCCAGTCCTCTCCCCGGCAGCCGAACAACTCCGGTGCCGCACAAGTTCCTCAGGCGGGTGCCAGCGTTCAGAACCAGCAATCCGGGGCTGGGACCGCCCAGGTGCCAGAACAGCCTGAGCCTGAGACCCACGTCACCAAGAGTCAGGCAAAGGAACTTTTCCGCTCGGTCGACGAGATCCTCGACTTCGTCAGCCAGGATACTGGCCTGCCCATCGAGCATAAAGTCAAACGCAATCTCATCACCCGCCAGGAAGTTGAGAAGTACGTCGACAGGCGCATGAAGGATGACAAGGACGAGAAGCGCCTGGAGCAATCGCGCCTGGTCTTGCAGAAGTTCGGGCTGCTTCCTCCGAATTACGACCTTCATGCCGAGTTTGTGCGCCTGATGGGCGAGCAAGTCGCCGCCTACTACGATCCTAAAACCAAGAGCGTCAACTTGCTCGACTGGGTGCAGCTCGACGCGCAAAAGCCGATCCTATCGCACGAGTTGACCCACGCCCTGCAAGACCAGAAGGTGGGCATAGAAAAGTGGGAACTCGCGGGCGCAAAGGATGACTCCACGCCGCTGCCCGATCAGCAGGAGTATGCGGTGGAGGAAGCGCAGTCGGCCCGGCAATGCGTCACCGAAGGGCAGGGCATGGCCGTCATGTTCGACTACATGCTGGCGCCGCTGGGCAAGAACCTCCTGACCGCGCCGGGCATCGTTTCCGCCATGCAAGCCGGCATGGCCGACAGCAAGGATTCGCCCGTATTTGCCCAGGCCCCAATGTTCCTGAAGGAGTCGCTGCTGATGCCATACACCTTCGGGCTCGACTTCGTTAAGACCGTCATGGCCAATAAAGGTAAAGAGGCTGCGTTCGCCGGCATTCTGGAAAACCCTCCCATCGACACCCGCCAGATCATGCAGCCTGAAACCTATTTGCTGCACCAGGCGGTGGCGCCGCCCAACGTCCCCAATTTCGATCAGATGGTAGCGCCCTCCTATGAGCGCTTCGATTTCGGCAGCATGGGCGAATTCGATGTGTATCTTCTGGCAAAACAGTATGGCGCCAGCGACGCTCCAAACTACTATCGCCACTGGCGCGGCGGCTATTATTTCGCGGCGCGCGCCAAGACCGCTCCTAAAGATCAGATCGCGATGCTCTATTGGTCGCGTTGGGATTCTCCAGAAGCGGCGCGTGACTTCGCCAAGCTCTACGCGGACTATCTGCCCAAGCGCTACAAGAAAACGGCCTTGCAGGCATTGTCAGCAGCGGACGCCAAAGGCCCTCGCAATCTCTACGTGTTCGATACCAACGAGGGCAAAGCCACCCTCGAAATCGTAGGCAACGACCTCCTCATCATGGAGGGCTTTGACGATACCGTGACTCTGCGCGCGCGAGATGTCCTGCTCTTCGGCGCGTCGCTGCCGGCCCCACCAGCGAAGGGAAAAAATTGACCAACCGAAGTTTCATCTGCTTCGCGGCAGCGATTCTGAGCTGCTGCTGTTTCGCCCTGCCGCTCGCCGCCCAGCAATTCGACCGTAAGATGTGGGGCAGGAACAGCCCTGGAGTCGAACTCGCTACCCATGAAGGCCCGCGTCAACACGATGCTTCGGGAACGGTCCTGATGTACAACCTCCTCGGTAAAGGTTTCCCTCCTAACAAGACCTACGATTTGTGGTTCTGGATTGCCGGCAAGGATCCGCAAAAGGCCATCGCCGGGGTCAGCTTCGACAAGCGCGGCGTACTCGTTTGCTCCGGCAAGCCGGGAGCATGCGTAGGTCAGGGAGCGGACGATCCCATCAACATCAAGTCGACGGCCGTGCTGGGCGAGCCCAAACGCTTTGGGGTTGTCTCCACCGATGGCATGGTTGCGGGCTTTGCCGAAGCGGTGCCGTTTCCCATCGCGGCCTCCGATAAGAACTGCAACCTGTCCGTGGTCCGCCAGTCGGCACTGGCTGACGTCGTGGCCGTCCGCGCCACCGGCTTTACTCCCTACGAGATGTTGACCGTCAAGACCAATTCGAGTCCCGGCGACTCGACCCACAGCCCCACGGCGTTGTCCGACGGAACTTGGCAAGCCATGATGGGAACCAAGGTTCCTGGACAGAACTCGGGTGTCGCCACCATCCAAGTCTCCGGCCACGGCTGTTCGGTGTCCCTCAGCTTCCCCTGGGGCGAAGGCAGCACCATGCAGCAATAGGTGAATCGCCGCCTGGCAGTGCGGCGCTTCAGCGCAGCCAATTGCTGAGCCGGCTTGGATTTTTATCCGAGTCCCGTAGGGACGGCACTCACATCACAACACATGACAAAAGTATTACAAACGAACCCCGCCTAACTTGTTAGTCTGAATCCAGTTCTTACGCGCACTCGAGCGGAGGATGGCACGCTACAACTTAGGGGACACATGGCTCAAAGCGAGAAACAAAAAGCTACCGGCGTCAACTGGCTTACTACATCCATCATGGTCATCTTTCACGTGGGCGCAATCGCTGCCCTCTTCATGTTCAGCTGGACGGCGCTGTTCGTCGGGCTGTTCTTCTACTGGGTGGCAGGCAGCCTCGGCATTGGTATGGGTTATCACCGCCTGCTGACGCATCGCGGCTACAAGTGCCCCAAGTGGGTGGAATATGTTCTCACCGTCTGCGCCACGCTGTCGCTCGAGGGCGGGCCCATCTTTTGGGTGGCCACGCACCGCGTTCATCATCAGCTCTCCGACAAGCCCGGCGATCCGCATTCCCCGCGCGACGGCGGCTGGTGGGCCCACATGGGCTGGATCCTTACCGGCAAGACCTTCCACAACAAGAGCCATGAGCTGCTGGCCTACGTTCCCGATCTCCGTAAAGACAAGTTCCACATGTGGATCAGCGAATACCACTGGGTGCCGCTGACCGTGGTGGGTGTGGTGCTGCTGGCGGTTGGCGGATGGTCCGTTCTGCTGTGGGGAGTTTTCCTGCGCACGGTCCTGCTGCTCCACTCCACTTGGTTCGTGAACTCCGCGACCCACATGTGGGGCTCCAAGCGCTTCACCACCACCGACGACTCGCGGAACCTTTGGTGGGTTGCCTACCTCAGCTTTGGCGAAGGCTGGCACAACAACCATCACGCGCATCCTGTGTCGGCACGCCATGGCCTGGCCTGGTACGAGGTCGACATGAACTGGTACGGCATCAAGACGCTGGAGTTCCTGGGACTCGCCTGGGATGTGAAGCTGCCCAAGCTGGGCTCGGCGCGCATCCAGCCTGTCGTCCAGCCAGAGGCGTCGGCGGAACCCGAAGGTGTCGCTGTTGCGTATAGCGGCGACTAACATTCACAGGCAAATCCAGGTTCCAGGAGACGGCGCTCATACGGCGCCGTCTGTGTTCTCTGCGGCACAACTGAAGTCCCCGTTATAGAATTTTGCCGTGCTCTCATTCCTGGATCATGGCTCCTCCACTCCGCGGGCCCTACCCAAGCGGCCCGTTCTCCTCGCTGCGGCCCTGGTCCTGATCACAGTCCTGCTGTACTCGCCTGTCCGCCATCATCCCTTCGTCAACTACGATGACGGCATCTACGTCATCAACAACGAGCATGTGAAATCCGGCTTCCGGAGCGAGACCATCTACTGGGCGATGACCAGCTACGATGCGGCGAACTGGCATCCCGTTACCTGGTTCTCACACATGCTCGACTACCAGCTATTCAAGGACAATGCCGGCGGCCACCACGACGTCAGCCTGTTGCTGCACGCTGTAAACGTCGCGCTTCTGTTCTGGGTGTTAATGCGAGCCACCGGTCGCGCCGGGCCCAGCCTGATGGTCGCTGCGCTGTTCGCCTTGCATCCCATCAATACCGAAACCGTAGCTTGGATTGCCGAGCGTAAGAACCTGCTTAGCATGATGTTCTTCCTGCTGGCGTTGGGCGCCTGGGGGTGGTACGCGCGCCATCCGCAATGGTCCCGCTACCTCGTGGTGGCGTTCCTCTTTGTTCTGGGACTGATGTCCAAGCCGCAGGTCATCACCCTGCCTTTTGTTTTGCTGCTGTGGGATTACTGGCCGCTGGAGCGAATGTTTGCCTCGCCGGGCCACGCTCCCGGCAAGAGTTTCCTCGAACTGACGCTGGAAAAGCTGCCGTTGCTGGCGCTCAGTGCAGGCAGCGCGTTTCTCACCGTGAAGGCGCAACAGAAGGGCGGCGGTTTCAATCCTGACTACAGTCTCTTCGAGCGGATGGAAAATTCCGCTGTCAGCTATGTGCGCTACCTCGGCAAAGCATTATGGCCGTCTCCTCTGGCGCCCATGTACCCGCATCCCGGAAGCTCGCTGCAGGCTTGGCAAGCAGGCTTGGCTTTGCTGGTCCTGATAGCTGTCTCGGCTCTGGTGATTCGGTTCCGGCAGCGCCGCTATCTGCTGGTGGGGTGGCTGTGGTTTCTGGGCACACTGGTACCCATGATCGGTTTGCTGCAAGTTGGCCGGCAAGCGATGGCCGACCGCTATGCCTATCTGCCGTTCGTCGGCCTGTTCATCATGCTGTGCTGGGGAGTAGCCGATTGGGCGCAGGACCGGCAGCTATCGCCCGCGTGGCTGGCATTGCTGGCATGCACTCTGCTGCTGGTTCTGGCCGGCCGCACGCATCGGCAGATCGACTATTGGGGCGACAACGTCACCTTGTGGACGCATGCCGCGCAGGTCACCCGCGGAAATTATGCCGCCGAGGACCAGTTGGGCGATGCCCTGCTGGCGGCGGGACGTCCCGACGACGCCCAGATTCACTTTCTGCGCGCGCTGGCAATCTATCCTTCCTACCCGCCAGCGCTAATGTACGTCGCGGTTCAGAACCAGCAGGAAGGCAGGCTGCGCGAGGCCATCACCCTGTACCAGCAAGTGCTGGCCGCAAGCCAGAACAACACCGTGCGGGCGAAGGCGCTCACCAACATGGGCCATGCGTATCGCGATCTGGGCGATCTGGCGCCTGCCCGCGATAGCCTGCAGTCGGCTCTGGCCTTGAATTCCGGCAACTTTGCCGCATGGCTGGACTTGGGATTAGTGTCGCAACAGATGGGTGACCTCACCTCGGCGATCCATGACTACTTCCAGGCGGTCACGCTCCACCCCTTTGACGTCGGCTATCTCATACTGGCGCAGGCACTGCGACAAAGCGGCCACCAGGTCGAAGCGAAATGGGCGGAGCGCAAGGCCAGGGACATGACCGCCGACTACCCACGGGCCGAGCAAGCAGCGGCCAAACTGGTAGCTGCCCCGCAGGCTCCGCATTGAGTAGCGAAGGAGCGCAGCTTTTCGACCAATGAACTCCAGCAAGCCCTCCAACTCAACCGGTATCCTGACCTGGGTCCGCGATTCGCTGCGCCATCGTGGTATCGCCGGCTCAGTCGGCTATTACTCCCGCGAGCTTTTCGATCTCCTCTGTGATCTGACTCCCGCGCGTCGCAAGTCCCGCTACGGCGACATCGACTTCGACTTCGAGCATAACGTCGACACCACCTGGGCCACGGTATCGTTGCGCACGCGTCTTCGCGAGTGGCTTTCCGGCGGCCAATATCAGCCCTCCGAGCCCGCGCTGTTTCGCCAGATGCTCGACTCGCTGCCGATTTCCCTCGATGGCTTCACCTTCATCGATCTCGGATCTGGCAAAGGTAGAACTCTGCTGATGGCCTCCGACTATCCTTTCCGGCGCATCCTTGGAGTAGAGTTGCTGGCCGAGCTAAACGCGATCGCGCAGCAGAACATCGCCCGTTACCACAGCGACTCGCAGAAGTGTTTCGCTATCGAGGCGCACGCGGCGGACGCGCGTCGCCTCGAATTTCCTCCCGGTCCCATCCTGCTCTATCTCTTCAATCCCTTTCCCCGGCATGTCTGGGGCGACGTGCTGGCGAACCTGCTTGGCTCGCTGCGGGCTGCGCCGCGCCCCGTCTATCTCATCTATCACAATCCGGTGCACCGGGACATTGTCGCGGCGCAGGGTTGGTTACAGGAACTCAGCCGAACGCAATACTTTGTCATCTACGAAGCGGTGATACGTGAACAGGGGGTGCGTGCACTCGCCACCTCCAGTTTGTAATCCGTCGAGTTGGGTTAAGATGTTTCACAGGTGACCGATGACAGAAAATTCAAACCCCACGGAAGCGAGCCAGCCTGGCGACGCTGCCCAGCATGTTGCCAACGCTCATCGTAAACTCAGCGGTTTGCGGCAGCAGTTGGAAAAGCATCCGGACCTGGAAGAAGCTATTTCCAGTCTGGAGATGGCGCTCAGCATACTGACGACCAAGACTGGCGGAATGTTGTGAAGATGCGGCCAGCAACTAACCAATTGCGGCTACAGCCTGTTAACGCGGAGGTTCGAGGTTCCCATGGTTGATCTATCGATTTCGGGCGGCAACCTGGTGATCGCGGTTCGCGGGGCCGACAAACTGTGGGCGTTCAAGAGCTCGCTGGAAATCCCCTTGCAACATGTAGCCGGCATTCGGGCCGACCCGAGCGTTGCGCGGGGATGGTGGCACGGGCTGCGCATTCCCGGGACGAACATTCCGGGGGTGATAACGGCGGGCACGTTCTACCAGGACGGGAAACGTGTTTTCTGGGATGTTCACAATCACGACAACACCGTCGTCATCGAGCTGCACGACGAACGCTACAACGAGCTCATTGTCGAGGTCGCCGACCCCAACGCAGCGGTTGGCCTGATCGAGGCTAAGGGCTAGGGCCCACTCATAAGGGCTGGAGACCAAAGGCGATCCTGGCGCTTCCTCCACGGGAAACGCACTCGTCGTCATTGTCTAGCCCCTCCCGTTTTGCGGGTCGGTTCTCCTCGCCCCGCGCTACAATACCGCGATGGCTGATTCCCTCTATCTCAGCATCTGGTTCCCCAGCTTCCGCGAAGGCGAGATGATGTTGCGCACCTTGGCGGTGCTGCGGCAGTTTCCTTTTTCTGCTTTGCGCGAAGGCATCACGTACCTATCGGTCCATCCAGTGTCGTGGGCGGAGCCGACCGTGCTTGAGCGCCGCTTCGATCCCGGCATATCTCCGGAAGAAGCGGTTGAGCTGGCGCGCGAGTTCGCTCACGATGACTTCGCTTTCGTCTTCGAGGCGTTCTGGGACCTATGGGTCCCTAACGACGACGAGTTGGGCGAGAGCTGGGTGCAGCGCCCGACCGCGGTGCGCTTCCTGGTCCATGGCGTGGAGTTCGACGAGGGCATTTACACCGACGACGGCCACATCGAGGTCGACTTCGGACTGGACTCGTCGTTCGTGTATGAAACCCAGCGCTTTTCTTCCCCAGTGGAGAATCATTTGCGCACCAACATTGCCAAGCTGGTCGCATTTTCCGCCGCGGTCGAGAAGAATTGCGGGGTCAGCGGACGCGTGCTGTGGTCGGAGTCGGAAGAAAACCTGGCGCAGAAGCTGATTGCGCGACTCCAGCAAACGCAGTAGCCAGCTATGAGCCGTCAGCTTTCAGCCATCAGCCAAAACAAAAGCGGACGCCTCGCGGTCTCATATTCGATGGCAACAAACCAGCGGTATTTCATGTGAGACAACGAAGGCCCGGCGTGGACCAGGCCTTCACTGACAACTGACAACTAGCCACGGACAACTATTTCGTTCTTCCGCCTTCGATCTTCAGTTCCGCGCTGGCGCCCGCTTGAGCTGCGGCCAGCCGCGCAGTCAGCACGCGGAATGGTGAGCACGAGACATAGTTGAATCCCAGCATCGCGCAGAATTCCACCGATGACGGTTCGCCGCCGTGTTCGCCGCAGATCCCGATCTTGATGGTCGGACGGGTCGCGCGGCCCTTATCCGTGCCGATCCTCATCAGTTGACCAACACCTTCACGATCGAGCACGGCAAAGGGATCCTGCTTCAGAATGCCTTCGGCCAGATACGCGGTCAGGATTTTGCCCACGTCGTCGCGGGAGAAACCGAAGGTGGTCTGGGTGAGATCGTTGGTTCCGAAGCTGAAGAATTCAGCGTCTTTGGCGATCTCGTCGGCCACCAGACAGGCGCGCGGCAACTCGATCATGGTGCCCACCAGGTATTCGACAGTCTGCTCTTTCTCCGCGAAAACCTCGTCGGCGACTTTGCGTACCAGGGCAGACTGGTTGGCCATTTCCTTCAGTCCGGTGGTCAGCGGGATCATGATTTCAGGTTTTACCTTGACGCCTTCTTTCGCGACTTTGACCGCGGCCTCGAAGATGGCGCGTGCCTGCATCTCTGTGATCTCAGGATAGGTGATGCCCAAGCGGCAGCCGCGCAGTCCGAGCATGGGATTGACTTCGTGCAGTTGCTCCACTCGATTGAGCAGGGTGCGCAGCTCTTTTAGCTTGGGCGATTTCGGTTTGGTGAGCTCAAGCCGTGCAATGTCGACCATCAGCTCTTCGCGGCGCGGCAGGAATTCATGCAGCGGCGGGTCAAGCGTTCGGATCGTAACCGGCAGCCCATCCATCGCCCGGAACAGGCCGATAAAGTCGTTGCGCTGGTAAGGGAGCAGCTTGCGCAACGCCGTGCGGCGGTCTTTCTCGTTGTTGGCGAGAATCATGGCGCGCATGTGCGGCAGCCGGTCCTCGGCAAAGAACATGTGCTCGGTGCGGCACAGTCCGATGCCTTCCGCGCCGAAGGCCCGCGCCTGGAGCGCATCGCGCGGGATGTCAGCGTTGGCGCGAACACCCATGCGGCGGAACGGCTCGGCCCATCCCATCAGCTTCAGCAACTCAGCATCGTCGGGGCGGGCGGGAACAGTCTTGAGCTGCCCGTTAATGACGCGGCCAGTGGTGCCGTCGAGCGAGATCCAGTCGCCTTCCTTCAGCGCCTTGTCGTGGACATGGATCACGCGTGCCTTCTCGTCGACCTCGATGTCACCTGCGCCCGCGACGCAGCACTTGCCCATGCCGCGCGTGACGACAGCGGCGTGGCTGGTCATGCCGCCGCGCGAGGTCAGAATGCCGGCCGCGACTTCCATGCCCGCGATATCTTCGGGCGTGGTTTCGCTGCGCACCAGGATTAATTTTGCGCTTTTGTCCTTATGGAACTTCTCGACTGCGTCCTCGGCGGTAAAGACGATTTGTCCGACAGCCGCACCTGGCGATGCGGGTAAGCCGGTCGCCAATACCTCGATGTCCTTGCCCTTCTCGTCGAGGCTGGGGACGAGGAAATCGTAAAGCTGGTTGGGCTCGACACGGAAGATAGCTTCTTCCTTCGAGATCAATCCTTCTTCGACCATCTGAATGGCGACGCGGACCGCGGCGCGTCCAGTGCGCTTGCCGTTGCGCGTCTGCAACATATACAGGCGGCCATCCTGGATGGTGAACTCGAAGTCCTGCATGTCGCGATAGTGCTTCTCCAGGCGCGTGGTGATCTCGCGAAGCTGGTTGTAGACCTTGGGCATGATCTTTTCGAGCTCGGAGATGTGGACTGGCGTCCGAACTCCCGAGACCACGTCCTCGCCCTGCGCGTTCATCAGGAACTCGCCGTAGAATTCCTTCACACCGGTGGCAGGATTGCGCGTAAAGCCGACGCCGGTGCCGCTGGTCTCGCCGAGGTTGCCGAAGACCATAGCCTGCACGTTGACGGCGGTGCCCAGCATGTCGTCGATGTTGTTGATGCGGCGATAGGTCTTGGCGCGATCGTTCAGCCAGGATCGGAAAACGGCATCGCGTGACATCACCAGTTGCTCGTGCGGGTCCTGCGGGAACTCGCGCTTGGTGTGCTTCAACACGACTTTCTTGTAGTCGGCGATGACTTCCTGTAGCGCCTTGGCGTCGAGGTCGGTATCGAGCTCGACCTTTTTCTGCTTCTTCTTGCCGTCGAAGACTTCTTCGAAAGCGGGCTTGGGAATGTCGAGCACCACGCTGCCGAACATCTGGATGAGGCGGCGATAGGAATCGTAGGCGAAGCGCGGATTGTTGCTGAGCTTGGCCAGGCCCTCGACCGACTTGTCGTTCAGGCCGAGGTTGAGGATGGTGTCCATCATGCCCGGCATGGAAAACTTTGCGCCCGAGCGCACGCTGACCAGCAGCGGATTGTCCGCACCACCCAGCTTCTGGCCCTGGAGCTGCTCCAGGCGTTTGAGCGCTTCGTCCATCTGACGATTGACCTCGCCGGAGACGGTGTGATGCGGCATGTACTCGCGGCAGGCCTCGGTCTGGATGGTGAAGCCGGGAGGAACGGGCAGCCCGGCGTTGGTCATTTCGGCAAGCCCGGCGCCTTTGCCGCCCAGTTCGTCCTTCATTTTGCCGTGACCTTCGGCGTGGCCGTCGCCAAAGAAGTAAACGTACTTCACGGCCTGCTTGTTGGCAGCCGCATTTTCCAGTTCAACAGTAGGAGTGCTCATGGGGAGTCCTTTATTCGTTGCTAATCGTTATCGGGGGTTACGTCTGTATTTACCACGGAAACACGGAGAGCACGGAGTTTTCGCTTGCCTATTTTTCATGATCTCCGAGATCGTAAAATCCTTTATCGCGTTCGCAAACTCTGCGCGACCGCAGCCCGCAGGGCGGCACAATCGTAGCCCAGGACGTAAGTCCTGGGTTCGGAGCATTTATTCCAATGAGTCCGCCAGGACGGCACAAACGGTGTCGTCCCTGAAAGGGACTCGGATTACAACCAACCAGCATCCCAGCACTCACGTGCTGGGCTACGATTGTGACGCCCTGCGGGCTGGCAGTCTGCAACTTCAGTCGGTATTGCCTTATACCTTACTTGCCTTCCGTCACAATTTCGCTGAAGTCGGCGATCTTGCGAAACTGCTTGTAAAAAAGAGCTAGGAACCCGAGACGGTTTCGACGAACGAGTTCGTTCTCGTGCATTACCATCACCTTGTCGAAATACTGCTCAAACGGATCTGCCAGGGCTGCCATCCTGTCTATAGCAGCGCCGTACTCCCCACGTTCAAGGAGTGCCCAAAAACCGGCAGCCGCCTCGTCCATAATTCTGACTGCGTGCGCCTCTTCGGCACTAGCCAGCATGGAATTGAAAGGCCCGATTGCAAAATGCTTGTCGAGGGCCTGTTGGAGAATGTTTCGCGTTCGCTTGAACGAGGTGGCAGCAGACTTGAGCTGCGGTGTGTCACTTCTCGACGTAATCGCGTCAGCCAATTCCACCGCCAGCGGCGGCCAATCTGCGGGATCGAGTCGCCGGTCAGGTTCACCTTCTGACCCAGCGGCAATCAGGCCCAAGTCAGGCCCGTAATCCGGATTCTCAGCATTTGTCAGTGCCGGAGTCAGGTCTTCCTTACTAAGAACGGCATTAACTATGTCGTATCGGAAGCCACGAGCGTTGCGGAGGTAGAACTCTAGTCTCTCCCGGAAGAAGCCGTCTACCCAACCACGCACGTAATCTGGGCCACTTCGGAAGATGAACTTCGCCGTACACTCCGGCCCTCCGGCGAAATACATCTCAAGAGCGTCTGAAAGTAGCTTGCTGATAGGCAACGGCAGCTTGTGTTCGGCGATGATCTTTACGATGCCGTTGGCGGCGCGCCGCAAGGCAAACGGATCTTTCGAGCCTGTCGGCTGAAGTCCGAGCGCGAACATTCCCGCGATACTGTCGGCTTTATCGGCGATAGCTACCACGCCGCCTTCGACGCTGCGCGGAACGCTGTCGTCCATCGACTCGGGCTTGTATTGGTCGTAGATGGCGTCGCCGATGGCCTCGACCGTCGTTCGCGGAAGAATCGGGTCGAGCTCTTGCACCTTGGCATAAAGGCCGCCAATGATGCCCTGCAATTCGGTGAACTCCTTCACCAGTTCGGTAGTCAGATCGGCCTTGCACAGATGCGCCGCCTTGAAGATGATTCCAGGACGAGCGGAGCCTCCAGCACTGCGGATCGTCTCCGCGATCAGGCTACCCAGCTTCTGCACCCGCAGCGTCTTGTCGTAATAGCTGCCCAGGTCTTTCTGGAAGGTCACCGACTTCAGCATCTCCACGCGGCCGCGCAGAGGGATTTTCTGGTCGGTCTCCCAGAAGAAGCGGGCATCGTTGAAGCGTGCACGGAGCACGCGCTCGTTGCCATGACGAATGAGTCCGCCGGGATCGCCGTCGGTATTCAGCACCGCAAGAAAGTGCGGCAACAGCCTGCCGTCGGCGTCCTCCAAGGCGAAGTATTTCTGATGGTCGCGCATTACCGTGACTAATACCTCATCGGCAAGGGCGAGGAATTCTGCATCGAAGCTGCCCAGGACCACGGAGGGAAACTCTGTGAGGTTGACGACTGTATCGAGCAGCGACTTGTCTTCACGCCAGCGCGCGTTGGGAATCGTTCGCGTCGCGGCGTCGAGGGCCTTGCGAATGCGGTGCTCACGCTCGGCCGAGCTGACGACTACGGAGCCGGCGGCCAGCTTGGTGACATAATCCGCGGGGCGGCCGATGGTCAGCGGTCCGGATGACAGGATGCGATGACCTTGAGTCGTATCGCCGGCGCGAATGCCGGCAAATTCCAGCGGCACCACTTCGCCGTCGAGCAGAGTCACTACCCAGCGAACCGGGCGCACGAAACGCTCGGCTGACTTGCCGCGCCAGTACATGCTCTTGGCCCAGTAGATTCCGGCGATCTCTTTGGGCAGGGACTCGGCGAAAATCTCCGCTGCCGGACGGCCTTTTTTCAGCACCGTCGCAGCGAGGTATTCGCCCTTGGGCGTCGTGATCTTCTCCAGCGCGTCGACGGACACGTTCGCTTTGCGGGCGAATGCCTCGGCAGCGGGCGTGGGCGCTCCATCTTTATACGCAACCTTAATTGACGGTCCGGTTAGCTTCTCACTGAGGTCGGGCTGAGCGGGAGCTACGCCGGACACAAGCACGGCCAGCCGCCGCGGGGTGGAGTACGACTGAACGGCCACGCTGTCGGCGAGGCGCTCGCGCTGTAACAGATCGCCGACGCGACGGGCCAACTCCTCGCGCGCCCCGTCGATCATACGGGCGGGAATCTCTTCGGTTCCGATTTCGAGCAAAAAGTCCATAAGGCGGCAGCTAGTAACTAGTAATTAGTAAAAGCGGTGCGGCACAAACGCCGCCATCCGATCAAGGCTATCAATTCTAAGGGTCATCGCGGTAGAGGACAGCCTCGGCCACGGCCAATCCGATATCGCAGATGCCCAACCCACTGATCAAGCCGCGAACGAAGCCGTTCATCAGGAGCTCGCGCACCCGCGGGAAACCTGCCAGCAGTGAGTTGGTCGTCCAAAACGGGGTCCACGGGGCGACCGTCAGTATGATTCCGATTTCGAGACAGAAGAGGACGAAGACAACCAGGAAGACCCGGCGTCTCCAAATCTCCCAGCGGCTTGGCCTGGGTCGCGGCGAAGGCATCACCAGGACGGCACCGTTCGGCGCCGGCATGTTGCCATTCTGCGGCCCTTGCTCCAGCGAACTCATCATGTTTGCATCCGGCGCTCATCGCCAGGTTCCGCACCGTTCAGTCCCTTATGGCAAGGATACTACGCAGCCGTTATATACGGGTCGTCCGACTTCGGCAGTCGACAGCGGTCCGTCTCCGCTCCGGATCACACACGTCAGAGATAATGCGGAGACGCGAGCGCGTCAACAGAGCCAGACATGGCTACTCGCCAAAGCGGGCGGCGGCGCGGGCCTTCGCCTTGGCGGCCTCTTGCTCCCGGTCCCGGGGCGGCGAGGTGGTTGCAAGCGAGCGCAGAAGACGGGTCGAGACGCCGGCTATCTCGTCGATGGCGGTCAGAAACAAGGCTTCGTTCACCTTCGACGGCTTGTTGAAACCGGTGATCTTTCTCACAAACTGAAGAGCGGCCGTCCGAACTTCTTCGTCAGTAACCGGTGGGCTGAAGTTAAAAAGCGTCTTGATGTTCCTACACATGTGTCGGTACCCAGTTGTTAGTTGTCAGTCATCGGTGTCAGTTATACAAAATGCAGAAGGCTCCAACTGCTGGCTGCAAGTCGCTTTCTTTTTCCACGCTCTGAACCCACGGCCTCCGATGCCGCGTTTAAGTCCGTGAGGAGCCCGGGAATGTAAAACTGCGTTTTCTCCGTACTCCGTGGTGAAGAACTCATCGCGCGAAGTACAGCAAGGCGAAGATGTAGATCCACAGCGCGCCCATGAAGTGCCAGTACCAGGCAGTGACGTCGATGATGATGCGCCGTATCTCCGGCGGCTTTTGCAGCCAGTTGGTGACTCCCGCATAAAGCAGCGCGAAAATGCCGCCCAGCAGATGGACCGCGTGCACTCCCGTCAGGATAAAGAAAAACGAACTGCTGGGGTTGGAGGCGAAGGTTATGTTGTTCCGTTCCAGAATGTGCCACGCATAAACTTGTCCGGCAAGAAATCCCAGACCGAGCAGCGCTGTAGTCCAAATCCAGGGAAGGGCGTGATTGTCGTCGATGCGGATGCCCGGAATGCCGGCGATCGGCGCCACGGCGACATCTTCGGCAGCGCGCCGCCGTGCGACTTCCAGGGTGATGCTGCTCAGCACCAGGACGAAGCTGTTGCAAAGCAGAATGCGCACGGGCAAGGCCAGCGGTATCCAGTTGCTGGCATAGTCGTTGCGGGCCGGGTCCCAGGCTGCTCCGGCTTTGCGCACGACGTACGCCGTGGTAAACGAGACAAACAGCATCACCACCGACGACAGCGCCAGCAGCACGCCCAGTCGATAGCGCTTGAGGCGCTCGCCATAACTGGGCTGGTCATCGCCGCCGCCGCCGCGTCCCCCGCTGCCGCCCCATCCGCCGGGCCAGTTGACCGCAGGTCCACGGCTCCCGCCACCCGGCGCGGTCCGCGGCTCTCGAAGGTTGCTTCCGCGACTCATGTCCTCAAGCCTTAGACGGAATTGCCGCACTCAAAGTCACAGTGCTGTGTGACATTATGATGCGCGAGGTCTCCGGGGAACGCAATTTTTCTCATGATGCCGGGGCTTCGGTTTTCGACAACGGCGCTTCGCGCCATCGCGATGACCTGGCAGGACCGCCGGTGCCTTACAATTGGCATCCATGAAGCGATTCCTCATCATCGTGGTGATTGTCGCCGTGGTTCTCTACACGGGCGACTTTCTCTCGCTGCGGCTTGGTGTGCCGAAGCGCGACATGCTGGGAACCGTCACCGTCCACACCTATTATTCAGTGAAGCTGAAGAGTGGCAAGAACGAATACGACTATGCCGGCGACCACGACGTAAACTGCGCCAACTCCCTGTTTCCGCAGCTCGGCTTCAGGCCGTGCTGGTACGCCGTCCGCCATACCGATGAGCAGATCACCATCGACTCCGGCAATCCCAATAATCCGCACCTGTTCTGAGCTGTCAGCTCTCAGCCATCAGCCCTTGGCTATCTGCCTCACCGGACGGCAGCGCGCTGAGGCTCTGGTTGTCGAGCCTGTATCTTTAAGTACCGCAGATACTGGCTGTACAAGCTACAATCATCGCGCATGCCATCCGATCCGCTCAGCAGGCAGGACGCTCGCTCCGTTACACCATCCCAACGTCCAGTATTTCGCTATGTTCTGCTCGCCTGCCTGTTTGCCGCCGCCGTTTCCTATCAGACTGGATCAAGCATAGTCCTGCTTGATCAGGGGTATATCGACTCGCCGGGCTTCATGCCGGCTACTGGCAACGCGGCGGTTGGAATAGCGGACCCGAAGGCGATCGCAGCCGGGCTGCACAAGGGCGACATTCTGGTCGCCATCAATGGTCGTCCTTACACCGGAACAGCGGTCTTCTGGGAAGAAATATTTAAGACTGTCCCAGGAAGCACCCTGGCTGTGACCGTACGACCGCCGGACGCAAGTCAGCAGCGGACAGTCCGGATCCCAATGACGCAGTCCTATAGCTGGATCACTGCCAAAACAGTTGCCGTTGTTATTGCCCTGGTGATGCCTGCCTTCTGTATCGCACTGGGGTTCTGGGTGGTACTGGTTAGGCTCGACGATCCCTCAGCATGGCTGCTGCTTGGGCTGTTGCTGAGCTTTGCCCAATTGCCGAGCACCTTCCCGCTCTTTGCAAGCTCGGGGCCGGTAATCCTTCAACTCGCCATTTTCTACAATTTGTCTCTGAAGATGGCTTGGCCCGTTTTCATGTTTCTCTTTGGCGTTTTCTTCCCGGAGCCGCTGCCGTTTTTCCGCCGGGCGGGCCGATGGCGGAAGTGGGCGCCTTGGATTGTGGTTGTCCCTTACGCCCTTTTTTCAATCGGGTTTGTGGCCGTCACCATTGCTCAGGTGACAAACTATTCGTCCGCCCAGGGACTCTCTCGAGTTGTCGACCTCATGTCGGGGACAGTAACTATCTACGCGATCTGCCTGGTGAGCGGGTTTTTCAGCTTTATCTTTGCCAAGTCCTCAATGAGCATCACCCCCGATGCAAAACGGCGTCTTCGATTGCTTTACTGGGGCGCCACCATTGCCTTAACTCCTGCGCTGCTGTTGGGTGTGGCAGAGTGGATACGGCGGCGCATCGAATTTCCCCACTGGCTCATGGGGCTGGCCGTCCTGATGTTCTTACTATTTCCGCTGACGCTGGCCTACGTAGTCGTGGTGCAGCGGGCGATGGATGTCCGGGTCGTCGTCCGGCAGGGACTGCAATACGCCCTGGCGAAGAACGGTATTCGCGTCTTGCAGGTGCTGGCTATCCTGGTCGTGACTTTGACGGCCCTGGCGCTGATCGGGCAAAACCGTGAGCGTCCCCAGAAGATCATCGTAATTGCGTTGGGACTTATCGCCATCTTCACCATCCGCCGCTTGACCGAC
Source organism: Candidatus Korobacteraceae bacterium (assembly GCA_050014935.1). GTDB lineage: Bacteria > Acidobacteriota > Terriglobia > Terriglobales > Acidobacteriaceae > Bog-257. The sequence goes on from JBEKCJ010000068.1 coordinate 21,488, forward strand.
AAGACCGGCGCCTGGATTGACCGGCGATTCTTTCGCGAGGCCTACGATGCCGAACAAGTGTTGGCTGAGCTGAGCGATGGGGTGCGTGGCATGGTTGACGCGCGCTCCTTGATTGAGACCGTCGCCGAGCGTATCTCGCAGACGCTGCACATTCCTCGCGTTGCGATTCTGCTGAACGGGGTCGGCGCCTACCGTCCAGCCTACGCTCTCGGTTATGGCGCAGTTCCAGACATTGCGTTTGCTGCGTCTGCCGGTACGGTCAAACTGCTTCAGAAGGAGAGTGAGCCCGCGCGCGTGTACTTCGACGATCCCAATTCGTGGTTGTATCGCGAACCGGAAATCACCGAAGAAGACCGCTCCAAGCTGACCCAGCTCAGCGCGGAACTGCTGCTTCCGCTTAGCACGCGAGACAAATTGATGGGATTCATCAGTCTCGGGCCGAAGCTCTCCGATGAGCCTTATTCGCGCACCGATCTGCGTTTGCTTAAGTCAGTGGCGGCGCAGACTGGATTGGCGCTGGAGAATGCCCAGCTTATCTCGGAGATTGCAGATGAAGTAGCGCAGCGCGAGCGGTTGAACCGGGAAGTCGAAATCGCGCGCGAAGTGCAGGAGCGTCTCTTTCCCCAGACGCTGCCTGCCATCGCCGGCATCGCTTATGCGGGCGCCTGCCGATCCGCGCTGGGCGTGGGCGGCGACTACTACGATTTCCTCGCCTTGCCGGCAGGAAAACTCGGCATTGCTATTGGCGATGTTTCCGGCAAAGGCATCGCCGCGGCCCTGATGATGGCCAGCTTGCAGGCCTCTCTGCGAAGCGAGGCTACCCGGGCCTCCGACAACCTTGCCGCCATGATGGGCAACGTTAACCGCCTGGTCTACGAAGCTTCGTCATCGAGTCGCTACGCAACTTTCTTCTATGGCCAATACGATCCAATGTCGCAGCAGCTCACCTATGTGAATGCCGGCCACAATCCGCCGATGTTGTTCCATCCTTGCAACGGGGAATGTCGCGTCTCACGCCTGGAAGCGTGTGGCACAGTGGTCGGCCTGCTGGAAGATGCCTCCTACCAGCAGGCGAGTCTGGCGATCGCGCCGGGAGACGTTTTCATCGCCTTCACCGACGGTATCAGCGAAGCCATGAATGCTGCTGAAGACGAATGGGGCGAGGAGCAGTTGATCCAGACCGTCAGGAGCTGCCTGGGTTTGCCGCCGGCCGAGATCATCGCCTGCATCATGCGAACCGCCGACACCTTCGTCGCCGGAGCCAAGCAAAACGATGACATGACACTGCTCGTGCTCTGCGCCCAGCCGCAGGCGTGATGGGATACCTGCGGTTTGTCATACAATCCCAATATGGATTTGATTGTTTACTCAGCCTGGTGGTGTCCCGACAGCCGCGTCGCCAGGCAGTTTCTGGATAAGCACAACATCCCTTACACCATCATCGATATCGAAGAAACGCCCGGCGCGGCTGAGGAAGTCATCCGCCAGATCGGCAAGCGCGCGGTTCCACAGTTTGTTATCGACGGCCGCTGGGTCCAGCCCTATCGTCCGGGCGAAGGCTTCCTGTACGAGGAAATGTCCGAACTGCTGGGCATAGTTGACGAAAGTGTCTGCGTGAGAACTCGACATAGCAGATCGCGGTGAAACGCGAAGCATCGAAGCTGCCTGCAATCCAGCCGCGCAGCGGCGACATGATGTTAGCCCGGCGCGTAAGCGCCGGGTGGAGTTGGAAATCGAACCTGAGCCGCAGAGCGGCCGCATGGTTCTCATGCAGGCTCTTTAGGCCGATGGTGCCTGCTGGTTCACGTCTTCGCGCCGCCGCCTATCCCGCGACTGGTTTATCCCCAAACACCCTGCGGAATATCTTGTCCACGTTGCGCAATGGCCGCTTCAGATCGAAAGCATGCTCCAGCGTCTCGCGCTTCACCTTCGACGATATCTCAGGGTCGCTCATGATCAGCTCGCGAAAGTTCAGGTCCTCCTTCCAGGCCCGCATCGCGTTCGATTGCACCAGCCGGTAAGCGTCCTCGCGCAGCACGCCGGCCTCCACCAGGTCCAACAGCAACTGCCCGCTGAACACCAGTCCGCCGGTCGACTCGAGGTTCTTCAGCATGCGCTTGGGATAGACCAGCAAGGTGTCAATCAGATTGGTGGTCTTGTGGAGTAAGTAGTCCATGAGGATCGTCGAGTCCGGCAAGATAATACGCTCCACTGACGAATGCGAGATGTCGCGCTCGTGCCACAAGGCAACGTTTTCCAGCGCGGCTTGCGCATTCGACCGCACCACTCGCGCCAGCCCGCTGATCTGCTCGCAGGTCACGGGGTTGCGCTTGTGCGGCATCGCCGAAGAGCCCTTCTGTTTCTCGCTGAAGTATTCTTCTGCCTCGCGCACCTCGGTTCGTTGCAGGTGACGAATCTCAGTGGCGATCTTGTCCAGAGTCGAGGCAATCACGGCTAGCGTGGCGACGTAAAACGCGTGCCGGTCGCGCTGAATTACCTGCGACGAAACCGCTGCCACGTTCAGTCCCAGACGCTTGCAAATCGCTTCTTCATACTCCGGCTCCAGGTGCGCCGCATTGCCCACCGCGCCCGATAGTTTGCCCACTCGCATCTGCTCAGCCGCCATCTCGAAGCGCTCGATGTCGCGCTGCACCTCGGAGTACCAGTTCGCCAGCTTCAGGCCGAAGGTAATGGGCTCGGCGTGAATGCCGTGGGTGCGGCCGATGGCTGGCGTGTCCTTGAACTCCCAGGCGCGTCGCTTCAGCACTTCACGCAGCTTTTGCAGGTCTTCGCGGATGATGGCCGTGGCCTGCTTCACCATCAACGCCTGTGCTGTGTCTACGACGTCGTTTGACGTGAGGCCGTAATGCAGCCAACGTGACTCAGGTCCGACCTTCTCGGCAACCGCGGTCGTAAAGGCGATGACGTCGTGCTTCACCTCGGCTTCAATCTGGTTAATGCGGTCGACCTCAAAGCCGCCTTTCTCGCGAATGGCCTTGGCTGCGGCTTGCGGCACGATGCCGGCTTCGGCCAGGATTTCCGTGGCCGCCAGTTCCACGTCCAGCCAGGTGCGGAATTTGTTCTCGTCACTCCAGATGCGGCCCATCTCCGGGCGGGTATAACGAGCAATCAACGGAAGCTCCTTTACAGACAGCTCTGCAAATGATGATGAAACTCTCTATTGTACAGGGCCAGTGTTGCTCTGGCCTGCCGGATGCGTCGTCTGGATGCAGAGTTTGTGAGCGAGCGAGGATGGGGTTCAATCGCGCAAGCGAAAGTGGCCGGCGTCTTCGGGCGCCACCGCTTCTTACGACCAGCGAAGAGCGCTTAGATGATTACCGTCTCGTGATACTCGCCGTAGACGTGCCGCATGGCGTCGGATATCTCGCCGACGGTGGCGTTGGCCTCGACCGCTTCAACAATCACGGGCATCAGGTTGGCAGCGCCACGCGCGGTGTCTTCCACCTGCTGGATTGCTGCTTGCCACTTTGCCTGGTCGCGCTTGGCCCGCAAGGCGCGCAGACGTTCCACCTGCTTGCGCTCGAGCGATTCGTCCATGTGCAGCAAAGGAATCGTCTTTTCTTCATCGAGCGCGAAAGAGTTCACTCCGACCACAATTGCTTCCTTATGGTCGACAGCGCGCTGGTACTCATAAGCCGCGTTCTGGATTTCCTGTTGCACGTAGCCGCGCTCAATGGCTTTCAACATACCGCCCATGGCGTCGATCTTTTCCAGATAGGCCAGAGCGTTTGCCTCGATCTGATTGGTCAGCGCTTCCACATAATAGGAGCCGGCGAGGGGATCGATGGTCTGCGGCGCGCCCGATTCGTACGCTACGATCTGCTGGGTGCGCAGCGCGATTCGCGCCGACTGCTCGGTCGGCAACGCGAGAGCTTCGTCGAAGGAGTTGGTATGCAGAGATTGCGTGCCGCCCAGCACCGCCGACATCGCCTGCAAAGCGGTGCGAACGATATTGTTTTCCGGTTGCTGCGCGGTGAGCGTCGAGCCCGCCGTCTGGGTGTGGAAGCGCAGCATCTGCGACTTGGCATTCTTGGCGCCGAAATGATCGCGCATAATGCGCGCCCACATCCGCCGGGCCGCGCGAAACTTCGCCACTTCTTCCAGAAAGTTGCTGTGCGCGTTAAAGAAGAACGACAGCCGCGGGGCGAATTGGTCGACGTCGAGACCGGCGTCGATGGCCGCTTGCACATAGGTAATTCCGTTGGCCAGGGTGAACGCTACTTCTTGCACTGCCGTGGAACCCGCCTCGCGCATGTGATAACCCGAGATGGAAATCGTGTTCCACTCCGGCACATGCTCGTTGGCATAAGAGAAGATGTCGGTGATGATGCGCATCGCCTGCGCCGGTGGGTAAATATACGTGCCACGCGCAATGTACTCTTTCAGCACGTCGTTTTGTATGGTGCCGGAAAGTTTGCGGACCTCGCTTCCGCTGCGCTGCGCCGTCACGATGTATAGGGCCAGCAGAATTGCGGCGCTGGCATTGATGGTCATCGAAGTGGAGATCTTGTCAAGGTTGATGCCGTCGAACAGGCGCATCATGTCCTCGACGGAATCGATGGCCACGCCCACTTTCCCCACCTCGCCCATGGCGAGCGCATTATCGGAATCCAGCCCGATCTGCGTCGGAAGATCGAAAGCCACGCTGAGTCCGGTGGTGCCCTGGCTCAGGAGATACTTGTAACGACGGTTTGACTCCTCAGCGTCGCCCATTCCGGCGTACTGCCGCATCGTCCAAAGGCGACCGCGATACATAGTCGCCTGCACGCCGCGGGTATAAGGGAATTGCCCGGGATAGCCAACATCGCGATCGTAACCGGACCCTTCCAGGTCGGTCGGGGTGTACAGCGGCTGAACGTTAATGTGCGAAGAGGTTTCCTGGGTTGCGGAAGGTTTGGTGGCTACGGCGCTTTTCTGCTTGGTCTCGGCCATCGGAATAGGGCCTCGTTATCTGGGATATTTATATTATGAGCCGGGAACAGGCTGCCAGCTATGACGCGCGTCACAATCTCCGAGCATCATGAGCGCTGTCGTTTTCGCGATCGCCAGAACGAACTCACTCCGAAGTAGGCAAACAGCAGGGCGAAGGTCGCGGCCAGCAGCATCTTTCCCGTAGAGCCGTTGCCCAGGCTGCGGCGATGGTATTCGCGCACGGCGGCGGCTGCGCCGACGCACCCCAAGGCCAGGAAAAACAATCCGGTGACTTCCAGCCAGAGCACATGCAGTACCCGGCTAACGTTCCGGATGGTGACAGTGCCGGCTTTGTAAAACGCCCTGACCCAACGGCTTTCGCCGGTCTTGCGTCCTGCCACCCGTAGCAGGGCGCGTCCTTGCGTGCTGAGATCAGGGGATGGCAAAGTTGACCTTTCGTGCCGGCCGTCGCTACTAACATGGTCATTCTAGCAGTCGGGATTGTCTATTCCGCAGGTCAGGCGCGCGGCATCCGGCCAAACTCGCCTTCTATCTTCGGCATCCTACCTAGTACAAATGCGGGTTCGCCGGACGTAACAGGTCTTTCAGGTTACATCGAGGTGTGCGAACATTTCTGTATCGACGGGCCCACGAAAGGCTCAGGTGAAATGATGGACAAGCAACTCAAGAGCATGATTAAGGAGCTAGGGGAGGCGATCAATGGTTCGCTTTCCGACTCCGAGCAGATTGCCGAGGTGATCTCCCGGATCAAAGAGGGCGGATACGACGTATTCGTTGTGCTGGAGGCTACGATCGCCTTCAACGAGCGCCCCGAGAGCGAGGAAGAGGGGAACATGCCGGTACGTTCCTCTGCCGATTTCACAATCACGACACAAGACGTGCAGTTTCTGAAGGAACTTCGCATCAGTGTCGAGGAGGCTGGGTGACCTCACAGCCGGAACGGTTGTCCCGCACGGGCGCCGGTGACAGTGTGTGCTAAGATGCGGCTTCGGTCGTGGGGTTAAGGGCACCGGCAGATGAGAGACACCCTTGGAGTCTTGCTGGCAGGCGGAGCGGGCGAACGTCTCTACCCGCTGACCCGGGACCGGGCCAAGCCCGCCGTTACCTTCGGCGGCATCTATCGCATCATCGATATCACCCTCTCTAATTGCATCAACTCCGACCTGCGGCGCGTTTACATCCTTACCCAATACAAAGCGCTCTCGCTGAATCGGCACATCCGCGAAGGCTGGGGCAACATTGTGGGCCGCGAGCTGGGTGAGTTTATCGAGATCCTGCCACCCATGAAGCGGGTCAGCGAGAACTGGTACATGGGGACCGCCGACGCGGTGTATCAGAACATTTATTCCATTGGTTCCGAGCAGCCGCGCCATGTGCTCATCCTGTCGGGCGATCACATCTACAAGATGAACTATGACCGGATGCTGCGCCAGCATGAGGACTCAGGCGCCGACGTGACGCTGGCGACGATTCTGGTGGATCCCGCGGAGACCAAGCATTTTGGAGTTGTGGAGATCGATCGCATCGGCCGGGTGGTGGGCTTCCAAGAGAAGCCGGAGATGACGGACTTACGCTCTCCCTACGATCCGCAAATGGTCTCCGCTTCGATGGGCATTTACTTGTTCAACACCGACGTACTGATTCCGGCGTTGTTGAAGGACGCTGAAGATGCCACTTCGCGTCACGACTTTGGCCACAATGTGCTGCCCCGAATGGTCGGCGATTATAAAGTGTATTCCTTCAACTTCATCGACGAAAACAAGAAGGAAGCGCTGTATTGGCGAGACGTGGGGACCTTGGAGGCGTATTACGAGGCAAACATGGATCTGGTTTCGGTGGCACCGGTATTCAACCTCTATGACAGCGCGTGGCCGATCCGTACCCACATGCGGCAGTATCCTCCCGCCAAGTTCGTTTTTAACGATCCTGGACGCACTGGCGAGGCGCGCGATTCCATCGTGTCCATGGGGTGTATTATCTCCGGCGCAGCGGTGAAGAACAGCATTCTGTCACCGGACGTCAGAGTTAACTCTTACACCCAGCTCGACACCAGCATCCTGTGTTCGCATGTGAATGTCGGCCGCCATTGCCGCATCCGCAAGGCCATCATCGATCGCGACGTTCACATCCCCGAAGGAACGGTTATTGGCTATGACACCGAAGCCGACCGGCAGAAATATCATGTCACCGACAGCGGCATCACTGTGGTGACGCGGGATTACTCCCTCTTCGAGAATCCCATCACCGTGGACTACTTCACCTCGGAGTAGGTGTCCGCCGGCGAGGGTTCGCGATCCAGTGGTAGCAGCTTACACTGCCTTCCGCGTGTCATGTCCCACAGAGTGGGACAAACTAAACTGAGGTTTTCAGGCTTGCTTCGTTCCGCTGAAGTGCGAAGTCGTGTCAGGGCCTGACATCCGCCGCTCACTCGCCGATCATACGAGCCTTCACCGCGATGGCTCCCACGCACCACAACAATGCGTCTTCGACGTGTTCGCGAAGGGAGTTGCTGCTGAAGATGTCTTTCAACTGCACACGTTCCGTAAGGCGCGCCGTCAGTTCCGTCAGCAGCCCCTGGTAGCGGTCGGACATATGCAGCTTAGTGGCGCGCACCAGATCATCGAATACCAGCAGGCAATCGAGGACCACCCCGTCGGGATCCGTGTTTTGCGAATTGATCAAGTGCAAGGCCTCCGCGATATCGCAGAATGTCTCGATTTCCTGCGGCGCCGGCCCCAGCTTTGCCAAGTCAGGATCAAGCGCAAGCGCCTTCGGCCCCAATTCCGGATGCGTGAAGAACAGCAGGCGTCCCTCGGCCGTCAGCGGCCGTTCGTTGTCGCCGCCGACCGCCAACAGGGTATAGAACTGCGGACCGTCGTGATCGCCGTCCAGACGAAAGCCGACGAGCACCAACTCCTCGTGGGTCGGCTGCTGGCGAGCGTGAAGAATGGGCAACTCGGACATGGAGAAATACTACATCTTCACAGGCGAAATCCGTTGCTCAATTCGAAACCGCGACTTCTTGCCGGGATTCGCGTTCTTATTGCAGGTTAAGCAGAGAGAGAACTGCCAATGAAGAAATTAATATTTGCCGCCGTATTCGGCTGGTCGCTGGCGCTTGGAATAGCGCAAGCCCAAGTCGTCGTCAGGACCGGACCGCCTCCGCCGCCACCGCGCCAGGTCATTCCTGTTACGCCTGGTGCTCGCTACGTCTGGGTACCGGGCTACTATCGCTATAACGGACATGCCTACGTCTGGGCGGCGGGTCGCTACGCAATCCCTCCATCCCGCTATCGCGTTTGGATGCCGGGGCGTTGGGTGGCGCGAAGTGCAGGCTATGTGTGGGTTGCCGGCTACTGGCGGTAGCCGTTTGAGCGATCGTCGAGGCTTGCTTCTCAACGACATCCGATTTTGCCGCAACTGCTCACCGCCAGAAGCATCTACTTAGCAGACATGGGAAACACCTTTAAGACAGCGTTATTGCTCACCGCTTTGACTCTTTTTCTACTGTTCATGGGCCAGATTTTCGGAGGCGAGCGAGGGTTAGTCATTGCCTTCGGTCTGGCCGTGGTCATGAACTTCGTCTCGTATTTCTACAGCGACAAAATCGCTCTGGCCATGTATCGGGCGCAGCCCGTCACCCGGGAGCAGCTACCTCGCGCCTATGAAGTAGTGGAGCGCCTCACGCAGAAGATGGGCATCCCCATGCCCAAGATGTACGTAATTCCCACGGAGTCGCCGAACGCGTTTGCCACCGGGCGCAACCCCACGCACGCGTCGGTGGCGATGACGGAGGGAATTCTAAACCTGTTGAACGACGAGGAACTGGAAGGCGTGCTGGCCCATGAATTGGGACACGTGAGGAACCGGGACATCCTCATCAGCTCGGTTGCGGCCACGCTGGCGGGCACTATTACTATGCTGGCCCGCATGGGATACTGGGCATCGATCTTTGGAGGCATGGGCGACCGTGACGACCGCGACCGCGGAGGCGGATTGATGGGGCTGCTGATGCTCATCCTCGCTCCCATTGCAGCTACGCTGATTCAGTTGGCAGTGTCGCGCTCTCGTGAATATCAGGCCGATGCCACCGGCGCGCAGGTCACCGGGAATCCCTATGCCTTGGCCAACGCCTTGAAGAAGTTAGATGCCGACTCCAGGCGCATCCCTCTGCAAGCCTCGCCCTCAACGGCCCACCTGTTCATCGTTGCGCCCTTGTTGGGAGGCGTCAGCTTTGCAAATTTGTTTTCCACTCACCCACCTATTGCCAAGCGCATCGAGCGACTGACAGGCCGTCCGGCCGAACTGGACTATTGAGCGCTTCGCAAACCGCATCGCTGGATGGCACAAACGACCATAGAAAAGAGGCCTGTTGTGCTATCCCACATTGTGGGATAATCCTCATTTTGACCGGAGACTTCAAAGCCGCCTGGCGACGGGGATAAGCTCAATGTTGTGGAAAGGACGCCAGCTTCCGGAAGGGAACTGCCTCAGGTGATCGTCGCAAGTCGAAGAAAAGACGGCCAGAAATCATCTGGGGCATTTTGAGTGCCACAAAACGGCAACTGCACGTTTACAAATGCGCAGCGCGAGGTTCATAATTAGTTTGTTGCACGATCTTCAAAACAGGCCCTATTCCAAACGAACTCAGGATTGTTCTCTTGTCTCACATTGTGGGAGGAGCATTTTATGGCAGCAACTTCTGAAACGGTAGCCCCAACAGAAGCCGATCATCGTGAGCGCATCTGGTTTTTCCCGCACAAATTCTGGCAAGTCACCAAGAACATGCCCAAGGATGAGGCTGCCAATCTGATGGCCGAAGTGGAGCGCTACGCCGAAGCGGGCGATGTTCTGGCCCTCCAGAAATATCCATTCGTATTCGTTGGCGATCCCTACAAGAAGAGCGGCAGAAGCTCGGCTGCCTGAGCTCAGCTTTTGGATCGGGAGACGGCGGTGGCTTGTCGACGTACCCTCGTGCTCCGCGAAGAAGCGGTAGCTCTGGCTGGCATAGGGCGTACCGCGATGGGGAGACGCGATGTTGTTTCCAGAAGGTATCGCGCTCGAGCAATCTGTTCGCCGCTCCGGCTTATTCGTCGCATACCTTGTCCGTACACCACCAGGAAACCATCCTGACGTTCGACGGCTACGCGAGAGATGCTTCCATCGTGGGCGCGGTCGAATGCGATTGCCAATCGCAGCATTCCAATCAGCGGCATAAGCTCCGATCGCCACTTCGCGCTTAGTCCCACAAACGAGGAGTTGCTGGTGAGAGGTAAATCGCCACTGTGATAACGAACCAGCACTGCGACGCAACGCATCTGTTCTACGCTCCAGCCCAGTGGAGGCGCCAGTCTGGAGACCATGCGATACCCGCGTTTGGGGCGCGAGCCGGCTTGTCCGTCCCCACTCTTACTTCTTCCCACTTCGTGCAAGATGGCGGCGGCCTCCAGAATACGGCGATGTTCAGTTGATGCCGAATGGACCTCGCAGTGTGAGAGGCCGTCGTAGAGCTGTAGTGCGATCTGGGTGATGCGGACGGTGTGGGCAACGTCGGGATCGAGGAACGAAGCCCAGGCCCTCAGCTTCTCCATTGCCGCTGCCTCCAGCGCGGGCCCGCTGGGCAGTCCGGAACGCCAGACCTGCCAGCGCGAAGCTTTCCCGACCATCTTCTGACGGTAGAGATCCAATCGCTTCTGCCGTTCCTCCGAGACTCGTTTCTGCCAGCGCATACGTTCGCCCGCAGGGATACCGGCATGGGCCCTGATCATGGCGCGTAAAACGTCCAGGTCGTGGACCTCGCCAAGGGCGTCCTGCAACTCGCGGAGATCTTTTGCCCACTGGGCAAGCCGTTGGGGCAGAAAGTTTTCCACCGTGTAGCGGAATCGCTTGATCCCGATTCTTAGCTGGTGATAACCGACGGCGCTGCGATTCCTCAACGCGCGACGATGCAACTGGTGCGCGTCCATCCAGCGCTCCAGCGCGAGATGCTGAAACACCAGGCCTCCCAAGGGAATCCTGTCGGCTCGTCTTGCCAGATGCGCATTCAGGGATGCCCAATGTTTGCGGTCGAAACCGGCAAGCGCATCCTGCGCGGCTGCTTTCAGCGCAGTTTCTTTCTGCGCCAGCGCGGCGGACAAACTTCCGCCAACCGGGTCGCCAGGTGGTGAGAGCTTGGCGACCCACTCCATCATGACTTGGGTGTCGCGTAGCTCACCTAGACGGCTGAAAAGCGGCTTGGCCAGCCGCTTCATCTGCTTCCACGCCGGATCCGGATCAACAGAGAGGAAGCCGTCTGCCATGGAACGGCAGCGCCGGATTGCGACTCGCAAGTCATGCACGGGATCGGGGGCAAAGCCCGCGCTGGCTTGGTCGCACTCTTGCAAAACACGGCCTGCCCAATGGGCGAGCCCTGCCTTCTTCTGTTTGGGATCAGGACCTGGCAGCATGAAAAGATGACCTGATTAAGTTATACCGTGATTTCATGGCCAGGAGATGAGGGAAATAAATCCGTCGAGTCACGGGCGGCGCGAGAGTTGTATCAGAGATAAACGCGTTCCGCGCTGCGGATAGCGCGATAGCGTTCAAAGACTTTGCGATCACTTTCCAGTCCAAGGACAGATTTGATGCTGCTTCCTCGGAAAGTGTGGGCCAGCATCTTCCACCAGTTGCGGAGAACGAATATTGGGTCGTGAGCAATCACGGCTGGGATGTGCCGGGTCTTCATCCAGCGCTCGGAGCGCCATCGTTGAAACTCAATTTCCTCTGGCTGGAGATGTCGCGTGGCGACGACTGCGGTAGTGCCATCGTACTCCTCGAGCCGCTCGATCTTAATCAGGTTGCGAGCGCGAAAGTCTTGTGTCATGGGCGTGCCGGGATAAGGGGTGGGATGCTGGATATAGGGCCAGTCCACGTACTCGCGGGCGAATTCCAGGTTCGCGTGGATGGACTCATGGGTGTCGTCGGGATTGCCGACGATGAGTCCGCCCACGACATACATTTTGTTCTTGTGCAGGTAGTCAATCGCACGCAGGGTGGCATTACCGGTCTTGCGCCCGGCTTCGCGAAATTCGTTCTTAGCGGCCGCCTTCAGGAACTGGAGATCGTCTTCGAGAATGTTTTCGATGCCGAGAAACACGTAGCGAAACCCCGCTCGCCGCATCAGCGGCGCCAGGGTGTCGCCATGCATTGCGATGGGCGATGTCATGGCTTGCACGGTGTAGGTTATGTCATTCAGTCCGGCGTCGATAATGGCCTGGCAAAGCGCCTCAAAGCGCTTGATGTTGAGGCTGATGTTGTCGTCGACGATGAAGATGGCGCGGGCGCCGTGATCGCGGGCGTCGCGAATGTCCGCCAGGACGCGATCGAAGGTGTAAGTGTGAAAGTTGCGGCCGCGCATCTCAATGATGGAGCAGAAGCCGCAATCGAAGGTGCAGCCGCGGGAGGTTTCGACCACATCGACCGGACGTCCCATCATGGTGTAGTTGTTGAGCACCCGCGCGTTGCGCTTGGGTAAGCGGATCTCATCGCCCTCCAGGCTATGAACCGGGCGCGACGGATTTTCATGCCAGCCGTCGTTGGCGAGATACGTGAGTCCGAGGATTTTGTCGTAAGGCTCGCCGTGTTCCAGGGCCCGCAGCAAGTCCCGAAAGGTGATTTCGCCTTCGCCGCGCACGATGAAATCCACACCGTCGTCATCTTCCATGTAGGCCGCCGGCGCCAGGCTGGGATCGTAGCCGCCCACGATCACGCGCACGTCCGGACGCAGGGAGCGCACCAGAGCGATGATTTGCATCGCGGTCTTGCGCTGGAAGGTCATTACAGATAGTCCCACAATGTGGGGGTTATGCTCAGCCACGAGCTGCTCGACGGTCTGGCGTACTTCCTTCTGCACAAGGATGAGGTCCGCGACCGCGACGTTATGATGCGCGTCGATATTTCCGGCCAGCGAGGTGAGGGCCCCGTTAGGCATGCGGACCGCGACGGTCGGCATGTGCTCGAATGAGTCGGGCATGGAGAGGAGGAGAATGTTCATCGCGTAATTCCCGCCGACATTGGCGAACGGTTCCCCACGAACCAGGACAAATGCTGCTATACATGCTACACCGAAATTGGATGCGAGGTCTGGCGATTTGTGCCTGTATAGAAAGCTCGGGAAGATGCGAAGGGTAGTGGGTCAGCCCTGATCTGTTGAACTCAGAAGCAAGGGTTGACCGATCCAGAGCTTGTTGCTCTGACGTATCGTCCAGCTTGGCCGCGGGCAGCCGTGCAATCGCGACTGGACTTCGTTATAAGGGCCGACAAAGCGCAACGACGCGGGCAAGCGCGGATAAATCTGGCGAAGCAACCTCAGGGCTCGCGCCGCAGAGTTTCGTTCGCGCTCTCCGTAGTCGAATTGGAACTCCTGGCGAAGGCGCGGCAGTAACAATTCGGTTGTCAACGCGCGATACCAAAACGGCGGCCGCACTTTGAGGCCGGCGCCGTGTTTCAGTCGATGTGCCATCTCACGCGTGGCGGCGCTAACGCCCAGCATGTCCGATTGCAAGGCAGAGTTCATGTAAAGCGTGAAGCTGCGCCAGTCCGGTGGCAAGTATTCTCGGGGAATGCCGAAGAGCGCGGCTGTGAGGCAACTCTCCGCGTAGTACTGCTCTCGCTCCGCGTCGCCGAGCGGTGGTAGTACGAGTTCGTAGGCGAGCAGGGCACTGTCGATGAGCGTCGCGTAGACCCAGCAGAGAGCGGAGATTTCGTTGGCTTCATAGGGTGTTCCTTGCGGAAATCGGGCTGTCGTTTGGGGAAGCGTGCCGCGAATGCTCTGGTGGCGGCGGTGCAGGTGCCGCGATGCGGCGAAGGCCTGCTCGACGGAGCCGAAGACCATGGTGAACATCACGAGAAAAGTCTGGTGAAAGCGGCCGATGGGATCGTTAAGGGTTCTGGAATGTTCTGCAATCGCAGTGGCGACCCAGGGATGGGCGAGTTGCAAGAGCGCGGCGCGGCCTGCCGCCAGGAAGAGAGCTGACTCGCGATTGATCCTCCAAGTGACGGAATCAGGCGGGAAGAGGCTGGCCGAAGGATTGGGCAGGGATACTTTCAGGTCGGCGAGTAGGGTTTCAAGATCGCGAGAGGACACGAGATGGGAGTCGCCTTCGACCATACGAGCCTATCTTATCGTCAAAGGCGAAAGCAGAGCCCTCGCGGGGCTAAAGCCTGCTCGTGATGGCAAGAATAAAGGGACGCGGCGCTGAAGCGCCGCTCTACCCGCGCAAGGCATAAGCCAGGATCTTTCAGCAGACTGCCGGGCAAGAAACTGGCCGCTTGCGCGGCCAGTGGGTGCGGACTGAAGTCCGCAATTGTTTTGTTATTAAGGCAAAACGCTGGCCTGAAGGCCAGCTCTACCCTAGTCTCCGTAGACGGCTTCGCGCTCTTCCACTGCGGGCGCCGCGGGCGCAATACCGCCGATGCTGCCGAGAGGAATAAATCCTTCCTGGCTGACCGGCTTTTCGCCCAGCACGTGCTCTTTGTAGAGCGCCATCATGCGCACCTTCTCGGCTTCAGCCTTGACCTTCGCATCGCGAGCCGCAAATTTTTCCTGGCGCGCGTTCTTGGCGATGCCCAGCTTGTCGAGAGTATCATTAGCGGCGGCGTTGACGTGGTCGTCCACCAGTTTGAGGGTGTGCGCAGTCGTTTCGAGGCCGACTTTCTTGCCGCCGGCGAAGATCTCGTGACGTCCGTGCTCCTCGTACCACTTGGTCAGAGTCGCCGTCATGTGCATCTTCTCCACGATGTTGCGCCAGCCCACGCCGGTGTTGTAGGCGCAGAAGCTGATCTCGCCTTCCTGCGTGGCGTAGGGAATGATGCACTGCTCGGTGCGGCGGAAGTCGTAGTTGAACAGGTCCTGGAACCACATGCCGGCGACGAAGAGGAAGTTCCAGCGATCGCGCCGGCGCTTTTCGATATCGGTTTCGGTACGGTCGCCTGTGACTTTGCCGTAGCTCTTTCCGGTCGCGCCGAAGGTCTTGTCGAACTTCTTCAGCAAATCGGTGAACTTGAAATGCGTCGGCGACTTGAAGGGATCGTAGTTCTTCAGCAGGGCCAGGGTCATGCCGGCAATCGACATCCACTTACCACGCGCCGCGTCGTTTACCTTCGCAATGTCTTTGGCGATGGTGTCGCCGTTGAGGAACGCCGTGACTGGAACGGCTTCCTTGGTTTCCTTGTCGATCATGACGGCCATGCCAACACCGCAATTCGGATGGCAGCCGCAGCTCAGCGAGCCCCAATCCTTGTCGGGACCATGAAC
>JBEKCJ010000069.1:0-35154 GCA_050014935.1 Candidatus Korobacteraceae bacterium
CCATCGCTTTCCTGACGATGCCGTCGCCCGCATTCGCGAGAAGAAACTCGACGTGCTGGTCAAGTTCGGCTTCAAGGATCTTCGCGGTGACATTTTGCACGCCGCACGCTACGGCGTCTGGTTCTATCACCACGGCGATCCGGATCAGTACCGCGGTGGCCCCCCATATTTCTGGGAGGTCTACGAGGACAATCTCCTCTCCTGCGCCGCTCTGGAGCGCCTGGCTGAGAGCTCCGACGAGAACCAGGTCCTCTACAAAGGCTTCTTTGCGACAATTCAGGGCAGCTCACGGGCGCGCAATCGCGTGCAACCTTATTGGGGCTCGACTACGTTCCTCATCCAAAAGCTGCATCAACTGCACGAATCGGGTTGGGCGAGCATAGAAGCGGAGATTCCGCCTCACGATCAAGGTCAGAACAAGCGCCATACTGTTCCAACCGATGCCCAGATGCTGCCGTGGCTCAGCAAGATTCTCCTTCACGCCTGTGTTCAGCGCGCGCGGTATTTGATAGTCGGCGAAGAGCTCCCGCATTGGATGCTGGGAGTGAAGACAGGAAATAATTCGCCGGGCAAACGCACCCCATTAGACCTGAGCGGATTTCGCTGGATTCAGACTCCGCGGGGACACTTCTACGCCGATCCATTTGTTATCGAGCACGACGGCAAGCCCTGGGTCTTCTTCGAAGATCTACCTTACAGCACGCAAAAGGGCATCATCGTCTGCGCCGAGATCAATGCGGACAGCAAGCTGTCGCAAACCATCCCCGTCCTGGAAAAGCCGTACCACCTTTCCTACCCGTGCATCTTTCGCGACCACGGAGAGCTGTACATGGTTCCAGAGACTGTCGCCGACGAGACGGTGCAGCTGTACCGTTGTCAGCGATTCCCCGATGTTTGGGAGCAGGTGAAGGTTCTGCTGAGAGCCCCGGCCGTCGACACGACAGTCTGGATCGAGAACGGGCTGTACTGGTTTTTCGTGACGCTACAGGAATCACGCGGCGGCGGCCTCCAGCTTTGGCTCTTCTATTCGCACTCGCTGACAGGGGAATTGATTCGCCATCCCCGAAATCCCATCTCCACGGACATCCGCTTCAGTCGCGGCGCCGGCGCAATCTTTCGCGAGGATGGAAAGCTGATCCGGCCGTCTCAGGATTGCAGCGGCAGCTACGGCCGCCTCATCGTGTTCAATGAGATTACGGTGTTGAACGAGCGTGAATACTCGGAGCGCCCGGGCGTCGTGCTCGACACCCACGGAGTACCAAACATGATCGGCACCCACTCCTACGGCCGCGTGAACGATGTTGTGGTCGTCGACGGCTGCGTTCCGACACCGGCGAAAAAGGTTCTGTAGGCTAGAACATCACGTAAACCGACTCGCTGACCTGCTCGTCGATCTCCACTTCCACCTGGTGCTTCAGCCCTATCCTGATCAGCTTCGTCACCGCCGGCTTCAGCACCGTCGCAGCCTCAGGACTGAGCCAGTTAGCCGTCAACTCATCGGCAAACCGCACGGGATCGGGTTCTTGGCTCAGCGCTTCCTGCCCAAGTTCAAACAGAGGCTTGCGATCGGCAGGCTCATTGGAATCTTCCCACATCGTCTTGGTCTTGCGGAACTCTTCGCTGATCCGCACCTGTCCGCTGGCCTTCAGCATCTGCGCCGCAGGCCAGAAGTCCTTGTCGAACACCTGGGACAGTTCTTCCAGCAGCTTCTCAGGCGCTCTCTCGGCAGAAGCCTGCACCACATCTTCGTTCTCCAAACCTTCACCTTTGCCCTCGAACCACGGCGGCTGCTCGGGCTTCAGAAGGATGTAATCCTCCAGCGCCAAAACATCCATCTCGGTCCGCATGAAGCACCGATAAGCATCTTGCGGCGTACAGATGATGGGCTCTCCGCGAACGTTGAACGACGTATTGACAACCACGCCGCAACCGGTCTGGCGCTCAAACTCCGCGATCAGATCATGGAATACCGGATGATGCTCGCGGCGCACAGTCTGGATGCGAGCCGAATAGTCGACGTGCGTCACCGCCGGAATGTCGCTGCGCAGACGCCGGACCACCGGTAGCAGATCGTCGTCCTGCCCCAGGCCGGCATCCAACGGCAGACGCCGTTCTTTCTTCACCGGCGCAACCAGCAGCATGTAGGGACTCTCGCGATCCAGTTCGAAGTAGTCTGACACCCGCTCCGCCAGCACCGCCGGCGCAAAAGGCCGGAACGACTCGCGATACTTGATTCGCAGATTCAGGCTGGCCTGCATATCCGGATTGCGCGGATCGCCAAGGATCGATCGCGCTCCCAACGCGCGCGGCCCGAACTCCAGCCGGCCCGACAAGTGGCCGACAACTTTACCCTCAACCAGCTTCTCCGCCAGGAAGCGATTGCGCTCGCTGCCGGAGAGCTTGCGATAGGGATAGCCGTACGTCTCCAGGTAGGCTTCGATCTCGTCGCCGGAGAAGTCCGGGCCGAAGTACGATCCGCCTTGCGCCGAGACGCCAGGCGTGAAGACGCGCTCGCGTCCGTAATAGGTGTGATAGGCATCCAGCGCAACTCCCGCGGCACAACCGGAATCGCCGGCGGCAGGCTGAATCCAGATATCGTCGAACGGCCCCTCGCGCAGTATGCGGCCATTGGCCACGCAGTTCAGCGCCACACCGCCGGCCAGGCAAAGATACTTCTCGCCGGTGAGCCGCTTGGCCTCGCAGGCCATGCGCAGCAGCGCTTCCTCGGTGACCTCCTGAATCGATTTGGCGAGATTGATTTCGCGCCGCGTAATGCGGCTTTCCGCTTGCCGTTTCGGTCCGTCGAACAGCTCAGCGAAGCGCTCGTTGGTCATTTGGGTTTCGCGAAGGAATCCGAAGTACTCCAGGTTCAATTCCACCGAGCCATCGGCCTTCAGGTCCACCAGGTGATCGAGAATCTGCTGCCGGTAGACCGCTTCGCCATAGGGCGCCAGGCCCATCATCTTGTACTCGCCGGAATTCACTTTGAAACCCGTAAACTGCGTGAACGCCGAATACAGCAGTCCTAACGAGTGCGGGAAGCGCATCTCCTTCAGCAGTTCCACGCGATTACCGTCGCCACGCCCGATGCTGGCTGTCGCCCACTCGCCAACGCCATCGATGGTGAGGATTGCCGCCCGCTCGAACGGCGATGGGAAGAAACAACTCGCGGCATGCGAACGGTGATGCACCCCTTGCAGAATTGGCCCGTCATAACTGAGGAAGCTGCGAATTAACTTCGGCAGGTGCAGTTTCATGCGCAGCCACGACGGCATGATCTGTTGCCACATCGAAGCGGCCGGCTCGCGATCGACCGCCATGATGGAATGGCACAGCCGCTCGAAGGTCAGCGCAGAATTGTCGTAATAGACCACCGCGGTCAGTTGCTTCTGCGAAATTCCCGCCTGTTCCAGACAAAAGTTGATGGCGTTATGCGGGAAGCGGCGGTCGTTCTTCACCCGGGTGAAGCGCTCCTCTTCCGCCGCAGCCACGATCTTGCCGTCACGGATCAGCGCCGCAGCAGAGTTGTGATAGAAGCAGGAGATTCCAAGGATGGCAATCGAGTCGCTGCGCACTTCCGGCATCGCCTGGCGCGAATTCCGGGACGGCTTCAATCCGCCCACCGCAACCCTGGTCTTCGACGGCGGCAGCAAGCCGCGATTGCGGATCTCCTCCGCCATGTTCTCCGCCACCATACGATTGGCCATTGGCGTAAAGTGTCCGCCGATCGCGCATCCCAGCGTGCGCCGCACCTTGAACGGCAGATTCACGAGCCGCGTACTCACATCAAACACGTGGACCCCGGCGGCGCGATCTTCCAGCGTCTCAAACAGCGGCTGATACACGGGCTTGACGCCGTGGTAATAGAACTCCGACGTTGGGATAGGCACGATCGCAACTGGCCGCGGCTTTAGCTCGGCGATGAATTGTCTCAGGATGGCCGACATCAGCTTCCAGCCGGGAGTATCGTCCGAAAGAATGTCCGGGTAGGGATGCTTGCCGGTGGCGCGGTTCAACTCGGAGACGGCGCGATATCCCAGCTCTTTGAATAGCGGCGAATGCCGCACCGCGCTCAGGCCGGGAACCTTGAGATAAGCGTCGTGCAGAGAGTCGTACCAGCGCGGCGATTCCTTGCCGGCCTCCAGGTCCACCGCTCCCGTGTCTTCAGGACGTTCCCTGGGCACCGGCACCTGGTGCAGCACCAGCCCGCCGTTCTGCAACTCAAAATACGGCTTGGGCACCATGATCTGCTTGCCGGTAACGCGGTCGATGTTGGGCCGGTGCGAAACCTGGATGCGATGGAAGCTGTCGATCTGGACACAGATCAGCACCAGATCGGCTTCAACATCGCGCGCAAACTTCCGGTAGATCAGCAGATGCTGATCGGTGCCACTGCCTGGTATGCCGTAGTTCTGCACCTCGGCGCCCAGCATCCCCGCCAACTGGTCTGAGTAGCGGTCGGCGTTGGAGACATCATCGCCGGCGGTGTAGGAATCGCCGAACATCAGAATGCGCGGGTGCCGCGCGGCCGCGCGATCAAATTCGTGATCGGAGCGGAAGCCTAAGGAATTGGTCACCACAAAGTAGCCGCCGTCGTCGCCGGGAATGCGCGCGCGAAGGCTCGGCGTGTAACGATGCCCCACGTCGGCATCGTATTGGATGGTCATCCGGTGAGTCGTCTGCGTGAGTAGGAACATAGGAGGAACGCGAAGTTCTGAAATGAGCCGGGCTGGACGGCATACCCCGGGCACCTCGAACAATTATTGTACTAAGCATCAGGCCGAAATGAGTTAATTTGCCGAGACACGGCTACGGCACATGGTGGGAAGGCGCGGCGGAGCAGCATCATTGTTTTCGTTCTTCCGCTTCGGCAAGCCAGCCACGGCGCAGCCTTTCAGCCGGGATGTTGGACAGGTAGGGTTTGATATCGAGGATGGGGGTTCCATCCAGCATGTCGACGCCGTGCACATGCAGCTCGGCGCCCTGGCGGCGAAGCAACTCGACGATGGTCAGGCCAATCGGGTTCGGGCGGCGCGGAGACCGGCTCGCAAACACGCCATGCGGCCGATTATCTGACGGCGGCGCGCCGACCAATTCGAATCCTTGGGAGCGATCGAACTCCCAGAGAACGATGAGATGCGAGAAGCCCTCGATGTCGGTGAGCCCTGGCTCAAACTGGGGCAGGATGTTGAGTACACCATCGGCCTGGTGTTGAGCGCCAAGACCTTTGGGAATTTCGCTTGGGTCCGTGTACGGGCTGCTCACAAATCCAATCGGCTGCGAGGTAAACATCGTGAACAATGCCTCCATTTTCCTGCGGTACACATCAAAGCTGCGTTCGGTTTTGCTGTCGAGCAATCGCAAGCCGGCGAATCTACTCACAAATCACGGACATTCCTTTTAGCATAATCCAGCCATAAAGCGAGCGCATGATAGTAGCGCCTCCACTTGCTCCTGCATTCAAACTCTGCGCAGTGAATAACGTTCGGAATTCCATATTCAGCTAGAAAAACTCATCTTTGGTTGCGAGCTGACACAGGCCTGGGGCCAACAACCAGCGATGTAGTGCGAGCAACGTTTTTCCCAGCGGTAAGTCAGCCGACACCCTCTGAGAGTTCATAGCTTCTGTAATGTTCATCGCTGTAACTGCTAGTGATCCTTCACAAATTGATTGGTGGCGATCGTGCATCTGTAACTGCTAAACGGGTCGCCAGCCTGCCTCAAGGGTGACGAATTCACGGGATTCGTGTGGATGAACTCCGCGAAGCTCCAGACAATTGCAGCAGGATCTGGCAACCCTGAATGAAGCAGACCCATTTGAGAGGACGTATGACAGCAAAAAGACTGATTATCGGAATGCTGACGTTACTGGTTATCGCAGCCGTGATGGCGCCTTCATTGATGGCGCAGTCGCTGGTGTCCGGCGATCTTACCGGTACAGTCACAGATCCCAGCGGCGCCGTCGTGTCCGGGGCTACGGTCACGGCCAAGAGCGACGCCAATGGATCCACGCGCACAACCAAAACCAGTGCAAGCGGGACCTACCGCTTCTCTCTGTTGATCCCGGGTAGCTATACCGTGACGGTCACGGCCCAGGGCTTCAGCAAGGCAGAAAGCACGACCCAGGTCAATGTCGGTCAGGCGGCGATTGCTGACATGAAGATGGCGATCGGCGCCAACTCGCAGACGGTGGAAGTGTCGGGGGCAGCTCCGCTGGTGAGCTCCGACAATGCCGACCTCTCCACCAACATCGACCAGAACGTGATTCAGAATGCGCCCAACGGCGGCAACGACCTTACCTACGTCGCGCAGACCGCCCCAGGGATAAACATGAACACCGGCATGGGCCAGGGGAACTTCAACACTGCCGGTCTGCCTTCCACTTCAAACTTGTTCACCGTCAACGGTGAGAACGACATGGATCCTTACCTGAACCTGAACAACTCCGGTGCTACTAACCTGACGCTGGGCAAGAACGACGTGCAGGAGGCGACCGTCACCACCAACGCCTACTCCGGCCAATACGGTCAGCAGGCCGGCGCGCAGGTTTCCTATGTGACCAAGTCGGGCAGCAACCAGTTTCACGGTAACGCCGAATACTGGTGGACGGGCAGCGCCATGGACGCCAACGACTATTTCAATAACCTGAGCGGCACGCCGCGTCCCTTTGCCAACAACAACGAGTGGGCCGCGTCGCTGGGAGGTCCGATCAAGAAGGACAAATTGTTTTTCTTTGCGGACACCGAAGGAATTCGCTACATCGTTCCTTCTACTACGACCGTCTTCTCTCCGACTGTCGGGTTTGCCAATGCGACTCTGTCCAACCTGGCAGTGACCAATCCGGCTGAGCTTCCGCTCTATTCGAAGATGTTCAGCCTGTACCAATCCGCGCCCGGGTACGGCAATGGCGTGCCGGTGGCGGGTAGTTGCCTTGACTTGACCGCCTATGCCGGCAACTGCTTCCAGCAGTATTCCGCTAATCCGGCTCTGCCGGGCACGGAGTACATCATCAGCGGCCGCGTAGACTATAACCTCTCCGACAAAGACCACATGTTCTGGCGGGTGCGGATGGACCACGGGACGCAGGCGACCTATGCCGATCCCATCAACAGTGCCTTCAACGCCGCCAGCTACCAGCCTGCTTATGATGGACAGGGGCAGTGGACGCACACCTTCGGCTCGAATGCCACCAACCAGTTTGTCTATGCCGGCAGCTACTATCGGGCCATCTTCACCCAAACCGATGGGGCCAACTCAGTTTTCCCGCTGACAGTCGATCTGGCGCCCCTCGGCTACACCAACATAGGCAACAACCTGTTCGTCTTCCCACAGGGACGCAACGTCACCCAGTATCAGTTCGTGGACGACTTTTCCTTGAGCAAGGGCGCCCACAACTTGAAGTTCGGGGCTAATTTCCGCCGTTACGACCTGACCGATTACACCTTCAGCATTCTGAATAACCCGCTGGCCGTGATCGCCGGGCCAACCGCCATGACGCAGTTCTTCAGCGGTAACGCGGCTGAGTTTCTGCAAAACTTTCCCAGCCGAGCCACCGAACCAGTCGCCCTTTGGGGCCTCGGAGTCTATGCCCAGGATGAGTGGCGAGTGAACAAGAGCTTGAAGCTCACCCTGGCATTGCGAGCGGAGCACAACTCCAATCCCAGCTGCAACCTGAATTGCGCTTCGTACTTGAACAGCCCATTCCTGGGGACGAGTACGAACCCGAACACTCCCTACAACCAGATGATCCTCGCCAACCAGGGCGGCGTTTTCCGGGGCACGGATGCAATCAACCTGGCGCCACGCTTCGGCTTTGCCTGGTCTCCGGGCGGCAGCGATAAGACTGTCGTTCGCGGCGGCTTCGGCATCTTCTACGACGCCTTCCCTGCCGTCTATGGCGATCTCTCCATGACCAACATTCCCAACCAGGTCAACGAGGCCCTGTTCGGCGCTCCCGGCGTCGGGATTCCGTGGGCGGACCAAACCACGCCAGCAGGGGCATGGTCTATTGCTTCCAGTTCCGCCGCAGCCGTCAAGAACGGCTTCGCCAGCGGCGCCTCGCTCAACTCGCTGTCGGCAGCGGTTCCGGGCTTCTCAGCCCCTAACATCAATACCTTTGCCGGGACCTTCCAAACCCCGCGCTACCAGGAATGGAGCTTGCAACTGGAGCAGCAGTTAGACGACAAGAGCTCCGTTACCCTGGCATACGTCGGAAACCACGGTATCAACATACCGGTCGTCAACTACCCCAACGCTTTCGCCGGGGTTGCCGGTTTACCCGCCGCTCCTTTCAGTCCCTCATTTGCTTCCGTGCAGGAGGTCTACTCGGGTGCGGTTTCTAACTCGAACGGATTGACCGCGAGCTACCAGCGCCGTCTGACCTATGGCTTCACCGTATCGGCCAGCTATACCTGGAGCCACTCCCTGGACGACGATTCCAATAACGGCGTCCTGGGCTCGGCCTACAACGCCATAACCAGCATCCAGTATCAGATCAATCCCCTCTGCCTGTCGTGCAACAACTACGGCAACGCGGATTACGATATCCGCAACTCCTTTAACGCCCAGTACGTCTGGAATACCCCCTGGAAGTTCGGCAACAAGTACGTCAACGGAGCCTTTGGCGGCTGGACGCTGTCGCAGAACTTCTTTGTTCGCTCGGGTCTGCCTTTGACGGTACTGGACAGCACTTCCAGCATCGGCAATTACAACGGAAACACTCCCAATTTCCCGGCCCAGGCGATCGGGGCCGGACAAGGGAGTTGTAACCAATATGGAGCCGGGTGCCTGGTCTCCTCCGGGTTCGCGACCGCCAATACTCTGACCGCGTTCCCCAACCAGATTCGTAACCAGTACCGTGGACCCGGGTTCTTCGACTCGGACTTCAGCCTCAACAAGAACATCAAGCTGACGGAGAAGATGTCGTTCGGTTTGGGTGCGAACTTCTACAACGTGTTCAACCATCCGAATTTTGCCTCGCCCGTGAATGCTTTCGGCGCTGGCAACTTTGGTCAGGTTCTCCAAACAACGGCACCACCAACCGGACCGTATGGAGCATTCTTCCCCGGTCTGCCTTCAGGACGCATCGTTCAGTTCCAAGGCAAACTGGTGTTCTAAACACTTCCCCCGACCTACAAACTACATAACCTATGGCGGTCCGCAAGGACCGCCATACTTGCAGACGGTTGAGCGACCGCGTGTCGACCGCTGGAAATCTCGATGAATATCGATGCCGGCGAGTTGGAGGTTGTGGCCACCACGGCGGAGTTGGGGTTATGATTGCCCGACCCTGAGCGGGACTTTGTACTTTTTCCCGTGACCCCTGGGACGTGTGCCCAATGGACAGACGAACGCTGCTTAAGCGCCTGGCGGCATTGCCGCTGCTGCATACTCTTTGGCCTTACCTCTCCGCCCTTGAGCCCATGGCGGCCGCCAAGTCCGCGTTCCGCCGCGTCCGCCTGGGCGATCCCTCATGGCCCAGTTCCGCTAAGTGGGAAAAGCTGAAGGTGCAGGTCGGCGGTAACCTCATCCCGGTACAGTTTCCGCTCGCTGCGTGCGACGATGTGCCCGACGCCGCTACGTGCGCGGATGTCCTCAAGAATTTAGATAACCCTTTCTACATTGGCGACGAGCCCGGCCTGACCCAGACTTTGGGTTGGGCGAATGCGTGGATTACCAAGCCCAGTGTTTATGCAGTCGCAGCAAGAAACGCCGAGGATATAGCGGCAGCAGTTAATTTTGCCCGCGAGAACCATTTGCGCCTGGTCGTCAAAGGAGGCGGACACAGCTATCAGGGCACCTCAAACGCGGCCGATTCGCTTCTGGTCTGGACCCGGCACATGAATGAAATCACGATGCACGACGCATTCGTGCCGCTGGGGTGCGCGGGCCAACTAGCGCCGCAGCCGGCCGTGACATTGGGCGCCGGGGTGATATGGCTGCACGCCTACAACGCCGTCACCACCACGGCCGGTCAGTATGTGCAAGGTGGCGGTTGCACCACCGTCGGAGTGGCAGGCCTCGTCCAAAGCGGAGGCTTCGGAAGTTTCTCCAAGCACTATGGCCTGGCGGCGGCCGGTTTGCTGGAAGCCGAAGTTGTAACCGCCGATGGCAAGATTCGCGTCGCAAACGCGTGCACGAATCCGGACCTTTTTTGGGCACTGAAAGGCGGAGGCGGTGGCAGCTTTGGTGCGGTAAGTAAAGTTACTCTGCGGGTGCGCGAGCTTCCGGAGTTCCTCGGCGGCGCTATGTTCACGATCAAAGCCGCGTCTGACGATGCCTTTCGCCGCCTTCTCCACCAGTTCTTCGCCTTATACCGCACCAGCCTGTTCAATGATCATTGGGGCGAGCAAGCCCACGTAAACGCTGACAACTCTCTGACGATTTCAATGGTCTCGCACGGGCTGGAAACGGCACAGGCCAAAAAGATCTGGCAACCGTTCCTCGATTGGGCGGCAGCTTCGCCGGGTGTTTACACGTTGAAGGCTCCGCCAATTGTCGGGAGCATGCCGGCACGAGGCTGGTGGGACGCCGAGTGGAGAGAACAGCATCACCACCCGGTTTTCGTCTCCGACTCGCGTCCGGGCGCGCGCGCGGGTGACGTGTGGTGGACAGGCGACGGTGGCCAGGTAGGGCAGTTTCTTTACGGCTTTGAGTCGCTCTGGCTGCCCGCATCCCTGCTGAAGGACGATTCGCAGGACCGTCTTGTCGATGCTTTGTTTGCTGGTTCCCGCCACTGGGATGTCGAACTGCATTTCAACAAAGGCCTCGCGGGCGCTCCTGCCGATGCCATAGCGGCGGCCCGCGACTGCGCTACAAATCCCGCCGTGCTCGACGCTTTTGCTCTCGCCATCATCGCCTCGGGTGAGGGCCACGCCTACCCGGGAATTCGCGGCCATGAGCCTGACCTTACCGCTGCTCGCAAAGAGGCCGGTGCAGTCGCTGCTGCAATGGATGAGTTGCGCAAGGTCGCTCCCACTGCCGCATCGTACGTATCGGAGAGCAACTTCTTCGAGCCCGCTTGGCAGCAGTCTTTCTGGGGCTCGAATTACCCGAAACTGCGGGCGGTGAAAGCGAAGTACGATCAGGACGGCCTTTTTTTTGTCCACCATGGCGTTGGCAGCGAAGACTGGAGTGCGGATGGTTTCACCCGGTTGACATGACGCGCTAAGCTCAGCCGAAGCGTCCGCGAAACCTATGCTCATTCGTCACCCGGTTTTTCCCCTTGACAGCTTAGGAGAGATCGCGATACTCTCCTAATCATCTTAGGGGGACTGGTGACCAACCAGGCACAACTTCTTCCCGGCACTCTCGATCTCCTCATTCTGCGGGCGGTCTCGCTCGGCCCACTGCATGGTTACGGCGTTCTACTGCGTATCGGACAGATCTCCGGCAATGCCCTGCTGATTGAACAGGGCGCGCTCTATCCCGGGTTGTTTCGCCTGGTTCGCCAGGGACTGCTCAAGGCTAGCTGGGGCACATCGGAAAATAATCGCCGTGCCAAGTTTTACGAACTTACCGTCGCCGGCCGCAAGAGTCTGCGCGAAGAGACCGCCAGTTGGAATCGGCTGGCGACGGCCATCGGCTCTGCGCTTGCCGCGCAGCCGGAGGAAGTATGAAACTGCTCGACTCGCTTCGCTTCCGTATCGCCACTCTCTTCCAGCGTTCACGGATGAGCGCCGAGCTGGAGGCTGAGCTTCGCTCTCACATCCAGCACCGGGCTGACGATCTGGAGTGTTCCGGCATTGAGCGCGCCGAGGCAGAACGCCGCGCGCGAATCGAGTTTGGCGGCCAGGAGAAGTTCAAAGAGGAATGCCACGAAGCGCTCGGTGGCAACTTCATCGAAGGTCTAATCCAGGATGTGCGTCTCAGTATTCGCATGTTGCGCAAGTCGCCCGGCTTCACTATCGCCGCTGTTTTGACCCTGGCCCTGGCAATTGGAGCAAACGCCGTTGTGTTTAGCGTGATGAATGCGTTTATCCTGCAACCGCTCAATGTGCCTCAGGCGCAGAGCCTCTACGCCATCTGGCGCCCGGATGCTAGCGATGCGCACATGTCCTATCCCGACTATCTCGATCTGCGCGACCGCAATCGCAGTTTTGATGGCCTTATAGCCTGGAACATGTATGAGGCGGGGCTGGACACAGGTAAAGATCCTTCCAGCGTCTGGGTCTACGAAACCAGCGGGAACTACTTCGACGCCTTGCGCCTTCAGCCGTATCGGGGCAATTTCTTTCACGCCTCCGACGAGCACGGCCCGAACAGCGCCCCCTTTGCGGTACTCACCTACGCGTATTGGCACCGCCATTTTCAAGATGATCCTGGCGTCCTGGGCCGTGTGGTTCAGCTGGACAAGCGTCCTTTCA
Source organism: Candidatus Korobacteraceae bacterium (assembly GCA_050014935.1). Classification (GTDB taxonomy): domain Bacteria; phylum Acidobacteriota; class Terriglobia; order Terriglobales; family Acidobacteriaceae; genus Bog-257. Next base: position 12,366 of record JBEKCJ010000069.1, read on the forward strand.
CCATTCTCGGTGTCGCACCGCCAGAGTTCCACGGAACCATATTGTTTTTCAGCCCCGATTTTTTTGTGCCGATCGTCAACCACGCGCAGGATGAACTCAACGCGCGCGGCAACCGCTGGGTCTTTATGACCATGGGACACCTGAAGCCGGGAGTCACTCCGGAGCAGGCGACAGCCGATCTGAACTCGATTGGTTCGTATTTTGAAAAGGCCTATCCCAAAGACGATGGCAAAATGCGCTTCAGCCTCACGCGTCCAAGTCTTTATGGCGATTATCTTGGCCGTCCGGTGCGGGCATTCATGACAGGATTGATGCTGTTGGCAGGCCTGATTCTGCTGGCCGCATGTGCCAACCTCGGCAGCCTGTTTGCCGCGCGCGCGGCAGACCGTTCCCGGGAAGTGGCTCTGCGGCTTGCGCTGGGATCTACGCGCAAACGCATTCTGCGGCAACTATTTACTGAAGCCCTGCTGATTTCGCTGGTCGGAGGCGCAGTGGGACTGGTGGGCGGCGTATTGCTCTTGCACGGGCTGAGCGCGTGGCAGCCATTTGCCAGATGGCCGATCCATTTGGCCGTGAACCCCGACGCCAATGTTTATGCGGTAGCTGTGCTGCTGACCTTAGCCAGCGGATTCCTCTTCGGCGCGGTCCCAGTGAGACAGGTGCTTCGCACCAATCCTTATGAGGTCGTCAAGGCGGGATCGACCGGCAGAGTTGGGCGGCGGGTTACCGTCCGGGAGCTGTTGCTGGTTGTGCAAATTGCCATCTGTGCCGTGCTGGTCACTTCTTCCATGGTCGCGGTGCGCGGACTGGCGCGCTCGCTGCATAACGACTTCGGATTCGAGATGCGGAACACAATGATGGTAGACACCGACCTCGGCATGGCGGGTTACAGCGGCGATCGAGTGCCCATCATGCAAAAGCGCATGATCGACGCTCTACAGGCAATTCCTGGCGTGGAGTCTGTCGGATTGGCCGACACCGTGCCATTGGGTGAGGGCCAGAACGGCTCGCCGGTCTTCACCGACAATACCTCAGATCTGAGGTCGTCGAACGCCGCCGCTGACGCCATTCTGTTTAAGGTCTCTCCTGAATACCTCCACGCGGCGGGCACAGCCTTGCTGTCGGGGAGGACTTTCACGTGGCATGACGATAAAGATACTCCGCGTGTAGCCGTGGTGAATCAGGAGTTTGCGCGCAGAATCTTCAGCTCTCCAACAAACGCGATCGGCCGATACTTCAAGATGCCGGATGGGACGCGCATTGAAGTTGTGGGCATTGTGGAGGACGGGAAATATGGCAGCCTCACCGAAGATCCTCAGCCGGCGATGTTTGTGCCCATCCTGCAATCGCCATCCACTTCGACCTGGCTGGTGGTGCGCTCGAGTCGCGATCCGCAGCAACTGGCGGCAGCGATAAGGAGCACACTCCAGCAAGTGGATGCCGGCCTGCCCTTTTACATTCAAACTCGCTACAAAACGCTGGATATAACCCTGTTTGGTCCGCGTATGGCGACGATTTCTCTGGGGGTGCTGGGGGTGCTGGGGGCCATGCTGTCAGTCACCGGCATTTTTGGAATGGCGGCGTACTCGGTCAGCAAGCGGCTGCGGGAGTTGGGAATTCGCATGGCCCTCGGCGCGCAGCGGAACGAAGTGCTCCGGGCAGCGTTGGGACGGCCATTCAAGTTGCTGGCTTTCGGTTCACTAGCAGGACTGATTCTGGGGATTCTGGCGAGCCGAGTGCTGGCTTTCCTCGTGTATCAGGCGACTCCGCGCGATCCGCTGGTACTGGGCGGCGCGGTTCTGGCCATGGCGTTGCTAGGCCTGCTGGCCACCTGGATTCCGGCGCAACGCGCTCTAAGAATCGATCCTCTGAGATTGTTGCGCGAGGAGTAAACGATTTGCGGCAGCGCCTTCCCCTCCTGTTTCGCCGCTTGTCCCGGCCTGCTCAACCGATCTTCAGAACCTAATTCGCGTTAGGCGGCATCCATAGCGCCCATGAGGCCACCTTGCGACGAAGCCGTCATCCGCTCCCGAGAGGTCGAAGCTTCGTATGCGGCAAGCACCCAAACATGGATACTGGCTGCGACCATCATCGGGTCCAGCATGGCCTTCATCGACAGCACGGTCGTCAATGTCGCTCTGCCGGCACTGCAAACCAGCTTTCACGCAACCGTCGTGGTTGTGCAATGGGTAGTCGAATCCTACGGACTATTCCTGGGCGCACTGATTCTGGCCGGGGGCTCGCTGGGCGACTTGTTCGGACGCCGCTTGATCTTCCTGCTCGGCGTGGCGACTTTCGCGCTGGCTTCCGCGGGTTGCGGCTTCGCCTCGACCACAAACCAGCTGATCCTCGCCAGAAGCATTCAAGGGGTCGGCGCCGCACTCCTGGTGCCCGGCAGTTTGGCGATTATCAGTACATCCTTCGATGAGAAGAGCCGCGGTAAGGCCATTGGCACGTGGTCCGGGTTCACGGCGATCACTACCGCGATTGGCCCGGTCCTCGGCGGCTGGCTGGTCCAGCATGCTTCCTGGCGCTGGGTATTCTTCATCAATCTTCCGCTGGCGGCGGCCGTGATAGCCATTTCGCTCCGGTATGTTCCCGAAAGTCGCAGCGCCGCTGGAGGACGCGTCGATTGGCTCGGTGCTCTGCTCGCCACGCTTGGATTAGGAGGCCTGGTTGCCGGCTTCATCGAATCGGTGAGCCTCGGTTGGAGAAATCCTCTGGTCGTCGCCAGCCTGATTTTGGGCTGCGCCTGTCTAATGTTGCTCCCCTTAGTAGAAGCCAGAGTGGCTTCACCGATGGTTCCGCTGTCGCTATTTGCATCTTCCAGCTTTAGTGGAACCAATCTACTTACGCTGTTCCTCTACGCTGCCACCGGAATTTTCTTCTTCCTGTTTCCGTTGAATCTGATCCAAGTCCGGGGATATTCGGCAACTGCGACAGGTGCCGCGCTGCTGCCTTTCATTTTCCTGATGTTCTTTCTTTCCCGCTGGTCCGGCGGCCTGGTGACGCGTTATGGCCCCCGGCTGCCGTTGATCGTCGGCCCACTCGTGGCAGCGCTGGGATTTGTTCTGTTTGCCGTCCCCTCCGTCGGCGGCAGCTACTGGAAGATGTTTTTTCCTGCGGTCGTTGTTCTCGGCCTTGGTATGGCGATTACTGTAGCTCCTCTGACCACGGTGGTCATGAATTCGGTGGGGCCGGACCGCGTCGGAGCCGCTTCCGGAATCAACAACGCCGTTGCGCGCGTCGCTAGTGTACTTGCGGTTGCGGTCTTCGGGGTTGTCATGGTGAACGCTTTTGCTTCTCACCTGAATCGCAGCTTGTCCCATTTCGTGCTGCCGCCTGGGGTCCTCGAGGAGGTTCGTTCGGGCGAAGTCAAGCTTGCGGGGATGCCAGTGCCCGCTGGTCTCAGCCCCACTGCCCAACTTGCCGTCGAAGAATCGATTGGTGAAGCATTTGTCTTCGGGTTCCGAAGGGTGATGTCGATCTGCGCAGGCTTGTCTGTAGCGGGTTCCGCAGTGGCATGGCTCATGATTCCGAACGCCACCCCAACCACTGCGGAATCATCCGCGCTGTTGAAGCGACGGAAAGACGCGGCTGGTTAAGATACCCGGCCTTCACAGGGATGCGAAGGCCGGGTTACGGGACTGCCGCAAGCACCGCGCGACGCCGGAAGTCTCTAACTTCGCGACATCTCCCATCTCAATGCCCGGTGGAATCTCCGCGCCGGCTGGCTTCGAACAGGAACCAGGTACGCCGTTCAGTTTCGTCAACCCAAACTTCGATCAGGCTGGCGGTGGCAATGTCATCATGCTCTTCGCAAACGCCGTGGGCTTCGCGCAGACGCGCCGCCAGCGCTTTGCTGTCCTCACGCAACTCGGCGAGCATGTCCTCGGGTTCGACGTAGTCGGCGTCGTTGTCTTCCACTCGCTGGATGCGGGCTATATTACCGATCGACCGCAGCGTCGTGCCACCAATCTTGCGGACGCGCTCGGCAATGGCATCCGTCATCGCGAACAGCTGGTCAGCCTGTTCGTCGAGCAGGAGATGGTAATCGCGGAAGTGCGGACCGCTCATGTGCCAATGGAAATTCTTGGTTTTCAGATAAAGCGCGAACACGTCTGCCAGAATGGCATTCATTGCGCCGGCTATGTCCCTGACCGCCGCCTTGTCCAGATCGGTGGGGGTGACCAAAGGGGCCTCTTGTAGTTTGCGTCCAATTTCAACCGTTGCCGCATTCGATTTCTTCATGATGTCGCTCCTGGTTGCGATGAAGGTGCGCTCAATTAGATGCCGCATCGGCGGCAATCGTTACGGGAACGAAACCGATCGTTGCTGTGTCTCAAATGGATTTTGGCGTCAAGAGAGGATAAGACCCACGGCGGCCTGAGGATTTGCGAACGTCGAGTGGATGTCCGCATAGAGCGGGCCAATGATGGATGCGAGATTTTGGCTTATGGTGATCATATCAACCAATGTGGGCGGGATTGGAAGAGCGGAAGCCGTGTAGTGCTGTTCAATCTCCTTTCGCAGTCTCGCAGCCGATTCCTGAACATCGGGAGCGGCCTGAGCCACCTTGCCAGCCACTTCATCGGACATGGCACGGGCGGTGATCGCCATATCTTCCTCAAAGGCCGTCAGCGCGTCTGCGATAGGCTGCGATAGCTCCGGATAGCGCTGCTCGAACAGGTACTGCAAGCCCGTGATCTGCACTTGTAACAGAGTTCCGAGCGTGGGCTGCCAGCGCCTGAAGTCGTCGCGAATCCTCAGTTTTCGTTGGCGCGAAGGGCCGAACTCAAAGACCACCGCGTCGGCCTGCGCTTTCACCGCGTTGAATCCCTCGTTGATCTGATTACGTAACTGGACCGCCCGCAGGACTGCTGCCTTGCGATCCGGCACGCGCGCTTGCTCAATGACTTCCGCCAACAAGCGCAAGTTCCGGGCAAATCCCGCCTCCATCTCCTGCAAAGCGTCTCGAACCCACAGCCGATCGAAAACCAGCCACATACAGAGCAAGCCCAGAAGCACGCCGACGATACGATCGCGGGCGATGGCCAGCGAACTCTGGATGGCAAATTCCTGCAAGTTGATCAGATAGAAAGCCAAGGCAAGCTGCACTCCGAGATAAGAGAGCCGTGGCGTGGCGACTGCGATCCAGGCAGAAATTGCAGTAACGACTGCAAACAGGACGGTGAATCCGGTGATCGAATCTAGATAAGGGAGCACGAAAACCTGCGCACCCGTGCCAAAGACGAATCCCCCGATGATGGCTCCTCCCAGACGAAGAAATTGCTTTTGCCGTGACGACCCGATGGTGGACAAGGCCGTAATAATGCACGTCGGAACCGCAGTGCTAAGCCCCGTCCAATCGACTGCCTGGTAAACGACGTAGGCGAGCATGGTAGCGGCCGCACCCCGCACCGCAAACTTGAGATGGTCGGGATTGGAAAAAGCATCGGGGACCAGCAGCCGTTGCCGTACCTCTGTCTCCAATGGCGGCGGTAGAAACAGGTCCTCCACGCTCTCTGAACCGGAGAACGCGTGCGGTATCAACGCCACCGTGCGCTCCATTTCCGGAAGAAGCGGCAGGCCCGAGGCCTGAGTCTGGTTGGAAAGTTCGATTGAGCGCGGCAATTTGCTTTGCGCTAAATCGCGCCGAAGACCCGAAATTTGGTTCGCGAGGCGCAAGCACCGGTCTCGATCCGATGCGCTAAGAGCGCCGGGCTGAGTGGAACGGACAATCCGCATGCTGGCGGCCAGATCGGTCAAACGCCCCAGCAAGGCAACGGCGACGTTCATCTGCGCGATAAGCTGCGGTGGGAAACCGGAGCGAAGCAGCCGTCTTCGCATTCTGGAGGTGCCCGTGGCCGAATACAGGGAAATTTCCTTTTCCAGCTTCTCGCCAAGAGGAAGGTCTGCCGCCGTTTGCCGCAAAATGTCTTCCACCGCCCGCAACCTGCTCTCAATTCCCTCCGTGAGTTCGGTGGTCGGATGTACGCGGCGAAAGACGTACTCTACGGCAACTGTGACGGCCGAGCCCAGCACCACGGAAGCGCCCAGCCAAAGCGTATTTTCGGTACGCTGATTCACGGTGAGATAGGTTTCATCCCACAGCGGAATCGCCCCGGCCAGCAGGAAACCGAAGCCCACTGCCGTGAAATAGTCCGGCATGATGTGGATCAGGTAAAAGGCCAGGAAGAGCGAGGTCGCGATCCATAGAAAGTGAGTAATCGGCGAGCCAACCATGGTCACGACCCCGACGACGGTGTAGATCGTGGCAATAACGTAGACGACTGTTACTCGAATTGCGCCGCGCAGAGTTACCGTGGGATTCTCGCGGCTGAGAAAGAGTGTGTAGATGGCGCCCAGGAATCCGTACGGGATCCGGAAGGTCATCACCAGAATCATGGTGAGAGTGGCTGCAATGGTCATGCGGCCCACTACCCAGGCGCGGCCGGGGTAAGGAGCAAGCTCGGTCTTGAGAAACTGCCAGAACCATACACTGGCTTCATCCAATGCCTTGGACGGCGCGATCGCGGGCAGAGCCTGGTCCTGGGACGACATCGCTACCGCGTCCTTCCGGAAGCATCCGGTCGCAGGACCACGACCGCGGATTCGCTCAAACGAAACGGCTCCGTCTCAGGCGCCTGAATGCGCACCCGCACGGGAAAACGTGTGGCCAGGTGCACCCAGTTCAGAGAGCGCTGCACATCGGGCAAGCCGGTGCCGCCGAAGGTGCCGATCAGGGTTGAGTCCGGTTGCACGCCGAAGCCGACGCTATCCACCACGCCGTCGTAACGCACATTGGGATGCGACAGCACGTACACGTCGGCATGCATGCCAGGCTTAATGCGCCGGATCTGGGTTTCACGGAAGTTGGCCACCGCCCACCAGACCCGGGTGTCGATCAAGGTAAACACCTGTTGGCCGGTATGGGCATAAGCGCCGCGAGAGATGGTCAGGTTGGTTACGCGGGCATCAAACGGGGCGTAGATGCGACAGTTGTTCAGGTTGTACTCGGCGTTGCGGATGATGGCGGCCTTGCCCTCGCGTTGCGCAGTAAGCGGATCGAGGGTCAAGACGCTGTGCTGCGACTGGGACAGTTGCGCATGACTCTGTTGCATCGCAGCCTTGGCCTGTTGATATTGCGCCTGGGCGGATAGCACCTGCGCTTCCGCCAGCGCCACTTGCGAACGCGCCTGATCCACGGCTTGTTGCCGCGCGGTGACGGCGGTCCGGGCCTGGTCTACCTGATCGACGGTGACAAATTGTTTGGCCAGCAGCGGCTCAATGCGATGAAAGTTGTTGGCGGTATAGAGGAGTTCAGCCTGGGCGCGGTCCAATTGGGCCTTGGCGCTGGCGACATTGGCTCGCGCCTCGTTGACGGCTGACGCGGCGCGGTCGACATTGGCGGCGGCACTGTCGGTGTTGGCCAGCGCGGCGCCCACCGCACTCTCCTGCGACGCGATGGTCCGACTCTCGTCGACGATCTGGCCCTCCAGCGTGCTCAGATCGGAGCGTGCTTTCTCCAGCGCATATTCGTAAGGCCGCGGATCGATCTCAAACAGCAATCCGCCCTGCTTGACGAATTGATTGTCCTGCACGGGAAGCGCGATGAGAGGACCGTCGACCTGGGGGGCGATGCCGATGAAATTGGCAAACACTTCGGCGTCGTCGGTGCGAGGGTATCTGTTGGTCTGGTTGATTACCAGCAGACCGGTTAACAGCGCGGCGGCAGGAATAGCCAGGCTCACAATCCTGCCCAGACGTTTGCGCTGAACAGGAGTGTCGGTTTCAGGCATCGCAATCTTCTCCCTGATTCAGCTAAAGAACAGCAGCCAGATCGAGAAAGTGAAAAACGCCGCCAGGCACGGATAGACCAGTATCAGGGGCGAAAGTTCCTTTTCGAAATCGATTCGTACAAAGAAAAGCCGTACCGCGACGGCCAGCAGTATGCCAAGCAGGCCGCAAAGAATCCAAGCCGGGAAAAACGAGCCGAGGACATTGAAGGAAGGCGCCCGGGAACAAGCTGCAGTCGACAGCATTACGCCAATACAAGCGCTGATTAACCCAGTCCGCAGGCGGCGAGAATTAGTTGATGCTTGCGATTTCATCGTTGATCTCATGGGGTCTTCGCATACAGCAGGTCGCCCGTCTGGTAGGCCAGTGCAGCTAACCCGGTTAAAAGTTGAGTGCGCGCGTTCACGTCCGCAGTACGCGCTTCCGCCAGGGTACGCTGCGCTGAAACCACGTCGATCTGGCTGCGCACGCCGTAGTTGTACGACTCCAACGCCGCCTTGTAAGACTCGGTTGCCGACGCGAGCAGCGCGGTGGCCGCTCTCTGCTGACGCAGTGCCGTGCGGGCTGTAGAGTATGCCGCCCAAACCTGGTTCTCCACTTGATTGCGAATCGAGTCAACACTCGCGGCGGCTTGCTTCTGGTCAGCTTGCGCCCTGGCCACGCGGTTTTCTCTGGCCAACCCGTCAAATATTGTCCACCTTAAACTAAGCTGCGCGTCCCAGGTTTCCTGGGTTGGCGAGTAGACCCCGGGCAGCTGTATTTGCTCTCCGTAGGAACGGCCCAGGCCCGCCTGGCCGTCGACGCTCAACGTCGGAAAATAGCTCCTATGTGCGGCCTTCACTTCGGCGCCCGCGGCGCGAAGATTGGCGACCCGTTGCATCAGGTCGGGGCGTTGTGAGAGCGCCTTGTCGATCGATGTCTCGACCGTGTCGGCGATGCTGTCGGGCATCTTGATGTCCTGAATACTCTCAACTTGAAATTGCACGGTGGGCGAAATATCCAGTGAGGCCGCAAGATCCCCGTGAGCAATCTCGGTTGCGCCGATAGCCGCCTGCAAATCGTAGTCGGCTTGCGCGGCGGCGCTGCGGGCTTCCAGGACATCGGGCAATGTAGCCAGTCCGTTCTGGAGCCGGGCTTCGGCCGCCTGCTGCACCGTCTGCGCGTTCTTCAGGTTGGCTTCGGCAGCGTCCTGCTGCCCTTTGCTATCGAGCAGCCGATAGTAGGCCTGCATCACCTGAAAGATGACTTTGCGATGGGTGTCATTGAACTGAAAATTAGCCGCCAGGAGATTGCTCTTGCTGATGGATATTTCCTGGGAGCGCTGCCCGAAATCAAAGATGACGTAATCCAAAAGGAAAAGCGGAGAGAAGGTTTCTACCGTTTGCCGTTGAAAGTCGGGTCCAAAGAAAATGTCGTTCCGGGAGCTGCCGGCGAGGGCCGCAGCTGCTAGCGTTGGATAAAGGGTTGACTCGGCGATTCCCAGCTCGGCGGCTCGCGCTTTGGCGTTCTGCCAGGCCACGCGCGTGTCTGGATTGTTCTGTTCAGCGAGGTTTACCAGTTGGGACAAGGTATAAATCTTCGCCGGATCAAGGATGGGGGCCGGAACGAGTTGCGGAGGCGCTTTGAGGGATTGCTTCGCCGCTGACGCATCCCATGGATGGTCGGGGGCCGCAGGCGCCTTTTGGGCGCACGCGACACCTTCCGCAACCAGCATGCCGAGCATGATGACTGTTCGTCCGCGAAAGCGAGACATTCGTTTGCCAGGATGCCGTGACGGCGGCTCTTCCAGAAAAAGTAAGTGGATGATAACACGGCGGGATTCCCTGGTTCCGGCCAGCGGCGCCGCATCTTTTTCTGCGCTGGCAAATCGCGGGCGCTGCGTTATAATCCCTGCTCCCGCGGAGGGTGACGATTCATGCGCGGCGTGCCTCGCTGGGTAGCAGTGTTGGCTGTGGTCGCGACCGGTGCGGTGGTGTGTGCCTTCACCGTTCGACACACGATGGCGCCTGCAACTTTGTCATTGCAACTCTCCCCAACCGCAGTTCCCGCTGACGGTTTCACTTCCACCGAACTGAAAATCACGCTATCTAATGGCCGTCCAGTGCGCGCCCTTCAGGTCACGGTGGAAGATCCGCACCGTGCTGTGGTGGAATCGGTGACGGTGGACGGCGACACGGCGGCAGCGTCGCTGCGTGCCGGAGTGTTGCCGGGCGCGACGAAGGTTCGGGTCACGGGGTCTGGCTTCGCGGCGCAAGAGATCGCATTCAACACCTTTCTCGACTCCAGTGACGCGATCGGAGACGGCACGCCGGACTTCCTGCGCTTGCACGATCCCGCTGACCGCGTCGCGTTCCGCCGATGGTTTACCTTCCTGGCCGAGGCGCAGTATTTTCGCGGACGAGCGCTTCCTGCGGAAATTGACGATTGCGCCGCGCTGCTGCGCTTCGCCTACCGCGAAGCCTTGCGGCCGCACGATGCGGCGTGGGCGCACCAGATGGCACTGCCGGCTCCAGCTTCGGCAAGCGACATCCAGCAGTATCAGTACCCGTACACCCCACTGGCTGCGGCACTGTTTCGTTGCCGATGTCGAAACGCTTTGGCGGCATAACACGCACTTCGTCGGACACGAGTTAGCGCGCGCCCGGCCCGGTGACCTGCTGTTCTTCCGGCAGGACGGTCAGACGATGCCGTTCCACGCGATGATTTACCTGGGGCAAAGCCAAATCGAGCCTGATCGCGAACAGTACGTCGTCTATCACACCGGGCCAAGCGGGCGTTCGGCGGGCGAGATTCGCCGGCTTGCATTGGCACAGCTCTTGAACTATCCCGCGTCTATCGCTGGAACATCCTGCGGGGAGCGGACTGATGCGCCTGAAATCCGCTTTCGTCGCACTTCTCCTGTGTTACGCGCTGATGCTGCCGCTATTCGCCCAGAGCGACGCCGATGCCGATAACGACATCGGGCAGTCGTTTTCGCTGACCAGCCAACGCACCTACATGCCGGGAGAGAAACCGGAGGTCTCGGTCTACTCCCACAACGTGAAGGCGTTGGAGTTCCGCGTCTACCGGGTGAACGACCCGGCGAAGTTCTTCAGCCAGATGCAGGAGTTGCATAGCTTCGGCGGTCAAGCGCCCGCCTTGCCGAAGCAGGCCCATACCTGGCTGGAAAAGTTTCACGCCTGGAAGCACCGCATCTGGGCATGGATCCGCGATTTCGTTCGTGCACAGTTTTCGGCTGACTCGCGGCAGAAGATTCGGCTGTGGCAGATGGGCGGCAGCGAAAAGAGATCGGGAGCGAAGGTTGAAAGCTATGCACAAGTGCCGGTGCTCAACCAGCAACAGGTGGTCTCGGTTTGGAATTGGACGGTGCCCGCGCACGACCGATGGGAGAGCCAAAGCGTCGCCATCCCGGTAAGTGAGAAGGGCGTGTACCTGGTGGAAGCGACCAACGGCACACTTCGCGCCTACACCATCATTGTCGTCACCGACATCGCGGTCATCACCAAAGCTGTGCCCGGGCGGCTGATGAGCTTCGTGGTCAACCGGCGCACTGGCGATCCGATTGCCGGAATCATGGTGCGGGTCTGGATCGACCAGAAAGAAGTTGCCGCCAAGAAAACCGACGAGCAGGGTCTTTTGGATACCAGCTTGACCGGCGCGAAGCCGGAAAACGTTGCGGTGCTGGCAACCAGCGCGGATGAGTTCGCGATTAATACTCCGGGTGCATGGAACCTGGGCAACGATCCTGATGCGAGCCTGACTGCTTATACCTATACCGATCGGCCAGTGTATCGGCCCGGTGACACGGTGCATTTCAAATCCATCATTCGCGCCCAGACGATGAATGGCTACGTGATTCCGCAAAGTCGTGATCTGAGACTGGAGATGCGGGACCCCCGAGACTACAGAACGATCTGGCAGCAGACCGTGAAAGTTTCCGACATGGGCACGGCGGAATGGAATTACGCGATTCCCGCGGAAGCCAATCTCGGGAGCTACTACCTCACGATGCAGATGGGCGAGCGTTACGTCGAGGGCACCAACTTTTCGGTAGAAGACTACAAGAAGCCTGAGTACCAGGTGAAGGTGACGGCGCAGACCCCGCGCGTGCTGCAAGGGCAGCCGATCAAGGCGACCATCGACGCGCGCTATTACTTTGGCGAGCCCGTTGCCAACGCCAAGGTGACCTGGGTGGTGCATACCTCGACGTATTGGCCGATGGGGCGCGATCAAAACGACGAGGAAGCCGGCGCAGATCAGGAAGGCGATTCTGCCGACGCCGACGATGCCGGGGACGACGACACCGATGGTGGAGAGCAAGCGAGCGAGACCAGCGGCACGCTGGACGCCGATGGCAAGCTGCAAATCACGATTCCGACCAAGGTCGATAGCAAGAAGCAGGACCTGAGCTATCGCATTGAGGCGCGCGTGACCGACGCCGGCAATCGCGAGATCGCAGGACACGGCTTTGCACTCGCAACTTACGGCAGCTTCTTTCTGACCGCAGCGCCGGACTCCTATGTTTACACCAAGGGCAGCACGGCGACGGTTACCATCGCCGCGCAGGACTATGACAAGAAACCAGTACAGACGACGTTCCACGTCGAGATGAATCGTTGGGACTGGCGCAAAGGCGCGGGGCAATCGGTCACAACCGCGCAGGGCCAAACCGATGCCAGCGGCAAAGCCCAGGTCAAGCTCAGCATCCCAGATGCCGGGGAGTTCCGCGTCCGCGTGATCGCGACCACTCCGGAGAAGCGCACCATCGAGACGACTACGTTCTTATGGGCCCCGGGAGCGAGTCCGTGGTGGAGCGGCCCGGCGCAGGAGCGGGTACAGATTGTCGCCGACAAGAAGACCTATCAGCCGGGCGATACAGCGCACGTGCTGATCGTCACCAGCAAGGAGCCGACTTCGGTGCTGGTGACGGTGGAAGGCAACGGACTCTACTCCGGCCAGGTGATCAAGAGCAGCGGCGGCAGCATCACGGTGGATGTTCCGATCAAGCCGGAGTACGCCCCGAACTTCTACGTGGCGGCGGTTTTCATTCGCGGCAACAAGCTGTATCAGGGATCCAAGAGTCTCAACGTGCCCCCGGTTCAGCACGAATTGAATGTGCAATTGCTTCCTTCCAAAGCGCAGTACCAGCCTGGTGAAGCTGCCAGTTACACCATCAAGGCGACGGACAACAGCGGCAAGCCGGTGGCGGCGGAGTTCAGTCTGGGCGTGGTGGATGAGGCCATCTACGCCATCAAACCGGAAACCGTGGGCAGCATCGTGAACGCGTTCTATGGCCGCGTCTATTCGAAGGTCAGCACTGAGACTTCGCTAACGTATTACTTCAGCGGGCAGGCAGGGAAACGCGCGATGCAGTTGGCCGCAGTGCGCCCGTCGAAGGCGATGGCGCAACTGAAGCCCGAACGATTGGTGCAGCCCAAGGTCCGCAAAGCATTTCCTGACACTGCCTACTGGATGGCGGACGTGCGCACCGGCAGCAACGGACAAGCCACGGTGCGCTTCGACTATCCCGACGCCATTACCTCATGGCGCGCGACCACGCGCGGTGTCACGCAAGACACCCAGGTCGGCAGCGCGGTGGTGAACACCATCGTGCGCAAGAACCTGATGGTGCGACTGGTGGTGCCGCGATTCTTCCGCCGCGGCGACGAGATTACGATCTCGACCATCGTGCAGAACTATTTGCCCACGGACAAAGTAGCGCGCGTCTCCATGGACCTCACCGGCCTCCAGGTGCTGGATGGCGGGCAGCGCGATGTCAACGTCCCCAGTCGCGGATTGATCAAAGTGGATTATCGGGTGCGGGTGCTCGACGTGGATTCCGCCCGCGTGCTGGGCAAGGCGCTTACCGACGTTGAGAGCGACGCGATGGAACTGACGCTGCCGGTCGTTCCTTTCGGAGTGAAATTGGCAGTGTCGAAGTCAGGATCGTTCGCGGCTGCCGGCAGGAGCGACACGGCGCTGCCGTTGACCTTCCCTGCGGGCGCGGAGGTGGGAACTCGCAAGCTGACGATTGGCGTGACCCCATCCATCGCGGGCACTGTCTTTGCCGCACTCGACTTCCTGACGTCCTATCCCTATGGCTGCACCGAGCAGACCATGTCCAGCTTCCTGCCCGATGTGCTGGTGGCAGACGCGCTAAAGAAGCTGGGAGTGAAATCGAACATCGATCCGCAAGTGCTGAGCAAGCAGGTGCAGGCAGGTCTCGACCGGCTCTATAACTATCAGCATCCCGACGGCGGCTGGGGCTGGTGGCAAAGTGACGACAGCCATCCCTTTATGACCGCGTACGTGCTCGCCGGATTGAGCCAGGCGAAGATGGCCGGCTTCGACGTGAAGCAGGATGCGATCGACAAGGGCCGCGCGTGGCTGTTGCCGGAGTTCAACAAGTCGACGAAAGTCCGTACCGATCTGCGCGCGTACATGGCGTACGCGCTGGTGCTTAGCGGCAGCGACAGCAATGCCCAGGTCATCGATTCGGTGTGGTCGCAGCGCTCGACGCTTACAGCGTACGGCAAAGCCGTGCTGGGCCTGGCGATGCTGGCCGTCAACGACAGCCGCGCAAAGGATCTGACCACCCAGCTCGAAGGCGACGCCAAGCAGGACGACTCGCAGGCATGGTGGCCGAGCGACCAGAACTACCTGATGGACTACTCTGGTGACACCACGCCGCAATCGACCGCCTACGCGTTGAAGCTCATCAACCACACCGATCCGAACAGTCCGCTCATTCCGAAAGCCGCGGTGTATCTCGTCAGCCATCGCAGCGATGGTTATTACTGGGATTCAACCGAGCAGACGGCGATGGTGATCTACGGCCTGACCGATTACCTGGAGCGCACAAAAGAATTGCAGCCGAACTACAGCGTCGAAGTCCAGGTGAATGGCAAGACGGTGGCAACAAAGAAATTCTCTGCCGCCGATGCGCTGGCCCCCGCGACCACGGTTGTGCTGAATGACTCGCAACTGGCTGCCGGAGCGAACCAGATTCGCATTGCGAAGTCAGGTGAGGGACGGCTGTACTGGTGGGCGCGCGGCGAGTACTACTCGAACGAGAAGAAAGTAGTGAATGCCGGCACCTTCCAGCTAAGCACGGTGCGCCAATACTACAAGCTAACGTCGATGCAGAAGGACGGGAAGATCGTTTACCATCCCGATCCACTCACGGGGCCGGTGCAGGTGGGTGACACGCTGGCGGTGCGCATCACGGTCGGCGGTAACGATTGGCGGTATTTGATGATCGAGGATCCGATCCCGTCGGGGACCGAGTCTATCGCGCGGGACGATCTGTATGAGCTGGACGAGCGTCCTAACTGGTGGGCCCGCTGGTTCAGCAATCGCGAGCTGCGCGACGATCGCACTACCTTCTTCAACATGTACTTCCCGCAAGGGCAGCACGAATACGTGTACCTGCTGAAGGTGGTGAACCCGGGTGTCTTCCGCGTGAGCCCGACCAGCGTGGAGCCGATGTATCAGCCCGAGTATCTTTCGACCAGCGAAGCATTGACGGTGACGGTGAAATGACCGCGAAACATAGTGGCGCGATGAAGCTGTGGCTGCTGAACTTAGTCGGCAATGCGGCATTGCTGGCGTCCGTCTACTTCTGGCTGCTGCTGCCGGATGCGCACGGCTGGCAGGTGGGAGCCTCAGCGTTGGTAGCGGCAGTCGTCATCTTCTTCGGAGTGTGGCTGCGGGCGGGAATGTTCGCCTACTTCCGGGTTGGAGAATTTCGAGACAACGCAAAGGTGGGGCGCGCGTTTCGCCATGGGTTGCGGCACATGGTCGCGCTGGCAGTGTGGGCTGTTTTTATGCTGGCGGCAGAGTTGCTTCTGTTCCGTCTTCGCAAGTATGCGCCGCAGTTCGGCGTGTGGTTCTGGCAGAAGTCACCGTCATTCCTGCGCTTCGGCAGCCCGCGGCAGGCTTTCCATGCCGCCGACTGGCTGCTGTGGTTCCTGATTTGGGTGCTTTTACCTGCGGTATGGCTGCCTATTGCCACCACGGTTGCAGCTGCCGGATTCGGATGGAAGCGGATGACGCGCTCCCTGCGCGTCTTGCGGCGTCCCGCTTACTGGCTGTGGTTCTGCGCGCTGATGCTGGCCGGGGCGTATGTTCCGTACAAGCTGGTCTGGTGGATACCCGACCTCAGCGATCTGAGCAAACAGGCATGGAGCATGGGCTTCCGGTTCCTGTTGGCTTATGCGATTTTGATTTCGGCCTGGGTGGCTTTGCTGTTGGTTATCGGAACGCGGGTGGAGGAAGAAGATCCTGAGATGATTCCGATTGACCCGGCGCCTTCAGGTTCAGCGACTGCCGGAGCGCTGGACAGTCCCGCTCGGAGTTAGATCAGCAGGAAGCCCGTTCTGCACCCAGTTGAGCAGCGATTCTTTGCCGTGTTCACGCGCCAGTTGCGCCACTCGCGCGCGGGCACCAGCGTAAGCGCGCCGCAATTCCTCTTCACTCGCCGGAGACTTGAGCGCCTTCTCCAGGCTGTTCGAGTCGTCGAAGTTTTCGCCTGGCTTTGAAGCGGCGTTCGGCTCCGTAAGGTAAAGCACCAGCCCCTCGCGGAACCAGAGCGGCGTTCCTGGCAGCGCGTGCGAGTCGATCAGCATATGGAGAAGTTCGTGGTGCAGCGTGCTTTCCAGCGTGCCGGCTTCGCGCAAAACGTCAAAAGGTTGCATCTGGATAGTGTGCCCGCGCGTGGAAGCTGCCACCCATCCCGGCTCGCCTGTAGAGTTGCGGAAAGCTGCCACTGTCGGATAAATCTTCAGGGTTGGAGAAGCGCGATAGAGCAGTCCGGTATTTTCTTCAGACTGGTGCACCAATCCGGTCGCCATCGCTAAGAGCGGGCGATCGTGGTCCGGGCGCGTGGTCAGCAGCGTGACATCTTCGTTGGCGAGTTGCTGCCACGGAATGCCCTGCGCGCTTACGCCGAGGCGCGTACCGGGATAGTAGAAGCTGAGAATCTCGCGATAGGTATGACCCTCCTCGCCCATGACCTCAGCGCCAATCTGGCACATTCCAACGCCGTGTCCCGAGCCTCGGCCTTGAAAGACGAGGCGATCGCCGTCGTCGCTGACGTCGTACCAGTTGCTCTTCAGGCGCTCCCATCCGATGTGGCGGCCGATGGCGCTGCGAAAGGCCACGCCCGGCACAGTGACCGCACTGCTGCCCGTGGCGCGAAGGACCTCCACGCGACCGCTGGGAGTGCGATGCAGAACGGACACCGTGCGCAGGGTCCCGGGAACCACGACGCCATCAGCGGCGAGAGCGCGCTGCAACTCGGGCTTCGCAACCTCGGTACGCCATTGGGTGCTGCCGTTGCGTACGCAATACTGATCGGAGTGCTGGACCAGGAAGGGTGCGCGCGGCTCATTATTGCCGAGAATGAAGCGCCCGTCCTCGGTTGTGCCGCCGCAGTTGGCGTGATAGTAAGTGGCCGCCGGTTCGCCGTCATACCAGAGGACCTCGCCCGCAGTCGCGTTGGCGATGTTGCGGAAATGGGCATTAATGCCGGCTATGCGCACGTCCTGGCAATGAGTGGTATCGCAAAAGTCGAATCCCTCCAGGGCATGGCGGCTGCCAAAGTGCATCGCGTAAGTGCGGGCTGCGATGGCCATCGCCTTCAGCGCCTCATCGGACTTGAAGTTCCCCGTTTCTCCGGCGAGGACGCCCGCGATGTACTCCTCCATCGGCATGAGCGCCGTGACCAGCAGGTGACTGTCGCTGGCGCGGACCTCGATGGGGAAATCGGGGTGTAGTGGCGAATCGCCGCCGGCGTTCATTTGATACGCGCCACTGACGCGAATCTCGGACAAGGAAGATTTATTTCCTGCGAACTCAAGCTTCGAACCCTTGGCGCGCAGAACAGCCGTCGTGATTGTTGACTGTGGGCAAGTTGCGCAAGCTTGCATCCGAGCCCGGCCGGCATCGGCGCGAACCTCTAGCTTGCCAGGCGGATGCAGATACCAAAGCCGCACTCGGAGGGTCTGCGGAAATCCGCTGCGGGAAGACTTGGCGGCGGACTGATCGCCGAGTCCGGCATCAGCAGCTATACACAACAGGAGCAGCAGGCTGATAGGCGCGAGCCGTCGCTTCATTGCCGCGCTTCTTTGGCGGCTTCGGTGACCCCGGCATTATGATCGGCCGCGAAGGCCGCGAAGATCTCGCGTGCGACGCCGGCGGCATCCGAACCGCCGTGTCCTTTTTCCAGGAAAACGACCAGCACGATCTGAGGATTTTCAGCCGGCGCATAACCGGCAAACCAGGCGTGGGTCCATGGCCCCTCATCCGAGACGGCGGTCCCGGTCTTGCCCGCAACTTTCATTGCCGTCTCCGGCTGCGCCATGTGGCCCATGCCGTAGGCGACCGATTGTTGCAAGCCTTCGAACAGCGGCGAGAGCTTCCCGTTGGGATCGCTCTTAGCGAGCCTGGCGAGATCGAGATAGCCGCGCAGCAACTCCAGCGGGGTCACGCTTATTCCCCACTCGCCAATCGCTAGCAGTTGCAATTCCTCCGGCGAATGGGCGACGGCAACGTTTCCGGCGACTTCATCGGGAGCCAGTTCGCCGGGAGAGCTGAAGCCGAAGCGCACAAAGCTGTCGTGCAGTTGCGCGGGTGTCAGGCGAGTGGCGACGCTGGTGAAGTACGAATTGCACGAGTAGGCCAGAGCACTCGCTGGCACCAGCGGCTCCGGGGTTGCAGGGTGAGTGCAGTCGAGCTTGTGGCCGCCAATGGAAACCGTGCGCCTGCACATCAGCGCGGTATGTCCGTCGAGCTTTCCAGCTTGCAGCAGAGCCAGCAGTGTGAAGGGTTTGATGGCGGAGCCGGGATGCGCAACGCGACGTGCGGCCACGTCAAGATGGTAAGCCGCGAGAATGTGCCCCGACCGGACATCGGCAACTACGGCGGCGCCACGACGGCCCGCCATAGCGCGGGCGCTTGCCTTCTGCAACGTTGAAACGCCGGATTCGCCTGGCATGGCTGGAAGTGCCGCAAGGCACACAACCATCGCCGCGAAACATCCGCGAACCATTTCCAAGCGGGGCATGCTTCGATTGTAACGGCGCGGGGCAAGGGCGCGAGCACTGCGCCCTGGGCTACCGCGCGAGACGGCCCCGTACTATCGGTCTTGCTGGGCAAAGGAGGCCGTACCATGCGGGAATTTGTCTAGGTTGGACAGCGCGGCGCTACTTTATTTTCTTGCGCGTGTTAAAGAGTCTGCTACAACAATTTTGTACCTATAACCTAGCGGAGGAAGGCATGAGCAAGAACCTTCTGAAATTGCTATTAGGCGCTGCGGTGTTTTGCGCGGGGATAATTATCGCGCAGCAGCCGGCGCAAAACGTCAACCCTCACCATCATCCCAATCTGGCTGCGGCGCAGCGGCTCTGTGAGCAGGCGTATCAAAAGATCATCACCGCGCAACAAGACAATGAGTGGGACATGCAGGGCCATGCGGCAAAGGCCAAGGACCTGCTCGATCAGGCGAACCAGCAACTCAAGCTGGCGGCCGAAGCGGCCAACAAGAACCACAAGTAAAGGCGCCGGGTGCGGGATCTAAGCGGCGTCGCGCCTTGAGAGGTGTCCCATCCTTTTGCCTTCGGTCGGCGTAAGGATGGGAGCTACGACGCGCCGCCAAGAAAAATGCGTTTAACGTCAGCCTGTGACTTCAGCCCCGCACGGCGGGGTCCCGCTCGACCCACGCAGATAGATTCTATCCGGCCCCTTCAATGGAGCGGATAAGCGCCCAGAGCCTGGAGCAAGCGACGTTCCGAAAGTCTTTCCGGCGAATTCAACCGCAGCAAATGGACTGTAACCCTGCCCACCTCGGTCAGCGGTTCGATGTGCTCTTCGTTAACGCTAAGGTGGTCGCCCCAGCGGTCCCGCCGGGGGTGGAACAGCCGAACGACTCTTCCAGTTCCCGGGTCGATGGAAGCCACGTCACTGCCTTGTGACGATTGCACAACACGCAGGCTAGGGCGAGGTTGTCGGCGGCGGATGTGCCGCCGTGCTTGCGGCTGATAATGTGGTCTAACTGGTGTGAGAAGCCGGCGTCGTCTTCGTGGATAAGACAGTATTCGCAGCGGCAACCGGCTCGGCGACTGACCTCAGCGCGGAGAATCTCGCCGACGTCAGTGACCACGGGAGAGGATTTCGCGCGCCTTCGCCTTGGCCATTCTCAGGATATGTTCCAGTTCCTCAAAGTGCTCCAACTCAGCCTTCTCGTCCGACGACAATCCCATCGCCCTCTCCTGCTCAATCAATTCGGAAACTCTCTGCTGGGCTTCGGGCGACGGGCGAAAATGCGCAACGGCCTCCGGCGTTGTACCGGCGGCGATGAAGTCGATAATCTCGAAATATGCGGGGCTGATCGCGCTCATTTGGTACTCATCATAGCATTGCGGCACCTGTCCGTTTTCCGTGGCTCGTGGCGGAGCCTGCCCTGTGCGAAGCCGAAGGGTGGTGAATAATTCCGCTACTTCGCCGGGAACAGAAACCTCAGCATTGGCGCCACTCTTGCGGCCCAGGCAGACTCGGTGTGTTGAGCGTCGGGGACTTCAAGGTAGGAGAGATCGCGGCCTTCGACCCATCCCTTCTTCACCAGGGAGATATTCAACTCGCGGGCGTCGGGCAAGGCGCGCTGGCCTTCGTTGGTCCCGATGTCGAGCCAGATCTTGAGATTGGGTTTGCGCTTGATCTTGGCCACGGTCTTCAGGATGGCGCGATTGCGCCACCATACCGACGGCGACATTACCGCCAGCTTGCTGAACATCCAGGTGTAGCGCAGACCTAGGTAGAGCGTCACCAGGCCTCCCAGCGACGAGCCGCCCAATCCGCAATTGGCTTCGCCCGGCAGGGTGCGATAAGCATGATCGACGAAGGGCTTCAGCTCTTCTGCCAGCATTTGGCCGTAAGCGTCGGCCTGGCCGCCGCCCAGGCGCTTGTCCTCTACCGGCGTGTATTCGTCGATGCGATGCTTGCCGGTGTTGTAGATGCCGACGATGATCAGCGGCTCGATCTGGCCCGCGTTGATGAGCGCGTCGGCGGTCTCGCCCATGTGCCAATAGTTGCCCTTGCAGAAAGACGTCTCGGGATCGAACAAATTCTGCCCATCCTGCATGTAGAGCACGGGAAAGCGGCGGTCGGGCTGCTCGTCATACATGGGCGGCAGATAGACGATGAAGTCGTGCTTCTCGTCCATCAGCTTGGAGGGAAATTGCGGGTGCAGGCGCAGACGCGAGTTCAGATCGCCGGGAACCGCGGCAGGCGCATTGCTCATGTCGGTGGGAGCGGGCATAGGATGGCGCGTTAATGGTACGGAATTTAGTTTCGCAGTGCCAGTGATTTTGTTGCCTTGTTACTCGACCGCCGGAGACATAGGCCTAAAGACCCGCGCTGCTTATGAACTTCTGGAACCGATTGATCGCGGCCGGCGTGTACTGCCCGACCTCGATGATATAGCCATCGGGATCGCGCATGTAACAGCGCGTCTCCATGCCGTCGGGATTGGGAAGCGGGTCAGTCAGAAATACCGCGCCCTTGGCCTTCCATTGCGAGTAGCAAGCCTGGATGTCGGCCACGCGCAGGTTCAGGAAGCTGCTTACTCGCCTGGGATCTTGCGGGGTCTGGAGCCAGACTTCAGGCTTGTCGGGCGTAGGGCCGCCGCCGGAGTTCAGAATGATCCACAGGTTCGAGAGCCTGATGTAACAGGGATCCTTTTCCTGGACCACCGTTCCACCCAGAACGCCGGCGTAAAATTCTCTCGATTTCGCCTGGTCGCGCACGGTGAGAAAGTGGGCAGCGTACCTTACCTCAGGCGCTAAAGCGCTCATCTGGAGCGGTCATGTTTATGCACGCCTAAAGGCGTGCTGCACCCGTCGCCTGCCATGGGCACTGAAACCGCTCTAGAGTATCAAAACGTTGGTTTAAGCTCCGCAAAATCTCTTTCTCCGAGGCATACATACCGTGAACCGTGAATTTCACCGTTGGTGGTCCAACGATCTGCAACGCAACATGGACCTGCTGGTCTTCGGTCACGATGGACCGAAGGTCCTCGTCTTTCCCACTTCCATGGGCCGCTTCTTCGAGTACGAAGACAACAAAATGATTGCCGCGCTTGCCGACCGGCTGGAGTATGGCCAGCTACAGGTTTACTGCGTGGACGGCGTCGACACGGAGAGCTGGTACAACAAGCAGGCGCATCCCTATTGGCGGGTGCAGCGGCACTTGCAATACGAGCGCTACATCCTGAACGACGTGCTTCCGCTGATGTGGAACCGGAACTGGAACCCGCGGACGATCGTCACCGGCTGCAGCTTTGGGGCCTATCATGCCCTGAACTTTGCCATGCGGCATCCCGACAAAGTGACCGACTGCGTCACCATGGGCGGCTCGTTCGACATCAAGCGCTTCACGAACGGCTGGTATAGCGAGGACGTCTACTTCAACAATCCTCCCGACTACCTGGCCAACTGTACCGACGGCTGGCGCTACAACCACATCCGCACGGTGCTGGCCACCGGCGAGTGGGACATGTGCTGGCAGGACAATGAGCACATGGCCGGCATCATGCGCGGAAGCGGCATTCGGCATGAGTTGTACGTCTGGGGCGACCAGAGCTATCACGATTGGCCGTGGTGGCGGCCGATGGCGCGGGCGTATCTGGGATAGGGTTCGGCCGCAATGCCTTCGCCGGTGGCGGAAACAGGTCGACCAACGTTGCCAAGCGCTACTTGATCAGAGCTTCCCTAAGGACGCAATTGCTAATGGCCACTTGGTTAGCCGCTGATCGCAACCAGCTTCTGCTCTTTGGCGGTGTAGTGCGAGTCGACGTAGTTGTCGACGATCTGGATGAACTCGGCGACGATGTGATCGCCCTTGAGGGTCAGCATCAGGCGGCCATCGACGTAGACCGGCGCCTTCGGCTCTTCGAACGTTCCCGGCAGCGAGATGCCGATGTTGGAGTGCTTTG
>JBEKCJ010000070.1:0-22493 GCA_050014935.1 Candidatus Korobacteraceae bacterium
GACGCTCTACCAGGCGCAGGTGGCGGCGCGGCAGTTGGACGGCGCGTTGTCCAGGCGGCTGCAACCCATCAAGCAAATGCTGGTGGAGCTGATTGCCACCATGGAAGCGGGAGTGGACTTCGCCGAAGACGATGTTGCGGTGATTGCCGACGAGCAGATCCTGGGGCGCATCGCCGCCATCCACGCGCCGCTCGATGAGCTACTGGCCAGCTTTGCTTTCGGAAAAGTGGTGCACGAAGGGCTGACGCTGGCCATCGTCGGACAGCCCAACGTCGGCAAGTCGAGTTTGTTTAACCGGTTAGTTCAAAGCGAGCGGGCCATCGTTGCGGCCACGCCCGGCACCACGCGCGATCTGGTCAGCGAGACGGTCGCGATTGGGGGTATCCCGGTGCGGCTCATCGACACGGCGGGAATTCGCACGACCAGCGATGAAGCCGAGAGTATCGGGGTGCGGAAAACGATGGAGGCAATGGCTGACGCCGATGTGGTGCTGGTTGTGGTTGACGCATCGACGCGAGCAGACTTTGGCGGTCTAATTCCCATGGATCAGTCGTTCGGAGAGCATCTGCTCACGATACTGGAAGATCGAAGGCCGCTTGTCGTGTGGAACAAGATTGACCTGGCGCCGCCTCGGCGATACTTGCCGCACGGAGAGCCGGTACCGGGATTGCCCTTGGCAAATCTCACTTGGTGGTCCCCCTCGGTGCGAACGTCGGCGCTGACGGGCGAAGGAATCGATGAGCTTCGCAGGAGGATTTTGGAATTGGTAGCTGGCAACCAAATGCCCCTGCGCGAGAGCGGCTTCCTGACCAATGTGCGCCAGAAGCAGTTGGTCGCCGACGCGATTAGCGCGCTGGAAAAAGCTGCGGCAGCAGTGCCACAGAAAATTCCCCACGAGATGCTCTTGCTCGATCTTTACAGCGCTCTGCGTGCGCTAGATGAGATCACGGGAGCCACCACCGCCGACGACATCCTCAACCTGATCTTCAGCTCGTTCTGCATCGGAAAGTAAGAACAAATTTCAGTGTCTGCCGCCGCTGGTTGACCTCCGGCTTAGTGATGCGCGCCTCCGCCGCTGCTGTGAGATCCGCCACCGCCAGCCGGCTGCTGTCTCTGCTGCATCTGCTGCATCTGCTGGGTGTGGCCCTGCTGCATTTGCTGAGTCTGTTGCTGGTGTCGCTGCTCCGCCTGCTGCGTTTTTGCTTCGTTGGACTGCTGTTTTGCCAGCTGCTGATGTTCCTTGTCTTGCTGCTGCTGGAGCTTTTGCCGATCCTGGTTCTGCTTCGCGACTAACTTGTCCTGCTGCTGTTGGTATTTCTGGTCCTGCTTGGCGTTACCCGTGTTGGGTGCAGCAGGTCGATCGACAGGCGGCAGGTCTTTAGGATGGACGGCCATGTTGGGGCCAGGGGTCGCTGTGACCGGCGGGGTGCCGTGGTTCGCAGAATAGCGTTGCTGGGGGCTATTTTGGGCGGCCCAGGCGTGTTGGGTCTGAGCGGCTACGGGCGGAATATGTCTCTGGTTAGCTGCGGCCTCTTCCTGGGGCGTGGCGCGGGCATTGATCCCGCCGTTACCGCCGTTGTAGCTGACGTGGTTAATCTCGCCCTCGTTATTTACTCTTGTGTTGTAAACGTTGTGGATGGAGTTGACGTTCACGTTATTCACAGTTGTGTTGTAGTAAAAATGCCCATTGTTCCAGCGTCCGCCCTCATAACCACGACCGAAGTAGCCGTAGCCATAGTTGATCCCGCCATAGAAACCGACATACGGACCCCAGTAGCCTTGATAGAAAAGAAATCCGCCGCCGCCCCAACCCCAATAGCCCGGAGTCCAGAGGAAGCCGACTTCGGGAGCCAGTACCCATGTGCCCGGGACCCAGTAATAGCCGCCATCAGCCCAAGCCCAGTAGCCAGGCGTCCAGATATAGCCGTCGCCAGGGCAAAGAGGCTGGTCGTAGACGGGCAGCGCCGGCGGCGCGACAGTAATGGCTACGCCGACCTGCGCCACCGATGCCGTCGGCACGAATGGCATTGCTACTGCCAATAACAGCGAAAGAATGACGCTGATACGCATAAGTTCTCCTCTTGCCGATTGTCGATCGGCTACCGCCGTTTCAGTGGCGACTTCGATGGTTGGTCTCCGCGTGGACGAGGGTATACACAGTTTTCATTACTCCATGATTAATGCACTGTCCCACCGTCGGGTCTGTTCACATTTGCTCAGTTCTTCAGAGACACCGATCGCGTCGCGATCTTCGAGGATCACAGATCAAGTGCGATCCAAGTCTAGAATTTGTGTGGATGTCGCAGCGGAGGTGGTTAACCTTTCCTTAAGTCGCCGTTTGGAACTAGAATGGCGTTGACCCGTTAAATGAAGCGGACCCAGAAAGCATGGACCGCCAGGAGGCTTCCACGTGAGCATGAAGGCAAGTGTTCGACAGGTAGAGGACGTTATCGTGGTAGACCTGAGCGGACGCATCAAACTGGGCGAGGGCAGCTCGACTTTGCGCGAGACCGTCAAGGACTTGCTGGCCAAGGGGCACAAGAAAATCCTGTTGAACCTGGGCGACATCAGCTACATCGACAGCTCAGGCATCGGCGAGTTGGTTAGTGCCTTTACTTCGGTACGCAACCAGGGCGGCGAATTGAAGCTGCTGAACTTGACCAAGAAAGTGCACGATCTGCTCCAGATCACCAAGCTCTACACGGTTTTTGACGTGAAGGACGACGAGACTGCGGCCGTCAGAGCATTCGATTAAGTCTGGGTTGGGTGCCGTTTACAGAGCCCATGGCCTGGACGTTCGCCCGAGGATCATTCCGTTACGGGAGTTCCTTCGGCCAGCACGATTGCTTCAAAGTAAGTCGCGCAGGTTCCGTATTTGCTGGCGCGGATTGGTTCCTACGTTTTTCGAATCGCGCTGGCACCCAAGATTGCGCTTGCGGTGAGCAGGGTGAAACTATGGGCCTCCCTCGTCCCCTTTGGTGCTAGCGGACACACATAATTGAGGTTGAGCGGACAGCGGGTTACGTAGCACAATGGAGCTTTGGATCACACCTATCGCTGGGGGGAGTCAAATGTCAGTCACGCAAAACCGTAGCAACAATGAACCGTCTCTGGAACTCCGCAGGATTGACCGTCTGACCCTCGGATTAATTGGGCTGGGAGTCATATTCGCTTCCCTCGGCCTCGGCGAAGCTGTCTATCGGCTGGCGTTTTTCGATTTCGATGGAGCCACCGACCGTCTTCCCATCGAAATGTTGTTTGGCTTGGCCTTCGCGTGGATGACAACGAAGGTGGCCAAGAGAATCTACCAACATCGCATGGAAACCTCGGCCCGAATCAACTTGATCTGGGACCGGAACCACAAGATCCGGCACGCGGTGGAAGCGATAGCGCCGGTGCCACATCCCGGGCATCAGCAGGCGATCCGGGTGATTCGTGACGAGGTGGACCGCATCGAATGGGCGCTGAGCGACATCGTGTCGCGCTGATGGGGCGATGACGCTCGCTTGAATAATGTCGGGCAGCGGAGCCAAGAACAGATGCGCTCGTCGAAACGGCCGATGAGAACCCTGCCGTCCCCACGGGACTCGGATTAAAATTTCCATTCTACCCAGCACTCCAGCTGCGTGCTGGGCTAGACTATTTCGCGCCTCCGGCGCTCGTTTCTGAAGCTTCCCCACTTCACTGCCGCAAGTCAAAGGAAAATCCTGATCAAGTCAGGGCGAAGTCCCTCAGCGGCTAAAGCCGCATCGCTATTGCGGCATTCACAGACGGCCTGAAGGTCCCCTTCGAAGAACCACTTGACCAGAGCTTGCTTGACGGTCGCCGGGCTTACTGCGGCTTCTTGGCGGCAGCGGCACCTGCGCTCCCGGTTTCCACGTAACTCTTCAGCCGGGTGACTTGTTCGGTCAGCACCTTGTCCACCGGCCCCGCCCAAGTGTTCAGCCCATCGGGAAGATATCCGACAACGGCATAGGTGACTTCGAGCCTCGTATCGTTGTGCAGAGGCATCAACACAAAGGTCAGCGTGCCGGAGGCGCCGAAGCGTTGCAGCGGACCGAATGCTCCCGACATGACCAGCATCTTGTCGGGCATTACCATGATCACCTCAGCATGACGGACGCCCCCATTGTTGGGCAGCTTCTCACAGAAGCAGCCCATGGGCTTGTCGTCGATCGACAGGTTGTGCGCATCTTGGGAGTAGGTGTGGTCTGAACTCCACCAGTCGCCGACGTGATGCACCAGGTGATCGTAGATGTCGGCTGGCCCGGCGTGAATGACGGTCGCAATCTTGATGGTGAAACCGTTGGAGGCCGAGTCCATGACGTCGGCGCCCAGCATGGCCGGCGCCAGAACGCAAAGCAGCAACAACACCAGATTCTTGACGCGCATCTTGCTTCCTCTCCGACTTCAAAATTGCAGTGCCCACTAGTTTGCCTAAGCTCGACGATTCCTACAAGGCGACTGGCGCGGAACCAAAGTAGGAAACGGTTCGCCGAGAGTATTCTTGCGACGTTATTGTTGACATTCGCCTTTTATTCGCTAACAATTGGGCTGGAGGTCCAGCCCAGGTCATGGCTCTAACTCGCCGCCAGAAACAAGTGTATGACTTCATCTCGAACTTCGTGGACACGCACGGCTACTCGCCGTCGTTCGAGGAGATCGCCGAAGGTCTTGGCCTAAGCTCGCTGGCCACGGTCCACAAGCACATCACCAACCTCGAACAGAAGGGGCTGCTGCGCCGCGACTACAATCGCAGCCGCTCCATCGATCTGCTGAAGCCGCGCGGGCTGATGAAGCAATCGCTGGCAGTGGCCGCAGCCGCTGCCGCGGAAAACAATATGAGCCTGCCGTTGCTGGGCCGCATCGCCGCCGGCCAGCCGCTGGAGGCGGTGGAAAATCCGGAGTCGATTTCGCTTTCCGATTTTACCCGCTCCAAAGAAGTCTACGTGCTGCAAGTGAAAGGCGAGAGCATGCAGGACGAACATATCCTCGACGGCGACTACGTCCTGGTAGAGAAGGCCAACTCGGCGCGTGACGGCGAGATTGTTGTGGCCCTGGTGGGCGGCAGCGATGCCACGCTGAAACGCATCTACGTGGAGGGCAACAAGGTCCGGCTGCAACCATCGAATGCCGCCATGAAGCCCATCATTGTCCCCGCCGCATCGGTGCAAGTGCAGGGGAGGGTGATTGGAGTGTTGCGAAAATACTGAAGGCGGGCCCTTGCGAACAGGGGTCAGGGCTAGTCCACGGGTTCACCAAGATCTCACTAGGTTCAAGCTTCATTCAGCATTCGGGCGTTGTGCTACTATCAATTCTGCCCAAGGCCATCCTCGCGATTGCCGGGAAAACTTGACCTCTTATCCGGCCAAACTTTCACGGTCAGACGTAGAGGCCGCCGCATAACCCGAATGTTTTCAATCGCCTCGCTTCTGGCACGATCCTTGCATCTAACCTATGTGTGCCCCAGCCAGGCACCCGCTACAAGTCGTCGAAAACCTCGACTGGCGGCGAACAATACTGGACGTAGTGGAGGAACAAGGTATGAAACAGGTACTCGTTTGTGGGATGCTGCTGGGATTGCTGACCAGCGTGAGCTTCGCGCAGCGCGGTCATGCTATCGGAGGCGTAGGGACGAGCGCAAGAATCCCGAACGTCGGTCCGGTGTCCCCCAATGCCATAACAAGCCCTAACGCGATCAGTATGCCGCATGCTGGTGTGCTCCCCAATGCAAACACCACCGGGAAGAATCCCACTCGCGTTGCTCCCAATGCGACTACTGATCCCACGGCCCAGACTGTCGGACCCGCTGCCAAGACCGTCGGGCCTACTACAGTTACAGTTCCCGACAGAATCATTCCGCCGGATGCCCAGAACGGCCCGGGCCCGGATCGATGATCCGATCGGCGATTAAGCATCGAGCGGCTGGGGGTAGCCGTGAGATCGCTGAGGTGGGCTGGCGGCGACGTCAGCCCATTTCGGCGTTATTGCTGTTTTCAAACTGTCGTGGACGTTAGAAAAGACGCGAACCGAATAGTTTGCTGAAAACCTCGGAAAAGCAGATCCCTCGTCGGGCTGAAGCCCTCCTCGTGATGACAAATCACGAGATGCAGAGTTCAAGCTGCAAGGATGAAAAAAAAAGGCGCGGCCGAAGCCGCGCCCTGTCAAATCCTTCAATTACAGGTTCTTGTCCAGCGCTTTCTCGATCACATCGCGGGAAACGTAGCCCACAATCTGCTCCTTCACCTGTCCGTCTTTGAAGACCAACAGGGTGGGGATACCGCGGACCCCGTAGCGTTGTGGAGTGGCAGCATTCTTGTCCACGTCCATCTTGCCGACCGTCACCCGGCCAGTGTAGCTCTGCGCCACCTCATCCACGATGGGCGCCAAGGCACGGCATGGGCCGCACCAGGTTGCCCAGAAATCCACGATCACCGGCTGCTCCGACTTCAGCACCAGCTGATCAAAATTTGCATCTGTCACTTCTACGATTGCGTCACTTGCCATTCTTCCTCCTGCGGGACACTTCTTACCAGCCCCACCAGGCAGCGGCGGGCCCATTCATAATCGTAACATCCCGATAGCACATTGGATGCAGCGGGGTTCCAGAGGGACGCAACGGGGCGGTCCGTGCGGCCGGCGCGGCAATCGCCATCAAGAAACGCAGGTAAGTGTCGCAGGCGCGGCAATCGCGGCAGGAAGTTTACCGCGTCAAAATCAGAAGGCGCCCTACGGTCACCCGCAGAGCGCCTCGAAGGCAGCCCTCCCCCAGAACTGCCTAAACTGCACTCAGAATTGTCCCCCGGTTAGGGAAATTTGTAAATACGTATCTGGTGAAGAACCTGCTAATAAGCGCGGAGGCAGGTTATTGCCAAATGAAACAGCCGATTGGAGACTTGCCGCCAGAATTCGGGATCGCTGCGCTCGTAACGGCGGCGCCGTAGCCCGGCTGTGTCAGGCGGCCGCAAGGGTACCATGGGCGTTCGATTTTGGACATTGGCTGGCGAAGCCGGACAGGACAACCCACAACGATTCAGTGGGTACTCCGTATGTAATAGATATGCCGCGGTTTAGATCGGTCGACAGTGGCGTTCCGCTTGCACTACTTGAGACTCGAGGGAGAATGCCCACAATTCTTCATGAC
Organism: Candidatus Korobacteraceae bacterium; assembly: GCA_050014935.1. Taxonomy (GTDB): domain Bacteria; phylum Acidobacteriota; class Terriglobia; order Terriglobales; family Acidobacteriaceae; genus Bog-257. The sequence goes on from JBEKCJ010000070.1 coordinate 7,145, forward strand.
GTGCGCTATGCGCTGCGGCAACTGCGGAAGGCGCCAGGTTTTACGATCACAGCTATCCTGACCCTCGCGTTGGGAATTGGCGCAAACACGGCCATCTTCACCTTAGTGCACGCGGTGATGCTGAAGTCGCTGCCCGTAGCCAATCCAGCGCAGCTCTACCGCATCGGCGATAACGACAACTGCTGTGTCTGGGGCGGATTGCAGAACGAAGGTTGGGGCTTGTTTTCGTACGGGCTGTATCAATACATCGTCGCCAACACGCCGCAGTTTGAGCAGATCGCCGCCTTCCAGGGCAACGAGCCGGCAATCAGCGTGCGGCGCGCCGGTTCCCAGGCCGCAGCCGAGACCTTCCCCAGCGAATTTGTCTCCGGTAACTACTTCTCCACGTTTGGCTTGCAGCCCTCCGTTGGAAGACTGCTTAATCCGCAGGACGACCAGGCGGGCGCTCCGCCCGTGGTAGTGATGAGCTACCGCGCCTGGCAGGATCACTTTGGCCTTGATCGGTCGGTCGTAGGCGCCAGTTTCATGGTCAATGGCAAACCCTTTACGGTTGCCGGCATTGCGCCGCCAGGGTTTTTCGGCGATCGGCTGCGGGAGGATCCGCCAGAGTTTTATCTGCCTCTTGCCTACGAGCCCTTGCTCGAGCAGGAGAGTTCATTGCTGCATGTTGACACGCAGCATTGGCTGTACCTGATCGGGCGCATGAAGCCGGGAGCGCAGCCCTCGCAAGTGGAGTCGCAACTCACTACCGAGTTGCGGCAGTGGCTGCCCATCATAGCTAGAACTTTCGACCAAAATCAAGTCGGCAAAATCGGGAAGCAGTTCATCAAGCTGGGACCGGGTGGCGCCGGCATCACTACCTTGAGGGACAATGCGAGGGCTGGCCTCTATTTGCTGACTGCCGCTTCGACGCTGGTGCTGTTGATTGCCTGCGCCAACCTCGCGAATCTGCTCCTGGCCCGCGGCACGGCCAGACGCCAGCAAACGGCCGTGCAGCTGGCCTTGGGAGCTACGCGCGGCCGCCTGATTCGCACCCTGCTGACGGAGAGCATTGTGCTGGCATGTCTTGGCGGCGCAGCCGGGCTGGCGCTGGCTTACTTCGGTACTCGCGCCATTCTGCTGGTCGCCTTCCGCGGCGCAAACTTCGTGCCCATCGACACCGCGCCCTCGCTGCCGATCCTGGCCTTTGCCTTCGCACTCTCGCTGCTCACGGGAGTTATCTTTGGCGTAGCGCCGGCGTGGATTTCGTCTCACTCCGATCCCGCCGAAGCTTTGCGCGGAGCCAACCGCTCCACCCGCGATCGTTCCGCCATGCCGCAAAAATCGCTGGTCATCGCCCAAGCTGCGCTGTCGCTGGTCCTGCTGGCCATGGCCGGATTGCTGATGCAAAGCCTCCGCTACCTGGAGCATTTCAACTTCGGTTTCGACACCGGCGGCCGCTTGATCCTGCTGATCGATCCCTTGGCCGCGGGCTACACCCAGCAACGGCTGCCGGAACTCAACCGGCAACTGCACGATCGCCTGCGGCAGATACCTGGGGTGCTCGGCGTCAGTTATTCCATGTACAGTCCGCAGGACGGAGACAGCTGGAATGACGAAATCGCGATCCAGGGCCGCACTCCGGAGTCCACCCAGGATATAAGCGTGGGATGGGTACGGGTGAGTCCCGATTACTTCAAGCTCATTGGCACTCCGGTCCTGCGCGGGCGCGCCATAGGCGATCAGGATACGGCTACCTCGCGGCTGGTCGCCGTGGTAGACGAAGCTTTTGTGCGCAAGTTCTTTCCCCACCAGGACCCCATCGGTCAGCACTTCGGATTCAGTCCGCCCGGCCACAGCGGGGACTTCGAAATCGCAGGCGTGGTAAAAAATACGCAATATCACGACCCGACGAATGCGGAATTCAAGCAGGGTCCGATGTTTTTCGTGCCTTATTTTCAGGAACCGCACTTCAAGGAAGCTCTTTATCGGCGGGTAATGGCGCAATCGGAATATCCCAGCAGGGTCGAGATCCAATTCGCAGGATCCGCCGAGGACATCGGTCCCCAGGTGCGCCGCGTGCTGGCCGGCATCGACCCTAACCTGAGCATCATCGAGATGCACACCTTTGGAGAACAGGTCATTCGCGTGTTCAACCAGGAGCGATTGATTGCCCGCCTGACCGAGTTATTCAGCCTGCTGGCATTGCTGTTGGCGTCAGTTGGGCTCTATGGGGTCACGGCTTACAACATCGAACGGCGCACCGGCGAGATTGGCATTCGCATGGCAGTGGGCGCCGGCCGCACCGACATTATTGCGATGGTGCTGCGCGGCGCTTTCTGGCAGATCGGTCTCGGCCTGATCATCGGTGTGCCGCTGGTGATTATTACCGGCCGCTTGATGGCCAGCAAGATCTACGGCGTAGGCGTCTTCAACCCGGTGATTCTGGGCGGGGCGATTGCCGCCTTGGGGTTCTGCGCCTTTGTCGCGGGATTGGTCCCGGCGCGACGCGCGGCTTCAATTGAGCCGGTGCAGGCGTTGCGTATCCAGTAAGAAATCCAGCCTGGGGCAGGCTTGCGCTGCAACAAGAAACAGCCGCCCGCGGGGGCGGCCATATGGTTTGGGATTTTTATTGCTATCTAGTTTTTCCCCCGGTTAACACTTCTTACAGCCCCGTCAAATAACGGCAGCGCGGGCGAGAGGTCAACTTGTTACTGCATTTTGTCTCGACGCCAGTCGGGCCAGAAACTTTCATCCAGTCTTCCTTGCGTCGAGTGACTGCGTTCATGGTTCACAAATGGCCCGGAATCAAGTGACCCTCTTCAAGGTTTTTGCCTGCAACCTACAGAAACGTTTCGCTTCTGGCGCTTTCGTCGGGCAGAATCAAGAACTGATGCCCATTCCTGCAGCAGTAAACTACTTTGTCAGTCAGTAGAAGTCGCCATCTCCCGATCTGGTCCGGCAGATCCACTCGGTACGCCGTGACTTCTTCCGACTCACAGACGGCACAGCGTTTGGCTGGCTGCATGTTGGATTCTTGGGTTTTACCTCCTTCCTGCAATTACTCAGGTCGTTTTGACCCCTTGGGTACGCTGGATGCAACCGGGCTGCCTGCGGAGGCTTGCGATTGTCCTTCAACACCTTAGCATGAAGAACGACTTCGGCAGAGGGATGCCGCATGTCATCCTCGATACCGGCAAACTTTCGCTCCGGGAAGGCTGTTCGCAGCCGTCGATTCGGCCAAGTGGCCATGCTGTCCCACGGTTGCGGGAGAGGGAAACAGCAGTAATCTGCTCAAATCGCGCTCGGATGCGCTATGCTTAGTGGGTAGGAGTCAATATGCTTGACAACCTGTTTCAACCGATGCACCTGCTGGTGATCCTGTTTATCGCTTTGCTAGTGTTTGGGCCGAAGAAGTTGCCCGAACTTGGGAAGGGTCTGGGCGAGGGGATACGCAGCTTCAAAGAGTCCATGAATGCCAAAGACCCGGCCACGCCTCCTGAGGACGAAAAGAAGGTGTAGTTCTCCGCGCGCTTGCCGCTGCCTTTCGCTGAGCTCCGGTCAGACCGTGCCTGTTCGCCATGCCTGACGTCCTCTTCATCCTGATACTGGCCCTGATAATCTTCGGGCCTAAGAAACTGCCGGAGATCGCGCGGCAGCTGGCGAAATTTCTGGCGCAGTTTCGCGTGATGCGCGACGACCTGAAACGTCAGCTCGAGGGCGAGTTGCTCAAGATCGAGCTGGAAGAAAAAGAAAAAACGGCTGCCGCTCCTATGCCGCAGCTGGAAGCGCCGAGTCAGCCCGCGCCCAAAGAAGCCGTGCAGGAACGCTCCGTTTCGTGATTGACCCGCGCCACCCGCTCCCGGCCTTCGACCCCGAGTAAATGATTGCAGGGTCGCTTGCGGCGGATGGTACAGTGGCAGGGAATCTCAAGCCACACAGCCGAGGTTTGCATGTCACTTTCCGTGGATTGCCGTCCTTGCGGCAAGGTGTATGTAGTCAAGTGCCTGGGCCGCATCGTCACTGGCGAAGAGGCGGGCTTGCTGGAAGCCGCCATCAATCGCGGCATGGTTGAATTCAGCCGGGTGGTGCTTCAGACCAGCGACGTGACCCGGGTGGACAGCACCGGCATGGGCCTGCTGGTACGTTTTCTGTCGCACACTCGCAGTCGCGGTGGCGACCTCCGGCTGGCTGCTCCCCAACCCTTTCTCACCACTCTGCTCCAGTTGACGAAGCTATCCACTATCTTTCGCGTGTACGACTCCGAAGAGGAGGCGATCGTCTCGTTCCTGAAAGAACCGGCGACCGTGACCCCGGGGACGAAAGCTGCGGGCCCGCTGGTGCTGTTCGTGGACCAATCGCCTGACCTGTGCGCGTTTGTGCGAACCCTGCTTCACCATCATGGCTACGAGGTCCTATCTACCTGCCGCCTCCGCGATGCCAAGACCCTTCTCAGTGCGGCCCGAGTGGATTACATCGTGCTGGGACCCGACAGCTCGCAACTGGCATCCCACGATGTGGTAGAAGCGTTGAAGCCGCTGGCCCCCCATGCCACCACGCTGCAGCTGGAGGACGGTTTCAAGCTCGCCGATCCCGAGCACGCCGGCCATGAGCTGCTGCAGCGGATGCAAGCTCGGAGCTGATAGTGCCGCTTTCGACCGCGATCTCGCCGTAGTATCTGCGCTGGAAGTAAAGCGCAACGTTGACCAAGCCAATCATCGCTGGAACCTCGACCAGCGGGCCGATCACCGCGGCAAACGCCTCACCCGAATTGATCCCGAACACCCCAACCGCTACGGCGATGGCAAGTTCAAAATTGTTGCTGGCCGCGGTGAAGGAGAGCGTTGCCGACTTGGAGTAGTCGGCCTTGAGCTTGTAGCCCATGTAGAACGACACCAGGAACATCAGCACGAAATAGATCAATAGTGGTATGGCGATGCGGATAACGTCGAAGGGAAGACGCAGGATGTACGCGCCCTTCAGAGAGAACATGACCACAATCGTGAACAACAGCGCGATCAGCGTGAGTGGACTGATGCTGGGAATGAAGCTGTTCTCATACCATGTGCGTCCTTTGAGCGCCATCAGGGAAAAGCGCGTGATAATTCCGGCGAGAAATGGAATGCCGAGGTAAATGAGGACGCTTGCCGCGATGTCGCGGATGGAAACGTTGACCACCATGCCGCGCAAGCCAAACCACAGCGGCAGCTTGGTGACGAAAATCCACGCGTAGACGGAGTAAAAGAGCACCTGGAAGACCGAGTTGAATGCCACCAGACCTGCGGCGTATTGCGTGTCACCTTTCGCCAATTCGTTCCACACAATTACCATGGCGATGCATCGCGCGAGCCCGATGAGGATGAGGCCGGTCATGTATTCGGGATAGCCGCGCAGAAAAACAATGGCCAGCACGAACATGAGCAGCGGGCCAATCAGCCAGTTCTGCAGCAGCGAGAGTGCGAGGATTTTCTTGTTGCGGAAGACCTCGCCCAGCTCTTCGTAGCGAACTTTCGCCAGCGGCGGGTACATCATCAGGATGAGGCCCACGGCGATGGGAAGCGATGTGGTGCCGACACTGAAGCGGCTGAGGAAGGGAACGATACTGGGGAGCGCCCATCCCGAAAGCACGCCCACCAACATCGCGGCAAAAATCCATAGCGTGAGGTAGCGATCGAGAAAGCCGAGGCGAGATGTCACTTTGTTCTGCATCGCGCTATTGCTGCTTGCCAATGTGATCAATTTCCTTTTGGATGGCGAGTCTGCCGAGACTGGCGAGCGGAAGGCAGAGGAACAAACCGATCCTGCGTTCCAGCATCATGAAGGCCTCGCGATAGGCGCGCTCGATTTCGTCAGGCGTGCCGGCGACCGCGGCAGGATCGGGGATTCCCCAGTGAGCGGTCATTGGTTGGCCAGGCCATATAGGACATAGTTCGCGGGCGGCGTTGTCGCAAACCGTAAACACAAAGTCCATCGCGGGCGCGCCGGGTTTGGCAAACTCGTCCCAACTCTTGCTGCGCAGCCCGGCGGTCGGGAGATGAGCGATCTCCAGTTGGCCAAGTGCCTCGGGACGGACCGGGCCCGCCGGATGGCTGCCCGCGCTATAGGCGGTGAAGGTTGGACGTCCTTTGAAGTTCAGGATGGCCTCCGCCATGATGGAGCGCGCTGAGTTGCCGGTGCAGAGGAAGAGAACGTTGTATTGGACTGGCATGATGGTTATCCGATGGCTTGCGGCTTCCGGGCGCGGATGAAGGCGCTCATGAACTTGCCATCGATTTTCGAGGCGAGGGCATCGACGTCAAAACCCTTGGCGGTCAGAAAGGCGCGTGCGTCTTCGACTTGGTAGACGCGCGTGGGCTCGATCTCGATGGCTTCAAAGCCGGCTGCTGCCAGCTTGGCAGAGTATTCCGTGTCCTGCAGCGCGCCGGCGATGCAACCCACCCATAGCAGCACGCTCTGCCGCACCTCCGCCGGGACCTCACCATGTACTACAACGTCAGACACGGCAAAACGGCCACCTGGTTTCAGGACGCGAAAGGCCTCGCGCAGAACCTGGTCTTTGTCGGCTGAAAGGTTGATAACGCAGTTGGAGATGATCACATCGACGGAATTGCCGGGCAGTGGAATGCTCTCGATTTCACCTTTGAGGAACTCGACGTTGTCCACGCCAGCTTTGCGCTGATTCTCGCGTGCCAGGGCAAGCATCTCGTCGGTCATGTCAATACCGTAAGCTTTGCCGGTTGGCCCCACGCGGCGAGCCGAGAGCAGCACGTCGATACCTCCTCCGGAGCCCAGGTCGAGAACGGTCTCGCCTGCATTGAGCTGGGCGAGCGCAGTTGGATTGCCGCAACCCAGCGAGGCCTTCAACGCGGCCTCAGGAATTTGCCCAGCCTGCTCAGCGTCATAGAGATTGACGGTTATGGGGTCGCAACAGCTTTCGAACACGGAAGCTGCGCTGCAACATCCAGTGAGCTCCGTTGCTTCCTCCGGCGGGGAGGCAGAGGAACTGCCAGCTCCGGTTTGAACGCGCAGCGCGGCCTGGCCGTATTTCTCTTTCACAACTTCCTTAATGCTCGGCGTAGACATTCCCGTTCTCCTACTTGGCAGCCCGGAAAACTTCCTCGGGGTTGACCGCTTTGTTGCGGGAGCAGCACTCGTTGAAGAGAAACCCCAGCAGCTCTTTGAGGGCGTCGGCATTGGCGGTGTACCACAGGAAAGTGCCGTCGCGACGCACTTTCACCAGGCCTTCGTTCTTCAGCTTGTCGAGATGGTGGGAGAGGGTGGAGCTGGGGATATCCAACTCGCTGCCGATGTCGCCAACGACCATGCCGGTGGGGTGGGCGGACAGCAGGAGTTGCATAATGCGCAGCCGGGGCTCGGTGCCCATCGCGGAAAGCATGTCAGCGCAGCGGATGGTTTGTTCGGGATCGTGTTTGTCGGGCACAGTCGCCTCCTTCGGTAATTCAATTTTCATGGAAAAATCGGAGGATTGTCAAGGGAAAAATGCAGGCCGGTTGCAGAACCAAAACCAGATTGGTTTTCGGGCTAAAGTCCTGCTGTGTGATGACGGATCAATTCCCAGCGCCGTCTGAGAGGCCCAGGCCTAGGGCGCGAAGTAGGCTGCGATGTCGAGCAGCAGGTTGGTGGGATCGAAGGCAAAGGCGTCGATCGATCCATTGATCGTCGGCGTGATCGCCAGGTTGGAAGTAACCGCGCCGTCCGCCGCGTTCAATGTCGAGACCGTAGGCTGCTGCTGGCCGTCGGGCCACAGCGTCAGATATCCGAGCGCACCCGGAGGCACGACCGTCGCGTTCAGCACGTAGGCGGTGGCGCTGGCCGGCACTGCGCAAGGGCCGTTCACCACATCCACCGTAAGCTCACCCTGGAACTGATGGCCCTGCGCCGGATTGCGCGTGTCCAGCACTCGGCAAGGTGCAAGGTTGTACAGCGACATAGGGTTGGGCGCCGAGTTTGCAGGCGCAAAGTAACCGTTGATGTCGATGAGCAAGTCCGTGCCGTTGCCGTAAGCGTAGGTCTGAATGGCGCCACTGGTTCCCGCCGGCACAATGGCGGCGTTGGCGGTGATGGTCCCGGTGGGGGCGTTGAGGGTCGAAACCTGCGGTTGCGCCTGGCCCGTCGGCCATACGGTGAGGTATCCCAGCGGCTGGCCGTTCTTAGGCAGGGCTGTGAAGTTCAGCGAATACGCTTGCGCCGTGCTGGGAATGTTGCAGGCAGTTGCCTGGAGCAGCGGAAAGTTGCGCTGCTGGCCGTTCTGCAGCAGCGGGCCGCCCAGTTGCCCGGAGGGATCGCGCGTATCGGCTACCCGACACGGCGGCAGCGGGAAGAAGGCGAGGGCAGTGCCGTTCCCGGAGGCAAAGTATCCGCTGACGTCGAGAATAAGCTCGGTGGTATCGGTGGCGTAGACGCTGACGGCTTGCCCAGCGCCGGCAGGAACAATGGCAGCGTTCGCCTTGGTGCGTCCGTCGTAGGAGTTCAGAGTGGAGACCACAGGCCGGCTCGCCCCGTTGGGCCAGATGGTGAGGTAGTTCAGCCGACCCTGTGGCACGACAGTGACGTTCAAGGCGTAGGCAGCGGCGGTAGTGGGAAGGTTGCAGCTGCCTTGCGGGAGCGGGAAATCACGCTCCGTGCCGCCGGTGAGGGCGGGACCGCCAAAAGTGCCAGCGGCGTTTCGGGTGTCGACCACCCGGCAGGGAGTGATAGGAAAGAATCGCAGGCCCGAGGAAAGTCCCGTGACCGTAACGTCGTCCAGGTACATGTAGGTTGGATCGCCGTAGCCGTTTTCGTGCACGTTGAAGTAGAGCTGGATGGTTTGCCCGGAGTACGGAGTCAGGTCGAAGGTGACTTGCGTCCAGGCTTGCGCATCGGAGGCAACTTTGAATACCTGCGCCAGCTGGTTGCCATTGCTGTCGCGAATCTGGGCTTCCTGCCAGTCGTACTGGAGGGTGGTGGAGGTGGAGGGCCAGTACCAGAAGCTCAACGTGGGGCCGTCCGCGCCGCTGGGAACGGTGACGACTTGATAGAGCCACGAGTCGCCGTTGGGCTCAGGCAGGCCGGTGGCTCCAAGCTGGGCGCTGAAGCTGCCGCTATGAGCTTGCAAGGCGGAGGTGACTGGAAGTAGCACGCCGCCGGCGGTCCAGCAGTCCAGCGTGCCGCTTTCGAATCCACCATTCGACAAAGTGTTGGTGACGCAGGGAGGCGCCGGCTCCGTCCCCAGGCCCGTCAAGCTGGCAACCCGGGGACTGCCGGGACCATTGTCGGTGACCGTCAGTGTACCCGTTCTGGTTCCCGCAGCCGAAGGCCGGAAGCTGAGGTTGATGGCGCATTCGGCGTTCGGGGCCAGCGATGTTCCACAGTTGTTGTTTTGCAGGTAATCGCCGGTGACGGCGATGCTGGTGATCGTGAGGCCAACGGATTGTTGATTGTTGAGAACAATCTGTTGTGCAGGGCTGGTCGTTCCCACGTTCTGGATTCCGAAGCTGAGGTTAGCCGGATAGAAACCGATGTAGCTGCCGGTGGCGCATCCGGGAAACTCGAAGCTGACGATGCGGGTGTTCCAGTTGTATGCGCCGGTGGTGAGTTGGTACTGCTGCGTGTACCAGAATGTGCAATCGTCGCTGGGATCGACCGACATAGAGCTGTAATCGCCCCAGCGATTCACGTTGGGTGTCTGCGATCCACTGCCCACGATGACGGTCGTCTCGGCTTCCAGAGCGCCGGGCGGATCGGTAGGCAGGCGGCCGGCGAAGGCAATCGAGGGATAAACGCCGCCGCTGGAGACACTGTAACCCAGCGCGATGTCTCCGATCTTGTCCATGGCGATGCTACCCATCCAGCGATAATTGGAATCGGGAGCGTAGGTGCCCTGCTGGGCCACGACCGGCGTCGTGCCGGGCGATTGAACCTCGTACCAACGCACTCCACCACCGCCGCTGACAGCCACCGAGTGGTTGACTACCAGCGACTCATGATTGCCGAAGTTGCGATAGGCCAGGCGATACATCAGCCGGTCGGCAAGCGAGTCGAGGGTGTTGGTGGTGAGCGGCTGGGGCACACATTCCGCCCCGCCGTTGCACAGCGGCGTGAAAGGCGCGACGTCGATAACCGTCGGGCCGGTGAAGGTGGAGTTGGAGGGTTGGTTGAAATCCACATGGAACTGGTAGAGATTCAGCGAGTTGTCGCCATAGTTGAGCATGTAATCAGGCGATCCCGCCGGCGGCAGTGTGACGCCATCCACGTCGGACGGCAGCAAGCCACCAACAAACGGTTCCTGCTGAAAGCAAACCTGGGTCGCCGCCTGCCCGGTCAACATGGCGGTACGGTTGTAGGCGCAGGCATCTGAGCCCATGAAGGTGTTGTTTTCGAACATGTTGAAGGTTTCGTAGTAAGCGTCGGGCCAGACACCCATCTTGGGATAGTCGTCGAAATCGTCGTACTCAAACGAATAGCGATACCAGGAGCCGGTCGCATCGGAGTTGACCGACACGGCAACGCATTGCAGATACGGCGGCGTGGAAACGGAGAACTGGCCCATCACCCAGCGGGCGGCAAGCTTGTCGTAGAGAACGATGGGATCGCCGTCGTTGTCGGTCTCGCAGCCTCCGCCAAATCCCAGCCACAAGGTATTTCCCGGCGTGGGGCCGGCCAGCAACGAGCCCATGGTCTTGTCGAAGATCGCGAAGTAAGTGTTCACCCACTGCACGTACTGCGTAGCTCCCACTGCGCCGTTGGTATCGGGCGGAATGTACTCGACCGTGAAGCCATACTGTCCGTCGCCAATGCCTTCAAAATTCAGGCCGACCTGGGGCGAGAACCCGGTAGTGGTCATTTGACGGACTGGATCTTCGTCCAACGGCCGCAGGCCCGGCGGAAGCGGAATGCTGCGCCTGGGTTCGGCTTCCAACTTCCCGTGGGCGACCAGGTGTGCATTGCGGATCATGTCGATGAGGGGCGGCGAGACATCATGGTGCAGATCGCGGCGGATGATGGTAGGACCGCGACTGGCCTGCGCCAGCAACGCAACGGGCAGAACGCCGCTCAGAACGAGGAACAGGACTCCGCGGACCGGAAAGAATCTTGCATGAGACATGCCGTTGCTCCCGCGAAACAGTTCGGGTATGGCGCCGGCGGCAGAGGGAATGCCGTGCGGCGATATCTGTTCCATCGGCAATATTCAGGAGCATTTGATCGGCAAATGGAGGTTAGAGGCGGCTAAGTTTGGATGAATCACGGTCGGGCTATTCCCTCAATGGTTCGAGGAACACAAAAGGAAACACCACGCAATGATCGGCGCTTGACGCGGCGGTGAAGCACCGCACTACCCACCCTACGCTCCCACCTTCATCTCGCTCAGGATCTCTTCCACCGCCGCAATCGCGCTGGTGATCTCCTCATCCGTGTTGTAGAAGTGCGGCGAGAAGCGGACGCCCGCCTTGGGGCGATAGTCCACCATGATGTCGCGCTTGAGCAGTTCGGCGCAGACCTGCTGCGCGTTGGGCATGTCGATGGAGACGGTGCCGGCGCGCCGCTCGGGATTACCTGGCGTGTTGGTGCGCCAGCCGTGCTGCGCGGCCAGATCCATCAGCAAAGCGGTCTGGCATTTTGATTTCTGGCGGATGTTCTCCACGCCGACTTCGCGGATGATCCTCAGACCGGGCTGCGCGACCTTCAGCGCCGGGATGTTCGACGTGCCCTGGGTGAAGCGGTAGATGTTGGGCGTGTAGCGGGTGGGCCCGGTCTCAAAGCCAAAGGGATTTTCATGGCCGAACCAGCCGGTGAAGGTGGGCTCCAGCGTCTTGGCCAGATCGGGGCGCACGTAGAGATACGCCGTGCCCGGGCCACCGCACAACCACTTCAGGACGCCGCCGGTGCAGAAATCCACGTTGAGCTTTTGCACATCAAAGGGCAGCGTGCCGGTGGCCTGGAAGGAGTCGAGCAAAACGTACGCGCCGACGCGGTGGGCCTTCTCGACGATGGCCTCGACGTCCTGGATAAACGCGCTGCGGAAGATGACATGCGAGATGGGCACCAGCAGCGTTTCTTCGTCGATTGCATCCAGCAGGCGCTCGGTGTTGACGTGGATGGTGTCGTCGTTGGGCACCATGACGACACGCGCACCGCGCTGGCGTTGCGCCTCCCAGAAGTACATGACCGAGGGGAAATTCAGGTCGGTGTAAACGACCTTGTTGCGGCGGCCGCTGAAGTCGAAGCAGGAGGCCGCCGTCGCCTGGCAGGTGGTGACGTTCTGGAGACACGCGACCGAGCCGGGCGGGGCATTGAAGAGCGCGCCTATCTGGTCGCCAACCTCGGCGGCCAGCATCCACCATTCGTCTTCCCATGCGCGAACCCCGCGCGTGTTCCACAACTCGGTGTATTGGTGCAGCGAATCCTCGACGCCGCGAGGCATAGCGCCCAGCGAGTTGCTGATGAGGTAGGTTGTGCTCTGGAGGATGGGAAACTCGGAGCGATAGCGCAGAAGTCCTTCGGACATGAGGAATATTGTAGGGGAAGCGCGCCGGGATGGGAATTTGGGTCGTGTCCTAAAGCTGCTCCAGGACATCAGAACAATAGCGGAATTTGTACAGAACGGCGATATTTTTGATAAAGTTGCAGTTCAGCCGAAACTCTGAAGGGAACTCTGGGTTCTTAAAATTTCACCAGGAGCAGCGGAAGCAACAGGCTTTAGCGCCGGGTCCTATCGAAATTCCGCGTCCCGAAAATCCTATGAAACGTCTCTCCTACTTTCTCGTACTCACCCTGCTGGCCGCGATAGCCGGTTGCGGCGGTAGCAACAATACGCCCTCTAACGTCGGGCTATTTGGCAACTGGAACGTCGTGATGTACGCGAACGGGGGCACGGCGCCCGTGTACGTATTCGCGCTGGCCATGTCGCAGTTAGGCGGCTCGAACTATAGCGGCTCCTCCATCACCTACAACGGCTCGGTCGGTATTCCCAGCAACATGTGCATCAACGGAAATACCTTGGCCGCGACCGCGACCACCAGCGGCAGCAATTTCACCATGACGGTCACCGATAGGACCACAAATACGGTCATCACGGTGCAAGGCTCACTGGCTACACAAACTACCACCCTGTCGGGGACTTATAACAATCTTGCCACTTCGGCCTGCACCGCCTCCACCGGCACCGTCACCATGACGCCGCAGTGAGCCGGCATCGCATTTTCCTGCTCGCTCGCCAGCCTTAATCCCGCGACTCCGCCTGGGAGTTCCTCATCTAGAATAAGCACGGTGGGGTCGAGGACTCGCACGCCCATGCGCACACCTACTGCGATTTCCGCACGGCTATTGCTCGGTCGACCGGAGTCGGGAGAAACAGCATGAATACTGCCGATGTTCACACGCTCTATGCCTACAACCGCTGGGCGAACCGACGCATGTTCTCAGTGCTGGAGAAACTGAGCGACGAGCAATTCGCGGCGACCAGGCTGAGCAGCTTCCCGTCGGTGCGGGAGTCCGTCCTGCACATCGTGGCGGCTGAGTGGATATGGCTGAGACGATGGAAAGGCAGTTCGCCGCGGGCGACCGTTGCCGATACCAGTAACGCGTCCGCGATGGGCAGCGCGTTGAGCAACGGCGGAGTTGCCGTGGAGACGCTGGCTACGTTATCCGGATTGCGGACCTTCGCCGATGCCATCGAGCAGGAGCGGCAGGAGTTTCTGTCCGGTCTGAAGGACGACGCCCTCACGGCGCGGCTGAAGTACACCGATATGGGCGGCAAGGAGTTTTCCATGCCGCTGGCCTACCTGCTGCAACATCTGGTGAACCATGGCACCTATCATCGTGGGCAGGTGACTACGTTGCTGCGACAAGCTGGCGCGGAGACCGTGGGGTTCGACCTGCTGTTCTTCATCCGCGAACGTGAAGCAGAAGCCGCGACGGCCTAGATCGCTCTGCCGTGCAAGGTGCGGCTAAACTCAGGGAATTCTCTTCCCCGATACATACGGATTGCCCGCGGTCACGAAGCGCAACGGCCGCTCGACGGCTTTGGTGATGCCGATCCGCGGCGTGGCGACGATACGCGCGGGCCGAAAGCCGTCGTCTGCCAGCCATAAGTCCGACTTTGGCGAGGTGAAGTCTTTATCGTTGTCGCGCAGCCGCGTGATGCCGAGCGCCTCCGCCATGCGTCCCGGGCCGCTGGAAATCATTCGCAACTGCGCCGGCCGCGGCGATGACGGAAGAGCAAGGTCGCGCGCCAGCGACATGGCGGCCAATCCAAAGACCGGCTCCATGGCGCGCAAGAGTACGCCCTCGCCGCGGCCATCGGACATGCAGGAAACATTCAGGCAATAGTGATTGCCGTAGATGAAATATACGTACGCATGGCCGGGCGGGCCGAAGAGCACGGCATTGCGAGCAGTCCGTCCGGCAAAGGCGTGAGCTGCGGGATCGCTCGGGCCAAGGTACGCTTCATCTTCCACAATGCGTCCGGCGAGCAGGCTGCGGCCTTCGCGCCGGATCAGCAGCTTGCCCAGCAGCTCGCGCGCAACGGTCACGGCATCGCGATTGAAGAATGCGCGCGACAGCCGCGGCGCGGCGCGCAGCTTCGCAGACGTGAGCGGGATTGGTGCTGGCGGGAGCGGCGGCGAGGCGGCTCCGCGGTTATATGCTCTCTTCGACTGCCCGCTTGGCGACAGGTCCGGGATACGGGGATGGTGGTTTCGTTGAGTCAATTTTCTGTGATGCCCGCCTCTTTGGCGCGAAACTTCCAGTAATCACCCGCGGTCTCGCTCAAATCGCCCGATGGCCGCTCACCGCGGAAGACACGCGACACTCCGCGCACTACGCGGCGCATGGGCAACTCGCCCGCGCTGTCGGTCAGAAACAACTCGCCAACCTTCGCGGTGCGATAATACCAGCGCTTGAGCAAGGCGAGGTGCTCCATCCACTCCAGCGCACCGCGCAGCTTCGGACTCTCAACCGCCGCCAGCGCATCGCCGATGCGCGACTCCATCGATTGCGGCTTGGAGGCCAGCCGCGTGGCTTCGGACCTGCCGACATTCAGCGCGACTGGCTCGCAGATTTGTCCGGCAACAATCTTGAACAGGGTGACCGACTCGCGCTCGGCCGAGGGCTGCACCATTACGCCATTCAGTTCGTCGAGGCGGCGCACGATTTCCGGCAACTGCGCGATCGCAGCCTTCACTTTGTCCAGGCGCGCATGCTGTGCGGCCGCGCCTTCGAAGTCGAGATTCGCGGAAGCTTCATCGCGTTGCCGCTCAATCTCGCGTACCAGAGATTCCCCGCCGCTTTGGAAGAACTGCTGCACCCGTTCCACCTCGGCACCGTACTCTGCATCGCTGCAGCCTTTGAAGCAGGGCGCCAGGCACATCTT
>JBEKCJ010000071.1:0-22865 GCA_050014935.1 Candidatus Korobacteraceae bacterium
TTCGACATAATGTCCTTTCGCTAGTAAGCCTGCCCTAAGAGATTTTTACGTTTACCCGTCAGCGAAATCAGGATGCCGGCCACGACGACACATGAGACGACCAGCAATTCCAGCCGCACCGATGCGGTCAACAGGCCGTGGTGATGGGTGGGGAACGGAACGGTTGCAAGCATCAGCAGCAGGTGAGCTGGGGCGAGCACGATCAGCGCGGCATCGAGGACACGGCTCTTCAAGCCATCCACAAGAAAGCCGGTGGCGAGGAAGACAAACGGAGTGAGATAGGAGACCATGCGCTCCGTGTCGCCAGCCATCACAAGTGCGATGAAGGTACCGAGACATGCCCACGCCAGCAAGCGGAAGATCACGGGACGCCACTGCCGCGGAGTGAGAAACATTCCTACCGGCAACACCAGCCAAAGATAGCTCCACGCAACGGCAACATTCTGCCAGAAGCGCACTCCGGCAAACTTGGCGAGAGCATCGTATTCGCTGTAGAAGCGCACCAGGTCCTGGTCGGGCGTGCGCAGCAGAATGCGCGGCAGCAGATACGCCAACACTGTGAGCGAGATGGGCAGCACGGCGCGCTTCCACTTTTTGGGAGTGAAGATGGCAGGGGTGAGAAACATCACGGACTCGCGTCCCAGAGTTCCCAGCACGGAGGCGGCGGTGAATACCAGGTCGCGGCCGCGGATGAGGGCCCAGACCATGAGGAACGAGGCCAGCAACGCCCAGCCGTCAATCAAGAGCGGGTTCCAGTAGTTGAAGGCATGCGTGCGGGCGCAGAACAGCGACAACAACGCGATGAGCGAGCCGCGCAGCGAAATACCCAGCGCCTGGGCCGTAAGCAGCGCCACAAAGTAGGTGAGTCCGAGGCAGGTGAAGGTGACGATGCGAAAGCCGAGTTCGGCAGGAACCGGCAACATGGAGACTAGCAACGGCACGAGGAAACGGTAACGAAATGGAGCCGGGCCGGCCATGGTGCCGTGCTGCGCCATGTCGATGTATTCGGCGCTGCCGCCGGTGGGAATATTCATCAGGCGCTCAACCGAGCCGCCAGAGTGGCGGGTGAGGACGAGATGAGAACCGATCCACACCAAGGAGACGCTGATGAGCAGGTAGAGGGCTATTCTGCGAACGGAGACGACATTCGTGGCAACGAACTGGCGCGATGGTTCCAAACGTCCTGCCTTTCAGCGGCCTTCAACATTACGCTCGAACACAGATTCTCTACGATGCAGCACGAGGGCGAATTCGGGGTACATTTCAGGGGCGATATTTTCTCCGCCGGAAAAATCGAGGATGGTGGCCTCCAGTGTCAGCGGGATCCGACTGATAATCCGTTCCTGTAGCGTAGCCGCATCGTAGCAGCGGGCGTGTTCCTGGGTGGCGAAGCCGCGAACCGGAATCAAATCCGCGCCACGGTCGTAAGTCCGCAACAAGCTCGGCGTGACGGCGATCGGGTCAAAATAAATTCTGTGTGTGGCCGCGACGTAAAGCGGCAGAATGAGACAGGCCCCGGTCGGGCTCAATACGCGGTCAACTTCGGAAACGAACTCGCTGTCAGAGCTTCCCATGAAGTGCTCGAAGGAATTGTGCAGAGTCAGGGCGTCGAAAAACCCGTCGGGGATGGAGCTCATCTTCTGGGCGAAGCCGCCGATTTTGAAATGCTGCAGGTCGTCCTCGTAGATGAGGTCTTGCACCCAGAATTCCGTCTGCGGAAAGTGGGCCGCAAATGTCTCCTGAATAGGACTGGCACACGATGCCACGTCGCAATAGCGATGAACCCGGGTGAAGTCCAGCAGTTCAAGCCCAAGCGCATGTTCAAGAGCCTTGGCCCTGCCCTTGTCGATATCGTAAACGTCGCGGTGCCGCTGGAAATACAGTTGCAGATTTTGCCGGAGCGGATCGGAGTCGAGAGCGATGTGCTTCCAGTGCACGCGAGGAGAGATTGCCTCTCGCATCCGGCTGGCCATCTCCGCGTGGGAACAGTCCATGGAAATGGAGCGCGGCGCGGAGACGCCAAGGCCCGCAGTCCGCGCGCGCCAAAGAGAGTAGTAATAGCGCGCAGGATGGTAGATCGGGCGTAGCACCGGATAAACCAGAGACCGCAGAAGACCTTGGCGCGCTGTGGGAGTTGTCATAAGGAAGTGGGCAAGCGCTGGAACGGGGATTCTAACAAACGCCGTTGGGCGGGCGGCCTGTTTCATTTTGGAAATGAGTGGTTACTTTCGTTCGGAAATCTTTGGGTGCGGATGAAGGCCAGTCGTGCGGGCGATGTAGGCTGGAGATACTGGACGGAAGTCCGGCGCCGCGGAATGCCAGGGTGGCAGGTGCGGCAAGATCTTTGAAAACTGGAGTGGGTGTTCGGCCCCTGATAGCGATAACACAGGAAGCCGCGCCAGCAGCTAATCTATTGATCCGTAATGGTTTGCACGATTCCCTTTGTTATTAATATGTTAGGGACAGGTTGTGCATAAGCCACTCAAAACAGGCAGTTTACATAAAAATGACAAGTCCTTTATTTTTAATAT
Source organism: Candidatus Korobacteraceae bacterium (assembly GCA_050014935.1). Lineage (GTDB taxonomy): Bacteria > Acidobacteriota > Terriglobia > Terriglobales > Acidobacteriaceae > Bog-257. The sequence goes on from JBEKCJ010000071.1 coordinate 2,532, forward strand.
TTTATATTAAAGCCTTTAGAATCAATATCTTAAACCATGGGGGGGGGTACCTCTACCGCCCTATGCCGACCCTGAGTTGTTCGTCGGACGAAGCTGGCTCGGGACGCGAAGAAGAAGCTAAGACCGATTGCCCTTCGGCAAGCTCAGGGCAGGTTCTGAAGGCCAGCTCTACCAACTTAGACGCCGGCCTTGCCGCGCAGAATCTCTTCGAAGAACTCGAGGTGCTCGCGGGCGATGACGGACCACACGAAATGTTTCAGGGCACGAAGGCGGCCGCGTTGCGAGAGGTCGGCGCGAAGCGAGTCGTCCTGGAGAAGGCGATCGAGAGCTTGCGCCCAGGCGGCGCGATCGTTTTCGCCGAGCACGATGCCGGCGTCGGCGATGACGTGCGGGATTTCGCCGCTGTCGCTGCCGACGACGGCCAGGCCGCTGGCGAAGCCCTCGATGATCATGCGGCCAAACTGCTCGCGCCAATTGGGCATGGTCTGGCTGGGAGCGCAGAGAATGTCGGCGGCGTTGAGATAGGCGGGCACTTCGTCGTGAGTAGCGCTGGCGATGCGAACGCGGCCGGGATATTTGCTGCTCCACTGCTCCAGCGTGCTGCGCATGGGACCGTCGCCGATGAACAGCGCCCGCCAGGGCGAATGGAGGTCGTCGAGCGCGGAGGTGAGCAGCGCCAAACCTTTTTCCGCGACCAGTCTCCCGAGAAACGCGATCACGGGGATGGAGTCGTCCCATCCGAGCTGTTGGCGCATTCGCTGCCGGCGCTGTTGGTCGGGACGAAAGTGCTCGTCATCTACCCCGTATCCGATGCGACGATGCGGCCTCCTGCCATAGCCTTTCTTCACGAGGGCTTCAATGACCGTATCGCCGCAACCGATCCAGCCCGCGCAACGGTCCACGCAATAGCGCTCCATCCAGGAGAACGGCGGCGGATATTTCTTGGTGATGTTCTGGTTGGTGAAAAAGACGAAGGGGACGTTGGCGGGCGTCCAATGAGCCGATTGCCAGCCCGCGAAAATGTAAGCGTCCTGATAGATGTAGACCATGTCCCAGTCGCGCCGGAGAAGCTCGCGGAGGCGAAAATCGAAAGCCATCACATGCAGATATTTCGAGGCGTAGAGATCGACGGGTTCGACGTGGCAGGCTTCATCGACGCCCTCTTCGAGGGCGATGTTTCGCAGCTCAGCGCGGACGAAGCGAGGCGCAACCGCGGTGACCTCCCAACGTCCGCCGCTGACGCGGGCCATTTCGTGCGGCAAGCGGCGGTTGAGGGCGACGACGTAGGAATGACCAACGGTAAGCAGCCGAAGTGGACGGTTGGTCATCGCGGCTGGGTTCCGGCGTGTGCTTGAAGCGCGCCGGCGGGAAAGGCCAAGCCGACGTGCCGAAGCACCTCGGCCGCGCGATGGTCGTAGGTTTCGGAGGCGGCAAGCCGCAGGCCGTTGCGCCGGATGCGCTCGCGCAGCCCGCCATCGGCAAGCAGTCTGTCGATCTTCGCGTCGATCTCGCCTGGGGAACGGTAATACGCCGCAGCTTCGTTCTCCGGGAAGAGTTCGTCCTGCGCCGCCGTGTAGCGAGCGAGCATGACCCCGCCGCTTGCAGGCACCTCGAAGGTCCGCATGTTATGACCTTCAAGGCTCTCGGCATTCAACACGTTCAGCGAGACCTGCGCCGCGGCATGAATACGGGCTACGGCTTCGGCGTAAACCGGAGCGTGCACCTGATGCTGGGCCGATTGCCATTTGCGCGGCCAGCCGTTGCCCCAAATCGCCACGGAATGTTTGTGGATAGCGGTGATCTCCCGTCTGCGAGCACGAGTGCAGGTTCCGACAAACACCACCTTGTGCTGTGCGCCGCACGATTGGCAGGACAACGGTCCCGTCACCGCCTGAGCATGAAACAGTTCAGGATCGACCGCGAAAGGAAGATACTCCGCCGCAACACGGTCGTCGAGGAGCCGCCGCACCAGACTGCGCTCCCACATCCAAACGGTGCTGTACTGGCGAAGCGCGTCAATCAGATTACGCCGCTGCGTGGAGGCTTCGCGGGGATCAAGACGAACGCCAATATAAGGATTGTCGGGATAATGATTGACGAACGGCACGCCGGTCAGTTGCCGAACGCGCGCGACGGTTTCCGGCTCCAGGTAGGCCGCGCGTACGGCAAAGATGAGCGCAGGTCGAACGGCGTCGGCAACTTCCAGGACGGCGCGGTTCAGGTCCCACCACAGCAGCGGACGAAAGGCGCGGCGCAACCAGCGATTGCGGGCAAAGCCGGCGGCGCGGAAAAGCGCACGGTCATCGTCGAAACGGAAAACCTCCATGCCGAGCCGCTCGAAGGCGCGGGCATAGCTTTCCGGCAATGCGCCCTGGTGCGACGGGCCGATGACGAGGACGCGAGAGTTCATCTGGCAAGCGAATCCTTACGACGCAGAGTACTCGAATCGTGTTTCATCAGCACACTATCACGGCGCAATATCGCTTCCGCGCTCGAGATGGAAAAATCCCGCTCAAACGTAACACGGGCCTTCGCACCCATGCGTTCGCGCAACGCGGCATCCCGCAACAGAGTAACGATTGCACTGGCGAAGTCTTCTGGCTTGGTGCGGATGAATACGGCCTCGCCGTCGGCGATATTGAGTCCGCCAATTATTTCGGGCGACGCGACGATAGCTTTGCCTCGCGCCATGGCTTCGACGAGTTTGAGGGGCACACCGCCGCGCAGGAATACCGGCAGAGCCAGCACGGCGCACTCGTCCATGAAGCGGCCCGAATCCGCAACCTGGCCAAGTATCTCAACCTGCCGCAAACCCCGCAGCTTGGTTATCGAAGCTGGCCGCATGTTGGCTCCCGCGATGCGAAGCACGGCGTCCGGCAACTCGCCAAGCACATGAGGGAAAACTTGTTCAGCCAGGAACAACGCCGCGTGCAGATTAGGCGCATAGGAATGCGTTCCGATGAAGCCGACAATCGGACGCTTGCCAACAGGCGCAGGTTGAATCGCTTGCTCGTCCAGGCTATTGGGAACTACCAGCACGCGAATGTCGCCCGCGATACGCCGAAATTCCTCAGCCTCAAGCGCGGACGTGGTCCACAACTCCGAGCACTCTCTCAGGAAGATACGCTCCTGGCTCCGGCACGCAAGGTAGTTTGCATAGAGTCCCAACCGCCCTGCGCGGCCATCGAGATCACGCATAAAGGAGGCGCTGAGGTTCGTCAGCACGTCGGCCGCGTCGATGATCACGCCAAAGCCATGTTGACGAAGCCCAGTGGTGTAGTGCATAAGCATCGACGGCAACACCACGAAATCGGCTTTGACGCGTTGCGCTTCGGCCAGGATAATCTCCGCCGCGCCGATGCGGTCATAAGACATGGAGAATGGATAGCGCTTCCCTGCCATGCCAAGCGCGCCGCGCAGCAGGAAATCAGCCTTGTGAAGCGCCAGCGAGGCCGTGGAGAAATTGGCGTGCGGAAATCGGCGGCCGCCATGACGGACTTCGTCGCAGATTCGCGCCAGCGGCGTCGACTCCACCGGCGGCGGCTCACGCTCTTCGGTGGTGAAGTAAAGCATCGCGCTGTAGCAACCCAGCCGATGGACCAGATCGAGGTTGCTCAGGTTCCGCAGATGCAATCCACTTGTGGCCGGACACGGAAAGTCCGGCAGCACCGTGAGGACACGAGTCCGAGCCCCGTTCCGTACCTTCACTCCTTGGCCGTCTTCACAACTTCTGGGCAGGTTCTCTTGGTTTCTGTTCACGAGTCGCAATCGACCACTGATCGCTGATCGCCATCAGCCACCGAGCCATTAGCAACCAGCGGCTCTCCTGCGGTTTCCGTCAGGGCACTTCTTTTAGACGTGCCCGCAATCGGACGGATCTTAACCCGGACCGCTGTCCCTGCCACGATCTTGCGGCAGAGCCTAAAGCCCTGATGTTTACCGCATCTCGTCGGGACGGACTGGAGTCGCCCCTGACACAAAGCGGCTGTCCCCAGCCAACTGGCAACCGCCTACTCCGTATCAATTGCACGCGGAGTATTGCTGAACCACCATAGCAAATCGCGGTCGGAGACGCGGCGGCGCGACTGGATAATGGCCCGCTTACGACGGATGCTATCTCGCGCCTTCCACCAGTATGTTACCGCGGACCATAATCGCCGATCGCGGACCACGGCATAGCCAAAGGTCATTAGATCGCGTGAAGCCACCGGAAGGAACAACCGCCAGCACAGCCATCCCGACGCATTCTTGCCGCGCATCAGAAAGCGGTTCTTGGCCGAGTGCCAGTTGATGATGAGCGGCAGGTCCTTACGGCGCTCCGGCGTGACGCGCCGCACATGCCATGCGACCGCGTTCGGCACGTACAGACATTTCCAGCCCATGAGCTGCGCGCGCCAGGCGAGGTCTGCATCTTCGCGGAAGGCGAAGAACTCCTCATCGAAGAACTCGCCTTCAACGGAGACATCGTCGATAAAGCTGCGCCGGAAAAACGCCGCCGCTCCGCTCGCGCCGAAGACATATTGCGGGCGATCGTATTGGCCGCGGTCGATCTCTTCGGCGCCGCGATCAAGGTGCCGCATGTTGGGCGTGAAGTAGATTCCAGTCGAATCGATGACGCTGGTCTTGTGCGGCTCAGCCTCGGTTCTAGACGGCTTCTGGAGCATATGTCCTTGAAGGGGCACGCCTTCAGGCGTGTCGTTGAGGTTAGTCAAAGAAGCAGGCTTTAGCCCCTGGGGGACCTCGCCCTCAGCGCCTAAAGGCGTGCTTTGGGGCGTTGGACGGCACGGCTGAAAGCCGTGCCCCTTCAAGGCTGTTGGATCCCACCGCAACAGTTTGCCGCAAAATACTCCGGCATCGAAATGGCCTTCGCTCTCGGCCACCAGGTGCGTAATGAAGTCCGGGCTGAGCATGACATCGGGATTGAGACACAAGACGTAATTGCAGCGCGAGGCGCGAATCGCCTGATTCTGCCCGGCGGCGAAGCCAACATTCTCTTCGTTGTAGATGACGCGCCACTTCGTCTCGACTTCGCGCAACAACGCGCGCGTGCCATCCTCGGAGGCATTATCGACGATGACGACTTCGAGATCGCGATAGTCCTGGCTCGAAAGCGCGGCGAAGCACTCTTCGAGGTATTGCGCCGAATTCCAGGTGACGATGGTGACGGAGACCATTGAGCGCTAGTACGCACCCCGCCCCGACAGCACGATCGGAATCGTCCGCAGGAAGATCTTGGCGTCCAGCCACAACGACCAGTTGTCGATGTACTTCAGGTCGAGCTGCATCCAGCGATTGAAGTCCACGTGACTACGGCCCTCCAGCACCCAGGTACAGGTGAGCCCCGGCCGCATGCGCAGTCGACGCCGCTGCCAATCCTCGTACTGCTCTACTTCTTCCGGCACCGCCGGGCGAGGGCCGACAAACGACATGTCTCCGCGAAACACATTCCACAGCTGCGGCAGCTCGTCGAGGCTAAAACGGCGCAATCCACGACCCACCGGTGTAATGCGCGGGTCGTCGCTGATCTTGAATACCGGGCCATCGAGCTCGTTGAGTTGATGCAGTTCAGCGCGCATCTGCTCGGCATCGTTGATCATGGAGCGAAACTTGTAGAGCATAAAGCGCCGGCCGCCGAGGCCGCAGCGAGTCTGCCGGAACAGCACCGGGCCAGGCGAGGTGATCCGGATCAGGGCCGCGATGGTCAGCAAGACGGGTGAGAACACCACCAGCGACACGGCCGAGAGCACCACGTCGATCACTCGTTTGAAGAACAGGCGCAACTCGCTGTCGGGTGCGCTCGACAGGCTCAGCAACTGGACGTCGCGAAAGTTTTCCAGGTAGATGCGCGAATATGCCGGTGGCAGGAATTCCAATTGCACTCGGGTGCGGATGCCGAGATCGGCGCAGTGCTGCATCACCGGTTCCAGCCGGGCAAGCTCCTGCAAGTCGACGGCGAAGATGACTTCGTCGACGACGTGGTTTTGCAGAATGCCGCCGACCGAATTGAGCGGGAAAACGTCGTAGCCACCGAGTTTCTCAGGCGGCGCGTCACCGATCTCGGTATCGACGAAGCCCTTGAGCCGCAGACCCATGCCGCGGCTCTCTTCGATCAGCGTCGCCATCTCACGCGCCCGAGGTCCGCAACCGACAATCAGCAGGTAGTGATAGCGGCGCAGGCGTTCGCGCATCAGCGAGACGCCCCAATACGACAGGCTGCGTCCCAGCAGCAGCAGACCGAAGTCCACCACCCCGATTAGCAGGACATAAGTGCGGCTGACGTCAGTTCGGCGGAACAGATACAGACCGGCGTAGATGACCACCAGTACAATCGCGAGCTGGCTGACAATGTTCAGGATGAGCTGGATGGGATTGCTGAGTTCCAGATCGCGATAGAAGCTGGAAAAATATCCCACGATCGCCCAGATCACCAGAAAGGCGATCAGCAGAGGCAGGTAATGGTTGAAGGGATAAATTCCCGGTAGGTGTTCGCTGAAAAATGCTAAGTGGACCAGCAAGGTCCGCAGCAGGTATGCCGCCACGAAGGCAACACAGGTCACCCCCAGATCGTGCACCAGGGTGATCGTACCCAGTAGTTTGGATCGTCGATCGAACACAATAATGCCGTTTACCGAAAGGTCGCGGAACGGCGAATCCTGCGGCCGTACCCGTGGGAGACGTCAGCGAAGCAGCGCAGAAGGAACAGATATGGCCCTGACGCCACGCGCGCACTTCGAAACCTAACTTTAGCAGGATTTCTCGCCCTTATGCCACTAGTGTAGGCTACTGAGTAACGTACAAGTCTCGATGCCTACCAGAGAAGAATCCCCGCCGGAAACGCCGCCCGCAGATGCTTCACAGTCAAATCGAGCGACGGTCCAAGGCGCGGATCGAGGCGCGGTGATCAGTTTTCTGGAAGGCGCAATCTTCCTCTTCCTGTGCCTTTTTGCCATCCTGCTGCCCCATTCCATCAAGGGTGCGCAACACTCCTGGCAAATTGCGTTTCTGTTCTGGTTGGTAAAGCTGGCGCTGGAACGGAAGCGTCCATTCCCGCAACCGCTTTCGGCGCCGCTGCTGGTGTTCGTCACGCTCAGCGCAATCTCCACCGCACTCAGCTCCGATCCCTCCTTGAGCTGGGACCGCATGAAGCTCGTTTGCCTGGTGCTGGCCGGCATCGTCGTTGCTCAGAGCTTGCAACGGCTGACGCAGGTGCGAATTCTGGTCTTCCTGCTGATCCTGTCAGGATTGGCCGTCGCCATCTTCACGGCCTGGCAATACACCTTCGGTGTAGGAGTCAGAGTTTCCCTCATTGCACCGCAAACGCCGTTTTACCAGGCGCACGTTCATCATGACGACATCATCACTCACATCAATGGACGTTCCGTGCACACTCCGGCTCAACTCGAGCGAATCATCGAGCAGAGTCCGCCGAACACACTGTTCCGCATCGACTACCTGCGCGGCTTCCCTTTTCAGAAGGAGCAAACCTTCGTTACGCGCGAGCAAGTAATGAAGAGCGCCTTTGGCACATACTGGCTGCAATTCGCCAGAGGGAGGCCGTTTCGCGCGCAAGGGACGCTGGGCCACTATGTCGTCTTTGCTGAGATGCTGATGCAGCTTGGCTGCATGAGCTGGGCGATGCTGCTGAGCACCGCGCCTCGCAAAAGAGCATTGTGGCTGCTATTCGCGGTGACCTTTGCCGCATTGGCCGCGGCGCTCTTGCTCACCGAGACCCGTGCTGCCCTGGCCGGTCTTGCGACTGGATGCTTCGTTGCCCTGTGGGCGTTAGCCGGAAAACGCCTCCGCATCTGGGCAACGTCACTGCTCACCTTGGGCTGTCTGGCCGGCGGGCTCTGGATGTATCACGCGCGAGGGTTGAGTCTGGAAGATACTCACGATCCGGGCACGCAATTCCGCCGGCTGATGTGGGAGGATGGCATCCGATTGGCGCGCCAGCATCCCTGGTTTGGCGTGGGCATGGAGACGACTCGCGTGCACTGGCAGGACTGGAACATCCGCGGCTTTGCCCTTTATCACGTGCAAAGCCACTTCCATTCCACGCCGCTGCAAATCGCCGTGGAACGCGGATTGCCGGCGCTGATAGCATGGTTGTGGTTTGTGGTTGCGTACCTGGTGTTCCTGGTTCGCCTTTTGCGGCGCACGCGGGAGCACAGCCGCTTTGCGGCGGGGGTCGTGGGCGGCGTGTTGGCTGGGTTCGTGGCGTTCCAGACAACTTCGCTGGTCCACTACAATCTGGGCGAGGAGCCCTTGGTCCTGATCCTGTTCTTTTATTTCGGATTGGCGCTGGCGATTGACCGCATGCTGAAAACGCCGCGCGCTGTGGATGTGCCGTAGCAAGCGTCGAGCACATCGGCTCCCGCCGTGCTTCCATCGTCGAGTCCAGATGAGCGATCCCAGCGTTCCAGAAAATCCCGCCCCGGAGGCTTCGCGCGGCGAGCGCCACTGGTGGATTCCCGCTCTTCTCCTGCTGCTGTTTGCTGCTCAGTCACTATGGTTCATCAAGACGCAGTCGTTGACCTACGATGAACCGGCCCACATCGTCGCCGGAGTGGAGGCTTGGCAGCAAAGCCGCTTCGAGCACTGGAACGATCACCCTCCTCTAGGCAGGCTGTGGCTCACTATCCCGCTGATAGGCACCCACACTGAATTCAAATGGTCGACGCTGAATAACGGGTTTTTGTTTACCGCCATGACTCCCGGGCCGGAAACGCTCGCGTGGCGAACTCGCTCCATGAACACGCTGCTGGGGTTAGTCTTGGGGCTTTCGTTATGGATGGCCGCCCGCAAGTTTTTCTCGACGGGCGCGGCCAACGTGGCCTTGGCCCTGTATGCCTTCACGCCTTCGCTGATCGCCAACTTTTCGGTCGCCACCACCGACGGTATCGGTGCACTGTTCATCTTCCTCGTCGCATGCCAGTTGATTCGCTGGCGACGCAATCCGATTCCGGCGCAGACATTGCTTATTGGGCTGGCTCTGGGCGGTCTGCTGCTGACCAAGTTCTACGCGCCTCCGCTGGTATCCCTGGCTCTGCTGCTGATGCTGGTGCTCGATCGTGATCGGGGTTTGCGAGGCCTCTCGCGCTTGCACTGGAAGCCCGCCCTGGCTGCGCTCGGCATCGCGTTGCTCACACTTTGGGCCGGATATTTCTTCCATGTCACGCATCTGAAGATCGGCAACGGACAGGTGGAAGCAAGCTTTCCTAATCGACTCCTGAAGACCTGGGCAACCAAATCGCCATTGCAGATAAGCGGCCGGGTTCCCGCGGGAGAGTTTCTGGAAGGCTTGCGCGAAGTGGCGTTCAGCAATCGCCATGGCCGCCCGGCATGGTTCCTGGGGAAGATCTATCCCCAGGGTGGAATCAAGCTTTACTATCCGGTCGCCATTGCGCTCAAGTGGCCGACGATTCTGCTGCTATTGTTTTTCGCAAGCTTGCTATTGGGAGTTCGCAAGACCTGCCGCGCTCCCGGCGACCTGCTCATTCTGTGCCTGTTCCCGGTCGTGTACCTGGGGTTCGCCGTGCAGTCGCGCTTCGACATTGGCGAACGGCACATCCTGCCGCTGTATCCTTTCGCATTGCTGATTGCGGGCGGCATCTGGGAACGCGCGCGGCGTCATCGCACGGCTACGGCATTAGTGATTTTGGCCCTTTGCCTCAACGCCGCTGACGCCGTTCGTTACGCTCCTGACTACCTGGCCTACTTCAACATTTTTGTGAAGCCAGAAACCTCGTGGCGTCTTCTCACGGACAGCAATCTGGATTGGGGACAAGGGCTGATTACACTCCGCGCCTACGAGCAACAACACCCGCATGAATCGCTGCGCCTCGCCTACTTCGGCTCGGTGGATCCAGTGCTGTATGGAATTCAAGCGACGCCGCTACCGCCGGCTGTGCAGGTAAGCGGAAACGTTGTCGCAGGCGCGAGTTGTCTTTCCGGACAAGTGTTGGACGACCCCGATGGCTATCACTGGCTGTGGCCATATCCGCCGCGAGCGGTGTTGGACCACTCGATGTGGGTGTTTGACACGCCCAAGTGAGCTTGGCGGCCAAGGGTATAACGATGAGCGGAGCCTTGGCACGGCGTTGTCCAGGCGCTTGCGCTCCTCGTTGTCCGCCAGATAGAAGATTATCTATCAGGTAACCTGATAAAGGATTGAGCCACTCTTCTTAATGCCCACTGGAAGGATAGAGGCGTGCTCTTCCTTAAAGAACGCCCAGCGGGATAGGTACAATTTACTGTCAATTAACTTGACTGTAAGTTTGGTTGATTATACTATACCGCCATGACAACGGAAAAGCCTTGGTTTGAAGAGGTTGCGCTTCCGGTCCTGCTCCGTCACAGTCGAGCTACTTATGGCACAGCCATGCGCCGGGCGCTGGCGGAAGCGGGATATGACGACATTCCCGGCAACGGTCTCTACGTGATCGGTGGCTTGGCCCTCAACCGCGACGACATTCCACTCGGCCAGCTGATCAAGGAGCTTCGCATCTCCAAGCAGGCGGCAGGTCAGCTTGTCGACACGCTGGTCACGCGCGGCTATCTGGAGCGTTCCATGGACAAGGACGACCGCCGCAAGCTGACGGTCGCTCTTACCGAGCGCGGACGGGCTGCGGCGGCAACGCAGGCGGCTGCGCGCGAGAAAGTCGACGCCGAGCTTCTCGCCAGCGTGGGGCAACAGGATCTTAGCCGCACGCGCCGGACTCTCGCGGTGCTCTGTGACCTCGGCCACCAGGCAGAGTGTGCTCCCGACGACGAGGCCTAGTTCTTAGCCCTTCCAAACACATGATCCCTTTGCTGTCCCCAGCCAGATCAGACGAGCGATTCACCATCTGGGCAGCCTTTCGCAGAGTGAGCAGTAGTGCTCAGACGTGGAAGTGCAATGATGAAATCCTTGCATATGACAGGGCCTCCACGCAGTCCGGCGCAGCAAGTTACAACCGGGCAATCGGAGGATGATCTGGCAAGGAAAATCAAAATGCGTATTACCCGTTTGCTATTACTGACACTTCTGATACTGGCCATACCGGCCGCAGCGTTCGCGCAGTTGGTCGTGTCAGTCGCGATCGCTCCGCCGGCACTTCCCGTCTACGTGCAACCCATGGCCCCCGACGCAGGCTACTTGTGGACCCCCGGCTACTGGGGTTACGCGGGTGAAGGCTACTTCTGGGTGCCGGGTACGTGGATCCAGCCGCCCACCGTTGGTTTGCTCTGGACTCCCGGCTATTGGGGTTGGGGCGGCAGCGCCTTCGCCTGGAACGGCGGCTACTGGGGTCAGCAAGTCGGCTTCTACGGCGGGGTGAACTACGGCTATGGCTACGGCGGCGTCGGCTATCAAGGTGGACGCTGGCAGAATGGACAGTTTTACTACAACCGCGCGGCGAACAATGTGAACGTCACCAACATTCACAACGTTTACAACACCACCGTAATCAACAATACCGCAGTGAACCATGTCAGCTACAACGGCGGCGCCGGTGGAGTTACTGCCCGCCCGACGGCAGCAGAAGAGACAGCGTCACGCGAGCAACACACACCAGCAACCTCGCTGCAAACCCAGCATGAGCGCACTGCCAGTACCAACCACGCGCTCCTGGCCTCCGTGAACCACGGCAAGCCGGCCATCGCTGCAACTGCGAAGCCGGGAGAGTTCAGCGGTCAGGGAGTGGTAGCGGCCAAACAAGCCGGAGCAACTTACAAGGCTCCTGCAAACAACGCTGCCGAGACCAAGGCAGCCGCAGCCAAGGCTACCGAGAACAAGACTGCCGAGAATAATAAGGCAGCTGAGACCAAGGCTACCGAGAACAAGGCTGCCGAGAATAATAAGGCAGCTGAGACCAAGGCTACCGAGAACAAGGCTGCTGAGAATAACGCTGCTGCAAGCAGGGCTACCGAAAACAAGGCTGCCGAGAACAAGGCTACCGAGAACAAGGCTGCTGAGAATAACGCTGCTGCAAGCAGGGCTACCGAAAACAAGGCTGCCGAGAACAAGGCTGCCGAGAATCACGCAGCTGCAACCAAGGCCACCGAAAATAAGGCTGCCGAAAATAAGGCTGCCGCAGCTCGCACGAACGAAAGTAAGCCAGCGGCGCCTAAGCCGGCTCGTGCGCCAGCTGAGTCTGCTAAGGAGCCTACGGCTCATGCGCAGCCTGCTGCTCGTCCGGCAACTGCGGCCCACGCACAGCCTGCCCCTCGTCCAGCGCCTGCAACCCATGCGCAGCCTGCTCCTCGTCCCGCGACTGCGGCCAAAGCGCAACCTGCTTCTCGTCCCGCGCCTGCGGCCCATGCACAACCTGCTCCTCGTCCGGCGCCCGCGGCCCATGCGGAGCCCGCTCCTCATCCGGCGGCCGCAGTTCACGCGCAGCCTGAGAAAGCAGCCCATACCTCCGGAGGATAAAGAACAGGCCCGCGAAGGCGTCCGAAGCTGGATGCAGTTTGCCGAGTCGCGGGCCTCCTCCTCCAAATGTGCGTTAGTGCAGCGTTCTGGTTGCTGCGCAGACCGCTATTTCAGTAATGCAAGCCGCCTGGACCGCGCCGAGCGCAAAACCGCATCCAGCTCTGCGAGAAATATAGAAAGGTAGTTGAGCAAATGCCGTTACTCCAAGTTGTTATCGTTCTTGTCGTCGTTGGAGTGCTTCTGTGGTTGGTGAATCGCTATGTCCCGATGGCAAATTCAATCAACTCGATTTTGAATGGTGTAGTGGTGATCGCAGTCGTTTTGTGGCTGCTCAATATCTTCGGACTGCTCAAGACGCTCTCCAGCATTCACTTGGGCAAGCAATAACAGAAAAAAGATGAAACCCCATAAAGAGCCGATCCTGGTTCCTGGGTGCCCCCACTCATTCTTGGCTTTCGAATGAGTGGGAGTCGCGCGAATGCTCTGCCCTCCCCGCACTCGATCACATTGCCGCTGTGATATCCCTCATACCTGAAACCGCTGCTCTGTGATACACAAGTATGTAACGCAAGCTGGCCGCAGAGCCGGCACGAGCCAATTATGAGCCATTCCGTTGCGTGGAGCACCGGCTCCGCACTTCCGTTTCGCCGGCTAGAGCCGGCTCCGGAGAGAAACCATCTGCTCGAACGCTGCCCTGAAGGCCAGCTCTACCCGATTCTTATCTGGCGAAAGAGCAGGAGGGCGGCATGTTAAGGTCGCTCTTCATCGGGCTCTCCGAAAACAAGCCCTTACGCAACTTCGCGGAAAAATCGCCGCTGGGACTGCGCTTCTCCCATCGCTTCGTCGCCGGCATGGACGTGAGTGATGCGATTCATGCCGCGCAAGTCGTCAACGAGTGGGGCGCGGGCGTCAGCATCGACAACCTCGGCGAAAACGTCACCAATGCCGACGAGGCCAAGCACAGCGCCGAGCTTTATCACCACATGCTCGACGAAATCCACCAACGCAAGCTCAACGCCAACATCAGCCTCAAGCTCACCCACATGGGCCTCGACGTGAGCGAGGAGTTGGCGTTTCGCCTGGTCACCGAACTGCTGGACCACGCCGTGCGCATCGACAATTTCGTTCGCGTCGACATGGAAGGCTCGCCCTACACTCAGCGCACTCTCGACTTCGTGCGCGGCCTGCATCGCGAGCCCGGACACGGCAACAAAGTCGGCACCGTCATTCAGTCGTACCTCTACCGCAGCGAGAAAGACGTAGATGATCTGCTCTCGGAGCGTATCCGCATCCGCCTCTGCAAAGGCGCATATAAAGAACCGCCGGACATCGCGTTCCCGAAGAAAGCTGACGTTGACGCGAACTATCTGAAGCTGGCGCGCACCCTAATGAAGAGCGGCGTCTTCCACGGCATCGCCACGCACGACGAGAAGATCATTGCGGAGCTGAAGCAGTTCGCGCGCGCCGAAAACATTCCGGCAAGCGCCTATGAGTTTCAGATGCTCTACGGTGTGCGCCGCGATCTGCAGCAACACCTGGTGCGCGAAGGATACGGCCTGCGGGTCTACATTCCGTTTGGCTCGGAGTGGTATCCGTACTTCATGCGCCGCCTGGCGGAGCGCCCGGCGAATGTCCTGTTCATCGCCAGGAACATGTTCCGGCAGTGAGGAAACGGCGGCTGGTGGATTGTTCTGGTTCCGGGATTTTCTGACCACTGACCACTAGCCACTGGCCACTATTTCAATTTCGCCCCGATCGGCACATCCTCCAGAAAGCTCGCCAGCACCGGCAACCCGTCCTCGACGGACGCAGCGACAATCATGCCATTCGACTCCAACCCGCGCAGCTTGCGCGGAGGAATATTGGCGACGATCACCACTTTGCGCCCGACCAGCTTCTCCGGCTCGTAAGCCTTGGCGATGCCGGCCACGACCTGCCGCACCTCGGTCCCGATATCAACTTCCAGCCGCAACAACTTGTCCGCGCCCTTCACTTTCTCGGCGACCTTCACCTCGCCGACGCGCAGATCGACTTTGAAGAAGTCGTCAATGGTGATCTTGTTGCCATCAGCAGAGTTCGCCGCATGCGCAGCACCCACCGGTCCAGCGGACGCGGCAAGCGTAGCAGCCGAAGGCGCAGCAGTTACAGGTGTCGCGGGCTGGCTCGGCGCAGTCCCGCCAGTGGCTGGCTGCGATTCCGCCGCCAATGTCTTCATTTCGCCAGGTGCCCTACCCTTTTCGCCTTCTTTTACCGAAGAAGCCTGCCCTGGGCCTGCCGAAAGCGCGGCCTCGGAGCGTTGCTGTTCCATCTGTTGCATCCTTTCGATCATGCTCTTGTCGGCGCGCGGAAAAACCGCTTCAACTTTGCCCAGCATCGTTCCCGCCTGAATTTGCCCCCACGCGAGCCCGCGCAGGTCCAACTGCTGGATCTCACCCAATCCAAGTTGCTCCCAAATGCGAGTAGTGGCCTCTGGAATGATTGGGTGCACCAGCGCGGTGACAACACGCAACGCCTCCACCGACGTGTGCAGGATGGTCGCCAGCCGTGCGCGCGAGTCCTTGTCGTCGCGTTCGGCGACCGCCCACGGCTCGTTCTCCACGATGTACTTGTTCACCGCGGCCACCAGCGCCCACGCGGTCTCTAGCGCCCGCGAGAACTGGAACTGCTCGAACTGCGTATTAAAGTTCTCGATCGTCTCCTGCGCCAGAGTTTTGATCGCCTCGTCCGCATCCGAACGCGCACTCGCGGAAGGATACGGAATCTCGCCCTCGAAATACCGCGCAATCATGCTCAGCGTTCGGCTGGAAAGATTTCCCAGATCGTTGGCCAGGTCGGCATTGAAGCGCTGCACGAGCGCATCGAAGCTGAAGGAGCCATCCTGCCCGAAGACGATTTCGCGCAGCAGAAAATAGCGCAGCGCGTCCTGGCCCAGCGTATCCAGAATGGTCTCACTGCGCACGATATTGCCCCGCGACTTCGACATCTTGCTCTCTTCAAACAGCAGCCAGCCATGCGCGAACAGCGAGCGCGGCAGCGGCAACTCCGCCGCCAGCAAAAACGCCGGCCAGTAGACGCAGTGGAAGCGCACAATCTCCTTGCCGATCATGTGTACATCGGCCGGCCAGTAGCGTTCCAGCTTTTCCCTGTCCGCTGGATCGTCCGAGCCGTAGCCCAGCGCCGTCATGTAATTGGCCAGCGCGTCCAGCCAGACGTAAATAACGTGCTTGGGATCGCCCGGCACCGGAATGCCCCACTTGAACGACGTCCGGCTCACCGAAAGATCGCGCAATCCGCTGCGCACAAACGCAATCACCTCATTGCGTCGCGTCTCCGGACGTATGAACTCCGGATGCTCGGCGTAATATTTCAACAACCGCTCACCCATCGCCGACAGCTTGAAGAAATAATTCTCCTCATGCACGGTTTCCGTCGGACGGCCGCACTCCGGACAAGGCGCGCCCTCGCCAACCGCATCGACGTACAACTCGTCCGACACGCAATACTGTCCGCTGTACGAGCCTTTGTAGATGTAGCCACGCTCTTGCAGTCGGGTGAACAGGGCTTGTACGCCACGCATGTGCCGCGGCTCCGTAGTGCGGATGAAATCGTCGTTGGTGATCTTCATCCGCTCCCACAGCGCGCGAAATTCGCCCGAAACTCTGTCGGCGAACGCCTGTGGCGAACAGCCGGCCGCCGCTGCCGAGCGCTCGATCTTTTGACCGTGCTCGTCGGTGCCGGTGAGGAACCAGGTGTCCACGCCCATCATGCGCTGCCGCCGGGCAATGGCATCGCACACCACGGTGGTGTACGTGTGCCCGATGTGCGGCCGCGCATTCACGTAATAAATAGGTGTGGTGATGTAGAACTTCTCGGGCTTCTCGTTATCCATGCTTTCGGTCCAGGTACAAGCGGATGGCTTCCTGCATCACCGTCTTCAGCGGCACGTGATGCTCGGCGGCAATGCGCCGGCAATCTTCATATTCGGGCCCGTAGTGCGAATCGACGCCGTTCCGGCTGGCGATCTTCATGCGCACGTCGCCCCACGGCGTAGCCACGGCCTCATGCCGTCGCGGCAGAGCGTAACGCCTTTCATGACGTGTCCTCACGCCGAGCGCCGAGCTCTCACGAAACAGCAACGCCCGCAGATGCTCTTCATTCTCGGGACGCGATAGCACCGTCAGCTGCATGCCCGGCCGGTTCTTCTTCATCTGCACCGCCGTGGTGAACACGTCCAGCGCGCCCTCGGCCAGCGCCAGATCCACGATGTATCCAATGACCTGCGGGCTGAGGTCATCAAGATTCGTTTCCAGGATGGCAATCGTTTCAGCTGCAACGGGATCACCGGCAACATGAGCTTCGGCCATCTGCGCCTCGCCAATGCTGATCCGCAGAACATTGGCATGGCCAGTGAAATCGCGGGATCCCGCACCGCAACCGATCACCTCCGTCGTCATCAGCGGACGCGGGCCAAAACCTGTGGCCATCACCTTCACAATGGCTGCACCAGTAGGCGTCACCAACTCTTTCTGAATTTCGCCGGAGTAGATTGGCACGTCCTTCAGCAGCTCAAGCGTCGCCGGAGCCGGCACCGGCATCACGCCATGCGAGCACGTCACGGTGCCTCCGCCTACGTTCAGCGGCGAGCAAAGAACCTGCTCCACTCCAAGCGCCTCCGCGCCAACCGCGGCGCAGACAATATCGACGATGGCATCAGCGGCGCCGACTTCATGAAAGTGAATGTCGTCGATTCCGCAGTTGTGCACCTTCGCCTCAGCCGCCCCCAACGCCAGAAAGATTTCGCTCGCCGTCTGCTTCGCCCCTTCGCTGATCGCAGCGGCGGAAATGATCTTCAGTATCTCGCTCAGTCCGCGGGCGGCCGCGTGGCTGCCGTCACCGTTCGCAAATTCCGGACTAGACGCGGCCTCGGTTGCCGTTGCGAAGCCCTCATTCTTGTCATCCCGACCGGAGCGAAGCGAAGCGGAGGGATCTGCGGTTCGTTTTCCTGGCGGATCACCCTCATGCGAATGGGCGCGTCCGGCCGTCTGACCACTAGCCACTGACCACTGACCACTTGCCCCTAGTCCCCGATCCCCAGCCCCTCGCCTTTCCCAGAACTCCTCGCGCGGCATGTCCTTTTCGCCATTCACTATGACGTCAAGCTTCGTCGCTGATACGCCGCCGCGGTCCACTCGCAAGCGCTCCAGCCTTGCGCCAACGTTCAGCTCGGCAACAGTCTTCTCGAAGAGCTCGAACGGAACTCCGGCATCCAGCAGCGCGCCCAGAAACATGTCGCCGCTGATTCCAGAGAAGCAATCGAGATAGGCTATACGCATGGGAAACACTCGACAGAAGGCGGAACCCTCATCATAGGTAACCCGCCGATAGAGCGTCAAACCTGGGAGTGCCGCTTCTCGCTCTTCGCCTTTCGCTCTTGCGTTGGCTCCTAGCTCTCGGCCTTTAGCTCTTAGCAACCGGCGAGGCACCCGGCATGGTTTGCTATTCTGATGACGCCATTTGTTGCAGCACAGGGAATGCCGGGGGAACGGCGTAATGCAGCACTGTGACTACAGAAGTGCTTTCGTTGGCGTGCGATTTCAGGTTGGCCATGATCCAGCGCCTCGGGCGCCGAAGAAGATAGCCCGCCCTTAAGGGCGGGGTAAGGCAACAACGAATCCCGAGTCCCTTGGGGACGGCACAGCTGCCTCGTGCCGTGCCCGAGACACTCGCGTTGCGCTGAAAGCTTACCCACCGTTGTAGCAGTGGGCTATCCTAAGTTGTCCCGCGGAGCGGGGGCGGGTTCTAGCCGTCAACTCACAACAACACAAAACATACATGTACCTCGAACACCAACGACAACTCGCCACCCACGTCCGAGCATTCCTGCGCGAAAAATACAACCTCGACCTCGCCAACGTTGTTATCGATCAGCCGCCCAGCGTCGAGATGGGTGAGTTTGCTTTACCGCTATCATTCGAATTGGCGAAGCGCCTGCGCAAAGCTCCGCGCAAGATTGCCGAAGAGATCGTCGCCGAGATGCCGCTGCTGGATGGTTTCGAGAAGCTTGAGATCGCCGGCGCCGGCTACATCAATGCCCGTCTGCGGCGTGATGTCGCGGCAAAGGCGCTGGCGGGCGACAAGAGCATCGCTGTCGCGAGCCACGCCGGCGAAGGCGCGGCCGACGTCAGCGGCAAGATTCTGGTCGAGCACACCAGCATCAACCCCAACAAAGCCGCGCACATCGGCCATCTGCGCAACGCCATCCTTGGCGATACCTTCGTACGCTTGCTGCGCGCCGCCGGCCACGCCGTCGACGTCCAGAACTACATCGATAACACCGGCGTTCAGGTGGCCGACGTCGTCGTCGGCTTCGTCGAGCTGGAGAAGAAATCGAAGCAGGAGATCGCCTCGCTGATCGCTTCCACGCCGCGCTTCGATTACTACTGCTGGGATCTATATGCACGTGTGTCGCAATGCTACGAGCAGGACAAAGAGCATCTGAAGTCGCGCCAAGGCGCGCTGCACGCCATCGAACGCGGCGGCAACGAAATGGCCGAGATCGCCGAACTGATCTCTACGGCAGTTTTGCGTCGTCACCTGGAAACGATGGACCGGCTCGACATCGAGTACGACTTCCTGCCGCGCGAAAGCGAGATCCTCCGCCTGCACTTCTGGGACGCGGCCTTCGAGCTGCTCAAACAAAAGGGCGTTCTCTACTTCGAGACCGAAGGAAAGAACACGGGCTGTTGGGTGATGACGAGGCCGAAGTCGTCTCCCGCATCACCATCGGAAGAAGTCGAGAAATCCGGCCCCGACGAAGACGCCAAGGTCATCGTCCGCTCCAACGGCACCGTCGGCTACGTCGGCAAGGACATTGCCTATCATCTGTGGAAGTTCGGCCTGCTGGGGCGCGACTTCGGCTATCGGCGTTTTTTTCAATATCCGAATCACCATGAAGTCTGGATCTCCGCCGAGCACGGCGAGCCTGACCATCCGCATTTTGGAAACGTCGCCGCTATCTACAACGTCATCGACTCGCGCCAGTCCGATCCGCAAAACACTGTCATCGAGGCCCTGCGCCTCCTCGGCTACACCGAGCAGGCCGCGCACTACACACATTTTTCCTACGAGATGGTCGCACTCACCCCGCGCTGCGCACTCGAACTCGGTTACGACATCAAGGAGGAAGATCGCGCCAAATCCTACATTGAGGTATCTGGACGCCGCGGTTTCGGCGTCAAGGCTGACGATCTGCTCGATAAGCTGATTGCCGCTGCGAAAACGGAAGTGGACAGCCGCCATGCCGAACTCGACGATGCCGAGCGCACGAGCGCACGCGCATCGCCACCCAGATCGCCATCGGCGCGCTGCGCTACTTCATGCTGAAGTTCACGAAGCAGTCGGTCATCGCCTTCGATTTCAAAGAAGCGCTGGCCTTCGAAGGCGAGACCGGCCCCTACGCGCAATACGCCGTGGTACGCGCCAGCAACATCTTTCGCAAGGCGGGAGTTGATCCTGAACGTGCCCTCGCCGCCGACATCGATTACGCGCGCCATTTCGCCGACACCAGCGGCACGGAGATCTGGGAGTTATGGCTGCTGGCCGGCAAGACCTCGTTCATCGTCGAGCAATGCATTGCGACGACGGAGCCGGCATTCGCCGCCAAGCATGCTTTCCAGCTTGCACAGCAGTTCAACAATTTTTACCACCGCCATCACATCCTCACCGAGGCCGATGAAGACCGTAAGCGATTTCTTATGGCGACGGCAGCGGTAGTCCACCGCGAACTCATCAGGGTGCTGGCGGTGATGGGAATCACCGTCCCGCCGGTGATGTAGCCCGCGTCCTACCCCTTCAGGTTCTGCTCGAAGAACGCCAGGGTCAACTCCCCCGCCAGCTTCGAGGCCGCAGGATGGTTAGGCTAT
>JBEKCJ010000072.1:0-31653 GCA_050014935.1 Candidatus Korobacteraceae bacterium
ATTGGCTTCGATGTGAACAATGTGAAGGAAGCCGCGCAGCGCTTCAAACTGACGTGGCCAGTCGTGGCAGATCAGAAGGGCACGACATGGAACGCGTACCAGGCCGATGGCTGGCCCGAGCGCTACCTGATCGACCCGAAAGGGCAAATCGTGATGAAGGTTTTCGGCGAAGGCAACAACCTGCCGATGGAGACGAAGATTCGCGAACTGCTGGCGGTCGCACATCCCGAGGTGATGAAGATCGCGCTCGATCCCGCCGAAGACGAGTTCAAGCCGGAGTGCGGGAACACGACGCAGGAGACCTACGTTGGCGAGGTCCACGGGCGGGGCTCGGTGGAGGACATGAACGGACACCACGCCGGCGAAGAGGTTGACTTCATCCCTCCGCATTCGCCGGCCGACGGAGGCGTGGAGCTGGTGGGACGCTGGAAGATCGAGAACGACGGCGTGACTTCAGAAGGTAAGGGCGCGGGCGCCGAAGTGCGCTATCACGCGCGGGCGATGTATGCGGTCCTCAGCCTGAAGGGCGCGAAGCAGGTGCGCGTCAACCTGTTCCAGGACGGCGCTCCCATGCCCAAAGACGACGCGGGCGCGGACGTGAAGTTCGACGCCAAAGGAGCGTACCTGGACGTTACCGAAGGGCGCGCGTATTACGTGGTGCGCAGTCCGAGATTCGCCGCGCACCTGATCTCGCTAGAGCCTGAAAGCCCGGGGCTGACGGTGCATTCGTTTACCTACGGAAACAATTGCCAGTTGGAGGACAAGCCGTAGAGATCCGCGATTCGCGAACGACGAAGCGCGATGCCTTTGTGATACTCTCGTTCCGCCGGAAGTGTCTTCTACTCCACAACCTCGTCAATCGGCCTCGCCGCTTCACCGCTTATGAAGAGTGAACCGTCGCCACCTGCCGGCACTCCGCTGGAGACGAATGATTCCAATTCGCAAGTGGCCAACCGCCGCGCCGCAAGCTGGCATGATTCCGTCTGGTTCGATTTAACGATCGCCCTGGTGGCCGGCTTCTTCTATGCGCTGCTGGTGATGGGGCCGCGGCCGCTGAATCCGCGCAATGTGAATTGGATCGCCTTCGATCCCGCGTATCACTACATCGGTTGGGAGATGTTTCGCCAGGACCCGCATGTCCACTGGCCGGTCACCTACACCGACAGGCTGGGTTATCCGCAAGGCGAGTCGGTGGCGCTTCTGGATCTGAATCCGCTGATGGCCATGGCGCTGAAGCCGCTGTCATTTCTGTTGCCGGAGCCGGCGCAGTACTTCGGTCTGGAAGTAATTCTCGCCTGCACGCTGCAGTTCTTCTTCGCGTTCCGATTATTTCGGCTGCTCCTCTCACGAACCTGTTTTGACGAGGATCGCCCGCAGGGGCTAAAGCCCGATCCTATTGAGCTTGGAACGGCACGGCTAAAGCCGTACCCTGATACAGAGCGGGTGGCGTCGGCTGAAGCCGACTCCGACTCAATCATGGGCGCTACCCGGGGCTCACGCCCCGGGCTAACATCGCTGCCGCCGCTGCGCGGCTCGAGTTCGAACATTCTCGGCGCGGCGCTGTGCAGTGTCTTGTTTCTGCTGGCGCCGCCGCTCAACTACCGCTTCTGGGGACATTACTCCCTGAGCAATCAATGGCTGCTGGTTGCGGCGCTGTTTGTATTCGCCCAGGCGCAGCAGCGGTCGCCGAGATCGGTCCGCCGGTTTGTGATTTCGGCGTGCGTGCTGACCGCAGTGTCGGTCGGAACGAATCCCTATCTTGCCTTCCAGGTTTTGCTGATACTGACAGCGGCGGACGCAAGCCTGCTGTGGCAAAAGCGAATCGGCCCGGCGCGAGCGACTGGCGTTGTGGCCTTACTGGCCGCAATCGGTTTCGTGGTGGCGTACTCATTCGGGCTGGTAATCAGCGGCGGCAAAGGCTACAGCAGCGGCGGCTATCGCGACCTGTCGATGAATCTGCTGGCGCCGATCGATCCCCGCACCTGGACGTCGGTGATCTTTCCGCGACTTCCCGGCGCGAGCGCGGGCCAGTATGAAGGCTACAGCTACTTCGGCGCGGGCGTTCTCATTTTGGCGGCGATTGTTGCGATCACGGCGATCCTCCATCGCAGAAACTTGCGGCCACCGGACAAGCGCTGGCTGGTGCCGTTAGGTCTTGGTTGTTTGCTACTCGCGCTGCTGGCGCTTTCAACGAAGGTGACGTTGGGAGCGACGACGGTTGTTGACCTCGATCCCAGCGGAAAATTGTCTCCCTATTTTTCGCCGCTGCGGGCGAGCGGACGCTTGTTCTGGGCGCCTTACTACGCGATCCTGGCTGCGATACTCGCCGCGCCATTTCTGCTGTTCCGCAAGGCATGGGCGAATCTGCTGATCGCCGCCGTGCTGGTTCTTCAGTTCGCCGACACCAGCGCGCTGCGGCATTGGGTGCATACGACCATCAGCGAGGACCATCCGTCGCCGTTGCAGTCGCCCATCTGGTCGCAATTGGGAGCGCAGCATCAGAACCTGATTGTGCTGCCGGCGTGGCAATGTGAGAAGGCCGCCTCGCCCGGTGGTCCCGAGGGCTACAGGATTTTCGGGTTCCTCGCCGTCGAGCAGAAGATGCGGATCAACAGTTATCAGTCGGCGCGCTACACCGGAGTGGCGCAGGACTTCGAGTGCTCGCAGGCGGTCGCGCAAATCGAGCAGCAAGGCCTCGCGCCCGATTCGGCTTACGTCGTCATGCCGGACGTCGCCGCGGCCATCGCGCAAGGTCCAACGGGTCCGGGAAAATGCCACGACTTGGACCATTTCGTCTTGTGTTCGGCGAAGACCGCTTTCGGACTCAGCCCGGTGCTGATGACTCCCGAGCAGCGCGTGGAAAACGCTGTCGCCAACCCAGGCTTCGAGGACGGCGACACCTCGCCGTGGTCCACCAACGGCGCGAAGGCCGCGGTCAGCACCGTGACGGCGCACAGCGGTAAGCACAGCCTGGCTGAAAGCGGCGCGGGCACGGTCTATCAGGACATCAACGGGCTGGAACCGGGCGCGACCTACACGCTTTCCGCGTGGGTTTCGACCCCGACTGGCGCCGGAACTAAGGCGCAGATCATTGTTTACAACCCGAGCGATAATACTTCGGCCTCATCTCCGGCGGTCTCGACGAATCCAAGCTGGCAGTTGCTGTCGCGTTCTTTTACCGTGGGACGTGAGGGTGCAATTCGAATTCATCTGGCACGCGGGCCGGGAGATGGAACGGTGCACTGGGACGACGTCCACATCGAACGCGGTTCCTCGCGAGACAACTCCGCATTGGGAACTCGGTGAAAATGATCCAGACAGATTCCAAAGAAGGGGCGGCCAACTCGCAAGCTCCCAGCCTTGGGCAGAAACTCCTGTTGCTGCTGTTCGCCCTCCTGTTCTGCGTGATCGTATTCCTCGGCCTCGATGCTTTGTACAGCCATGTTTCGCGGAAGTCTTCGGTACCGACGCCTGCCGAGCTCTTCGGATGCCTGGGACGGGACCGCCTGCGCGTGCTGGCGCTGCAACCCAATTGCTCGACCGTTCGAGCATGGGGCCGGGAACGATATCAGCTCAACGTCAACAGCCAGGGCTTTCGTGATGAGAAGGTGCGAGCAGTTCCACTTACCGATCCTCGGCCGCGGATTTTGATGCTGGGCGACTCATTTACCGAGTCGATGGGGCCGTGGAATACAAGCTTTGTCGGTCGCATCGCCAGCCGCTTCCCGCAATACGAAATTCTGAACGGTGGCGTGGGCGGATATTCGCCGTCGAACTACCTCAACACCGCCCGCATTGCCTTGCATTCCGGATTGGATTTTGACGAAGCCATCGTCTTCATCGACATCTCTGACGTACAGGACGAAGCCGGACTGGTGCACGACATCGACGACTCGGGCGCAGTGGCGCTGGCTTGGAATCAATACCACTACCAAACCTGGTACTCAAACCTGCGAACGTTCGTGAGCAAGTATTTTGTGCTGACAAATTACATCTGGGAGTTGGTGGAGCGCACGCTGGTGCGGTTTGGGTTTTATTATCTCGACCACGGCTTCAATGGCAATGTCTTCGACCTGGAGCGGTCCGGCTGGACGTACCGCAAGGTTGTCGAGGACAAACCGTTCGAGATGGGCTTTGCTCCGCTGGGCGTGGAAGCCGGCATCGCCAAAGAGAAGCGGAAGATGGACCTGCTGTGGCAGGAGTTGGCGAAGCGAAACATTCCCATCAGCGTCGTGGTATATCCGTGGCCGGCCACGCTCATTTACGACAATGTGGATTCGCGAGAAGTCCGCATCTGGCAGGATTGGTGCCAAGGCAAGTGCAAGCGCTTCATCACCGCCTTTCCGGAATTCTTCGCGGTGAAGGAACAGTGTCCCAGGTCAGCGCCGGGATGCTGGTATCTGAAGGATTATGTTTTCGGGGACATTCATTTGAGCGCTGCGGGAAATCAGATTGTCGCGGACGTGGTGAGCAAGAGTCTGGAACAGGCGCCGGCGGTAAAGCATTCGACGAAACGTTCGAACGTCCCGTGAGAGCGTGTGCCGCCCGTGAAGGGGCCTCAGAAAATAGACCGCACGCCTACCCAGTGCTTCCCCGCCGGGCTAATCAGTTTCGTCCCGCCTGCGCGGGACTCGAATCCACGCTGGCTTTGACACGGCGGTGTTTGCTCTCCAGACCGACAGTCACATGGAAGTGCACATCACGCCCGAGACGGAATCGCGCCTGAATGAACTCCCGAGCAAGAGCGGCCGCCCGACCGACGAACTGGTGGAGGACGCCCTGGCGGGATATCTCGAAGAGGTAGCCGAGGTGCGGGAGATGCTCGGCAGCCGTTACGACGACATCAACAGCGGCCGAGTAAAGCCAATTGACGGCGAGGCATTTTTGACGCCCTGCGGCAACGCGAGCATGAACTGCTGAAACAGCGCTCTTCGGAATGACCTCCCGGCCCTAACCCCCGCTGACCTCCACGCAGCGATACAGCGATACCCCGCGTGCTCTAGAATTAAGGATTCACCCTTTACGGGGACCCTATGGCCTGAACCTTTGGGGACCCTGGTGCGTATTACACAGAGGCCTCAAAGCAACAACAGCCGTAGTTGAGAAACCGAACTGACGGATCAGTTCCAGGAGACAGGTAATGTTGGTTTCGATTTTCTGTAAGGGCGCGGCCCGCACAGCGCTCTGGTTGGGATTTGTGGTTCTGCTGGCAGGCGCGAGTTGGGCGCAGGACGCCGCGCCGCCGGACACGCAATCAAGTGCGCCGGCGGCGGAAGCGACCACTCCGGCAACGCAGGAAAGTACTCCGGCGGGGCAAGCCAGTGCTCCGGCCGCGCAGGCGAGTACTCCGGCACCGCAATCCGGCGGGGTTAGCTTGACGCCGTACCCGCAGGCGCCGGCCCCACAGCATAATTCGCACTTGTACTCGGGCGACCAGAACTATGCGAAGCCACTGTCGCAATTGCCCAACCTGATCGCGCCCTATACCAGGCGCCGTGTTCCGCAGGCGAACCTAACCAATTCCCCCATGACGGACACCTTGTTCCACGATGGCCAGATCTTTCTCTCCATCAACGATGCCGTCGCCATGGCGCTGGAGAACAATCTGGACATCACGTTACAGCGCTATAACCTGTCGATTGCCGACACCGACCTGCTGCTGACCAGCACCGGAACGGCGGCCCGCGGTGTAAATACCAACGTGGTACAGGGCACGCAAGGCGGAACGCTGGGAGCGATCTCGGCGGGCGGCACCGGCAGTTCTTCCACGGGAGCCAGCGGCACGGGCGCGGGAGGCACGCAGGTTGGCGTAGGCGGCGCGGGCGCCGGCGGGGCAGGACTGGTGTTGTCTACCCTGGGCTCCGGCCCGCCGATCGACAACTTCGATCCCACTATCGGAGGCACCATTCAAGGCGAGCGCGCGGTCACGCCGCAGCAAAGCACGGTTTTCTATGGCGTCCCCAGTTTGAACCAGAACACCAACACCTACAACTTCAATTACTCGCAGGGATTCTCGACCGGCACGCTGGCGACCCTGACCTTCAACAACAGCTATGTCACCACCAACAGCCCGTACAGCTTCGTGAATCCGACGCTTACGCCCAGCTTCCGCTTCCAGCTGCGGCAGCATCTGCTTCAGGGATTCGGCTTCGATCCCAACCTGCGCTGGATCCGCATTGCGCGCAACAACCGCGAGATCGCCGATGTGGTCTTCCGCCAGCAGATCATCACTACCGTCTCGCAAATTGAGAACATTTACTGGGACCTGGTAACCGCGTACGAGGCGGTGAAGGTAAACGAGCGGCAGTTGCAGCTGGCCAACAAGACGCTTTCTGACGACCAGGAGCAGGTCAAGATCGGGACCCTGGCGCCGATCACGCTGGTGCAGGCGCAGAGTGGAGTGGAGAATGCCAAGCAGAACCTGATCATGGCGCAGACCAATCTTCAGCTGGAGCAGCTGCTGATCAAGAACGCTATCACCAAGAATATGCGCGACCCATTGCTGGCGGACGCGCCCGTGATTCCCACCGACACGCTGAAGCCCAGCGAACAATATGAGGTGCGACCGATCGACGAACTGGTCCAGGAGGCGTTGCAAGGCCGGCCGGAGATGGCATCGGCGCGCATCCAGCTCACCAATTACGAGATCTCGCGCAAGTCGCTGAAGAATGCGTTGCTGCCTACCCTGGATGTTTATGCGTTCTACGGCTCGTCGGGTCTAGCCGGGCCGCAGAACCCGCTGATTCCGGTTTGCCCGGAAGTAAACTCCTTCGGCGAATGCTTTCAGGCCGGCTCGGTTCCCCCCAACTACAACGACGCCTTCTCCAATCTGTTCAACAGCTCCGCGCCGGACAAGGGGATTGGCGTAAACCTCAGCATTCCTATCCGCAATCGCGCGGCGCAAGCGAATCAAGTCCGCGGCGAACTGGAATACCGCCAGCAACAGGTGGCATTGCAGCAGACGGAGAACACCATCACTCTGCAAGTGCGGCAGGCGCAGTTCACTATGCAGAACAATTATGCGGCGCTAAAGGCTGCCTTGGCAGCCCGCGACTACGCCCAGCAAAGTCTCGATGCCGAACAGAAGAAGTTCAGCTATGGAGCATCGACTCCGACCCTGGTGTTGCAGGCCTCCAGCAGTCTGACGACGGCAGAATCCAACGTGCTGAACTCAGCCGCCAATTATGAGAAGTCGAAGGTTCTGCTGGATTACTACACGGCGGAGACGCTCACCCGGCTGGGCATCGATATAGCGGATGCTGAGTCGGGCAAGGTGAAGCACAAGCCGATGGTGCAGGGCATCGTGCCTGCCGAGGTGCAGAACGCTCTAGCTCCTGCTGGTACCGCACCGGCGTCGCCAGCGCCAGCCACGGCTCCGGTCACACCTGCACCTAATGCTACTCAGCCGCACCAGTAGCGGCGAGCTGTGAGCCCCGAGCTGCGAGCCCGGGGCTTGTCGATTACGGGGCATAACGGCTATTTCTGGGCGAGCTGCATAAGCGCGTCGCTGCTGTCACCCATGTCGCGGACTTGCTCTTTGAAGCGAAGGGAAGACGACTTGACTCCAAGTTGGCCGTTGGAGTTGATGTAGACAGGAAGGCCGGACACAGAAACTTTGTAAATCCCCCCGATGTACGTGGCGTTATTTCCGCAGTCGCCCGGAACACCGTCCAAGCCGATGCGAACCGTGGCGCTCCTTTTGTGCAATGGAAGTTATGAACGCCCGAGGGGTCGGCCTGATGGCTGAGGATTATGGTTGCCGGCGTGAAGCCTGTCAATCCATTTATGGGCTGCTTCTCCCAACGGCTTTTCGAGGTTAGCGCTCAGGCGCGCGCAAAAGAAAAAGCCGGAGCGATCAGCTCCGGCTTCTTACAAAGGGTTAGACGAGGGGTTACTTCATCAGCTTGCGGCGAATGGTGCCGAAGGCCCCAACCAATCCGGTTCCCAGCAACAGCAGGGAGGATGGCTCGGGGACGGTTGCGCCGGTGCTTCCGAGGACGTCAAACGCGCCCTGGTTGGTGACACCACCGCTCTCCCAGTTGCAGCCGTTGCCGCTGCCGTTCTGGCATCCGCTGGAAGCGAAGTCCAACTGACCGGTT
Organism: Candidatus Korobacteraceae bacterium; assembly: GCA_050014935.1. Taxonomy (GTDB): domain Bacteria; phylum Acidobacteriota; class Terriglobia; order Terriglobales; family Acidobacteriaceae; genus Bog-257. The sequence goes on from JBEKCJ010000072.1 coordinate 8,100, forward strand.
GCGGTATTGCTGAAGTTCCAGGCTGCCCACAGCGTGCTATCCAGGTTGGAAGGCCCGATGACCAGGAAGTACGACGTTCCTGCCGTAAGGCTCACTCCGGTAATGCCGCTGATGGTGACCAGACCACAGCATCCACCAAAGGACTGGCTGATGGTCAGGTTGCTCCACTGGGCGACCAGCGTGCCAGGATCATTGCCGCTGGCGGTGTAGAGAGCGCCGAAGAACGAGTTCGTACCTTCGACATAGCCAACGCCAACGTCGATCTGCGAAACCGAGCCCGTCACGCCCGCAGTGAACTCCTCGGCCAAGGTATAGCTTGTGCCTAGAGTTCCCGTTCCGCCCATTGTCCAGCCTTCGCAGCAGTAATACGCGTCGGTGCCGGTTCCCAGGTTCGAATAGAATGTTGATTGGGCCATCGCCGGCAGACTACAGAGAGCGAGGGCCGTTAGACAAAGCGACAAGGCAAGTTTCTTACTCAAGGTTCCTCCGTTTCCAACGAAACATCTCGAGATGTCCGAAGACGAGCCCACATCCGGGAAGACAGAACACTCCGGCTGCCTCAGCCTGCGCCCGAGACGCTTACCACAGGCAGACCGGCAGTCAGCCATAATATTGCAATTCTGTGTCCGCTATAAGGTATTGATAATAAACCAGCTTCCAAACGGCATACTGCAACAGGTTGCAGCAGTGTTCCCAAAGTTTTCCCCGTCTGCCGTCCGGAAGCCGGTGGTTGGGGGGTATATAGGCGTCTTGAAAAGGCGGGCCTTGAGCGATCTGAGAGCCATCTGCGGCAAAATTGCAGCGGCCAAAGAAAAAAGCCGGAGTCAGCCTCCGGCTTTCTTTAAGGTTTCAGACGACGGTTAGCGGAGCTTCCGACGGATGGTGCCAAAGGCTCCGACCAGTCCGGTTCCCAGCAGCAGCAGGGAAGACGGCTCGGGGACGGTTGCGCCGGTGCTTCCGAGGACGTCGAAGGCGCCGATGGTCTGGGTGCCGTTGGAATTCCAGGAGCAGTTATTGCCGCTGCCGTTCTGGCATCCGCTGGTGGCATACAGGTCGGTTCCCATTGCGCCGGTCGAATTCATGTTCCAAGCGTCAAAAGTATCCGAGGTCAGGTTGGTTGGGCCAAGGATCAGGAAGTACGACGTACCCGCGACCAGGTTGACTCCGGTGATGCCGCTAATGGTTACCAGTCCGCAGCATTGACCGAAGGTCTCGGTGGCGGTCAGGTTGCTCCACTGCTCGATCAGCGTGCCCGGCGAATTACCGCTGGCGGAATACAGAGCGGCGAAGAACGAGTTCGAGCCCGCAGCTGTACCGATCCCGATATCGATCTGCGAAACGCTGCCCGATGCCCCGGCAGTGAACTCGTTGGCGGCGGTAAAGCTCTCGCCAAGAATCCCTGAACCGGCTACCGTCCAACCATCGCAGCAGTTATACACATTGGTTCCGGTACCAAGATCCGAAAACAAAGTTGTTTGAGCCATCGCCGGCAGAGCGCAGAGAGCGAGGGCAACATCTCGAGATATCCGATGCAGGGCCCACATCCAGCAAGAAAGAAGATTCTTGCCCGTGGCTTGCCCCCAAGACGCGACCTCAGGCACAAGCCCGTATGACCTCAGAACGTTGCAATCCAGTCACCGCAATAAGCGACTGATAAAAAAGGCCTTTGCCTGCCGCCGAGTGCAACGGCTTGCAGTAGAGTTCCCAAAGTTTTCCCCGCCAATCCCCCTAAAAGTGGGGCATCAGCAGCGAGAGCAAGCTGCCGCATCTGCGTCCCGCCACGGCAATTCGCCGCTATACATTGAGCGGCGACAGACCGCGAATCATCCCCAACTTTCCGAACTCTCCCCAGCTAGAAGCCGGGCGCCGAAGCAAAGACGTTCAGCGCTGGCGTACTGCCGACCGGCAACAGAATGAACTTATTTGGCCCCACTACATACAAGATGCCGAACAAGTTTCCGTTTTGCATCACTACGCCGCGGCCAGTGCTGTCCACGCTATAAACAAGAGTCAAGGTATTCGGTCCACCTGGCCCACCCGGACCGCTGATATACTGCGTCGCCGTAATATCGCCAACTCCGTCGGCGATCAGTGCCGTCACCGAATCCGTGACTGCGGAGACCGCCGGCATGAGTGTGCCGCCCCAATAGTCGTTGCTCACAGAGGCGTTTGTGTACGGCCCTCCGGTCTGCACCTCCAGATTCCCGGAGGTGCTGGCGTCGTCGGTACCCACCACAAACCCAGGGTCATTTCCGCCCAAGTAGAAAACCGGGGGAGCTGTGGACCAGAGTCCGTTGAACCCCGTCAACATGACTCGACCAGTGGCGCTGTCAACGCAATAGGTGCCCTGTGAAGACTGTTGCTGGCTCAGGGTGCCACCCTGGTTCTCGTCAAAATTAAAAGTCGCGCCGTCGTAGTTGCCGCCTTGGCAGCTGTGCCCGGTGGTGCCTTGACCGATAAACAATCCGGCGGTGACGTCCGCCTGTCCGTTCGCATCGCGGGCACCGAGTTCGAGAACAGTGGTTTGCGCCAGGGTCCCGTTGCTGAACCCGCTCGCACCCACCACCTGGCGAAGCGTTGACCACAGAGCCAAATTCGCATTCTTACTCCCCCCGACCGGGTCGGTGGAGACGATCACCAACTCATTATCGGAGACGATGTAGTAGGCGTAAATGTAAACATTATTGTGATTCCCATCGAACGTGAGGTTAACAAAGCACCCCCTGCCGAAGGAATCCAGGGTCGTCGAGAGAGTCCCCGCAAAGGTGTGCTGGGAGGCCGTGCCCCCATCGTCCGCATCTAGGGGACATGTATTGCTGCCTGTGCAGCTCAAGTCGCCGTTGGGGTCTTCGAGCTTGTATTGCCCGGCCGCGACATACCGGTTGCCAGTGGCGTCAGCTCCCGTTATGCCGAGAGCGAAGTTTCCTTCGATCTGCGCGGTCGTAACCCCAGGAACCTGCACCTTGATGGTCCCGGACCCACGCGTGTTCGGGTCGGCATTGTTCTGAATCAGGCTCCCACTGCCGTCGGGGCGGATGGCGACGGCGAAATTGTACGTGCCCGAATTGGTGACGACAGTCATCGCGCCGAGTCCGTTCGGTTGGATCGAGTAAGTCGAGCTCGGCGCTGGCGTGATGGTTTGCTGTTGCGGGCCGTTGTTGTGGCAGCCCGTATTCGCTTCACCCGTCCCATCGTTCAGGTCAAGCTCGCCGCCGGTGATGTTCCCGTTCCCATCGGCCACGAATGCCCCGCTCATGACGACGGGACTATTGTTACTACCCTCGTAACCGGTAAATGAGAACACGTAATTCCCGTTAAGCGTGCCATTCGTAATCCCCGTTACCACGATCGTGAACTGGGCCGAGGCGGTTGCCGGCGGATTCTCGCTGTCCTTCACCTGCACCGTGAACGGGTAGGTGCCGGCCATGGTCGGAACGCCACTGATAGTGCAGTTGGGTTGACGCGTGTCTACGCAGTTACCCTGGAAGGCAAGCCCGGGCGGCAACGTGCCCGAGGTTATCGACCAGGTGTACGGTATTACCCCACCGGAAACGGTCAGGTTCTGGCTGTACGGCACGTTCAGAACGGCAGGAGACAGCGCTGGGGTCAGGATACCTATGATCGTGAGGGTGAGCGGTATCGTCGAAACGGCAGGGGGCACCTCACTATCCGTTACCTGTAGCGTAAATTGCGCGGGTGCGGCCGGCACGTTGGTCGGCGTGCCGGAGATGATGCCGTCGCCATTGCTGTCGGTGGATAGGGTCAAGCCGACCGGCAAAGCGCCGCCCGCGCCGTTATCGCAGGCGCCGCTGGTCTCAATCACGCACCAGGTGTAAGGCGTCACTCCGCCGCTGACCGTCAGCATGGCGCTGTACGGCACTCCCGGGTTTCCCGTAGGTAGTCGCGTGCCGGTGATACAGGAATTACAGTCGATCACCAGCGCACCACCGACTAGCAGGGTGAGGTTGGCCGTGCCACTCAAATTGTTTTGGTCGGTGACCTTGACGGAAAAGGGATAATTGCCGAGAAGCGTGGGTGTACCGGAAATCTGGGCGGTCATAGTATTAAAGGTCAGACCCGGAGGCAGACTTCCCGAGGTGATGGCCCAGGTGTACGTTCCGGTACCGCCGCTCGCCTGAAGGTAAAAGCTGTAGACGACATTCACCGTGGCTTGGGTTAGCAGAGATGAGGTGACCGTGGGGGGGCCGGCCGGAGGCTTTGGGGTCGACCCGCCGCCGCCGCAAGCGGCCAAAAATACGCAAAGTATTGTCGCTAAGCTCGATAACGCAAGAATCCTCGATGCCCTCATCGTATCTCCTCATGAATGTGCAGCTGTGCGCTCTGACCAACTTGAACAGTCGGGAACCGGTTGACGCCTCCGCATGCGAAATCACAGGCCAGCTGGGGACGCCCGCGGCCTCTTTCCTTTTCGCCACGAGCGCGGCCTTTCGCCTTACCAGAGTTGCCGATAATGTTAACTCCGAACCGGGCTCCGTGCGAGCGGAAATTCGCCACCCCTGATTTTAGCCTTTCGTGGCCGCTGGCGGAATTGGGGGCCGTCTCCGCTTCTATCCCTGCCGGGAGGCCAATGCCGGGCTGCCCATGAGATAATTCCGGCGCTGATTCAGGAAGGAGAAAACCTATGAAGCGTGGCGACAAAGTGCGAGTGAAACTGCCGGCGAACCCGCCGGACACGGAAAAAAACTATGGCGATTGGATTGGGACCGTGGCGGCGGACAGCGAACCCGGCGAAACGGTCCAAGTGACATTTGAGGAGGAGGAGGGTGGTCCGCACGAGTTTCAAGCCGCGGACCTGGAAAAACTCGAAGACCACACGCTCCCAGGAGAATAGCTGTTTCTGCCCACGCAGGTTGCGGCCATTGCCCGCTTTGCAAGGGGCGCGGTTTCGCTCCACAGCGGTTGGAGTCCGCCCGCGACCAGCGTAAACTGGACAGATGCCGAAGAAAAAGAAAACCGATCCCGTCAAAGAGGCGGAGAAGACTCGCGCCGATGTGGAGAGGATGGAACAGATGAGCAAGGCTACACGTTCCATCCAGAGAACACCCTCTTAGCTCCCGTCAAGCCGCGGTTCGGGTTGGCAAGGAAGGGGACGCAGGCGGGCTCGCCGTACTGATAACCAGCCGCGCAGAATCTGCTTTGCGAGTTTCAACTCGCCGGGTTCGACTTCGCCACTACGATCAGCGGCCTCTGCTTAGGCACTACTTCGCCGATTTCGACTGCCTCCACGCAGACGTTTTGCAGTTCAGCCACCAATCGCTCCGCGTCGCTCGCGGCGACAGCAATCAGCAGTCCGCCCGCGGTCTGGGGATCGTAAAGCAGGGTCACCACGTCCTGCGCTACGCCCTTGGCCGTCTCCACGCAGCCCTCAGCGAACTGACGGTTCGCCTTCAATCCGCCGGGCACATATCCCCGGCGAACGCATTCCAGGGCGCCCGGCAACAGCGGAACGCGCGCCCCCTCAATGCGCAAGCTGACACCGGAGGCGATGGCCATCTCCCGCGCATGCCCAATCAGGCCAAAGCCGGTGACGTCGGTCAGGCTGTGCACCCCGAACCCGCCGGAAGTTATCACCTCTGCCGCGGCCTTGTTCAGTGTCGTCATGGAACGCACGGCCGCACGGATCCACGTGAGATCGGCGTCGCCGCGTTTGATTGCCGTCGAAATCACGCCAGTACCGATTGCTTTGGTAAAAATCAGCCGGTCGCCGGCCTGGGCGCCCTTGTTCGCCAACACCTTTTGCGGATGAATCGTGCCCGTCACCGAATAGCCAAGCTTGATCTCCTCGTCGCGAATGCTGTGTCCGCCGATGATGGTGCAGCCGGCTTCCACCATCTTCGACAGGCCGCCGGCCAGCATCTCCTCCAGCGTTTTGGGATCGCCGCCATCGGGAAAGCAGACCAGGGCGAGAGCGCTGATGGGCCGGCCGCCCATTGCGTAGACATCGCTAAGCGCGTTGGTGGCTGCAATCTGGCCGAAGACGTAAGCATCGTCGACGATGGGAGTGAAGAAATCGACGGTCTGCACCAGCGCCAGCTCCGCCGTGAGTTGATACACTCCGGCGTCGTCGGCGGTGTCGAAGCCGACCAGAACATTGGGATCGTGTTGCCGGGCTAATTTCCCAAGCACCGAGTCCAGCACCGCCGGACTTAGCTTGCTGGCTCAACCCGCGGCTTTCACCATCTCCGTCAGGCGCGTTTTCTTGACTTCAGTCACGCAACTTCATTCTAGAGCAGATTCCAAACGGCACCACTGCCCCACCCGGGAAACTTGCGCCTGGCAACTTCGAATCGACGTATACTTTGAGGACTTCAGTGGAGGAGGGGAACCATGCACCGCAAGAAATCACTTCTTCGCGCCAGTGTAGCCTTAGCTGTTTTGAGTTTCCTCTCAAGCCCAGCCCCGGGACAGACCTACAGGATACTGCACAGCTTTGGCGGCGCCGGGGACGGCTCGTTGCCTAACGCTCCCATGATTTTTGATAGCGCCGGAAACCTTTACGGAACAACTTCAGGCGGTGGCGTCAATGCTTGCGAGCCTCATGGCTGCGGCGTGATGTTCGAGCTGAGTCCCGGCTCAGGCGGAAACTGGACAGAGACGTTGTTTGCAGGGTTCAGCACGTGCTCCGGCCCGGAGTCGCCGCTGGCACTCGATGGGCTGGGTAACTTATTCGGAATTTGCGGCAGTAACACCTCCAACGTCTTCGAACTCGCTCGCGGTTCAAATGGCTGGGACCTGACAACGATCAGCTCACTTGGCGCTTCTGCTCTGGGCGGGGTGACCGTGGACAACGCCGGCACCGTCTACGGCACCACACTCGATGGCGGCAACGATGCCCAGGGTTCTGTTTACAGCGTGAAGCGGGTTAGCGCCACCCGCTGGGATACCATCGGCCTCTACTCTTTTTCTTGTGCCGACGACGGTTGTTTTCCCTATGCGGGGGTCACGCCCGACTCCTACGGCAATCTCTACGGAACAACCTATTCCGGGCCGGCTGGTGGAACGGGTGCGGTCTTCAAGCTGGCGCCCAACCGGGGCGGCCCGGGTTGGAGACAAACCGTTCTTCACGCCTTCCAGGGCAGCTCTCGTGGTGGCCCCGATGGCGGTAACCCAACCGCACCTGTAAGCCTCGACTCCTTTGGGAACATCTACGGCACCACCTACTACGGCGGCACCTACGGCAACGGCACCGTGTTCAAGATGACGCCCAACTTGAACGGTACCTGGACGGAAACTGTTTTGTATTCCTTCCAGGGAGGCGACGACGGCGCGAACCCCAATGGCGGCTTGAGCATGGACCACGAAGGCAATCTCTACGGGGAAACCCTGGGAGGTGGTTCGAACAATGCCGGCGTAGTCTTCAAGCTGACGCGGGGCTCCGGAGGACAGTGGACAGAGTCAATTCTTCACACCTTCAACCTCTTGTCAGACGGTGGCAGTCCGGCCGGCGGAGTAGTTCTGGACGCCGCCGGCAATATCTATGGCACCACCGAATACGGCGGCCCCAATGGATTCTTCGCGGGCGTAGCGTTTGAGATTATCCCGTAAGGGTAAAGAGCTGAATCGCAGAGCGAGAGGTGACGCCGTTCCTAGCTTCTTGCGGGGTCCGAAGCGGCACCGGGGTTAGGTGGAATCTTGGCTATCTCCGCGTCGAACGCCGCCAGGGAGTCCTTCATCGAGAGGCCTTTCTTGTGGCATTTGTCGAAGAAGTCCATGGCATCAATATTGGCGCTCTTTGCCAATTCGACCTTTTCACCAAAGGCTTCGATGTCAAAGGGGTCGGGTCTGTCCTCTCGCTCCTCTTCCCCCTCGAAGATGTTAAACAAATATTTGTACCAGTCACTCATAGAGTCTCCCTTCGGCGGCAGGTCTGCGGTTTCCGTGTAGCGTTCGTCCTTGCATAATACTCCACGCCTGCAAATGAAAAGCAGCGATGCCTGCCCTGGATCGTACCCATTACTTGAAATTCTGGGTGATCCAATCCGAGTAGCGATACTTCAACTGATACAGTGCCCAGGCAGCCTGCACGGTGGTGTGTCCCTGGTCTTCCTGCGTCAGGCTGAACTCGAAGACGCCGCGGCACCAGCCATACCAGCAATAGTTCCACGTGCCATCTGGGTTTTGCCGGTCGAGGATGCGCTCAATCCAACGCTTCTTCACCAGTTGGGGCTGTCCGGCGGCCAGCAGAAACGCGCTGCGCTGCGGATAGGAATCGCTCACGCGGAAATCCCAGTACGCGTCATTCGCCACGCCTTGGGTTACCGGAATGATGGCGGCATCCAGCCTCGGTGAGGGGCCGTTGTAATGCCGAAAGTAATCCAGCGCGATGAGTTGCAGATGGAGACGTTTTCCCCAGCTGTACATGGTTGGGGAAAACATGTTGGCCTGTTCGTCCGCAGACAGGGCGACGCGATCGGGAGCGGTGCCATAGGTAAACCACTTGTCTTGCCAACTTAACGTATCCACGTAGGCAGCGCTAAGCGTCGGCACAGGCACGCTGGCATCGGCCCAATGGGCGTAATACCACGTCACCAGATGGCCGGGAACTCGTACTCGCGGACTGGCCAGATAAGCGGCGATGAAGCTCTTCAGCCGGGGGTCACCCGACATTTCCGCCATGTCGCCAATCATGAACATCAGTGGCGGGTTTCCCTGGATATCGGGCTGCTGCACAATCCACTGCGTCGAGGTATCGATGGCATGATCGAGCTGCGCATTGAACTCGGCGCGCGCAGTCTGGTGGAAGGAGTAGTTGTTGTTGACGACCGCGCAGACCACCAGGAGCACGAGCACGACGAAGGCGATGACGGCCAGCCTTAAGAGCCGGCGGACGAGTGACTTCTTTCGCGTTTCAGGAGCGGGAGCTACGTCAGGATTAGACGCCATGTAGTTGTTCGCCTCGATGCGTGATCGTCGTAAAGCCTGGCCCCGGGAAAGGGCGCAGCTTTACCGGTTCGGGTAGTGCGGCGCTCTAGCGCCGCGTGAGCAAACAACCAACCGAGAGGCCTTTAGGCCCTGAGGTAGCAACTGTCCCATGCAAAGCCGTTCGCGCATCAACGTGGAACGAGGTACCGCAGTGGCTAAAGCCAGTCATTTTGGCTCCTTTACGCGGGCCTGAAGGCCACTACCCAATCTATGCGCCGCTCTTGACGAACTGGCCTTTGCCCGATCGGCCTTTGCTGGCAACTCCAGTGTCGGACTCAACCATCATGCGAACCAGACCCTCGAAGTCAACTTCCGGCGTCCAGCTCAAGTCGCGGCGCGCCAGGGTCGCATCCCCACGCAGATCGTGAATTTCTCCCGTGCGGAACAGCTTGGGATCCACTTCCACGTACTCGTCCACCACTTCGGCAACATTGCTATTCGCGGGAACCAGGTCCAGGCAGCGCAGCACCTCGACCACGAATTCATACACGCTGTGCGACTCGCCGGTGGCGATCACGTAATCCTGCGGCTTCTCCTGTTGCAGCATGGCATGCATGGCGCGAATGTAATCGCCGGCAAATCCCCAGTCGCGGCGCGCCTGCATGTTGCCCAGCTTGAGCTTGTTCTTCTTGCCGTGCGCCCAGTCAGCGGCCGCCAGCGTGATCTTGCGGGTCACCATCTCCGGCCCGCGCCGCGGCGACTCGTGATTGAACAGGATGCCGCCCACCACAAAAATCCCGCGCGCCCGATACACTCCGCAAAGGTTATGCGCGGCGGTCTTGGAGACACCATAAGGCGAAGTAGGACGCAGCGCTGTCTCTTCATTGCGCAGTCCGTTCAGGTTGCCGTACATCTCCGAGCTGGAAGCCTGGTAGACGCGCGTCTCCGGCTTCAGGCGCTCCACCATGTTCAACAGCCGCGCCAGCCCGCCCACATTGATGTCGAAGGTCTCGGCGGGAAGATGCCAGCTGGTCGGCACAAAAACCTGCCCCGCAAGGTTATAGATCTCGTCGGGCATAGCTTTGGCGAAAGCAACTTCCAGCGAAACCGCGTCGCGCATATCGCCGTAGAGAAGTTCAATCTTGTTCTGCACGGCGTGCAGGAAGCGCATGGTGTCGGACTCGCGCCGCACCAGGCCGTAAACTTTGTATCCCAGATCGACCAGGTATTCGGCGAGATAACTGCCATCCTGACCGGAAACTCCCGTGATGAGAGCTGTCTTCATAGAAAGTTCATTCCCCCGTAAGCCATAGCTGTCACACTTCTGATGGATCGTCCAAGGTAGTGCGATGGTTGCTATTGCGAATCAACAAGAATACCGCATCGGGCACGAAACCGCTGGAGAGCTCTATCGTCCGCCTCTGCCCAGCAGCAGAATCTTGATGGTAGAAAACATGATGAACAGGTCGAGCCCGAATGACACATTCTTGATGTAGAACAAATCGTAGGCCAGCTTCTCGCGATTGTCTTCCAGGGTCGCATTGTAGCCGCGATTGATCTGCGCCCATCCCGTGGCGCCCGGCTTCACCAGCCAGCGCTCGCGGTAGAAGGGAATCTGCGCCGCGCATTCCTCTTCCTGCTCGGGCACGAAGGGCCGTGGGCCCACGAATGCCATGTCTCCTTTGACGATGTTGCACAACTGCGGCAACTCATCCACGCGCGTCCGGCGCAGCCACTTACCCACCCGCGTCACCCGCGGATCCCCGTGCTCGGCAGGGGTTAGCTTGGTCTTGTCCGAGCCTTCGAACATCGAACGGAATTTGTAAACCGTAAACAGTTTTCCGTTTTCCCCCACGCGCTTTTGCCGGAAGATTGCCGGCCCCTTCGAGTCCAGCCGGACCGCAAGGGTAGCCAGCAGCATAATCGGCGAGGTGATGAGGATGGCCAGACTGCCCAAAATCAGCGAAACGATTCGCTTGTACAGGCGCAGGCCGGCGCGCACATGAAAGCCGGGCGAAAATATCAGCCAGCTCAGCCGCAATGACTCCAGTGGAATCTTCCCCGTAATACTCTCGTAGTACTCGGGGCCATCCTGGATGTAAACGCCCTGGGTCTTCAGCTTCAGCAGCTGGTCCACCCGCAGCTTGCCGCGGCGGTCGCCCATGGTCACCACCACGCGCCGGACATTGCGCTGCTCCACCACATCCTTCAAATCGTCTTCGTCGAAGCGGGGGATGCCGGCAGCGGTCTCCGTACTGTTGCCGATGAAGCCGACCACCCGCACGCCCAGCTCGGAGCGGCTCGCAATCGCATCCATCAAGGGCGCGGCCAGGGGCCCGTCGCCATAAAGAACGGCGCGCTCCGAGAAGCGGGCCGAGCGGTTCAGCACAAAGAAAAGCTTGCGCCAGGCGGGGACCGTAACGCCTACAATGGCGACCCCCAACCACAGCGTGCCGCCCACCAAACTGATTTCCGGGAAGGCGTAGTAGAGAACTGACAGGGCCACAAAGGCGCAGCCCAGAACTCCGACCAGGCGGGTGACGACCTCGCGCCGGTTCGACAGCACGATGGAGTCGTACAGGTCGAAGTAGTACATCAACAGAACGAATATCCCGACTACCAGACCGATTCGCCCAAAACCATTTTCGTACAGCAGATAGATGTTGGCATCCATCGCTGTTCCCGCCCAGAACACCACCGACACGGTGAAGGCCAGGGTGACAAGTAAGGCCTCGGTCACCGTCAGCAACAGTGTGCGGGTGGGGAAGTAGGCGTTAAACAAACGAATCATGCCGAAGCCGCTTTGACCTGGTCCGCTTCTTTCTTAGCTTGCTTCTGGGCTTCCTTGGCTTGTTTCTTGGCTTCCTTGGCGTCCTTCTTGGCATCTTTCTTCGACTTGCCGGAGGAGCTGTACTCACCGTAGTAGTGGTCGTAGTTGACGTTCAGCATGGAGGCCTGGTTGAAGACCACGCCCAGAAGCTTGGACTTGTCGAGGGTCGCTATCGCCTTGTTCAGGACTTTCTTGCGGGTGTAGCCATCGCGCACTACCACCAGAACGCCGTCGCAGAGGCGGGCGATCGAGGTCGAGTCGGCCATGGGCAGCAGCGGTGTGGCGTCCAGCAACACCCAGTCGAAGCTCTGGGAAACACTCTCCAGCATCTTGGCGAAGCGATCGGACTCCAGCAGCGGCAGCGGTTCGTCCATGGGATGACCGGCCGCAAGCACCCAGACCGGCAAGTCTCCGATGCGGTAGAGGGAATCTCCCAGCGCGAGTTTGCCCTCGCTCCACTCGGAAATCCCGCGCAGCGGCGAACTGGAGAGCAGCGGAGCGATGCTGGGGCGGCGCAGGTCGGCTTCCACCAGCAGCACCCGTTCGCCGGAACGCCGTGCCAGCGTCAAGGCCAGATTGGAAGTCACTACCGACTTGCCCTCATCCACCACCGAACTGGTAATCAGCAGCTTATGCAGGTTGCGCCTGCGCCGCATGTGGGCCAGACGGGTGGCCAGCACGCGGAACATCTCGGCGCCCGTGCTTTCCGGGTCGGTCATCGTCACCAGGCGTTGTTCCGGAGTGGGCACGGGACGCAGGACCCGCTCCTCGGGTACTTTCAGCCAACCCGCATCCGTCGGCTCGACTGGAGCCAGGGACGCTCCCGACACTTCCTCTGCAACTGCCGCTGCTACGCCAGCAGCAGCTTCCGGCTGATCCGTAACCAAAGGCGAGGCACTGGGATTTGGACTTTCACCTTGGGACTTTTGTAACGCTTCGTACACTCGACTCATGGGTTAGACTCTCCTGATTGCAGTAGTTGGCAACGGTTTATTTATTGGCTTCCAGGGTCTGGTTATCCATGCTTCGCACCATGCGGAACAGGGAGCGCAGCAGACTCGCATTATTTTCCCCGCCGGCGGCCGCAGCCAGTGGAACTTCCTCGGGCAGGGCCGGGCTGATGAGCCGGAAATCAGTGGCCACGTCGGTAACCATGTCGGCGGTCACCGGGCGCTGTTCATGGGCAAAAGCACTGACCATGGAATTTTCGCACAGTGTGTTGATAATCCGGGGGATGCCGCGCGAGTATTCGAAAATCCTGTCCATCGCTTCCTCGGAGAAGACGGCCGGCTCCGGCGGGGCCCCGGCGCGCTCCAGACGCGACAGAACGTAAGCGTGGGTCTGCGACTCGTCCAGTGGCTGCAACTGGCAGCGCAGCGAGACACGCTGCTTCAACTGCCGCAACTCGGGAGAGTCCAGCACGATTTCCAGCTCCGGCTGGCCCATCAACACAATCTGCAGCAGCTTCTGCTGCGAAGTTTCCAGATTGGTCAGCAGCCGGATCTCTTCCAGCAGTTCCGCTCGCAGGGCTTGCGCCTCATCCACCACCAGGGCGGTAATCAGGCCGCGCGCGTGGCGCTGGATGAGAAAGCGGTTCAGATCGAGCAGCATCTCGGTCTTGGTGCGTCCCGAGTAGGGCAGCCCAAAATCCGCCATGATGTATTGGAAGAATTCCACCACCGGCAGCAACGGGTTGAAGACGTAGCCGAAGGCGATATTGTTCTTACGCAACTCCGAGAGCAGGCAGCGGACCAGCAGGGTCTTGCCCGTGCCCACCTCGCCGGTGATCACAATGAAACCCTTTCTGCGGCCAACCCCGTAGTGCAGATTGGCCAGAGCTTCGTTATGCCTGGGCGTCGGATGATAAAAATACGGATCGGGGCTGATCTCGAACGGATTCCGCGTCAACCTGAAGAATTGTTTATACATTCCCTATCCCCAGTAATAGGCGTAAACCACGCCCGATGGAAGCAGGATCAGCACCAGGATGGTGGCTGCCAGGGCAAACCTGGGCACCCAGCGGGCACGCTTCAGCTCCTTCGCCGTCGAAAGAGCCGGAATCTCGGCCAGGATGGGCAGGCTGACCGCGGCGTTCAAGGCCTGCTCGCCACGGATGCGGTCATCCAGGAACTCCACTCCAAAGCCGCACAGTATGGCCAACGCAAATCCGGCGCCGATGGCCGCCAGCGAAAACTTGAAGCGGTCAGGAAAGTTCGGCTTGTCGGGAAGGCTGGGCGGATCGATGACGCGGAACTGCGCGCCTTGCTGCTGCCGTTCCAAACTGGTGGCCAGGGCCGACTCGGTTTTCTTGGCCAGCAGGTCCTGATATTCCTTTTTCAGATTGCCGAAGTCGCGCATCATGTCGGCCATCTGCGCTTCCACAGCCGGCGTGGCATTCAGCCGCGCCTGGTAAACCTGGCCAGCCTGCTCGGCGCGCTGTATCTGCTGCGTGGCCTGGTCCATCTCCATCTTGTTGAGCCTCATCTGGGTATGCAGCTGTAACATCGCGTTGCTCTGCTGCACCGCCTGGGGGGTCTCGGTATCGGATTCCCGGTTATCTCGAGCTTCGTTTGCCATCTCCTTCTTCAGCTTTTCCAGCGACGCGATGGTTTCTTTCAGCTTCTTCACGTCAGGATGGTCGTCGGTATAGCGGGCTTCCATGGCGGCGAGATTGGATCGCGCGCTATCGAGTTGCTGGTCGATACTGGCCGGAGCCATAGCCGAGTCGCTCATGTTCTGATACTGGCTCTCCAGGGAGTTCAGGTACGTCTGCTGCTGCATGGCCCGCTCCCGGGCGGCTTGCGCGGCCTGCATCTGCTGCTGCAGTCCCTGCAGGATATGGATGTTGCTGTCCAGCTGCTGCGGCAATGACCCGTCGTGCTCGGCTTCGAAAGCCCGCACTTTGGCTTCCTCGTCTGCCAGGGTCTGCCCCACCGCTCTTACTTGCGAATCCAGGAAGAGCGTGGTCGCTTCCGACTGTTCCTGGCTGGCGCGCACATTCTCGTCCACAAAGAACGAAGTAAGAGCAATGGTCACCTTTTGGGCGATATCGGCCGTGGGCGCTTTGAAGGAAACCTTAAACGCTACGATTTCGGCTTTACCGGAGGTGTTCGTCTCGCTCTTGACCAGTTCCATCTTGATGTCGTCGCGCATCTTGACCACCTGATCGTCCGGCGAGTTTACGTACCCCGGATACAGATTGAAGCGCTGGATCAGGTTGAGCAGACGGGTGCGGCTTTCCACCTGGGTGCTCATACTCTGCACACGGTCGGCCAGGTCCACTTGCACGTTCGGCTCGACCAGGTTGCTGGGCACCTTGGGCGGCTCCACCAGGACCGTACTTTCCGAGATATAGGTGGCGGGCAAGAACCACGCGGAGGCGAAAACAATCAGCCATCCAAAGAAGAGCGGCCCTAAGATCCACCACTTGCGGCGGAGCACGATGGCCCAATATTCGTCAAAGCCTTGTCCTGTTTTCTGATCGTCAAATTCCTGCACCATAAGTCACCGTCCCACAGAATGATTCCAGGCATACTGAACCGTCACTCCGATACCGGTCGTGGTAACGGAGGCCGGCAGTCCCAGAGCGCCGTAATAGTTTTGGTTTTGATGGACGAGGGCAAAGTAGGAGCTGAGGTTCCAGTCCTGATTGATCTTGCGGGAAAAGGTTATCGTCCCCTGCCTGCTATACAGATAACTCTGCCCCTCATAATTCGATACCGACTGACTGTCGCTGTACCAGGCTCCAGCCGCGAAGGACCAATTGCGGCTCACCGGACGGCTAAACGTCGCCACCACCTGGTAGTAACGCACCGCACCAAACAAGCCTCCGCCATTGGTGATGCTGTGGCTGTACTGCGCCCCGAAGGAATTACCGTGCGGGGCCGCCCAGCTGAAGGTGGCGCCCTCGGCGACATTCCAGTACGTCATATGCATTACTTCGATCAGGCAGCCGCTGGGAAAGCAAATCAGCGGGACAATATCTTTCGTACCCGTCCGCTCCGGGCCTACCCATCCGGAAACGCTTATCCGGGGGCTGATTCGGTAGGTCCCATAGGTCTGGAACGTTTGCACGCCGGCTCGCGATTGTCCGTGCCCGAAATCCAGGGCGTTGAAAATGTATCCCTCCCCACCGCTCAATCGGGGATTGAATACGTGCTGGTAAAACACTCCCCCGGAGTAGGTGGTCGAATTCCATAGCGCACCCGGATTAAACGCGCTGTTATTCGACGTAGCAATCCCCCTCAGATAATGTTGAAAGCTCTCGCCACCGTAAAAATCGACGCTGTCGTGAGGTCCCAACAGATAGGTTATGTCTGCCGTCCCCTGATTCTGCTCCAGTACGGTTTGCGGAAAGTAAATTACCGGATTGGGATTGTTCGCCGTGGGCGCGCTCAAAAAGGTAAAGAACGGTTGGAACGGATCATCCGAATAAAAGTAGCTGTCCTTGAAGCGAAACTGCCAGCGCTTGGCGAAGGCCCAGATGATGTGCGCGTTGATGGCCTGGTTCAGGTTGCTGTAGGTGGAATAAACCGCCCCCGTGGTTGTGCTGACACCGCCGTTGTAACCCAGGGACCACAGCAGCGTGGGCCGGACTTGCACGATATTGAGGCCGGCGTTAACCAGGTTCAGGTTGTCCCAGTATCCCGGCGAATTCCCGTACCCACCCGACAGATATTGGGCTACCTCGCCCGCCGAAAAGGTAAAGGTATATCCCGTATGCGATATCTGGTCGGTAAACATTGTCATGGCCGGCAGCTTTTCAGGATGGGAGAAGGTGGCCTGCGGACCTCCCAAGCCCAACTGCGACCCGTCGTCCAGGCCGCCGCCGCCCGCTGCTGAGGTCGTATCCGGAGCCCCGTTCTGCGACCCATCTGTAGGACCGTTTTGCGAAGACGAATCCGGCCACGCGGCCTGGGCTGGAGTCGGAGGACTCTGCTGGGCGGCGTCCGGCCAGCCGTTCTGCGCCGGATCCGCGGTGCCGGTTTGCGATGGATTCGCGGTGCCGGTTTGCGACGGATTCGCCGTCCCATTCTGCGTTTGCGTGGCATCGGGCGTGCTGCTTTGCCATATGGAAGAACCGGCCTGCGGCGGAGCGCTCGGGGTGCTGGCGCCCGCATCCGAGGAACCGCTCTGCGACCAGGCCAGCGGCGCGCACAGCAGCGCTACCGCGGCCAGCATTGGTCTTAGTTGCCGTTTCATCTCATCCTCCTGTCGCCCCCGACGAACCCGACCGCTACGGCACCACTATGGTATCGCGAGGCTCGACCATGATGTTCTGCGACATTTTCTGGCCCTTGATCACCTGCTTGTAGTTGAAATGGATCTTCTCCTGGGTACCATCGGGCGCGGTGCGCAAAATATAAATCTTCTTTTGCTTGGCAAAATCGCGGAACCCGCCGCTCAACGCGATCGCGTCCAGAATCGTGATTGGCCGGGAGAGAGGAAAGTATCCTGGCTTGTAAACCTGGCCCATAATGTTAAAGCTAAGGCTATTCACAGCGCCAACCATGACTACGACTTGCGGGTCCGACATCTCCTTCGATAGCGCGGTCGTGATTTGCGCCTGCAACTGCACCGGAGTTAAGCCGGTAGCCTTGATCTCTCCTATCAAAGGCAGCGTGATCATGCCATCCGGGCGCACCCCTACCGTCTTGCTGAGTTCGCCTTCCTTCCAAACATTGACTTCCAGCACGTCACCCACGCCAATGATATAGGTGTCAGGCCGCACGTTGGCCACATGCGGGTGCGGGCTTCCCGCAGCCGGCAGCGTCGTGGTCTTAGCTACGTCTTTTCCGCTGTTGGCGCCGCCGCTGGAGCTGCTGTCAGGAATGACCGGCTGCGCCGCCGGCGCCGAAGCGCCTGCTGGCGGGGCGGTCGGGGAATTGGCCCCTGTCTGTGCTGCGTTGTCCTGGCCATAGGCCACCAGGCTCCCAAGCCCCAGAACGATGATTGCCGTGACTATGAAAACTCGTTTTCCCAAACTATGTTGCTCCCAATACATCGTTTCACCTCGGCGGTTTACTCGACCCCGTCTTCTTCGTGCTTTGTGGTGGTGCTGGAACGCCGTTGCGGAATTCCAACTTCCTTGAGCTTGTATAGTAAGGCGCGGTAGCTGATATCTAACGAGCGCGCCGCTTTCTTGCGGTTCCAGTTATTGGCGTGCAGTGCATTCAGGATAATACGGGCTTCCAGTTTGCGCACCGTCTGCCGGGTCAATTTTTTCAGCGATACCGGGCCCTCCAGCACCAGCGTGTCCACCGCATCGCGCTCATTCGGCTCCAGCAGTTCGCTCAGAATCACATCTTCCGTGCCCATTACCACGTAGCGCTTCACCAGGTTTTCCAGCTGCCGGATATTACCCGGCCAGGAGTAGCGCTGCATCTTGGCCATCAGCGCCGGCCGCACCATCACCACCCGCCCGTTCAACTTCTCGTTGTAGTACTGGAGCAGGTAATCGCAGATGATCGGCAAATCCACCGCCCGCTCGCGCAGCGGCGGCAGGTGGATGGTCATGGTGGCGATACGGTAAAACAAGTCGGGACGGAAGTTGCCCTGCTCAATCTCCTCATGCAGCTCGCGGTTGGTGGAGCACACCACCCGTACCTCCACTTTTTTGTCTTCCTGGGCGCCAATCCGGCTGAACTGCCCGTCCTGCAACAGCTGCAGCAGTTTGGCTTGCAGCATGGCGTCCAGTTCGGCAATTTCATCCAGAAATAACGTGCCCCGATGCGCCATTTCCACTCTACCCGGTTTTGGGTTGAAGGCGCCGGTAAATGCGCCGCGCTCATAGCCAAACAGTTCGCTTTCGAGAAGGGTTCCCGGAATGGCCGGGCAATTCACCTTCACAAACGGACCCGCAGCCCATGGCGAGTAAAGATGCAGCAGGCGGGCAACAATGTCCTTGCCGGTGCCGCTCTCTCCGCTAACCAGCACGGAAAGATTGGAGGCGGCAACTCGCTCCAGCTTTTGGCGGACGTCCCGCATAGCAGGCGTCTGCCCGAAGATCACGGGCTCCGGGGGGAGTTGTTGCACCGTGATCGCATTCTCGTTGTTCGAGCCCGCCAATAGTGGCATACTCGGTTCTCACGCAGTAGCTTTTTAGTAGTCGGCTAGGTAGTCGGCGTGCTAATGATTTGCATTTATTGCGCCAAGTTCCTGCACATTGCAATAAAATGCGCATATTCGTTGTAATTTATTGCAAATAATGATATTAACAACACGAGAAGGGGAAATCTATCGCACCAAAATAAGCTCGAAGAGCACGAGATTGCGCTCTAAATGTGCAAATGTTTTCACTCTGAGGAAGTGAGTTTCCCAACGGATCGGGACTTGCCTGCTTCTACTCCTGTCATATGGTCCAACAGCGGTTCCCGGAACTGAAGGCCCAGCAGAAAGTACTGCCGATCGGCCGTACATCGCAATACCGTGGCACGCAAGAGGGATACTGATCGGGGCAGTTGCGCTTTGTTGACCAAAGCAACGGGAATTTCGAGCGTAATCTCGGTTCCGGGATCCAAGTACCGCCGCGTCGCCAGCAAAACGCCGCCGGCAGACAGGTTCAGCGCGGTGGCGAACTCCAGAAATTCTTCGCCGTTCGAGTTCTTCCCCCGAACGAAAAACGGGATGGAAATAGGCAACCGGTCCCAACTGCGGCGCTCGGCAACGGATACGCTTCGACGCAAAGGCCAGCTCCTACATTACAGACGTATGACGCACATCGATAACCAAATCTGGGAGCTCAGTCAACCGTTTTGCTTTGTTGGAGATAGAAGTTATTTCCGCAAAACATGCCCGCACGAACATCGCAATCTATTGCGCTAGAGCGGAAGAGGAATGCCTGTTAATGGTGAAAATCGCTTCCAGAAAAGGAAACCATTTTGCCACTTTATCCAAGAATTCATCAGTTTGGCATTGACAATGCATGGGTTTGCGGTAAGATCAGTTCTCCCCCTGTAGACTGTTTCCAGTCTATCTCCCGAGGCTTGGTTACTCACTAAACTTAAGGCTGACTTTTGTCGAGAGTATGCCTGTACAACACAGATCGGGATTTGATCCTGGGGATGCCGTCAACATGTCCTCATCTCCCAGGCACGGGAAGGGGGTTATCCCCATGCCTCCGGCTAAGATGTCGCCAATAAATCAAAGTCCTGAGGCGGTTACCCACGAGCATTGCAGCTGTTGCCGCGATGCCCTGGCCTCCGCAGCCCACGAACTCAAAACCCCGCTGGCCATCATGGCAGGTTATTTGCACCTCTTGCTGTCGGAAAAACTCGGACCTTTGAGCCCTCGCCAGATGGAAGTCCTGACCGAAATGCAGGCCAATGGCGTGCGCCTGTCCAATTTTATTCAGAACCTGTTGACTTACGCCGCGCTTAAGGTTGACCGCCTCGACTTGCACTACGAAGTAGGCGACATCAACGGCTGCGTTCGCGAGATTGCCGAAGTCTGGTCGCAGCGCTTTCAGGAAAAGGCCATCGCCTTCTATTTCCTGCCTAACGACAAACTCCAGCCCTTTCCGTTTGATTACTACAAGATTCAGCACGTCGTTTCCAACCTGCTCGACAATGCCATGAAGTACACTCCGGCTTCCGGAACGGTGTGGCTACATGTGGAACCGTACTTTTGGGAGCGGCGGACCGTAGCCCGGCCGCCAGCCGTGGAGCGCCGCCGCCAGCGCGTAAACGCCCCTAACTGCTGCCGCATTTCCGTATCCGACACTGGCCCGGGTATCGCGCCCGAGTTCCAGCAGGAGATCTTCGACGAGTATTTCCGTTTGGTCCCTCAGGGCATGCGAGCCGAAGGTCACGGCCTGGGTCTCGCCATTGCCCGCCGCCTGGTGCAGTCAGCAGGTGGAAAGATTTGGGTTGAGAGCGAGCCGGGTACGGGCAGCAGGTTTTCCTTTCTCTTATTGCTGAATCCTCCCCCCGAACGCCTTGCGGAGGAGCAATGAGCACTTCCCACATTCTTGTGGTGGACGACGAACCTAGCATGCTGCGGTATCTCCAGACTGTCCTGGAGTTGGATTCCTATCGCGTCTCCACCGCCTCCAACGGCATCGAGGCCGTCGACAAGGTCCAGCGCGACAGCCCCGACCTGGTGTTGCTCGACATGGTGATGCCCGGCGCTGATGGCCTGGAGACCCTGCAACGCATTCGTGAAGCCCGGCCTTCCACCAAGGTCGTCATGCTATCTTGCGTGCGCGACACCCGCAAAGTAGCGCAAGCCATGCGGCTGGGAGCCCAGGACTATCTCTCCAAACCCGTCCAGAAGGACGAAATGGACGAAGTCTTGCGTTTCTGCCTGGAGAATACCGATCCCGCCGCGCCCGGCGCAGGCGACGCTATCGAAGTCGGCGAAGGCGTGTATTTCTTTTCCGCTACCCCGCTCATGCGCCAGCTTCGCGCCCAGGCCATGCAGGTGGCCAAATTCGACTTTCCCGTGCTGTTACTCGGCGAGAGCGGCACCGGCAAGGAAGTTCTGGCCCGCCTCATCCACAAGTATTCTGACCGCGCCCATCGCACATTCCTTAAAGTGAATTGCGCCGCCGTTCCCAGCGAGCTGCTGGAGAGCGAGCTATTCGGCTACGAGCCCGGGGCCTTCACCGGCGCCAACAAAGCCAAGCCCGGCAAGTTCGAGCTCTGCAACAAAGGCACTTTGCTGCTTGACGAAATCGGCGAAATGTCGCCCGCCCTCCAGGCCAAGCTGCTCCAGGTCCTCCAGGACGGCCAGTTCTCCCGCCTCGGCGGACGCGTCACCGTGCAGGTCGATGTCCGCGTTCTGGCCGCTACCAACATCAACATGCCCCAGGCCATCGCCCAGAAGACCTTTCGCGAGGATCTCTACTACCGCCTGAACAGCTTTGTGCTGCGCATGCCTTCGCTGCGCGAGCGCCGCGAAGAAATTCCCATGATCCTGCGGCACTTTATGATCCAGCTTGCCGATAAGTATGCCTGCGCGCCGCTCGGCGTCTCCCAACGCCTGGTGGAAGCGTGCGAAAGCTATTCCTGGCCGGGAAATATTCGCGAGCTGGAAAACTTCGTGAAGCGCTTCCTGGTGCTGGGCGACGAATCTGCCGCCATCGGCGAGTTGCAACGACGGCCAAATCCCGACGCGCAGAACGCGGCCGCCGCGGCTGCCGATGACAAACGGCCGCAGACCCAGCCCGATCTGAAGGAAATGGTCCGCAATCTGAAGAACGGCGCGGAATCGGAAGTCATCGCCCAGGTGTTGGAGGAGACTGCCTGGAACCGCAAGCGCGCCGCCACCAAGCTCAATATCAGCTACAAGGCTCTGCTCTACAAAATCCGCCAGTACGACATTCGTCCCCGCCAGGCGGGATAGGGACAAGCAGTCGCCAGTTCTCAGCGTGTGTCATCCTGAGCGAGCGTAGCGAGTCGAAGGACCCCTATTACACGGCCACGCTTTGTTCCCCCTCACGTCGGATCGTGCCACCCGCCAATATCCGCCGCCAATTCGCGCGCGTCCGGCGGACCCCACGTCCCCGGCTCATACAACTCCGTCGGACAACAATCTCCCAAGATCGGCTCGACGATCCCCCACGCTGCTTCCACCGCGTCCTGCCGCACAAACAGCATTGGATCGCCCCTCATCGCGTCGCTCAGCAGCCGCTCATAGGCATCCATCTCGTCGTTGCTGGTGTACTTCACTGCCGACAGTTCCACCGGCATAGGCACCAGTAGCGGTCCGGGCCGCTTTACGCGGGCGCCCAGGCTTAGTTCGATGTCGGGCCCCAGACGGAAGCGGAAATAGTTCCTTGTATCGACGCCCATCTTGGTGAGCGGGGCCTTGCGCAGCTTCACGAAAACCTCGGTCGCAGTCACCGGCAGGCGCTTGCCGGCGCGGATCAGAAACGGCACGCCCGCCCAGCGCCACGAGTCGATTTCCAGCCGCAGCGCCGCAAAGGTCTCCACATCCGATTGTGGCGACACTCCCGGCTCGCTGCGATATCCGTCGAACTGTCCCCTTACGATGTTCGCCGGACTCAGCGGCGGAATGGTGCGAAAGATCTTCACCTGCTCGTCACGCACCGAATCCACATACATCCTCGTCGGCGGTTCCATCGCCAGAAACGCCACCACCTGTAACATGTGGTTCTGCACCACGTCGCGAATCGCGCCCGCTTCCTCGTAGAACTTTCCGCGCCCCTCCACTCCGAACTTCTCGGCCATCGTGATCTGCACGCTCTGGACGTAGTTGCGGTTCCAGATCGGCTCCAGAAAGCTGTTGGCAAAGCGGAAAATCAGCAGGTTTTCTACCGCTTCCTTACCCAGATAGTGATCGATGCGATAGATGTTCTCCTCGGGAAATGCCTGGTGCAGCGTCGCATTGAGCTTGCGCGCCGACACCAGATCGCGCCCGAACGGCTTCTCCAGAATCACGCGTGCATTCTGCGCGCAGCCTGATTTGGCCAAGCCCTGTACCACCACCGGAAACATGCTGGGAGGAATCGCCAGGTAATGCGTCGGGCCCCGAGCGTCGCCCAGCATGCCGCGCAACGTCGCGTAGGTCTTGTCGTCCCTATAGTCGCCGTCGACGTAGCTGAGCAGATCGCACAGCTTTTGAAACGCCTCATCGTCCACGCCCCCGCCGTGCTTGGTAATGCTGTCGCGAGCGCGCTCCCGCAACTGCTCGATGGTCCAGCCGGACTTCGCCACCCCGATCACCGGCACGTTGAGCGTGCGCTGCCGCACCATGCTCTGTAGCGCGGGAAAGATTTTCTTGTAGGCCAGGTCGCCTGTGGCGCCAAAAAACACGAAAGCGTCGGATTGCTCTAGCATTGGTCCTCTGTTTTGAAGGGGCGCTGTCTTGATGCGCCAA
>JBEKCJ010000073.1:0-21052 GCA_050014935.1 Candidatus Korobacteraceae bacterium
TCGCCGGATGCACCGAAGACCGAAATACCCAAAGCTGCCGCCTGCTGATAGGTGTTGTAGAAAGCCTGGTTGCCGCCGTTACCGTTGAAGGCTTCGCACACGCCATAGCTGACGCTCATTACGCCAGGATACGGTCCAGCGCCATTAACCAGGTTTTGCATGGCGATGAGGCCGCCGAATGTGGTCGTGCCGCTGGCGCACGCGATCAGCTCAATGGCAGCGCTGGGCGCGACCGAGCTGGCTACTTCCACGTCGATGGCAGCTTCGCCATCATCCGCGTTGGTGCCGGGATCGGTACAGCCCCCGGGATGCACCTGGGCGTAGGTTGCCAGCGGGAACGCAGTGGCCAGGCCAAAGGCCGTGCGATACGTGTTCCAGTCGCCCGCCCCGCTATAGGTGTCGGTGTCCTCAACCAGGGCGATGGTCTGGCCCTGTCCCGAGTAACCGGCGTTGTACAACGGAGTCAGGTTATAAACGGTCTGGGTGTCCTGTGGCGTCATCGAGTAGCAGGTACCCGGTTCAGTCGGGGAGTCCGCGCCGGTGGCGCAGCCTGAGAAGGTGTACTTCGATATCGGCCGGTTCATGGCGTGGGGCTTGAAGTCGTTGAGGGAGAAAATTCCCGCCACCACGGGCGACAGAGACGCCGGAATCATGGGATCGCTCATGTTGGCGATATGGGCTTCGCCGCCGACCTCAAGCTCCCCGATCTGGGTGTGGAAGGCCTCGCCGACCTGGGCTGCCGTGCCGGAGAAGTCGATCAGCATGCGGTTGGTGTAGACCTGGTTGACGCGCAGGCCATGCGACTGGAGCCAGTTGGTGACGGCTTGAATGTCGTCTTCGGCCACGCCGAAGCGCTCGCCAAATTCCTCGGCGGTGAGCCATTTGTGGAAGTTCTGCGACTTCCGGTCGTTGAGCTGCTCGATCAACTGGTTAAGCGCCTGCTCCTGCTGCGGAGAGCGTTGGAGAAAGAGGAATATGTGGTCCATCTGGAGGCTGGGCGAAGCCGGGCCGCGAAAGTTGACGGCCGTCGCCTCAGGGCGGGTGTTGCCCTTCATCGGCACATACACGCTTTCGTCAATATTCTGATGAATGCGAGGGCCGGCCTGCGCCGGGGCATGGCTATTGAGATTCGGTGCCGCCGCATAGGCGCACAGACTTGACGCGGTGATGAGCGCCAGCATGAGCACACACCACAAGGTAAGCAGGGTCTTTTTTGTCATTGAACTCCACCTTCCGCACCTCTTCTTGTTAGAGGTGTGAATTGACAGTGATTAAGGTCGAACGAACGCAAACTTTTCCGAGCCCCTGTCGGAGCCTGGAAGCTTTGGACTGTCAGGATTGCAGTGCTTGACCGGCGGGGACGAAGTGACGCCGGACAACATCGCGCAATCTAAACAGAGTGTTGCTGCGCACTCCATGGACGGCCAAATCGCAAAACTTGTTACACCGAAAACTTACAGAGCGCGAATCCTCGGAGTTACGCGATGCGACCACAACAACTCTGGAGAGGAGAATGTCGCGGAGAATCTCAAGAGAGGAGTACTCCGTCCTCTTCAGTGACCAGACCTTTGATCGCCAGCCGCTTGATTTCGAGAATGCCGCAAAAATACTCCTTCTTAGGGGGCGACGCAAGATGATTCTTTCGCCTGAAGCCAACCGGGATTGCCCTTTTGGTTGTAGACACTAAGGTGGTAGTAGCAGCTGGGAGGCTCTGCTTCTGATGACTGCCACTCTCTGATGGGCGGCGCCCACTGCCGATCCATGACTTTACCGCCGACACGCTCGCCGTTCATCCCGGACTGCCTGGAATGCCCACGCTCGCAACGCTGCGTCGGCAACCATGCTCCCGTCCCGCTGTGCGGGACGACTCAGTTTAGCCCAGCACGCAGCCGCAGGCGGAGTGCTGGGTACGTTCCGTCTTAAAAATCTGAGCCCCTTCAGGGGCGGCACGGTTGTCACGCAGACTGGTTAGCTCTGATGGGAGTTCCAACTGGCTCCGCTCGCCGCCTCGAACGTGACCTCGCTGCTCCCCGTCAGTGGGCACTCAATCCGCCCAGAACCGAGAGGCCAAGGGCCGCGTGTTGTCCGCAGGGGGCCGCGAATTTCTGGTGGGACCCCTGGACGGCGTGTAAAATCGCGCGCAGTGGGGACCTTAAGAGTTCGCGACAATGGCAAAGCATCTGGGATAGGTTTGATGACCGCTCCGCAATGCCGGAAGGTCCTTATTGGTGCTCTCTGGTGGACGGCATGTGTTCTTGGCTGCGGCGGGATGCTGGCGCAGACTAGCGGATCGAGCGCCGCTTCCAAGTCCACGGCGGCTCACGTTCGGGCGCCAGGCTGGTGGCCAACCAAGGGTGACCGCTCCCGCACTGAATACGTAGGGGCAACCGAATGCGCCGGCTGTCACAGCACCGAGTCCGAAGACTTCGGCAACTCAGCAATGGCACACGCGGCTACTCCCGCACCTGACTCCAGCCCGCTTCGCCAGCACGATCATCTGACTTTTCAAATAGGCGACTACGACTATCGGATCGACACCTCCGGCGGAAAAAGCATTTTCACGGTCAGCCAGGGAGAGACGTCTCATTCAGACTCCCTGCTGTGGGGGTTCGGCGCGGGACGCATTGCCCAAACCTACGTCTACCAGGAAAGCGGAAACTTCCATGAGGCCCATCTGAGCTTTTACACTGCGCTGCAAGCGCTGGATGTGACTCCCGGGCACCCACGCACTCAACCGCCCAACGTGGTTGAAGGCGCGGGCCGCCTCATACCAGCGGACGAGGCCCGCCGATGTTTCGGTTGTCATACGACGGCCTCCAGCACAAAGAATCAATTCGATCCGCGAAACCTGGTTCCGGGCGTAAGTTGTGAGCAGTGTCACGGCCCGGGCGCAGCCCACGTCGCCGCGGCAAAAGCCGGAAATTACAACCTCGCGTTGCGGTCCATCTTGAATCCCGCACACCTGAATCCGGTTGAGTCGGTCGACTTCTGCGGCGCCTGTCATCGCACTCACCAGGATGTCCTGCTGGATAGTCCAGCGAGAATTGGGCGGCTGAACGTCCGCTTTGCGCCTTATCGCCTGGAAAACAGCCAATGCTGGAAGGCAGGACGGGGAGACGCTCGCATCACCTGCCTCACCTGCCATGATCCGCACCAGCCGCTGGTAGTAGATCCGGCGGCGTATGACTCCAAATGCCTACAGTGCCACGTCGCCGCCGGCGAAAAGAAGAATGCTGGTGACCACCGCACCGCCTGCCCAACCGGAGTAAAGTTGTGCGTCACCTGCCATATGCCCAAGTTCACCAACCCGGGCTTTCATTTCACCTTCACCGACCACTGGATCCGTATCGCTCCGCCGGGATCGCCCTTGCCGGATTGAGACATACGCTCGTGCGTTCTGTTCGCCAGGCACAAAGAAAGGGCACGGACCGAAGTCCGTGCCCTATATCGCCGCTTCGCGCCGGTTAGCGCTCGGTGAGCTGCTTCTGAGCAGCCGCCGGCTTCTTCTGACCAGGACGATGTCCCAGCATCGGCCCCGACTGCCACTGATAGCTGTTGTAATACCACTGGCCGCCGATCAACGTCCACAGCGTTCCGTAGACCTCCGTGCCGTTGTTCGGCATGTCATTCACCGTCGTGGTGGTGACATTGCCCAGGTTGCCCGACTGGTAGATGTCATTGCCACCGGGAACGCTCCCGATGTCCAGCCAGTAGTTGTCGCTATTGCTCGGGTTGGTCCAGGTGAACATCACCGAGGCGCCGTCGACCTCCGTGTTGTTGGTGGGCGTCAGTATCTGAGCCAACTGGCTACTGTACGCCGTGTAGGTGTCCTGGGTGTAAACCCACTGACCATCCACAAAGCTGAAGAGGGTCACGTACACCTGACTGCCATCGGTAGGCAGGCCGGTGACGTTGGTGGTGAGCACGTTGCCCAGGTTCCCCGAGCTGTAGTAGTTGTTGCCGCCCGGAGCGTTACCGGCCGTGATCCAGAACTGCGTCGCCGAGCCTTGCGTCCAGGTGAATACCTCGCTGCTGCCGGTGAGAGTCGCGAGGTTCGCCGGGGACGTGATCTGGCCGGGGCCGCCGGTCGAGTATTGATACTCGAGGTACGACCACGTGCCGCCTATCTCGTACCACCAGGTTACCCACACCGGGCTGCCGTTATCGGGCAGGTTATTGACCGTCGCGGACAGAACCGTGCCGATATTGCCCGACTGGTAGTAGTTGTTACCGCCCTGGGTGGAACCGACATCCAGCCAGAAGTTAGCGCCGGCCATCGGGAACCACTTGAAGGTGACCGAAGTACTAGTCAGCGTGGAAGGGCTGAGCGGGGAGTAGATGCCCTGGGATTGGGTTGGACTTCCATTGCCCGCGTATACCGTCTGGGTGTTGGAGGTACCTAAGCTGTAGTTGATGTCAGTGTAGGTTGCTGTGATGGTATGGGTACCGGCAGAGAGCGAGCTGGTCGCCATCGTCGCCGTCCACAGGCCGTACCCGCCCTGACCGGAAGTAATGGTCATCGGTTGACCCGAACCGATCAGAGTTGCGCCGTCGTAGAAGTTCACGACGCTCTGGTTCGGCGCGAAGGTTGCGTTGGTGCTGCTGGGCGTCAAGACCGCGGCAAAGGTGTAGTTCTGCCCGGAATTGCCGACCGTCTTTCCGCTAAGCACGATGGTTACGGTTCCCTGCGTCACAGTCTCTACGAACACCGGCGAGGTGCTGGCCATGAAGGTCGCATTGCCGCCGAAGGTCGCAGTGATGTTATGCGCGCCGCCCCAGAACCCATAGCCCGAAGCCGGTCTGAAGGTAGCTGTGTGACCGCTGCCCACCGTGCCGGTACCCAGCGTCGTCGTACCGTCGTAGAAGGTGACGGTTCCGGCGGTTGGCGCGCCAGTGATGGTAGCGGTGAAGGTCGGGCGTCCGTTCAGCGTCGTCGGATTGGCACTCGAGGTCACCGTTGTGGTGGTCGCAGTCCCTGTGCCGACGGTAACCGCAACTGCTGTGCTGGTCACGGTGTTGTAGTTGGAATCGCCTGAGTAGATTGCGACGATGGAGTTCGCACCTGTTGCGGTGATTCCCGCATTATTAATCAGCACCGCAGTGGCGCCGTAGGTGTAGATATTTCCGCTGAAGGAAATGGTCGGCACAACCGTGGCTGTCCCGAGCAAGGTGGACGTAGTGTTGTCGTAGAAGTTCACGCTCCCAGTCGGGCCGGAACTTTGCGATCCCGAGCCAGTGAGGGCAGTGAGGCCGCCGAAAGTCGCCGTAAGCGTATCGGGGAAGCCGGACGTGATGAGGGTTGCACCGGCGGTCAGCGTGACGGTCGGAGTCAATGGCGTGACCGTGATGCCAACCGGTGTGGCCGTATTTGCCTGGAAGGTCGCATCTCCCGAGTAGGATGCGCCGATGGTGTGGCTACCTCCGCTCAGCGTGGGGCCTTGAGCAAAGGTGTAGTCATAGACGCAGGAGCTGCTTGGCACCGTCCCGGCTACAAGGTACGCATAGCCGTTGGGATCCAGTGGTGGCGTCGAATAGGTGTTCCCGTCCACGGTTATGGTCGCCGTGCCAGTGGGAATACCCTTGCCGGAGGCGCCGGACACCTGGACCTGAATCCAGGCCAGTTGACCGTAGCTGAACGTGCTTCCGTTGGTGATACTGCAAGCCGTCTGGTTGATGACTTGCGGAGTGATCGTCACCACCGTGGCTTCCGAATTCACCGTCACTGGTACTGGAGCCGAGAGGCTGGAGGCGAAGTTGGCATCACCGGCGTAGCGCGCGGTGACCGTGTATGAACCACCCGGAAGGTTATTCAGATTAACGGAGTACGAGCCTCCGCTGAGGGTGGCAAATGCCGGCGAGCCGGTTGGGCTGCCGTCGACCTGACTCACACCCCAGCTAATAGCGCCTTGGCTGACGATGAAGGCAACGTCGCCAGTCGGCGTCCCCGCATTGCCTGAGACCGTTCCGCTCAAGGTGACGCCAGTCCCGTGATTAATACCACTGGTTTGCGAGAGGTTCAGCGTGGTGGTGGAGCTGTTGAAGACAACTGTCTTCCACTGATTGGCGAGGTTCGCAGCATTGGGTGAGCCGAGACCTGATGCCAAGTCATAGCCCGTACCTGCGTTGAAGCCAATCTTGGCTTGCGTCAATGTGGCTGTACAACTGCCGGTGGCAAGGCCGCAGATCAAGTTGTTCCCCAGGGTGATGTCCTGGAAAGCGCAGTTCGATCCGACTCCCGGAGGTCCGGAAGAGTTGCAGGCCGAGGCGCTCTGCTGATTCGCCAGCGTGTAGTAGATGTAACCGGGCATGCCCTGCCGTCCACCATTGGCTTGGTTAATCAGCGCCTGGACGCCGGCCATGCTGGGAGCGGCGACGGATGTGCCGCCGACGATTCCAGCGTCAGTAAGTTGACCCGCGTTATTGATCTCGCACACGCCTTCGCTACAGAAAAGCGTGCCGTCATGGCCGGAGGCTGCATTCAGGGAAAGGTCAGGCTGTAAGCGATGCGGAACTCCCGAGATGATCGGAGGAGGATTCTGCATCGGCCCGACGTTTGCCGTTGCCGCTGCTCCCGTACCGCCGCCGCCAGAAAACGCGATGGTGGGCGCGGAGGTACACCCAAAGCCCTGGTAGTGAGAGGTGTAGCCGGTGAAGGTGAGCCCTGTCACTTGTCCTCCGGCGATAACCGAGGTTGCGGCTGGCTCAGCCGTGCATCCGCCACCGCTGAACGCTACTGTGGGAGCAGTAGTGTACCCACTGCCGGGATTGGTGATGGTAACGCTGCTGACCCACAAGCCCGTAGCACCGTTGCCCAGGGTCAGAGTCGGATCGGTTAAGTTATTGATCCCGGACCCTTGCTGCCAGGAAGGCCGGAGGTAGTAAGCGCTGATGCCGCCGCTACCCGACCACAAGTCGGTGAAATCGCTCGCCGGTTCGCCGGTCGGAGTGGGGCTGGCGACCCGGGATTCGTTCCACGGGTACTCAGGAATGTAGGTGATGGCCGAGTTCTGATACAACGAGTTGTTAGACGAGTTCCAGTAGGTCGAGTATCCCGCCCCGCCGTCGCCGTAGAACTCCGTGCCGCCTACGGAAACGCTGTAGGGAGTACCAGCCTCCGCGCCTACCGCATAACCAAGAACTTCATAGGTTTGACTTCCCTGATCATCGCACCCGGCCGGTCCGCCGTCACCGGCAGCAACGAAGACGCTGATGCCCTGCGCAGCCGCCTGCTCGAAGGCTTGCAGGTTGAAAGCATTTCCGCCCGCGCCTTCTACCGCTTCGCAAGAACCGTAGCTGATGCTCATGATGTCGGCGAGATTGTTCTCGACGATGTATTCGATGGAATTGGTGATGCCGTCAACCAGGAACGTCGGAGTGCCGATGACGAACTTGACCGTGGCATTGGGAGCGATGCCGCCGGAGATCTCGACGTCAAGATCGGATTCGCCATCGTCGCCCGGCTGGGTTCCGTTGTCCTGACCGGCGTGAATGAAGATGGGATCGTTGATGGGAAGGTTGAACAACTGGCGGTAGGTCTGAACATCGCTCATGAGAATGTCGGAACGTCCCACAATCGCGATAGTCTGGCCAGTGCCGTTGATCCCCTGCGCGAGCAGCGGAGCGGTGTTGTAAATGGTGGCGAAATCAGACGGTCCAACGTAGTGAACGCTGGAGCTGCTGGTATACGCGGGACCCAATTTGAGGTAGTTCGCCAGCTCCTTCAAACGCTGGTCGGGCAGATTCTGGCCAGGTAGATTCTGCTCGCTTAATTTCTGGACATTAACCATGTGACTCTTGCGGAAGAAGTCATGCAGACCGTCGACGCCTGCGATGACCGGAGCCAGGGCTTCAGGAACGGAAATATCGCTATTGACGGAAACGTGGGTTTCGCCGTTCACCTGATAGCTGTGCAGCGAGGTGCCAAAGGCTTCGGCTACCTGCCCCGAAGTGCCACTGAACTGGATAACGCGCTTGCTCTTGGTGACATTGTCCACGGTAAAGCCGTGCTTGGTGAGCCAATTGGTCACCTGCTGGATGTCGTCGTCATGCACACCGAAGGAGCTGCCAAACTCTTCGGGCGTAACCCACTGATGAAAGTTGCGGGTCCGCTTGTCCTGCTGCTCGTCGATCACGCGGCGCAGTTCATGTGACTGCTCGGGACTGGATTGCAACACGATCCGCATGCCTTGCAACGAAGTGCTGGGATCAATGGGACCCATATCGACGGCCTTGCCGGTGATCGAGGCATTGGCTATCACGCGCGGCACGTGGCCATGCAGCACGACGCGTTTGCCGTCATTTACTGGCTTGGTTACGCGGGGCACCGGATGAGCATTGGTATACACAGTCCCAGCAGACAACATCTGCGAGAACAAGAAAAACGCCACCGAAAACATGGCGGTAAACAAAGCTGTGCGGGAGCGGCGAACAGTAGTCATCAGCATTCCTTTATTTTTTGGCGATACTTCGTACTGACTGATATGGAAACAAAGGCTGGGCCAGAAAATTCGCGGGCTTCAGAAGACCTTTGGAAGACTTAGAACCGACAAGGGGCGCAAGACCAGCTCTAAATTCGACGTAGCAATATCATCGTGTGTTCGAATTCGTGTCAAGGATAATTTTTTGGCCTTACGACATTAGTTGTATGCAACTCCGTACGGCAGGACTGCGCGCATCCAGAACCAGTTGAGAAAAGCAACACTTCAACGTTGACTCAGTAAAAAGGAGCACGGACGCATCCGTGCTCCTTGTTCCACCAGCCGCTCGAAAACGGCGGCGATAGTTTCAGGTCCTTAGAGAGCTAGGGAGCTGAAGTGTAATTGTATTCGTTGTAGAACCACTGCCCTCCGACGTACGACCACAGGGTCACGTAGATTGGGCTGTTGTTGGCCGGCAGACTGTACACGGTGGTAGTGAGCGCGTTGCCGAGGTTGCCGGATTGATAGATGTCGTTGCCGCCTTGCGTGCTTCCTACGTCCAGCCAGTACGCCGTCGCGCCACTGCCCGCGCTCCAGCTAAAGGTCTGAACATTCCCATGCAACGTTGATCCCGGAGCGGGCGACGACATCTGCGCCAGCACGCTACCCGAATTCAAGGCCGTGTAGGTGTAAGCGCTGCTGAGCCATTGTCCGCCCACCAGGGAGTACAAGGTCGCATACACCGTGCTGCCGTTCGTCGGTAACCCGCTGACCGTGGTCGTCAGCACGTTACCCAAGTTTCCCGACTGGTAGTAGTTATTGCTGCCAGGAGAGCTCCCGACGTCCAACCAGTAGGCCGAAGCGCCGGCGCCCGCCATCCATCCGAACGTAACCGTGCTGCTGGTCAACGTCGAACCGGGAGTGGGAGTGGTCAGCACGCCCTGCGCGCCGCTGGTGTTGAACGCCGTGAAGGTATACGGATTGTTGACCCAGACACCGTTAACAAGCCACCACAGGGTCACATAGATCGTGCTGCCATTCGTCGGCAAACCGTTGACCGTGGCCAAGAGCGTCGTCGTTGGAAGTGTCCCGGACTGATAGTAGTTGTTGCCGCCCGCGGTGCTTCCTATATCCATCCAGAATGCGGTGGTTTGTGGCGGCCCGAACCACTGGAAGGTGGCGCTGCTCCCGGTCAGTGTCGAACCCGGCGCCGGGCTATACAATCCGCCAGTCGTCGTGTTGAAGTTCGCGGTGTAGACAGCCGTGGTTGCCGGAGCCGTCACCGTATCGGAAGTGTTGGTGTTGCCGTCGGCCCACTGCGTAAACACGTACTGAGTGCCTGAGGCGATTTGCGTCCCAGCTACGCTCAAGGTGCAGGAGCTGCCCGGTGTCCAGCTCAAGGTCACCGGCGCAATGTAGGTTCCCGGAGCGCAACCCGTACCGGAGGTGGTGACGGTGAGGCCGGACGGCGAAGTTGTCACCTCGACGCTGCCCGCAGGGATCGTCGGAGTGAACGACACTCCCTTGAAGTTGGAATCGGAGGGAGCAGTGGCCAGCAGACTAAATGACTCGCCGGAGGCCTGCGATGCCGTGGTGAAGGTCAAGTTGTCGGTGATTCCGTAGAGATACGTGAAATCGAGGTCGCTAAGCGTGTAGTTGGTTACGTAGAGCTCGACCGTGTTGCCGGAAA
This sequence comes from Candidatus Korobacteraceae bacterium, assembly GCA_050014935.1. Lineage (GTDB taxonomy): Bacteria > Acidobacteriota > Terriglobia > Terriglobales > Acidobacteriaceae > Bog-257. Next base: position 10,108 of record JBEKCJ010000073.1, read on the forward strand.
CGTTGCCGGCCAATCCATACAAGCCGCTGGTCCCGCTGGTGTTGCCATTGTTGACCAGATTCAGTCCACGCCAAAGCGTGTAGGCGAGGCTCCACGTCCCGGAGCCATTGGACTGGCTGTTGACCCACTTTTCCAGCCCGCCGTTTCCGATGTTGGCCGTGCCGGTGGAATTGTTATCGCCATTGGAATCATTTTTCGGGGCGCCGGTATCCGCCACATAGAGAACCGAAGCGCTGGCGAAGAAGTAATTCGACGAACTCAAGTTGATGGGCAAACCGGCATTGAGATTATTGCCGTTGCTGTTGGTGCCAGTGGTGATCGTCTCCTTGCCGGTGCCGCCGGTATTGCCGAACCCGGTCAGCATCGTTGGGCCGCCGTTATTGTTATACAAGCCGGTCGCCGGAGGCGAGCCCAGGGTGCCGATGTAGTCCCGGTTACTGCCCGACCCCTCCTTGCTATCGACGGAGACGTACAGCGTATTGCTGTAGATCTGAACCGTGCGCGTGTCCTGGGCGATGGTCTTGCTGCTGGTGTCCAGGCCGGTAATCGCCGTCGGCGCGGTGTCCGGGACGCCGACCGGGACGTAGAAAACGCCGCCTGTCGCATCGCTGCCGGTACCCTGGCCTGAAAGGTATGCCGCGCTTCCATTCAGGGTATAGGCGCTGCGCGGATTATTTAGGTTGAAGATGTTATAGACCGTGGTGGCGGAATTGACGTTGCCGTTGGCGTCGATCAGCGTAAGCACGCGCGGTATGGGCGTGTAGCTTTGCCCCGTCAAGCTGCCCGATTGGGCCAGTTGGCCGCCGGGCGAACCGTAGGCGTCGGGATTAAGGTTGAAAGCTCCAACGTTGATGCCGTATCCCATGATCGTCAGATATTGGCCGGCTCCCGAAAGCTGGACTGTGGCTTCCGACGAAGATCCGTACTCGCTGGAGAGGTTAACGTCCGCCGCGGAAGAGTTAGGCTGCAACACCAGAGAATTCACAAAGGTTGCGCTCATCGTGCCATTCGGAGCGAACTGGAAGAGCGTGAGCGGAGAGGCCTGATTATCCCCGTAGCCGCCCACCGAACTGTTACCGCTGCCGTTGCCAGTCCCGTTTGGGACGTTTGTACATGTGCCAGCGTAGACACCGCACCCTTCCACGGCGACAACCAGGTTCCCCGGCGTAAAAAATGTGCCTTCCTGGGCAAATGCCGGCAGTGACATCAGAAATGCAGCTGCGAGAGCGAACGTTCGGAGTCGACCTTCCACCATGGTGTTCGTTTCCTTGTGCTCGGGATTGCTCAACGAGACCGTTGACAAGCCCACGAACGTTACCATGCGAACATTAAATGAATATGAATTCCTGGCATTATTTGTGAAGAGCGTTGCTTCTCGCATGGCAGGCGGGAATGTTCGATAGTTGGCAGACCCGGCTATTGCAATTGAGCCGGAATTTCGACATGACTTGCCTGGAGAATCCGGATCCCATCTTTGAAATGAGTGGCGCCATGTTTCTCCGGACGGGACCGGTTAGTGGTCTGGCCCCGAGACGGCCATCTGTTACTTTGTGAGGATGGAAATATCCACACCCGCAGCCCAGCACTCCACCTTAGTCACTCCGCGCCGCATTTGCCTGACGGTTGGTTTATGGTTCGCTTTCGGCGGATGTGGGTCGGCGGTCGCGCTGGCTAATGCCACCGGCGGCCCACCAAAAGGGGTAAGGGCGGCGACGGACTTCCCCGGAGCGTCGATCGTGGAACGTATCCAGGCTGCGGTCCTCGACTGCGGGCCAAACCCGTGCGAAGTGTACATCCCGGCTGGGACCTATGATGCCAGCGCGGTTTCGAGTTGGAATAGCCGGGACCCGAGCGGATCCAGGATCGGAATTCTACTGCCCTCCAACGTAAACCTCCACGGAGCCGGCCAGGGCCACACAATCATCCATGTGACCCGCACGGCCACCGATCCAACCGCAACTCTTCTGGAGAATGCGAATGAGTTGAACCTGAATATTCACATCCACGACATGAGCATAGTTTGGTCGGACTCGAGCCGCACCTTTGATTGGGTGTCTATCTTCATATGCCGCGGGTGCGACCAGGTTGAATTGGACCACCTTACCTTGGAAGGAAATGCCAATAAGCTAGTCAACTTGCTGGACTGCATCGAATCAAGCGTCCACGACAACACTTTTTTGCTGCGCACAACTGGTTTCGGTCACGGCGACAACGCCTTGTCGGTTAACCGGTTCGACTCTAAGATCTCAATCCGCGGCGATGCCGGGGTTGTGCGCGACAACCGCTTCAGCGAGATTGGAGACTATCGCGGGTTTTCTATATTGATCGTGAATCAATCGGGTCTGTATGTTCACTCGAATATCTTCGAGACGCCTGTTCCCCCTCCGGCGAACGGCACCGGCATCGAAACCGGGCAGGACAACCTGGGAAGCTTGCCGGATAACGTCAAGATCAGCGGAAATATATTTCGCCATGCCAGCATTGCCTACGGAGGCCTGAACGACTCTGAGATCAGCGGCAATTTTCTGGATCACGGAGATATCTACGTCGCCCTTCAAAGCGGAACAACCGCTTCTCTATCGGGACTGGTCATTGCCGACAATAACCTGCGTTTTGGCAGCATCAACGTTGGTGGACTGGAACACACCTTCACCGGCAGATGCGTGATCACGCGCAACCACGTAGTCGAGGGCAATATCACCGCCGGAAATCCGGCAGTGAACCGCGATATTGAAGTGAGCTACAACACGGTCAGGTACTCACGGGACAAGAACGGCATCGAATGCAACGCCTGCTCGCTGCTGCGCGGCAACCTTGTCCGCGAGATCGGACAAAATGCCCCTGGCGATCTTCACGCAGGGTACGCTATCAGCGGGACGGTTGACGACGTTAGCGACAACATCTACATGGATGAGCAGCATGAGTACGATGCTGGCGCAGTGTGCAGCGCAGCAAGTCCAACTTCGACGACGTGTATGGCATCGGGCCGCACCCGCTGGATAATCTTAAGTGGCGGCGAGTGGGGCTTCGGCTGGACGAACCGCATGCTCTTCACCAGCCGCGGCAGCCTGCCAATTCACGCTTTTGCGAGCACTTCCCTGATCGAGCTGGACAATGATGTGGATGCGCTGCCACCCGGCACGCACTATCATCTCTATCGCACTACCTTTAACGCTTTTGAGTTGAACGCCGCGACGATCAGACGGTTTGCTAATAACTTTGCGCTTTCAACTACCGGTCCGTTTAATCACGCGGCGATACAAGAGGATGGCATCGTGCACATCGATAGCTTGTCCGGAAACGTATTTCGCCCTTACCGCTGTTTCGGCAAATGCGCGGTTAATTACCAGTCGAGCGTGACCGCCCCCGAGTAAGACCATCCATTGGCAGTTGGGAAAACGAGATCTAATAGACCTCGTTGACCTGCGCTTCGAACTCCTCGACAGTTGCCGCAGCCTTGCAGGACACGTTCAATGTCTCCTGGTACACCTGCAAGATACCTTCCGCCATCCTCGTCGAGGTGAAATGCCGCTGCACGCGCGCGCGTCCCGCTGCACCCATTTCGTCGCGAAGCTGGGGGCTGGAAAGCAAGCGTTGTATTGCCTGCTTCAACTCAGCCGAGTTTCCCGGGGTGACGGTGTAGCCAGTCTTCCCGTGCTGATTTACCCAGGGCACACCAGTCGGTACGGTGGTGGAGATCACAGGCTTGCTGCAAGCCATAGCTTCCAGTTGCACCAATCCAAACATCTCCTGGTTGGTGATGGAAGGGAGCGCGAAGAGATCGCAAGCGTGATAGTAAGTAACCAGGTCCTCATCCGGTACGTGTCCGAGGAACAGAACGCGATCGGCAATCCCCTTTTCCCGGACCAGGTTCTTTAACGAGGCTTCCAGCGGGCCGGTACCTACGATCCAAAGGCGAGCTTTAACATTTTCCAGCGCGCGAATCAGGATCTCTACCCCCTTGTAGGGAACGAGGCGACCTACAAAGAGCACAGTCGGCAACCCATCCTTTAGTTCGGCTACCCTCTGCCGCCCGCTATCGTCCAGTTCGAAGCGGGAGAGTGGAATGCCGAAAGGAACTACCCGGCACTTGTCCCGATAGTATGGAACGAAATCGGAGATATCGATGTGGCGCGGCGTTGGCACTACGATGCAATCGGCCCGGCGGTAGAAGGCGTGCAGGAAGCGGTTGTACACCGCGCGCAGCGGACCAGGGACCGGACGCACAACGTCGCTGTGGAAGTGGGCCACCACTGGGACGTCACGATTAGCCATGAGCGCCGACAACTCCGCCAACGGATTGGCGAGATGAACGTGGATCAGGTCCGCATGGAACTTTCTGGCCCACAAAGGATAGGACGGGGCCATGGAGCAGGAGAACAGCTTTCCGGCGCTGGCCACGCGAGTGACCGCGATTTGTCCGTGCTCGTGCTCGGTACGTAAACGATTGTTGGCGACGAGGACCTGAACCTGTACATCCTCGGCCAAGCTCTCGCAGATGTCTTTGAGAGCAGTCTCAATACCACCGACAACGGGGAAATAGAATTTCCCGAGCTGAAGAACTTTCACGCCATAGCCTCCTGGAGCTGGGAAGCAATCATGCTGGACAGGACTTGCTCGAGTTGTCCCGCCAGCTTTCTTGACACAAGATTTCTATGAATCCAATCGTGGCCGAGCCGTCCCATGATCTTCCGCAAGGTCTCGTCTCTGCCCAAAGTCAGCATGTGAGCGGCCAGCCGTTCGTCATCCAGCGGAGGAAACAACAGCCCGGTCTCACCGTGCTGCACCAACTCGGCCGGCCCCCATTTATCTACCGCGATGACGGGCACAGCGCACGCCATGGCCTCAAGCAGCGACCGCCCCAAACCTTCCGGGCCGCGGTTCGGTTGCACCAGCACGTCGAGCCTGGAAAGAATAGCGGGCACATCGTTTCTGAAGCCCAGAAACCTCACACGATCGCCCAGCGTATCGTGCGACCTGCGCTGCAACAACTCTTCATACCCGAATCCAGCTTCGGTCATATAGGAGTTGTCCCCGGCAATCACAAAAACCGCGCTGGGTAATTGCTTCAGCACCTTCTCCGCCGCCTGAAGGAAAATGTCGTGACCCTTGAGCGGCGTGATAGCACCGACCAAGCCGAACCAGACCTCATCCGGCCCTTTAGACAAATCCGCAGGCGGCAACACTCCGGGATGAAAGCGGTTCAAGTCGACGATGTTGTAGATCACGGTCGAGGGCACGGACACCGAGACATATTCACGAAACTGCGCGGAGACGTAATGGGAGATACAAACGGACATATCGCAGCGGCGCGAGAGCAAGGACAACAACTTGCGCGACAGAATACGTTCCTCCAGGCCATCGCGCATATACCAAATTAGTGGGACGTGCTGCGGCTTGCGGGCAAGCGCGCCGATAATGTGCGCCTTGACAGCGTTGGTGATGAACACCGAGGGCTGAATTTCGTCCAGCAAGTTGGAAAGACGCCGGGTGAAAGGCCGGAGGCTGGTTGCGGCATGAAGAAGCTTCCCCACTCCGGCGTGCATAGCGGTTTCGCCGGTGCTGAAAATGGCTTCCGGCCAGGGCAAAATCCATACCGTTGCGCCCGCCGCTTCCGCGTGTCTCTGGAACGGCCCTTCGCCGGGAATGATCAGGTGGAATTCGTAGGAGTCGCGCAGATGCTTCACAAGTTCCAGCAGGCTGAATTCTGCTCCGCCCATGCCGGCAATCGCGCACAGCACCGCTATCCTAGGCGACGGCACATTCCACCCCAATCCTGCGCTGCCAGTTCAGGAGCACGAAAAGTGACCACACCTCCGACCACGACTGCATGGGGTCGCCGCTCTCCAGACCGTCCAGCAACCGCGCACCATAGGCAGGATCGAGCGACAGAGGCTCGTATCGCTGCGAGTCGCGCAATGTTTTGTCGATCGTGGCCTTCAGCTCGCGGCGGAGCCAATGCTGCCAGGGAAATGTGAAGCCCATTTTGCGGCGCTGCGGAATTTGTTCGCCAACCAGGTCGCAGAGGATCCGCCTGGTGATGCGCTTGCCGCGGCCGCCCTCAAAGTGATACTTGGGCAAGATCGTTAGTGCTGCGTGCAGCAGACGTTGATCGAGGAACGGCACGCGCAGCTCAACCGAGTTGGCCATACTGAACACATCGGCATCCCGCAGCAACTGGTTGCGCATGTAAAACTCCAACTCCAGCGCGGCAAGCTTCTGGAAATCGTTGGCCAAAGGATCGATCTCCCGCTGTGCGCGATGCGACAACGATCCTGAGCCATTCTGTGCCCAGCGAATGCTGCGCTGGAGTAGATAGGCTTCCGCCAGGCTATGGAGCGGAGCGGTATCGGCGACTTTCTTCCACTGGACGGGGTTCTTCGTTTTCAACTTCGACAACAGGCGCGCGGCGGGACGCAGACCGGCACCGTACTTCAGAAGCCGCGGAACCTTGGTGAAGGTGGTGTAGCCGCCGAACAGTTCGTCGCCGCCAACGCCGCTGAGCAACACCTTGAGTCCCAGCGAAGCGCCCACGCGCGAGATGACATAGGTGTTGATCCCGTCGACCGTCGGCTGGTCCATCGCCATCAGAGCTTCGGGCAGGAGGTCCTGCAACTGTTCCGCGGTCAGGCTCACAACTTCGTGATGATGGGGAAGTCCGCGCGCGATCTGGCGGGCGTAAGCCAGTTCGGAGAATTCCTCCTCGGCGAAGGCCACGGTCAGAAGCGTAATCGGACTCTTCGCGGATCGCGAGGCAAGCAGCGCCAGCAGGCTGGAGTCAACGCCGCCGGAGAGAAAAACTCCCACCGGAACGTCGCTGACCAGATGGGATTCGACGGCATAGGCAAGGCGCTCGCGAATCTGCGCGACCGACTGCTCGAAATCCTGATGATCTGGCACAGCGCTTTGAGCGAGGCTGCGGGCGAGCGACCAGTACTCGGAGTCATGGATCTGGCCGTCGCTGTGAATGCGCAGCAGGTGTCCGGGCTGAAGTTCGCGGATTTCGTGGAAGATGGTGTTCGGCCCGATCACCGCGCCATAGGCTAGGAACGAATCCACGGCGTCGCGGTCGATAGTCAAAGAACAAATGTGAGCGCGCTCGAGCGCCTTCACTTCCGAAGCGAAGGCGAGGTCGCGTCCGGCGCGGCAGTAGTAGAGCGGCTTGATACCCAGGCGATCGCGTGCGAGCAGGAGAGTGCGCTGGCGGCCATCCCAGAAGGCGAAGGCGAACATGCCTTCCAGCTTGGTGAGGGCCGCTTCGCCCCACTGCACCACCGCACGCAGCAGGACTTCGGTGTCGCCGGAGGTGGAGAACTTCGCGCCCAGCGTTTCCAGTTCCGAGCGCAACTGGCGGAAGTTGTAGATTTCGCCGTTGAAGATGAGCCAGGAGGCGGAGACAGGGTCGTGCATCGGCTGGCCTGAGGCGTCGCTGAGGTCGAGGATGGAGAGCCGGGTGTGTCCGAGGACGAGGCTGGAGGTGTCGAGTGGGATCTCGATGCTGCCGCTGGCGTCGGGACCGCGATGGTGGGACGCGGCAATCATGTCGCGCACCGCTGCGCGCGTCTGCTCAGGCCTGCCGTGGCTCCACAATCCAACAACTCCGCACATGGTTCGTTACGCCGCCCCTTTACCGTTTGAGCCACTGCTGGGAATAAATTCCATGGCGCGCTGAAACTCGTCACTGGCGCGCGTCCAATTCATTTCGCTCTCCACCCAACGTCTTCCGTTCTGGCCGAGTCGCTTCGCCAGATCAGGTTCCTTCAGAAGCCGGACAATTGCGGCCGCGACTTCTGCGCTGTCGAGAGGATTCACCAGCACTCCGGTAACGCCGTCCTGCACGGCATCGGCGATGCCGCCGGAGCGTCCCGCAATCACCGGTTTTCCGCAGGCCGAAGCCTCCAGCAAGGCGATCCCGAAGCCTTCGGCCAGGATGCCGCGACGGGTACGCTCTTCGCGACTGCACATGATGAAGACATCGCAGGCGTTGTAGAGCACAGGAAGCTCGGCATCAGACACGCGTCCGGCGAAGATGATGTTCTTCTGCACCCCATACTCGGCTGCCAGACGATTGAGATAGTCCAGGTCGTCGCCATCACCGACGATGACATAAGCGACGTTGGGCACGGCGCGCGCCACTTCGGAAAGAGCACGCAGCACGACATCGTGGCCTTTGTAGCGGTTGGCCTTTACGATTCGCGAGACTGTTAGCAACGTTGGTCTTCCAATCAATCCCAGACGCTGAGTCAGCTCGCTTGCGTCCAGCCCGGGACGGAAATGATCCGGAGCGGCCCCGGGACAAATCTTCACGATGCGCGACTGCGGCACGCCGGCCGATGCAACGAAGGCGCGGGTAAACTCGCTGTTGGTGATGACCAGGTCCGCATCGAGCATTGCAGGCAGAACGCTGGAGCGTAGCCATTCGTCCATGATTTCGAGGGCGTGAGTCCATAACAGATACGGGGTGCCGTACCGTCTCTTGAGCTTGCGGGCGGCAATGGCGGCGTTCACGTGTCCGCAATGCAGGATGATGTCTGGATCCCGCTTTACCAACTTCTCGGCCTCGGCGTACATCCTCCACACCTGCCACGCGCCACGGACGCCGGGAACATCCATCGCTGCTCTGAAACGCTTCGCGGAGTACGTCTGCGCGGAATCAAAACGATCGGCTTGAGGATGTTGCGGCGCGATCAGGGTGATCTGCCGCAGATCAAATTGGCGGTACACATTGAACAGGTAGTTGCTGATACCGCCCACTGCCGGGGGAAAATCGGTAGTGAGGAGCAACCCGCGGCGCAGAGCTCGCAGAGTGGCGGGAGCGTTCGTCAGTTCACCCGAACTGGATGGAGCGGCCAGAGAGGTTGTCATCACGCGGTTACTAGGAGCGCTCCAGTCCGGGGCGAAGCCCGAAGGAATAGCCGGTGTCGCGACGCCGGGCCAGGGCAACCACCCCGGCGGCGAGGACGAAAACCAACAGGGTTTGAATGAAGGTAGCTACCGAATTATCGAAGTCTCGTTCCACCGACATGGCGCATTGAGTGGCGACGAGGACGGTAACGGCAGCACCTAAGAACGACGGGAGATGGCCCTTCCAGCCGTCAATCAGGCCCAGTAAACTTCCCCAGATCAGCGCGCCCAGCGCGATGTAGAGCACACCTCCGGCATCGAAGAGATCGCCGGGCATGGAGGGAGCGATGGAGGCGCCGAATTTACCGCGGATGGCCGGATCGTCGAAGGCCCAGATGCGCGCGCCGAAACTCAGTCCGGCGTCGGCGCCACTCTTGTCGCCGTAGATAAAGCGCGGCACCACGCCGCGAATCAGGGGCGAGAGCAGCACATTGCGTCCGGAATGGGGCTCCATGGAAGGCACCAACGCCACCGTCAGCAGGAAAGAATCGAAGCCGTGGAAGCGTTGCAAAGGCTCCTCGGAACCGCTACTGATCCAATCGACGATGCCGCCTTGCCGGAACTCGCCGGCCACATCCGCCGGACGGACATTTTCCCACTTGATGCGGCGATAGGATTTGACGCCAACGCTGAGCACCAGCAGACACAGCAGGGCAGCCGGAACTGCTTTCCAGAATGATGGCCGCTTGCCCGCAAAGACGGCAGCAATCAGCGGAATCAGGAATATTGGGGCCAGGTTCTCGCGATAAGGACTGCATACGCCGCGAACCAGCGCGGGCAGCAGAACGACCAAGTGCACGGTCCCGATTTGCCAGATGGGAACGGGCCGGCGGAAGTGGTCCCACCAGACGAGGACGGCCGGAACCATGTAAAGGTTGGCCACGAGAGACAGCGGAGTAATCAGCACCAGAGGCAGGTGCGAGTCGCCCTCGATGAGGTAGAAGATGACGGACGCCAGCAGGGCGAAAGGGATGGCTGCGGCGTAAGCAAAGTCAGGGGAAAACGATCGCGTCACGGCCAGCGGTCCAGGGCCACGACGACGCACCATGAGGGCGTAAGCGGAAGCCAGCAGCAGCCAGAACAATGCGGAATATTCCAGTGTGGTATTCACGGTACTGACCGGCTGCGCTACCAGACGAAGAGTGTGGTTGCCCCACTCCACCGCGTTGTAGGCGAGCATGGAAAAGCGCAGGATGATGTCCACGCCAAAGTCGATCCAGACAAAGCCGTACAACGACTTCAGTAGTGAAGTCCAGCCATCGCGCTTCCATCCCGGGATGAGGCGGACCGAGAGCACCCAACAAGCGGTCATGGCTGCCAGGATGACCCAGGTGAGGGTGTCCGTTCGTAGTCCGGCGAAGTCAGGCATAGAGATACAGCAACCAGAACCGCTTTGAGATTCCGCTGAACAATCGCGAGAAAGACTGCGCTCCGCAGTCGCCCAGTGGTGACGGGCGACGGCTGATTCAAGTTTCGAATGCGGCCCGGGAGCGAGTTGTCTGGGAGAACAGCCCCGTCCGAGCGCCAGTCTGACTAGACGTTTGTGGCGTTGGCGTACATCAAACTTGCTATATACGGGTTCCGGTAGTATAGGCCATCGAGCGGATGTGGCGATAGAGAAAAGTCGCGAAAGAGGCCGAATTCTTTCACTTAGGGAAAACGGCGAACCAGGAGAATGCTAGCTGCGGCGGCTACGACATAAGTGGTAGCCGGGAGGCCATTTCTAAAGCATGGACCTCACCCGGAGCCCGTCGGACTAACTGGGTGATGGAACAGGCTTCTGGTCGGAGAAGCGTGACTTTTCCGCCTCACAACTGTCGGGGGTTTCGTGGCTGCGGCCATATTCGAAATTGTGTTTCAGGCGCAGGATCGGGGACTCAAGAAGATGCCACGACCCGCTGGCGAGCAGGAACACAGCAACAAAATCGATTATCAGGACGCCGAGATTACCTGCCCAACCGTTTCCGAGGAAGCGAAGCCGCTCCGGGCTAAGGGTGTCGAAGACGGTGACGTGCAGCAGATAAAGGCCGAAACATATTTT
>JBEKCJ010000074.1:0-20968 GCA_050014935.1 Candidatus Korobacteraceae bacterium
AAAGCCGCATTGGAAGATCCCGGCTTGTCCGTCATTGTAGTCTCCTTCAAGAACGCGAATGTTGACGTTTGCCGTGCTGTGACAGCCCCGGAGTCCACATCGGGGATGCCAGAATGTCCACAAGGAAAAGGAGATAGTTCGTGTAACAGCCGTTATTGGTCAAGATCACTGACGTAATCAGGCCATATCACAAGTTACCCGGAACGGTAGCCGCCGGCAAGCGTTACCTGTCAACTGGGGATTAGGCGGGGAGCCACTCATGAAGCGTTTCCACCGCCTACACCAAATAGCGGAAAGAAGCCGAGCCCTACCGACCTCGGCGGTACGTCCAATGTACACAGAGACACTCTGATCCGCCGTAAAGTGAAGAAATTAGAGAAGGTAAGTTTGGGGTGGGTGGAGGGATTCGAACCCTCGACAGCCGGAGCCACAGTCCGGAGTTCTACCACTGAACTACACCCACCACAGCTATCCAAAAATTATAGCATTCGGATGGAAAGACGATTCTTTGGATGCGGATGGCGCCTTCGTTTTGCTGCGCGTCTGGTGTACCCTTGCAAATTAAGTTTCTTATCAACCGGAGACAAGTATCGTGTTTTCGATTTGCCGTGTTTTGCTGGGGTTGGCGTTGGTGGTTGGTGCACCAGGTTTTCTTCTGGCTCAATTTCCGGTTCCCACCCAGACCACTAAGGAAGACCCTGAGCCTGCACAAATCCATGAACTGGTCTCAAAATATTGCCGGCTGGATTATGAGGGTGCACGTCTGGACGCGCAGGCCTGGCCGAAGTTTGAACCGATCGTGTGGTGGAAATCTAATCCCAACTATACGCGGATTGACGTTGTGGCCCGCTACAGTGTCGATCTTCCGCCGGAGGCCAGCAAGGGAAAGTACGTGGTGAGTGTGCACTACCGCTTGCTGGGTACCTACGACTTGACAACGGGTTACGTGCGCGAGCCCCAAGTCAGCAACCAGGACGTCGACTTTCTGGTCAGCTCGGAGAACCTGGAGTGGCGTATCGCCGATGCCGAGAACACGTCTCCTCACTTGTCGCGCGCCGCCATGCTGAATTGGTTGAATCGTCAGATAACTACGGCGCCGGACCAGGCAGCGAAGACCCGCTATGAGGACGCCCTCAAGCAATTGCAGGCGCAATCGGGGTCACCGTTCGCGAAATGATCGGAGGCTTTATTGCTGAGCGCCGACTGGCGGTGCTGCCATTCCCTGGGCCGCAGTAGCAGGTGCCTTCACCGCGAAGAAGTCGTGGTCGTAGAGATTGCGATACATGATTCCAGCAAGCTCAGCAGCCTTGGGCCCAAACGTCGGCCGGCCGCCCTCCAGGAAGACGACCGTCACGATGCGGCCGAACTGAGTGTTGGCGAACGAGCCAAACCAGCCAAAGCGAGTACCATCCTTGGAGCAGGTTCCGGTCTTGCCCAGTATCGGCTCTTCAATGAAGTTGGTGCGCAAAAGGCGTGCTGTCCCGTATTCCACCGCGCCCGACATGCCTTCGGAGATCTCCGGAATCAGCGGACCGATATCCAGCTTGCGCTTCGCTTTAGGAGTAAAGTTTGTAATTTCTTCCGGCGTCGTCGGATGCTGGAGGTAATAGAGCGTGCCACCGTTGGCGATTGCGCCCATCAGCGCTGCCAGTTGCAGCGGTGTCAGCGAGATGCTTTCCCCGAAGGAACACATCTTGCCGACCCCACCGAGTTTTTCATCAAGCTCCGTGGAAGGGAAGGTACCAAGATGTTCGCTGGGGATGTGCCAGCCGGCCAGTTCGCCTAGTCCGAACTGGTGCGCGTAATAGCTGACCTTGTCGAATCCCAGCTTGCGGCCCACCGCCTCGAAGTAAGCGTTGTTGGATTTCGCCAGCGCGGTCGTCAGGTCCACCTTCCAGTACTTGCCCAGCGGCACCTGCGTATCTTTGGTGATGACGTTCTCGCTGAGCGCCGCCAGCGCTACCGCGACCTTGATGGTCGAGCAGGGTTGCGCGCCCGCGGAGAGCGCCAGCTTCTGATTCACCATGGCCAGAATGCGGCCGCTGTCGGGATCCATCGCGACGATGGTGCCGTTCATGTTGCCTAAAGCTGCAACTGCGGCGGCGCGGACGATGGGGTCCTCGCCCGCCGTAATGTCGCCTTCTACCTGGTCGTTGGCGAACGAGCTGGCGTAGAAGCGCTCGCCGTAGTAGTGGTGCTTATGCTGGGAAACGACTACGAGACTGGCCTGACTGAGCCGGGCGGTCTTCGCGCTGCTGTGCCGCATGCTGGCCATCTTTTTTTGCGCCGCGGTCGACTCGGTTACGTGGTGCGAAGACTTGCTGTGTGGCTTGTGTGTGGCCGCAGAATGAGTGGCGATGGTGGCAGCGGAAGCTGCCAGGCAAGCGCATAGCGCCAGTAACATCACGGCTGCAAAGGGGGAGCGCTTTAGCATGGGAAACCTTGAAATTCCCTCAATAAAATTGACGTGCTTGCCGAAGCCGCTTGCTGCTCCGGTTCTCGCTCACTTCTTCTCCGCTTGAAACCAGGCATCATACTAGGAAGTTTCCCTTCTGAATTCAACTCGAAACTGCCTCGCATCACGAGTATCTTTAATCTGCGAGAACGCCGATGCCAGGATTCGGAGCTAGGTGCCAGCGCTGCAATCTTTCAAGAAGGTCAAAGCTTGCGCACCAGCTCTCTTACTTAATTACCACACTTGAGGGGCAAAGTGGCCGTAGCAAACGTGGTTCCGCGCAATTCCGGCCGGGTTCGGTATCGGACTGGCAGTGCGGCCCGATTTGGGTGACTGGCAGAATCCGGCGCGCAGACGAGTTGTCTGGCGGCGTGTTTGATTCCGAACTCTGGTTTTTCGGCACGCGAAACTTTTGCCTGCACCGTGAGTTTAGGCAGATAACAACCCTGAGAATGGTCGTGTAACAACGGCCACCCCTCCGATGCGCAACTCGCCCCTGTCCATCGGAGGGGCTCTTTTTGTCTGAAAGAATAGAGGCGCGATTGCCGCTTGGAGTGAATGCTTAGCTACTGCATCTTGGCTGTCAAACCCTGACTTCGCGACCTGATGTAGTCCTCGATCACGCGCTCCAGAATGCCTTGCTCGCGCAGGACGTACTCTAGGGCATCGCGGACCGCGCCCTTGCCGCCTTCGTGGGGCGTGACGTAGTGCGCCTCGCGGATCACTTGTTCGCGCGAGTTTTTCACCGCAATCGCTAGCCCACACAGTCGCATCACTGGGAGATCGACGATATCGTCTCCGACATAACATGCCTGTTCAGGTTGCAGGCCGGTCTTATCGAGAATTTCATGGAATGCCGCGGCCTTGTCCTGCTGACCCTGATAGACGTAATCGAGTTTCAGGTCGCGAGCGCGCAATGCGACTGTCTCCGAAATGCGTTTGGTGATGATACCGGTCTTCAGTCCGCCGAGCCGCGCCAAAGAAAAGGCGGTGCCGTCATGCGCGTTGAAACCTTTGGCTTCGATGACTTCGTGGCTGGCAATGCCGAATCCCCCGTGGTCGGCCATCTGTTCGCGATGTTCGTGCGTCCCGTGACCGGCGCCGCCCGCCGGAGCAGGGAAGAGAAAGATGGTGCCGTCGGTCATCACGCCGTCCACGTCGAACAGCATCAGCTTGATCTTCTTTGCGCGCTCGGAGGACATGAGGAAAGTGTAGCAAGAAGTTTCACCACGGAAGCACGGAGGACACGGAGTAAAACCGAACATGAACATTCCAGACTCTTCCCAGCACACAGCAGGACTGTCTTGTATTTCTAAGTCGAATTCCTCGGTGTTCTCCGTGCCTCCGTGGCGAAATCTCCTAGCGAACAATTAGCGAAAATCTGCTAGAATAACCGGATGCCTGTGGGGGAGATTCCAGATTCGTTATCCTGGGCGCATCCGCTCGTAGCGGAGTGGTTCGTCTCCCGCTTCGGCACCCCGAATGAGCCGCAAGAGCAGGGCTGGCCGGAAATTCTTGCCGGTCGCACTACGCTGATCTCAGCTCCTACCGGCTCAGGCAAGACGCTGGCCGCATTCCTCATCTGCATTGATCGCCTGGTGCGCAAGGCGCTCGCCGGCGACCTTCGCGACTGCACCGAAGTTCTATATGTCTCGCCGCTGAAGGCCCTGGGCAACGATATCCAGAAGAATCTGGAGGTCCCGCTGGGCGAGATTCTCGCGCTAGCCGGCCAGCGTGGTCTGCTGATGCCGGAGATCCGTACCGCCGTCCGCACCGGCGACACCCTGATGAAAGAGCGGCGCGACATGTTGAAGCGTCCACCGCATATCCTGGTCACCACGCCCGAGTCGCTCTACATTCTGCTGACTGCCAATAGCAGCCGCGCGATTCTGAGCCACGTCAAGACCGTCATCGTAGATGAAATCCACGCCGTCGCCGACGACAAGCGCGGTGCACACCTCACGCTTTCGCTCGAACGTCTCGATCTGCTCGCTGATCGGCCAACGCGCATTGGATTGTCGGCCACACAGAAGCCAATCGAAGAAGTCGCGCACTTCCTCACCGGTGCGGATCGTTCGGCTCCCGCCATCGTGAACATCGGCCATCGCCGCACGCTCGATCTCGCCGTCGAAGTTCCGCCTTCCGAGCTTGGCCCTATCGCCAGCAACGAGATGTGGGGCGAGATCTACGACCGCCTCGCCGAGTTGGCGTTGCAACATCGCTCGACACTGGTCTTCGTCAACACGCGACGGCTGGCCGAGCGCGTGGCGCTGCATCTGGGCGAGCGCA
This sequence comes from Candidatus Korobacteraceae bacterium, assembly GCA_050014935.1. Lineage (GTDB taxonomy): Bacteria > Acidobacteriota > Terriglobia > Terriglobales > Acidobacteriaceae > Bog-257. The sequence continues at coordinate 4,745 of JBEKCJ010000074.1, forward strand.
TCGGCGAAGACATGGTTGCGGCCCATCACGGCAGCCTCGCGCGTAAGCTCAGGCTCAACGCCGAGCGCAAGCTGAAGAACGGCGAGATTCGCGCCCTGGTTGCGACGGCGTCGCTCGAACTGGGTATCGACATCGGCACCGTCGATCTTGTCTGCCAGATCAACTCGCCGCGCTCGATCGCCGTTGCTCTACAACGCGTGGGCCGCGCCGGTCACTGGCGTGGAGCGATTCCCAAGGGCCGTCTGTTTGCCACTACGCGCGACGACTTGCTGGAGTGCGCAGCCACGGTACGGGCCATCCGGCAAGGCGATCTTGATGTGCTGCACATTCCCGCGTCTCCACTCGACATCCTGGCGCAGCAGATCGTTGCCATGTGCAGTTGCGAGGATTGGGACGAAGATGCACTCTTTGCCTGCGTGCGCCGCGCCTATCCCTACCGCGATCTGAAGCGTGAGGACTACGACCGCATACTGGAGATGCTGTCGCAAGGAATCGCGGCCAAGCGTGGCCGCTATGGCTCGTACCTCTTTCGCGACATGGTGAACCGGCGACTGCGCGGACGCCGTGGAGCGCGTCTGGCTGCGATTACCAGCGGCGGAGCGATTCCTGACACAGCGCTGTTTACCGTCGTCGCTCAGCCGGAGGAAATCGTTGTGGGCACCCTCGACGAAGATTTCGCCATCGAGAGCAACGCCGGCGACATCATGCTGCTGGGCAACACCTCGTGGCGTATTCGTCGCGTCTCGTCCAATACGGGGCGCGTTCTGGTGGAGGATGCACACGGCGCTGCACCGACCATTCCGTTTTGGCGTGGCGAGGCCCCGGCGCGAACCGACGAGCTGTCGCTTCACGTTGGCGAACTACGCGAGCACATCAGCGCGTTGCTGCCGAACACCGCGCCGTTGCCGGTTCCGGCCAATCCGGACGCCGAAGAAAACTGGCCCCAACCAAAGCGACCTGCTGTTCGTGACAATGTTCGGGTAGAGCGGCCTTTCAGGTCCGCGTCCAGCCAGCCATTTTTAGCCTCCGAGCCGGCTTCAGCCGGCGACACTTCTGCTTCTGACGGGGAATTGTCCCGCAGGCTAAAGCCTGCTCAAGGAAAAAATGGTCTCGCTGAACGCGACGCTGAAGCGCCGCTCTACCCGAACACTCCGCGCATTCGCCTCCGCGGACTCGAATCGAGCCCCGAGGTGCAAAACGCCAGCGCATGGCTAAAGGAGGAATGCGGCCTCGATGACTCAGGTGCGGAGCAGATCATTGAATACATCATCACCGGCCGAGCGGTGCTGGGCGAAGTGCCCACGCAGCAGACCATCATCGCCGAACGCTTCTTCGACGAGGGCGGCGGGATGCAGCTGATCATCCATGCGCCCTTCGGCGGACGCATCAACAAGGCCTGGGGACTGGCGCTGCGCAAGCGCTTCTGCCGGTCCTTCAACTTTGAATTGCAGGCTGCTGCAACGGACAACGGCCTGAACATCGCGCTCGCCGAGCAGCACAGCTTTCCGCTGAGCGATGTCTTCCATTATCTGCAAACGGAAACGGTGCAGGAGATTCTGGAGCAGGCAGCGCTGGCCTCGCCCATCTTCGCTACGCGCTGGCGCTGGGACGCCAACCGGTCGCTGGCGTTGCTGCGCTTCCAGGGCGGCAAGAAAGTCCCACCGCAGATTCAACGCATCCGCAGCGACGATCTTCTCGCGTCGGTTTTCCCCGACGTGGCCGCCTGCCAGGAGAACATTGAGGGTGATATCAAGATTCCCGATCACCCGCTGGTGCAGGAGGTGATGAAGGACGTTCTCACCGAGGCGATGGACATTGACGGCTTGCGGCGCGTGCTGGACGGCATCCGCAGCGGCGCCATTCGCTGCCTCGCGGTTGATACGCCCGTGCCGTCGCAGTTCTCGCACGAGATCCTGAATGCCAATCCCTACGCCTTCCTTGACGATGCTCCGCTGGAAGAGCGCCGCGCGCGTGCCGTGCAGATGCGGCGCATGTTGCCAGAGGCGGTGCTGAACGAGGTCGGCAGACTCGACCAGCAGGCCATTGCGCTGGTGCGCGAAGAGGCGAGGCCCGATGTTCGCGACAGCGACGAATTGCACGACACGCTTCAGACGCTGGTCGCACTGCCGTTGGAAATCGCTGACGAAGATTGGCAGCAGGCGGCGACAAGCTGGATGCCGCTGGCCGCGGAGCTGCTGGAAGGTTGGCGCGTAGTGCGGGCACAGGTGGGAGAACGTAGATACCTCGTAGCCTCCGAGCGCACGAAAGATTTCGCGCTGATCTTTCCGGAGGCAAAGTTTGACGTCACCCCTCCGGACCTGCCATCGACCACCACATCGCGTGACGATGCCGTCCTCGCCATGATCACCGGCTGGATGATGCACGCGGGTCCTATAACCTCCAGCGCGCTGGCGTACTGGCTGGGGGTCAGCGCTGGAGATGTCGAAAAGGCTCTGCTGCGCTTGGAAACGTCGGGAACAATCCTGCGCGGGAATTTCACCGGACAGGTTGTAGGCGACCACGTTGAGTGGTGCGAGCGGCGCCTGCTGGCGCGTATCCATCACCTCACCGTCGCGACCTTGCGCAAGCAGGTCGAACCGGTCACGGCAGCGCAGTTCATGCGATGGCTGCTGCGTTGGCAGCACCTCGCTCCGCAGTCGCAGTTGAGCGGTGAGCGTGGATTGCTACAGGCGCTGCGCCAGTTGCAAGGTTTCGAAATTCCGGCCAATGCCTGGGAGAAGCAGGTCCTGGCGCGACGTGTGAACGAGTACGATCCGGCTGTGCTGGATCAGCTTTGCCTGACCGGCGCGGTCGGCTGGGGCCGACTGTCGCCGCATCCGGCGACGCTGGAGGATTCCGGCGAAGGCCGGCGGCGAGTTGTGCCAACCAGTGTTGCGCCGATCACGTTCTTCGTCCGCGAAGAAGCGGATTGGATGCAGCCACGTCTTAGTGACGATGAGCAAAGCTACGAACGGGTTCTGAGCCCGGGAGCGCATGGCGTGCTGGAATTTCTGCGCCGCCGCGGTGCGTCGTTCTTTGCCGACATCGTGCGCGGCACCGGCAAGCTGAAGGCGGAGATTGAGACTGCGCTGTGGGAGCTGGTGGCTGCCGGAATGGTGACCGCCGACGGCTTCGACAATCTGCGTTCGCTCATCAATCCGAAACGCCGTCTGGGACCGGGATCGGCGAAAGCGGCGAGGCCACGGCACACGCCTGGACGCTGGTCGCTCTTGTATGGCGCGGAGAATTCGGACCACACGATTCGCGCCGAGGCGACTTGTTGGATGTTGTTGCGGCGATATGGTGTGGTCTTTCGCGAGATGCTGGCGCGGGAGTCTAACTTGCCGAAGTGGCGCGAGTTGCTGATCGCCTTCCGTCGCCTGGAAGATCGTGCCGAGGTCCGCGGCGGGCGCTTTGTCAGCGGATTTCTGGGCGAACAGTTTGCGCTGCCCGAGGCGGTTGAATCCGTGCGCGCCATGCGTAATTTCCCCGCAAGCGGCGAGACGGTTACGGTTTCGGCTGCCGATCCCCTGAACCTCGTGGGCTTCATTGTTCCGGGCGAGAGAGTGGCTGCGATTTCTGGAAAGTATGTCAGTTTCCGTGATGGCGTTGCCGTTGACGCGGAAGGCCGCATCTCCGTATTGCGGGAAGCGGCGGGGCAATGATGTCCGAGAAGTTAGTCGAGGGGACCGACTATTACATGGAAAACGGCTTCATGGTCTTCACCGCGGAGTATCTGAGCAGGCGCGGATATTGCTGTGAGTCAGGCTGCCGGCATTGCCCCTATGGGTTCGTGCGGGATGCAGAGGAACACCGCGAGTCATGACGGCGGCCAGCGCGTGTCGCCGGCTAAAGCCGGCTCACATATCGATAAATGCAGCGTACCCAGGACTTCGTCCTGGGCTAAACTGAGTCGTCCCGCAAAGCGGGACGGGATAGACGCTCGGGCAAACATTCCCGTCCGCATCGCTTCGTGCACGACGACCAGAAGGCTTACTGATTGTTAACGCACTAAGCCCCGTCTCCCGAATTCGTCACCGTGGTCTCCTTGGAAGGCGCAGGATCGGCTTGCCCTACCCGTGCGGGCTGACGTGCTCCGGATCGATCTTGTAGATGACGCGCTGCTCGCCGGGCTGCGCGAACGGGTACTTGTCCTTATCCAGATACTTTTTGGCCAGCTTGTCAATCAACTTATCGGCGCCGTCTTGCGTGATCTCGCTGACCTTGCCGCGCACTTCCAGATAGCGGTACGGATTGTCGGGATCGATCAGGGTGATGGCCACGCGCGGATCGCGACGCAGGTTCTTGTCTTTCTGGCGGCCCAGCGCGGAGTTCACCAATACTTTGCCGTCAGCGTAATCCACCCAAACTGGCGTCGTCTGGGGACTGCCATCGGGCATGAGAGTGGTAAAGCTGCCAAAAGCTTTCTTGTGGAAGAGGTCAAGATAATTCTCGGGAATCTTTGCGGACATGACGATCTCCTTGCGGAATTCCAAGCGGAGCATGGAATGAACAACGGGTAATTGGATTCCAGAACCATTGTATGGGGTGCAAGCGGCGATGCAAACGTTCGAGGTGAGAGTTTTGTCGTCCTTGCCGAAGCGCACGGGGCTGTTCTAACTTGTCAGCGCAAGCAATTACTACTCCGAATGAAGGTTGAGCCATGGGTCAGATAGAGGTCGAACGCACTGGGGCTGTGATGAGCATCGCCATCAATCGTCCCGAGAAAAAGAATGCCCTGACGGCGGAGATGTACGATGCGCTGGCGAATGCCGTGGACCAGGCTGAGGGTGACCCCACTGTTCGCGTGATACTGCTGCACGCTAAAGGCGATGCTTTCACCGCGGGCAACGACCTGGAAGATTTCATGCGGAAGCCGTGGAAAGGACAGGCGGTGCCGCCGGCGGTCCGCTTTATCCGTGCTGTGGCCGGGGCCCGGAAGCCCATTGTTGCCGCCGTGCACGGATTGGCCGTCGGGGTGGGCACTACGATCCTGTTGCTTTGCGACTTGGTATATGCGGCCGAGGACACGAGATTCGTCATGCCTTTCATCAACCTTGGCATCGTTCCGGAGGCTGCCTCGACGGTGCTGTTGCCGTTGCTGATCGGGCGGCAGCGGGCAGCGGAGTTGTTCATGCTGGGAGCGCCTTTGACGGCGCAACGTGCCTACGAGATGGGGCTGGTGAACAGAGTACTACTGCGCCCCGAGTTGCTGGCGACTGCCTACGCCATTGCCCAGCAATTGGCGGCAAAGCCCGCCGGGGCGTTGTTGGCGTGCAAGGAGTTGATGAAGCGCAGCTTTCGATCGGAGGTGGAGCGAGCTTTGAGGGAGGAAGTGGAGGTGATCGCTGAGCGGCTGGAGTCACCCGAAACTAAGGAAGCGTTGAGCGCATTCCTGGAGAAGCGTACACCCGATTTTTCCCGCTTCTGATCGCCGCCGCATTGCCATGAGACAGCCAGGGAGCGAATCGACCTCCCGGCGATTCATTGGGAATATTCCTCAGCGCCAGCATTCCCTTCTTGACGCCAGCGCGCAGAAGGATTACCTATTGTGGATAGCAGAAACCGTGGTGGGGTAACAACTAAGAACCTAGTGGGTGACGTAGTCATAGCGCGGGAGATCTTCGACCGCCTGCGGCAAGCAACCGCGGCCGATCCGGCAATACTCGCCGAGCTGTGCCGGGAGTATGTCGCCGAAGCGAGATCCACTGTGGCTAAGCTTCAAAAGGCGCTGGCTCAACGAGATGCAACGGAGGTCCGCGAGCGGGCCCACTACCTGAAGGGCAGCAGTCTGATGATCGGAGCCAGAACTTTAGCGCAATGCTGCGGGAGATTGGAGCAGATGGGACGCGATTCCGATCTGGAGGCAGCAGAACCGGCGCTGGACCAGGTAATACAAGCGCTTAAGGCTGTAGAGGACGAATTGACCAAGGAGCTTGGTTCGGTGGCGCTTCCGGCCGAGGGGTCAGCAGCCTAAATAGCCTATATGAAGACCATCCCTCAAAAAGGAAACAAGATGGCGGCGCCTGCAATTCGGATCCTGATTGCTGATGATCATCCAGTGGTTCGAATCGGTCTGCGAAACATGCTGTTGGCTGACCCCCAGATGAAAGTGGTGGCTGAAGCCAAGGACGGCATGGAAGCGCTGCATATGGTGCGTACGCTCCGGCCAGACATTCTTTTGCTTGATCTGGCCATGCCTAAGATGCCTGGCATGGACGCCTTGCGCGAGTTGACCGGCGACAATGGCGGAACGCGTACTATCGTCCTGAGCGGTAACGTGGAGAAGCGCCAGATTCTGGAGGCACTGCAACTGGGGGCCCGCGGAGTGGTGCTGAAAGATGCTGTGGTGGCCCATCTCTCGGCCTGCGTCCGGGCGGTGATGCAAGGGCAATACTGGCTGGATGGCCGGCCCGTCCAGAACCTGGTGCAGGTGCTGCGCGATCTGGCGGCGCAAACCGCTCCACCGCCGCGCAAGACCTTCGGCCTTACGGCGCGCGAGTTGGAGGTTGTCACGCTGATTACGGAAGGCTCGACCAACAAGCACATTGCCGAGACGTTCGGCATCAGCGAGGAGACGGTCAAACGCCATTTGACAAACATTTTCAACAAAATTGGAGTTGGGAATCGCCTGGAGCTTGCGTTGTTCGCACTGAACCACCAGCTGCTTCCACCCGCCGCCAGCGCGGATGTTTCGTAGCTCCTGACAGTTGATTTGCCGGGACGGACGCGAATTTCCCGATTGCGTTGACACCGCCACTCTTGTGCCATGACCCGTTACTTTCCTGCTTCCTTCCACAACTAGGTACTTTCCCGCTCGGCCTAAGACGGCTAGCTTAAGTAAAGAGTCTTAGCTATGGATGAGAGTCGAAAATGGGATCCACTCCTGAATTCGGTTGCCCTTCTGGAAGCCGTTCTCTGTGCAGACTGCGAGATCATCAGCAATAGCGGTGGTGAGACCTGTGAAGTCTGCGGCAGCCGTTCGCTGTTGAGTTTGGGCCGCGTGCTGGGCGGATGCATCGAAGGCGAGCGGGCGACCTTGGTGGATGTAGATCCCAGCCGTTATCGCAATGGTTTCACGGTACTGGTGAATCCCGATGCGGCCAGCGTCTTGCGTCAACGGCGGCGAAATGGCGGTTAGGACCTACGGACGAATCCGCGTTTGTGCGCTTCGTCTGTTGAGCCGCTATTTCTCATCAGCGACTGCGTAGTCCAGAATTTTTGCGGAGACTACATCCGCCCCGCCCAATCTTACATCCATACCTGTTAATCAAACTCAGATGAGGCTTTATGGAACACGACAAGCAACTTCGCGAACAAGTTGCGAAGGTGATGGATTGGAACGAGGCGCACGCCGACTTATCAGCGGCAGTTTCCGGTCTTCCCGCGGAATTGCGCGGGAGAGTACCGGAGGGATTGCCCTATTCCGCTTGGCAGTTGCTGGAGCACATGCGAATCGCATTGTGGGACATCCTGGAATTCAGCCGCGATGCAAAGCACAAGTCACCTGAATGGCCGGAAGGCTACTGGCCGAAGAAAGCTGCTCCACCCAATGAGGCGGCGTGGGAGAAGAGCGTCAGCTCAATCCGGGAGGATCTGGAAGCGATGCGCAAGCTGATCAGCGATCCTAAGCATGACCTGTTCGCGCCGCTTCCTCACGGCTCAGGCCAGACGCTTCTACGTCAGGCGCTGCTGATCGCCGACCACAACGCCTACCACATCGGCCAGTTGGTGCTGGTGCGCAAGGCGCTGGGAGCGTGGAAGGGATAACACAGCCACGAGCTGCGAGCGAAGAGCTACACGCGGCCTCCGATACAATATCGTCCGGTTTCTGTAGAAAACTGGCTACCGCTCTGCTCCCGTCGGCGAGTTTATCCCGGCGTGGTTTTAACGAGTGGCTCGTGGCTCGAAGCTCGTAGCTCAGATCAACGACAGCGCATCCACATCCACCACAACATGATTGCGGAGAATTTTCTGTTTGTCGGCGTGTTCGAGCATGGCGCGCAGCACCTCGTTCATGCGCTCTCGACTGGCCGATTTCAGCAGAAAGTGGTAACGGTACTCGGTCTTGAGCCGCACGATGGCCGCCGCGGCCGGGCCCATTACGCGCACACCTTCCACGCGTGTGTTCTCAAACCACTTGCCCAGAACTCCGGACCAGGCTAAGGCCTCGTCGAGCTTTGGGCTGCGCACCAGCACGTTGCTGACGGCACTAAATGGAGGATAGTGCATCCAACTGCGAAAGCGGATCTCTTTCTCGTAGAAGCCGCGATAGTCGTGCGCGGCGGCGAACTGGATAGCGTAGTGATCGGGGAAAAAGGTTTGCAGCACCACCTTGCCCGGCGCGTCGCCACGTCCCGCTCGCCCTGCCACCTGGGTTAGCAGTTGGAATGTGCGTTCGGCAGCGCGAAAGTCGGGGAAGCTCAGCGCGGCATCCGACGCAACCACCCCAACCAGCGTGACGTTGGCGACATCGTGGCCCTTGGCAATCATCTGGGTCCCGACCAGCAGATCGATCTCGCCCGCGTGCAGCGCGCTCAGCATGCGCTCGAAGTCGTCGCGTCCGCGGACCGTATCGCGGTCCAGGCGCGCAATCCGTGCCTGCGGGAAAAGACCGTGCAATATGTGCTCCAGTTTTTCCGACCCGGTACCGAGATACTGCACAAACTCGCTGCCGCACTTGGGGCAGGTCTTTGGAGCAGGCCGCATGTAGCCGCAATAATGGCAGACCAGGCGATGCTCACGCTTGTGATACGTCATGGAAATAGCGCAGTTCTTGCAGTGCACCGACTCGCCGCACTCGCGGCAGAGCACGAAAGCGGAGTAACCGCGCCGGTTGAGCAGCACCATCACTTGTTCGTGGCGCGCCAGGCGCTCGCCGATCTCCTCCACCAGCTTGCGGGACAGCACCTCGTCTTTCTTCGAGCGTTGGAACTCCTCACGCATGTCGAGGATCTCCACCTCCGGCAGCGGCCGTCTCTCGATGCGTTCGGGCAACTCCAGCAGGCGATACTTGCCGCGTACCCCGTTGTGGTACGTCTCCAGCGAGGGGGTTGCGGAGCCCAGGACGACGGCAGCGTTACACATTTTGGCTCGCATGACGGCCACGTCGCGGGCGTGGTAGCGCGGCATCTCTTCCTGTTTGTAGGAGTGGTCGTGTTCCTCATCCACCACAATGAGCGCGAGATCGGAAACGGGGGCGAAAACCGCCGATCGCGTTCCTACCACAATGTGAGACTCGCCGCTGCGGATGCGCTTCCACTGCTCAGCACGCTCGTCGTCGCTGAGCGCGGAATGGAGGATGGCGACCTCATCGCCGAAGATTTGATGTAAATCGGCTGCCATGGCGGGAGTGAGGCCTATTTCCGGCACCAGAAGAATGGCTGACCGGCTCTTCGCAAGGACTGACTGCATGGCCGACAGGTAGACAGCGGTCTTGCCCGAGCCGGTCACGCCATGCAACAGCATGGGTAGGAACTTGCGCTGGTCGACCGAGTCTATGATCGTCGCCAGTGCCGATTTCTGCGCGGGAGTAAAGAGAAATTCCAGCTTGCGGGGTTTCATGCCGGATATGTGAAAGCCAGCCGGCTCTTCGCTCAGCTCGACGATGCCGCGGCGCACCAGAGTATGCAGCGTCGTACGGGGTACGGCCAGTTCGCGCAAAGCTTCGACCGACGCACGCTCGCCCTCCTGCTGGCGCAGGTAATCGACGATAGCCTGCTGATTGGCGTTGAGTTTGCCTTCGACCTGCTTCAAGGTTGCGATCTGCACTGTGCGGCTGGCGTCGCGAACGTCGCTGAGGTCCTCGCGCGCGATCCATTTCTTGCGCAGCAAGGTTTGCAGCACGGCGCGCGACGCTCCTGACGTGGAACGCAAGGTCGCTTCGCGGACGATTTCGCCGTCGCCGAGCCGATTAAGGACGGCGTACTCCAGCATCTGGTGCTCTGGTTCTTTGCGCGTGCGCAGGGAAGATCCGGTGGTGGAAGCTGCGTGCAGTGCGTCGATTCCCTTGTCCGTGATGCGATAGCCCAGCACGCGGCGGAACTCGGCCGAGAGCGGCAGCATGGTGCGGAAGACTTCGCCGACAGGCGCGATGTAATACTGCGCGATCCAGCGGCCGAGTTGCATCAGTTCCTGGGTGAGCGCAGGCGCGGAGTCGAGGACCTGGCTCAGGCGGCGAGTAGTGAACTCCGGCTCGCGATCATGCAGTTCGGTGACGATGCCGCACAGCCGTTGCTCGCGGAAGGGAACAATGACGCGACCGCCAATCACGGGCTCAGGAGAGTTCTCGGGAATGCGGTAGGTGAAAGTGGCGTCGAGCGGGACTGGCACGGCCACATCGCAGAATTGCGGCATTTGAAGCCTAGCCAGCCTCGGGTGGGCGTTGCGGCGGGGTCAGGCCGAGGTAGCCCATCACCATCTGCAAGTCCTTCCAGGTTTCTTTCTTCTGCCGAGGATCGCGCAGCAGAAACGCAGGATGGTAGGTTACCGCGAGTTTGCACTCCAGGGGCTCGCCGGTGCCGGTGAGCGTCCGTGGCGGAGAGAAGTCGTAGAAGCGTCCGCGCATCGAGGCCATCGAATCATTGACGCCGAGCAGGTTTTTGGCCGCGGTTGCGCCCAGCGCGACGATCACCTTTGGCCGGATGACTTGAATCTGCCGCATCAGGAACGGCGAGCACGTATCGCACTCATCGCGCTCGGGCGTGCGATTGCCAGGCGGGCGGCACTTCACAATGTTGGCGATGTACACCTGCTCGCGCTTAAGGCCCATGGCGGCGATCATGTTGTTCAGCAGTTGTCCGGCGCGGCCGACGAAAGGCAATCCTTGCGCGTCTTCGTCAGCGCCAGGGCCTTCGCCGATAAACATCAGCTCAGCGTGCGGATCTCCCGTGCCAAAGACGATCTGCTTGCGGCCAAGTTTGGCCAACTTGCAGCGCTGGCAGTTGGGACCGATGTCGTCGATGATGATGCGCAACAGCGCGTCGCGAGCTCGAGTCGCCTCGACCGGCGAAGAAACCGCCAGACTTTCCGCGATTTCGACCTGAGTCTCCCCCAGTGTGGCTGATTCGTGAAGCGGGACGTTGCCAGCCTCGCGACGATAAAGCGGGCCGATGCCGAGTTCACGGTAAAACTGGAGGCGGTCGCGGACGGCATTGCGATCAACAGGCATGTGTGGAGATTGTAGTCTACGACGAGCGTGCTGCTTAAGGGGTGCTTCCGAGGGTGCCGTCCCCGGGGAACCCGGAGTGCTGTTGCGCGTGTATCCCGCCCTGAAGGGCGGGGCCATCACCTTCCGTCTCGCTGCGCGAGACTTCCGCAGTGGCATCTGTAAGCCGCCATCACTTCGCGGAGGTTTTGCCGCCGGATACAGTGACAGTGGCCGCCTGCTGCTGGCGGAGGCGGAGAGCTGCGTCGAGGATCTTCTGAGCTACGTCCATCTTGCTGGCTTCAGGTATGAGGATGGTATCGCCAGAGGTGACGATGGTCACTTCGTTGCGATCAGAGTTGAAGCCGATATCGGGGCGCGAAACGTCGTTTAACACGATGGCATCGACGTGCTTCCTGCTTAGCTTTGCGCGGGCGTTTTCCAGCAGGTTCTCGGTCTCGGCGGCGAAGCCGATCAGCATGGGCGAAGTCTTTCCCGCCGCCTGGCGCAGGCTGCCAAGATCGGCAAGGATATCGGGATTAGGCTCAAGGCGCAGTTCCATAGGGCCGTTGCGCTTGATCTTCTCGGCCACGGCGTTCTTGACGTGGTAGTCGGCAACGGCGGCGGCCATGATGATGAAGCCGGCTTGCTCCCAGCGATCGAGGACCGCGGTGCGCATCTGCTGCGCGGTTTCGACGAAGATGGTCTCGGCAGCAGTTGGCGGCTGCAAGGCCGTCGGGCCGCTCACCAGGATGACCTTGGCGCCGCGCCGCAACGCCGCCTCGGCAAGCGCATATCCCATCTTGCCGCTGGAGCGGTTGCCGAGGTAGCGAACGGGGTCAATCGGCTCGTGCGTCGGGCCGGCAGTGATGAGCACCCTGTCGCCGGCAAGATCCTGCGCGATGCCGAGGCGCTGGAGCGTAGCCGCGACGATTTCTTCCGGGTCGGCAAGGCGTCCCTCACCGACCATGCCGCAGGCAAGATAGCCGCTGTCCGGTTCGACAATGTGGACGCCGCGACGTCGCAGGATCTCCAGGTTCGCCTGTGTCGCAGGATGCTGCCACATATTTACATTCATGGCTGGCGCGATGATTACTGGCGCGGTGGTTGCGAGATACAGCGTGCTGAGGAAGTCGTTGGCAATGCCCTGGGCGAACTTGGCAATTACGTCGGCGGTAGCCGGCGCGACCAGCAGGCAGTCGATCGACTGGGCAACAGAGATATGTTCGACCGCCGAGTCGAGATTGGGTTCTTCAGCCGACGCCCCGAACATACTGGTGATGACTTTTTCTCCGGAGAGCGCAGCGAAGGTGAGAGGGCGCACGAACTCCTGGGCGGCAGAGGTCATGATGACCTGCACGTGGAGACCGCGTTCCTGCAAGTGGCGAACGATTTCGGCGGCTTTATAGGCGGCGATGCCGCCGCTGACACCCAAGGCGATTTTCATGGTTTCTCTAGTCGTCGGCGTCGCCGCCCACTGGGCCGTCCTGCATTTCGCTGGCTTCCATTGCGCTTGCAGCCGTGGCGGCCGGGATCTCCCACTTCACTCTGCCAGCCTGGATCTCTTCTTCCGCGATGCGGCAGGGCTTGCGAGAGTTGGGCTCGACAACCGGGCGAGCGCCATTCTGGATCTGGCGGGCGCGACGAGCCGCCACCAGCACATAACGATAATTGCTATCGAAGCCTTCAATCAGTTTCATGCGTCACTCCGTAACCGCGGGAAAGCGAGAAAGATCGAAGGTTGCCAAAATCGATTCGACCTGTGGCATCATCGGCAGCCGCAGGGCGCGATCCGCAACCGCAAGCACCAGTTGGTCCTTTGAAGTTAAACCTGCATGGGAGCGTTTCAGACGCTCGGCTTCAACGATTGACTTGAGGATATCGATGGATTCCTCCAGCCGATCGTTTACCAAAATATAATCGTACCGGCCGAAATTCTCAATCTCCCGCGAGGCCGTCTGCAAGCGGCGCTGGATGATGGCTTCAGTATTGAAGAGCCGCGCCCCGTCCCCCATCAGTTTTCGTTGCAGATCGTCGTCCGCCTCGGCGCGGCGACGCAGCCGGCGCTCAAGTTCCTGGCGGGACGGCGGCAGCACAAAAATACTTATCGCCTCAGGGGCCTGGCGTTTGGTCTGGGCTGCGCCTTGCACGTCAATGTCGAGCAGCAGATCGTGACCGCGCGCCGCCGCTTCCAGCAGAAAGCGCCTGGCGGTTCCGTAATAGTTGTCAAAGACCTCAGCCCACTCCAGGAACTCGTCTTCGCGAATCATGCGCTCGAATTCTTCGCGGCTGATAAAAAAGTATTCGCGGCCTGACTGCTCGCTGCCCCGCGGCGGACGGGTGGTATAGCTGATGGAGAATTCCAGGTCGGGCACAATACGGCGCAGCTCACTGGTGAGCGTGGATTTGCCCGAGCCGGAGGGCGCCGAAATAATGAAGATGATTCCGCTCATTCCAGGTTCTGTATCTGCTCGCGGGCCTTCTCGATTTCCGACTTCATGGACAGGCCCAACTCGGTGATACGCAACGCTTCGCCGGCCACGCCCGTGGTCTTCGACATCAGCGTGTTGGCTTCGCGGTTCATCTCCTGCAGCAGGAAATCCAGCTTCTTGCCGACTTCGCCTCCAGCATCCAGCAGCGAAAGAAAATGCTGGATGTGGTTTTTCATCCGCACGATTTCTTCCTGAATGTCGCTGCGCTCGGCGAGCATGGCAGCCTCTTGCAGAATGCGATCGTGATCGACATGTGAGCCTAACAGCTCCTGCATGCGGCCGTGCAACTTGTCCTGGTAGGCCTTCAAGACGCGTCCGCGCAGAAGATCGACCTCATGGGTTGCGGTGGACAAGTGAGTCATACGGTTGCGCAGTTCGGCAACCGCTCCCCGGCCTTCTTCTTCGCGCATGTGATTCAGGCGGGCAATACACTCTTCCAGCGCCGCTGTCACTTGTTGTTCCAGAGCCCCCATGGCGTCGCCGTCTTCGGCGGCGTTCAGGGCGCCGGGCAACTTGAGGACCGCGTTGAGATCCGGTTCGGCGCTGACTCCGAACTCCTCGGCTACCTCTCGGAAGGTCCGCAAATATCCGCCGACAAGATCGCGATTAACGGCGAAGGGGGCACCGCCGCTGCGCTCCAGGCTGATCGTGACCTCGATATGGCCGCGGTGGAGGCGCTCCTTCAGCACCCGGCGCACCTTGATCTCCACCGGATCGAGTTCGCCGGGCAGGCGTAAATGGAGATCGAGGAAGCGGTGGTTCACCGATTTCAGGCTAAGAGTCAAGGCGAGCAGATCGTCGACGGTGACCTTCACCTGTGCATAACCCGTCATGGAGCGGATGTTCATAGCGACGCCCTTTAGTGTGTGCGTGAGAACTGTGCCGTCCCTAACGGGACCCGGTGAATTTTTCCACTCTACCCAGCACTCCGCCTCCGGCTCCGTGCTGGGCTAGACTATTTCGCGCCTATGGCGCTCGATTTTCGGGCTTCCTGTTCCACTGCCGAAACGCAACCTTAAGTTCTCATCAAGACACTTTACCCCGTCCCTGAAGTTGTCTCGATGTCCTCGAACTGCAAATCATACAAGCGGCGATAAGTGCCGGTACGCCCCATCAGACACTCATGCGAGCCCTCATCGGTAATGGTCCCGTTCTCCAGCACCAGGATGCGGTCGGCGCGGCGCACAGTGGAGAGCCGGTGGGCGATGACGAAAACGGTGCGTCCGGCCATCAGGTTCTGCAACGCGGACTGCACCAGCGATTCACTCTCGGTGTCGAGCGCCGATGTCGCTTCGTCCAGCACCAGGATGGGAGCGTTCTTAAGGATGGCACGTGCGATGGAGAGGCGTTGCCGCTCGCCGCCGCTCAGCCGCAAACCACGCTCGCCGATCACGGAATCATACCCATTGGGCAGGGCCATAACAAAGTCGTGGGCCAGCGCGGCACGGGCGGCATCTTCCACAGCCTGCTGCGAAACCTGCGGCTGTCCATAGGCAATGTTGTTCCGTACGGTGTCGTTGAACAGGATAGTGTCCTGGGTGACGATGGCGATCTGCGAGCGCAGCGATCCCACGGTGAGATCGCGAACATCATGACCATCAATGAGCAAGCGGCCGCGGCTCACGTCGAAGAAGCGCGGCAGCAGGTGAACCAGGGTGGTTTTGCCAGAGCCGCTGGAGCCGACGATGGCGACAACTTCGCCGGGAGTTATTTCCAGGTTGATGTCGCGCAAGACCTCGCGCTCGTCTTCGGCTTTGGAATAGATAAAGTGGACGTGCTCGAAGCGAATGCCGCTGTGGAACGGAGGAAGTGTGATCGCGTCGGGTTTCTGGCGAACTTCGTCCTGCGCGTCGACGAACTTGAATATCTGCTCGGAGGCGCCAAGGGCCTGCTGGAAGTTGTTGTTGAACTGCCCGAACTTCCGCACCGGCTCGTAGAGCTTAAACACCGCAATGATGAAGGCGATGAAGAAACCCTCGCTCAAGTAGCCATGCTTGATGTACTCACGGCCAAGCAGGATCAGCAGCGCAATGGCGATGGCCCCGAAGATATCCATCATTGGCGAGTTGATGGCGAAGGCGCTGATGGTGCGCAGATTGGCTTTGAACAGACGCCGCGCTGCCTCACGGAAGCGTCGCATCTCCCAGGCTTCCATGCAGAAGGCCTTCACAATGCGGATGCCGGTGATGGTTTCGTGCAGCAGGTTATGGATTTCGGCGAGCTTGTCCTGCCCTTTGCGAGTGGTGGTGCGGACCCGGTCTCCGACCCGGCGGGCGGACAGGACGATGAAAGGCACGAAAATAATCAAGACCCAGGTCAGCCGGCGGCCAAGTCCCACTACTACGATAGCGGTGAAAAGGAAGGTAAAAAATTGCTGCAGAAATTCGGCCAGCACGCTGGACATGGCGAACTGCACGCGCTCCACGTCGTTGACGATGGCCGACAGCAGGGAGCCGGTGGAGTGCTTCTGAAAGAAGCCGATCGAGCGACGCAGCGTGGCGGCGTAAAGTTCATTGCGGAGATCGGTGACCATGCCAAAGCCGGCATAGTTGGCCAGATAGGTGCCCCCGAAATCCAGCACTCCCT